>DATDAS010000086.1:0-58514 GCA_036525315.1 Allosphingosinicella sp.
GAAGCGGCGGCGGCCGCCGCCCGGCCCCGGGCGCGGCTGGAGCTCGGCTTCGTTCCCGAGCGCGCGGTCGCGACCGACACCGAGACGATCGTCCATTACGAGATGATATTGCGCAATGTCGGCGAGGACAGCGCGCGCAACATCCGGATCGATACGCGCATGTTCAACGCAAGCGCCCAGGCGGCCGTCGCGGCCTTCCTCAAGGGCCCGCTCCATGAAAAGAGCGGCTCGCCTCTGGTCCGCATCGCCCCGGGCGCCGAGCTCAGGCTTTCCGGCCAGATCGCCATGCCGAAGGAGCAGGTGAAGGGTATCGAGGTCCAGGGTCGGAGCATCTTCGTTCCGATCGTCGCGATCAACGTCGCCTACGATTGGGGCGTCGACGGCACGCCCGGCAGCGGCCGGACCTCCATGTCCTGGCTGGTCGGACGAGAGCCCGAGACCCCGTCCGACAAGATGGGCCCCTTCCGCCTCGACGTCGGACCGAGGGTCTACCGCTCGGTCGGCCAGCGCCCGACGCAGCTGGCGAACGTCGCCTAGAACGCGCCTCGTCATTCCAGCGAAAGCTGGAATCTCATTTTTCTTTTCCGAGGCAGCAAAGGGGCAGTGAGATTCCAGCTTGCGCTGGAATGACGTGAGTTCTCAACGCGCCGCGAACGCCTCCTTGGCCTACCTCGCCCCCCGTCATGCTGAACTTGTTTCAGCATCCAGTTCTGCAACGTCCCGAAGCATGACCAGCTGGACCCTGAAATAAATTCAGGGTGACGGCCCTGTTACAGGGGGTCAACGCGCCGCGAACGCCTCCTCGGGCACTGAATAGAGCAACTCCGCCGAAGCCGACGCGGCCGCCTCGAGCCCGAGCGCCTCGGGCACGATCTGGTCGAGATAGAAGCGCGCAGCCGCCCGCTTCATCGCCGCGAAATTCGGATCGAGCCCCTCCTCGCCGTCGAGCGCTTCGCTCTGCCGCGCGAGCAGCCAGCCGCACACCGCGGTGCTGAGCATCGTCAGGAAGGGATAGGAAGCGGCGAGCCGGTCGTCGGGGCCGGCATTCTGGAGCCGCCCGGCGACCCTCTCGACCGAATCGATCAGGAAGCCGAGCGACGGCACTCCGCCGCCCTCGGCCCGCATGTCGGCGAGAAGGCGCGCCAGCACCGCCCCGCCCTCCAGCCCGATCTTGCGCCCGACCAGGTCGGCCGCCTGGATCCCGTTCGTGCCTTCGTAGATCGGGGCGATCCGCGCGTCGCGATAATGCTGCGCCGCGCCGGTCTCCTCGATGAATCCCATGCCGCCATGGACCTGGACTCCAAGGCTGGCCACCTCGACCCCGACGTCCGTTCCATAGGCCTTGACCAAAGGCGTGAGCAGGTCGGCGCGCGCCCGGGCGGCGCCGTCGCCGACGCTTCCGCGGTCGGTCTGGCCCGCTGCATAATAAGTGAGCGCCCGCGCCGCCTGGGTCAGCGCCTGCATGCGCAGGAGCATTCGCCTCACGTCGGGATGCTCGATGATCGGGACCGGATCGCGGCTCGCCCCGCCGGCGCGCGCGCCCTGCACCCGCTCTCCGGCATAGGCGACCGCCGCCTGCATCGCCCGCTCGGCGATCGACACGCCCTGGAGCCCGACATTGAGGCGCGCATTGTTCATCATCGTGAACATGGCGCGCATCCCGCCCTGCTCCTCGCCGATCAGCCAGCCCCGGCAATCGTCATTGTCGCCATATGACATGACGCAGGTCGGCGAGGCGTGGATCCCGAGCTTGTGCTCGATCGAGACGCAGCGCACGTCGTTCGGCTCGCCGGGCGTCCCGTCCGCGGCGAGGCGAAGCTTGGGCACGAGGAAGAGCGAGATGCCCTTCGTCCCCGCCGGCGCGTCGGCGGTCCGGGCGAGGACGAGATGGACGATATTGTCGGTCAGATCGTGCTCGCCATAGGTGATGAAGATCTTCTGGCCCTTGATCGCATAGCTTCCGTCGTCCCGGCGAACGGCCCGGGTCTTCAGGGCACCGACGTCCGATCCGGCCTGGGGCTCGGTCAGGTTCATCGTTCCGTTCCATTCGCCGCTGACCAGCTTGGCGAGCCAGGCCTCCTGCATCTCGGGCGATCCGTGATGCCTGAGCGCCTCGACCGCCGCGGGCGTGAGCATCATGATCAGCGAGAAGCCCATGTTCGCCGAGCCGAGATCCTCCATCACCACCACCGCGAGCGCGAGCGGAAGACCCTGCCCGCCATATTCGGGCGGGCCCGAAAGAGTCCCCCAGCCGCCCTCGACATAGGCGCGATAGGCGGACCGGAACCCGTCCGGCATGGTCACAATGCCGTCCGACCAGCGCGCTCCGACCTCGTCGCCGATCCGGTTCAACGGCGCGAACTCGCCCGCGGCGAACGCGCCCGCGCCCTCGACGATCGCATCGGCCAGGTCCGCGGTCGCCTCGGCGAACTGTTCATGACCGGCAAGCTCTTCGAGCCCGACGACATGCCTCAGCAGGAACTTCTGCTCGGCGACTGGAGGCGTATAGGTCATCGGCTGTGGGCTGCCTCGGTTGCGCGGCTGGTCCGGCGCCTATAGCGCGCACCCGTGCACGCGCAAAACCAGACGAGGGTGCTGCCCTATTGCGCGGCCGCGATCGCCGAGGCGGCGCGGCTGATCGCCGACGGTCAGACGGTCGCGATGCCGACCGAGACGGTCTACGGCCTCGCCGCCGACGCGACCAATGCCGAGGCGGTCGCGCGCGTCTACGAAGCCAAGGGGCGGCCCAGCTTCAATCCGCTGATCGTCCATCTCGGCTCTCTCGAATGGGCCGAGGGCATTGCGCGGTTCGACGACACGGCCCGGGAGCTCGCCCGCCGCTTCTGGCCGGGCCCTCTGACGCTGGTCCTGCCGATCCGTTCGAGCACCGGAATCGCTTCGATCGTGACCGCGGGCCTTCCCACGATCGCGATCCGGGTCCCCGCCCATCGGGCGATGCAGGACCTGCTCGCCGCCACTCTTCGCCCGCTCGCCGCTCCGTCCGCCAATGCCAGCGGAGGGCTGAGCCCGACCCGCGCCGACCACGTCCTCTCCTCGCTCGGAGGGCGGATCCCGCTGATCGTCGACGGCGGCCCGACCGGCCACGGCCTCGAAAGCACGATCGTCGCGACGGGCGAGGACGGCGCTCGGCTTCTCCGGCCCGGGCCGATCTCCGATCTCGGAATCGCGCTCGCGCCGAACCGCTCGGCGGCGGTCGAGGCGCCCGGCCAGCTCGCCAGCCATTACGCGCCCGCCAAGCCGATCCGTCTCGGCGCGACCGAACGGCGCCAGGGCGAATGGCTGATCGGCTTCGGAGAGGTGGAAGGCGATTCCACGCTCAGCGCGTCGGGCGACCTGGTTGAGGCCGCCGCGTCTCTGTTCGACCGCCTGCACGAAGCCGACGCCTCGCCGGCCGCCGCGATCGCGGTCGCGCCCGTCCCGTCCTCGGGCCTCGGCGCGGCGATCGCCGACCGGCTCCGCCGAGCCGCGGCGCCGAGGCCCGGCGGCCAGGACAGACCCTAGTGCCCGCCATGCTCCAGGCCGGGCTCTGGGGCCTGCTCAGCGGCTCGGCTTTGCTGATCGGAGCGGTCGCCGGCTGGTATGCGCCGCTGTCGCGCCGGACCGTCGCGGCGATCATGGCCTTCGGTGCCGGAGTGCTCATCTCGGCTTTGTCCTTCGAGCTGATGGACAAGGCCTGGCTTCGGAGCAGCGGCGCCGACAGCGGATTCGCGCCGGTGGCGGCCGGCTTCGTTGCCGGCGCGCTCATCTTCACCGGGTGCAATTACGCCCTGGGCCTGTGGGGCGCGCGCCACCGCAAGCGCTCGTCGGCCGAGCATCGCGCCCATGACAGGAAGGCCAATGCCTCGAACGGCGGAGCGCTCGCGCTTGGAGCGCTTCTCGACGGAATCCCCGAATCGATCGTGATCGGGATCAGCCTGATCGAGGGGCCAGGTGTCGGCCTCGTGGCGGTGATCGCGATCTTCCTGTCCAACCTCCCCGAAGGCCTGTCGAGCGCCGCCGGAATGAAGGCGGAAGGGAGAAGCGCGAGCTTCGTCTTCCTGCTCTGGGCGGCAATCGCGCTGATCGCCGGCCTCGCCTCCGCCCTCGGCTATGTCGCCTTCGCCGGAGTCGATCCGGGCTGGATCGCGGCGGTCCAGGCCGTCGCGGCGGGCGCGATCCTCGCAATGATCGTCGACACGATGGTGCCCGAGGCGTTCGAGGGCACAAGGGATTTCGCCGGCCTGGTCGCGGTCGCCGGCTTCCTCACCGCCTTCGCTTTGTCCAAGCTGGCGGGCTGAGTTTTTGGACGGCGGCCGCGCCGGCGCCCCAACAAAAAAAGGGGCGGCCGAAGCCGCCCCTTTCGTGTCACTTGCGAGTCCCGACTAGCTCTGGTTCCTCGCGGCCTTTTCGGCCTTCTCGCGCGCCTTGCGCTGCTTCGGAGTCTCGATCTGCATGTCGACCGCGGCGGGCCGGTAATCGGCCGAGAGGGTGGCCCGCGTCCCGCCGTCGGCGGGAAGCATGGCCGGGATCGCCTCGGCGGTGTGGATCGTGAACTCGCGGCCCTGCTCGACCTTGGCGCTCTTGCCCTTGACCATCAGGCCGCCGACCACGCCCGCCGCGACCATCGCGCCGATTGCTGCCGCCGTATTGCCCGAGCCTTCCTGATGATGCCGGCCCTCGACCGGAATCTGCGTTCCGTCGAGATCGATGTAGCGGAAGGTGACGTCCATCTTGCCCGATTTGCCGAACGAGCCGCGGTTGGAGCGCCGGGTGACCTGGCCGACCGCGCGCGTGCCCTGCGGGATGAGGACGACTCCGTCCACCTTCACGTCCTGGGCGACGGTGAGCGCGACCTTGTCGCCGAGGCGGTGGGTCTTGCTGCTGATCGTCTCGTTGAGGCTGAGCGGGATTTCGGTGTTGGCGGGCAGAACCGCCATGACCGGCGCCGGAGCGACGGCCGCAACGGCCTCGACCGGCTGGGCCTGCTCGACCGCGGCCGGCGCGGCGGCCGGAGCTTCCTGCGCCATTGCGGCGGCAGGCATGAGTATGAGTGAGGCGCCGGCAAGCAGCGCCGCGTGAATCGATTTCATAAGGACATCCCCCCGAAAAAAAAGCAGCCGTGCGGGCTGCGTGAGCGATGTGTTGCACAGAAACTGTTGCAAAACAAAGATTTTTCGGCGGGAAGAAAGAAGCCGCGATCCAGAGGGGCTCTCGAGCCTTCTTTCATAGAGAATATGAAGTCGGCGGCCTGCGGCGTTGCCGCAGCGCCACACTCTTTCGCATCCGTAACGTGCTGTAAAAGCGGCCGAATCAGGCTTCGGCGGCCTGGCTCTTCAGCCGCGCCGCATAGCTCTTGCGGAACTTGCGAAGCTTGGGCGCGACCACCGCCATGCAATAGGGATTCCGCTCGCCTTCCCGGGCGAAATATTCCTGGTGATAATCCTCGGCCGGGTACCAGTCCGACAGAGGTTCGATCGTGGTGACGATTGGATCCGGCCAGTCCGCCCGCGCCCTCTCGATCGCCGCGCGCGCCGAAGCTTCCTGCCCGGAATCGTGCGGGAAGATGGCCGAGCGGTACTGGGTGCCGATATCGTTGCCCTGGCGGTTGAGCTGGGTCGGATCGTGGGTGGCGAAGAAGAGGTCGAGTATCTCGTCATAGGCGATGACCTCCGGATCGAAGGTCAGCCGGATCGCCTCGGCATGGCCCGTGTCGCCGTTGCAGACCTGCTTGTAGCTGGGGTCGGGGACGTGCCCGCCCGTATAGCCGCTCTCGACCTTGCTCACGCCGATCACGTCGTTGAACACCGCCTCGGTGCACCAGAAGCAGCCCCCCGCCAGGGTCGCCTGCTGTTCGGCCATGATCGTCTCCTTCTGCGCCGAGATAGGACGGACCGCGAAGCGCGCAAGCCCATCGCCCCAGGCCGTCATCCCGGGCTTGCCTGCCCTGGACTTGATCCAGGGACCCGGGACCCATGAACACCGGCGCCATAAAGCAGGGCTCCAACCTGGGAGACTGCTTGATGCAATTTCGTGTCCATGGGTCCTGACATGCGTCAGGATGACGCTATGCGCGCGGCAAATCCGGCAGCCGCTGCCTTGTCGTCAGCATGTCCGCCCACGGATCGGACCGCCGGCGCTTCAATTTCCCCGCCACCGTCTTCAGCACGAACTCGCACGGGTCGAGGCCCGGCTTCAAAGCGCTCCACTCGATCGGCATCGAGACCGGGGCGCCGGCGCGGGAACGGGTCGAATAGGGCCCGACCGCGGTCGAGGTCGGATCGTTGCGCAGATAGTCGATGAAGATCCGCCCTTCGCGCTCCGCCTTCGAGGCCTTGGTGAGGAAGCGCTCCGGCGAATCCGCGGCCATCTCGGCGGAAAGGCCCTTTGCGAAGCTCTTCACCTCGCGCCAGTCGGCGGTCGGCTCGATCGGAAGGACGACGTGCAGCCCCTTGCCGCCGGTCGTCTTCACGAAGCTGGTCAGGCCCAGCGCCGAGAGCCGCTCGCGCACCTCGAGCGCCGCCGCGATCACTTCGCCGAAGCCGAGACCCTCGGCCGGGTCGAGATCGAAAATGATTCGGTCGGCCTTGTCGGGCCGCTCGACCCGGACTCCCCAGGGGTGGATCTCGAGCACGCCCATCTGCACCATCGCGACCAGGCCGGCGACGTCCATGATATACAGATAGGGTTCGTCGAAGCCCGGGATCGTCACCTCCGAAAGCTGCTCGGGAACGCCCGATCCGGCATGGCGCTGGTAGAAGCACTTCGTTCCCCGTCCGGTCGGGCAGCGCACCATGGTCACCGGCCGGAAGGCGACGTGCGGAAGCATCCAGTCCGCTACCGCGACATAATGCTCGGCGAGCTGCTTCTTGGTAATCCCCTGCTCGGGATAGAGGATCTTGTCCGGGCTGCTGAGCCGAACGCCCTCGATGAAGATCTCGCTCATGGCTCCTTCTACCCGATCCCCTCGATGATGGCCCCCAGCTCGGCCGGCCGCGCCGGCGGCTCGAGCTGTTCCTTGGTGCACTGCCCGGGCGCCTTGTCGGGGCGCCAGCGCAGGAACTTGGTACCGTGGCGGAATCGGTCGCCGGTGACATGGTCGTAGCGCACCTCGGCGACCAGCTCGGGCCTGAGCGGCTGCCAGTCGCTCGAGCGCTCGGTCGACCAGCGGCTCGGCCCGCCGGGCGAGTCGCCGGTGAAGCCGGGCGCCTCGACCAGCGTCTCGAGCCTCTTCGTCAGCGCCGCCCGCTCGCCCGCCGGAATGGAGGAGGTGAAGCCGACATGATCGAGCAGGCCCGCCCCGTTGTAGAGCCCGAGAAGGAGCGATCCGACTTCCCTGCTCGCGGTGCCGTAGCGGAAGCCGCCGACGACGCAGTCGGCGCTTCGCAGGCATTTGATCTTCAGCATCGCGCGCTCGCCCGGCAAATAGGGCCCGACCCTCCTCTTCGCGATGACCCCGTCGAGCGCCCCTCCGGCGGTGTCGAGCCAGGATTGCGCGAGATCGCGATCCTCGGTGAAGGCGGAGAGATTGAGCGAAGGCGCCTTCTCGCGGGCGAGCAAGGCTTCGAGCCGCGACCGTCGCTCGGCCAGCGGCCGGTCCACGAGGCCCTCGCCCGCCTTAGAGGCGAGGCAGTCGAACAGCATGAGCTGGGCGGGCGTGGAGGCCGCGAGCTTGCGGATCCGGCTCTCGGCGGGATGGAGCCGCATCTGCAGGGCATCGAAAGACAGGATGTCGCCGACCGGGATGATCAGCTCTCCGTCGACCACGAATGGATCGGACTTCAGCGCCCGCACCGCCTCCACCACCTCCGGGAAATAGCGGGCGAGCGGCTTGCCCGATTTGGACTGGAGGGCGACCTCGTGGCCGTCGCGGAAGACGAGGCAGCGGAAGCCGTCCCATTTGGGCTCGAACCGCCAGCCCTCGCCCTCCGGCAGCGAATCGACCGACTTCGCCTCCATCGGCGCGAGTCCGGGCTTCACGGCGAGGCGGTCGAAATCTGCCATGGCGGCAAGACGATCCCGCGGCTCGGCGGTTCCTGGGGCCACGCTCGGAAAAGTGGGTAGCAGGGCGCGGTGGAGATTGCCCCCGCCGGCCTTCATCCATGCCCGGAAAGGGCATGGCGGCCGGGTCATTCCCGCGAAACGACGCGGCGCCGAAACGCGTCGGTCCGGCTCGAAAGCGGCCGCCGCAAACCCTTTGCTAAGCATTTGGAGCCAATCTTTGCGGCGAGTCGCTGCCACGGCGCGGTGAGCCGGCTCTCACATCATTGGGCGGTAAGGAAGTTCTGCGTAGACATAAGAAAGAACCGGAGGGGTTTTCCGTGAACTATTCTCGCAGGCAGCTGATCGCGGCTGCAGCATCGGCGACTCTTCTCGCCACCACGGCGAAGGCCAGCACTCTGGCCGAGGTCGTCGCCGGCCTGAAGGATCCGCCGCAGCCCGGTCCGAAGCCCCTTCCCTACGTGCTTCCGCCGCAGGCCGTCTCGCCGGGCCCGCCGGTGATCGATCCCCGCCTCCTCGGCCGCGCCCGCGCCGCCTTCGACCGCTTCCGGCCGATGATCCAGCGCCCGGGCACCGTCGTCATCGCCGATT
Source organism: Allosphingosinicella sp. (assembly GCA_036525315.1). GTDB lineage: Bacteria > Pseudomonadota > Alphaproteobacteria > Sphingomonadales > Sphingomonadaceae > Allosphingosinicella. The sequence goes on from DATDAS010000086.1 coordinate 8,590, forward strand.
TCGCAAAGGCCTCGCGCGATCCGCGCTTCTATCTTCTCGATACGGCCAGCGGCCGGGTCACCCAGCATCTCGTCGCGCACGGCCGCGGCTCCGATCCCGGTCACAGCGGCTATGTCGAGCATTTCTCCAACATGTTCGGGTCCAACGCCTCGTCGGCCGGAGCCTATCTGACCGGCGACCTCTACGACGGCAAATATGGCCGCTCGATGCGGGTCCAGGGCCTCGAGAGCCGCAACAGCAACGCCAGGGCGCGCGCCATCGTGATTCACAGCGCCTGGTATTCCGAGCCGCACGTCGCCGCCGAACATGGCAAGCTCGGCCGCAGCGAGGGCTGCTTCGCCCTCTCCCACCAAAGCCTCCGAGAAGTCCTCGCCCGCCTCGGCCCCGGCAACTTCCTCTACGCCGACAAGATCGTCTGACGCGCCGAAGGCGCGGCAGACGTATCCTGAACTGACGGGCCCAACAGCCCGTCACCCTGAACTTGTTTCAGGGTCCAGTTTCGAGCCTCGCGACCCTCACCCTGCTGGATGCTGAAACAAGTTCAGCATGACGATTAGCTGCAGGGCTTCAGGATCGAAGAGGCATTCAGTCCTGGATATTCGCCCGCCGCCCGCTCGGGCGCTACCAGTTCACCCTGACCGGTTCGCTCATCCACCGGTGATAGATGGTCGCGAAGCTCCACGGCACATGGTCGACCAGCACGTCCAGGATCTTGCGCTCGACCTGGACCAGCCAGGCCGATTCCTGCCTGCCGAGTTTGCCTTGGCGCTGGAAAAAGGACTCCTGAAGCGCGGCAACCGAGCTGCCCTTCATCATCGGCCAGTCCGCGATCACGGCATCGAGAAGCGAGCGGCAGATCGCCAGCTCGTCGACGGTCGGCTCGATCTGGCCCATATCCGGGTCGCCCGGCTGCTGGCCGCACAGCAGCCGGTTCAGCGCGAGCATCGGCGCGGGCCGGTCGCAACGGCCCTCGACCAGCCATTGAAGCAGGTGAACCGCGCGGCCCTGGGCCGCCGGCGACCGCCACTCGAAAGCGCCCGCATCGCCCCCCACGAGCAGATCCAGACGCTTGAAGAATTGCGGCAGGAACGGATTGACCAGCACCAATCCGGCGTTGGCGATCGGAATGGGTGAATCGGCCGGCGTCGGCATTTTCGCCCGCCGGGAGCGCGCTCTGCGTGCCGCCGCTCGGTCGGGGACGCTCGACAATCAATTTCCCCCCAGCATCTGCTGTGTGAAGCTCAGCTCGATGAACTCGGCCGGGTGGACCATTTGCAACATCACCTGGACCCGCATGATTCCGCTGAGCACATCGTCCGAAGTCATCGTGCTGCCGAGCCCGCACATCACGGTGTAAGCCTCGGCCGCGGTGCCGCCCATCAGTCCTCCCGCTGCCCACAGGCCGTGGAGGAAGCTCCCGATCGCCGACGTCACTGCGACCCAGGTCGTCGCCGCGTTCGGGGCAAAGGCGAAAGCCTGGAGCGCCTGCTTCACCGACTGGTCGACGAAGATCGCGGTTCGGCTGACCTGGATATATCTCCAGTCGTTGCTGTTTCCGTCCAGCGTCCGAGCGCCCCACACCAGGGTGCCCCGGCCCACGAACTCGCGGATCGCATTGACGCAAAGCCCGTCGGGCGGGGCGTTCATATCCTGCTGCTGGCCGTCGCTGATCGGCACGAGGGGAGCGACCACGTTTGCGATCCCCACATTGGCCGGCGCGGTCCAGACGCCATTCTCGCTGTCGGTGGAGGCATAGAGGCCGGCCATCGCGCCGCTCGGCGGAACGACGTTCCGGCTGGCCGCAATGAGACCGAACAGGCCGCGGAGATCCGGAAGCGCGGCGGCGAGGGCCGAGGTCAGCTGCGATGCGGTCATCCGGCCGGGTTGCGGTTCCGCGCCGTGGGGCGTCCAGTCGTTGCCGGCGAGAGCGGCGAGATACGGCTCCACCTGCGCATAAGGAGCATTCCCGGCGCCGGGCGCGGGGGGATAGAGATATTTGGCATAGCGTTCGAGGGCCTCGGCGATCGAACCCAGCTCCGTTTTCGCGAAGCTGTCCACCGTGACGTCGGCCGCCAGCACCAGGTCGGTGACGAGGTTCGGGAAATAGGCCATGCCGTATCGAAGGGAGACGCGCGGAGCGGCCGCGAGCCCTTCGCGAAAGGCGAGGATGGCCGGGCCGATGTCGGGCGCGGGGGCCGCCGCCGGGTCGGTCCAAACGTCGATGATCGCGACCCGGTCGCCCTTGTCGAGGCATTGCCGAAGCATCGCGACGATGACGTCCGCGAAGGGCGCCCCGGTGCAATTGTCCGCCGCGAGCAGCGCCGCGTCGGGGATGGAAAGGATGGTGGGGCCGGCGAGGTCCGCCACCGCGTCGAGCGCGGCGAGCAGCTTATCCCTTCGGATCGGCGCCGGCGATCCCGACTGATCCAGGAAGGTCCCGCACGAGACGACGAAGCAGTCCGAGCCTCCATTGGCGAAGAACATGCGCAGGCCGTCATGGAGGTGGAACCGCGCCGAGCCGGATCGGACGAGCTGGTAAGCATCCGAACCCAGGTTCACTTTGCCGACCGCGCCGTCTCCGGCCCCGGCCTCTCCGGCCGCCAGGGAGAATTGCTCCCGGAACGCGCCGCCGAACCTTGCCTCATGGTCGCTCATCGACCGGATCCGCACGGGCGCGTTCAGAGGGCCGGTCTGCGTGTAGCCGATGAAGGCCGGCACCGCCGTGTCCACGGCGACGACCGACGGCGGAAACGCGTCGGATTCGTGAATCCCGGGAGTCCCGGGCTGCGTCGTTGCCATTGCGGCGTCCCCCTCTCCGTGAGGGGATAGCATGGCGGACCCGGTTATGCCGAACGTTTCGCGGCGCCGGCGAGGCGCCGCCTTTCCCGCTTTAGCGGGTCCCCGCCCGAGCCGTCGTCGCCACCGCCTGAGCGCCTTCCGACTGATTCAGTGCCGCGAGGATCGGTTTGTCCCGGCCGTAGACGTCGGCATAGCTCAGAAGCTCGGTCGAGCCCGCCGCCGCAGCCGCGGTGAAGTAAGCGATATAGACCGGGGTCGGCCTGCTCGCATGGGCCTGGACGGTTTTTCCGGCCGCGACCGCTCGGTCGATCGCCGCCCTGTCCCATTCGGGATTGTCGAGCAGGAGCTCGGCGAAGGCCAGGGGGTTCTGGGTCCTGATGCAGCCGTGGCTGGCCGCGCGCGCGTCGCGGTTGAACAGGGATTTGGACGGCGTGTCGTGAAGGTAGATTGCGTAATTGTTCGGCATCACCACCTTCATCCGGCCGAGCGCGTTGCCGGGCCCCGGAGGCTGGCGGTAACGCACTCCCTTGCCGTCGGGGACGGTGACATAGCCTCTCTTGCCGCGAACCTCGCCGGCGATGCTTCGCGGAACCTCCCACCAGGGATTGAGAATCACTCCGGTCGCGGTCGCCATGAGCTGCGGGGTCGCGGTCTTGGGCGCGCCCACGACCGCCCGGTGGCGGGCGATGACCTGGCCGTTCTCGACCAGGGCGACGGTAAAGGCGGGCACGTTGACGATGACGTAGCGGTCGCCGAGATCGCGCGGGAGCCAGCGCCAGCGCTCGAGGTTCAGCCTGATCTTGTCGGCTTTCACCTTTTCGGTCGTCTGGGCGAGCACCGATTTGAGCTCGCCATATTGCGGATGGGTCGGAAGCAGGCCGGCCAGGGTCTCGGCGACGCTCTCGTCGGCGATCGCCCTGCGCATCAGGTTCATCTGCTTGTTGGCATCGAGGTCCGGATCGCGCGTGTGCCAGTCGATCCGGGCGTCGCTCCGGACGTGGCCGAGCGCGAGATCGGCCGAGACTCGAAGGAACATGTCGGTGGCGACGAGACTGAGGGCGCGCTCGTCATCGCCTTCGATCGCCTCGCGGAGGCGCTCGGGGCGGTAATCGGCCGGATCGAGCCCGTCGGCGCCGATGCCCTCGACGAAGGCGAGCAGGTCGCGCGCGGAATCCTTCTTCCATTTGGCGGGCGCAAGCGTCTGCGGGAGTCCGCGCATCGCGATCTCGCCCTCGGGAAGCGGAGTCTCGGGAACCTCGCCGGCCTGGATCTGTCCCTCGGTCGGCTTGTCGCCGACGTTGACCTGGGCGGCGGCGGGCGCGGCCGCGAGGCTCAGCAGCAGGCAGGCGGAAAGCAGGCGCGAAGACATCTATGTTCCTGACATGTTTAGCGGTTCGGCGATCGAACCTCTGGCAGCTGGAAGATTAATATCGTCTGGCGCGGATAGCCGCAACCCGCGCGGACGAGCGCCGAAAGACGCTCGCGCGGCCAGTGGAGAAAAGGTGCCGACAAGACGGCCCGGCCCCCATCCCGGAGCCGGGCCGAAGCGGTTCAGGCGCCCGCCGTGTCGCGGTGCATCCAGCCGAAATAGGCGGCGACGAGTGCGAGCACCGCGTGCAGCCAGACGTCGTTGCCGTAGATCGGGATCAGGCCGAACGTCGTGTTGGTGGCGGGGATCAGGCCGAGCACGGTCAGAAGCGCGTAGATGATCGCGACGCCCCGGGCATAGGTTTTTGCGCCGGCGAGGCTTCGATAGGCGAGGAGTCCCCAGACCCCGAACAGGATATGGACGATGTTGTGAAGCATGTTCACCGGGAACAGGCCGAGCAGATCGCCATAGCCCTCGGTCATGCTGACGTCGTGGCCGTTCATCGGCGGATGGACCATGGACGGGACGAAGCCGAGCGCCCCGACCGCCAGAAACACGATTCCGAAAAGAAGCGCGAATGTCCGACTATTCATCAACCATCTCCCTGCCATTCATGTCTTTTCGGTACGCAAACAGGGCACGGGTTTACTTCAATTACGCATCCGTAACCAGATGCCGACGCTGTCGTAGGTTCATCTCGGAATGACAGCCCTCACCGTCATTCCAGCGAAAGCTGGAATCTCACTTCCCCTTCCTGCTGTCGGGTCATGCGCCGCAAAGAACAGTGAGATTCCAGCTTCCGCTGGAATGACGGCCTCTAACCGACCTGTCGCACGTCCTCGCGAAGACACCGCGCCACCGCCTCGGCGAACCCCGCCCCCTTCGCCGGATCGTAGCCCAGATACAGATCCGGCTCGATCAGCTCGAGCTCGATCAGCACCGGCCCGCCGTCGAGCCCGCGCGCCAGGTCGATCCGGGCGTAGAGCAGATCTTCCTCCACCGCTTCGAGGATGGTCCGCGCCGCCTCCATCTCGTCGGCTTCGGGCACGCAGGCGGAGATGATCCCGTCATATTCGGGCTGGACCCGGAAATCGCCCGGCTGCGGCACCTTGCGGACCGAATGGCTGTACTCGCCGCCGAAGAAGATCAGCGACAATTCGCCGTCCGTCTCGATCGCCGGCAGATAAGGCTGGACGATGGCCGGGCCGGCCGGCCCCTCCTCGATCCCGTCGCCCGGAGACCAGCGGATCGTCTTCCAGGCGCTGTGCGAGATTCGCGGCTTGGCGACGAGCCGGTCGGTCCCGAAGGCGGCCGCGGCCCGCTCCATCACTTCGATAGACACCCGCTCTGGATAGAGCGCGGGCACGACCGGGGCGCCCTTCTTCTCCAGCACGCCGAGATAGGACTTGTCGGCGTTCCAGCGCAGCACGGAGGCCGGGTTCCGCAGCCGCACGCTTTGGCTCTCCCACGCCCCGATCCGCTCGATCCACTGCCCGTAGGCGCGGACATAGCCCCAGACGAGCAAGGGCATGACCAGGTCGAAAATGCCGAGATCGTCGGCCGCGGTCCAGCTCCTCTCCTCGACGCTCATCCCGGCCGCGCGAAGCGGCTCGGCGTTGCGCGCGACGACCTCCCGCCAGCGGCTGTCATAGGCGAAATCGTGCCGGTCGGGGGTGAGGATGCAGAGCCGCGCGGTCATGGCATCGAGAAGTTTATGCCCTGGGCGAGAGGAAGCTCGTGGCTGTAATTGATCGTGTTGGTCGCCCGCCGCATATAGTTGCGCCAGGCGTCGGAGCCGCTCTCGCGCCCGCCGCCCGTCTCCTTCTCGCCGCCGAACGCGCCGCCGATCTCGGCCCCCGACGGTCCGATATTGACGTTGACGATTCCGCAGTCCGATCCGGCGGCGGAGAGGAAGGTTTCCGCCTCCCTGATGTCGTTGGTGAAGATGGACGAGGCCAGGCCCTGCGGAGCCTCGTTGTGGAGCGCGATCGCCGCGTCGAGCCCGGAATAACGCATCACGTAGAGGATCGGCGCGAAGGTCTCGGTCAGGGTGATCGGCGTCTGCCCGGGCATCTCGACCAGGGCCGGGCGAACGTAGAAGGCGTTCGGAAATTCGTCCGCGAGCAGCCGCTCGCCGCCTTGGCGCACCCCGTCCTCGGCCTCGGCGCGGCTCAGCGCCGACTGCATCGCCTCGAAGGCGCCCTCGTCGATCAGCGGCCCGACCAGGGTGGCCGGATCGAGCGGATTTCCGACCGGCACCTGCTCCCACACTTTCTTCAGCCGCGGAACTATCCTCTCGTAGACGCTCTCCTCGACGAGAAGCCGCCGCAACGTCGTGCATCGCTGCCCCGCCGTCCCGACCGCGGCGAAGGCGATCGCCCGCTCGGCGAGGTCGAGATCGGCCGAGGGCGCGACCACCATCGCATTGTTGCCGCCAAGCTCGAGCAGGGTGCGCCCGAAGCGCGCCGCCACCCGGGGCGCGACCTCCCGGCCCATCCGCGTCGATCCGGTCGCCGAGACCAGGGCCACGCGCGGATCGTCGACCAGAGCCTCGCCCGCCTCGCGCCCGCCCTGGACCACCCGCGAAAGCCCCCCGGGCGCGTCGCCGAACCGCTCCACGGCGCGCTCGAACAGGCTCTGCACCGCAGCCGCGGTCAGCGGAGTCTTTTCCGAAGGCTTCCACACCACGGCGTCGCCGCAGACGAAGGCCAGGCACGCGTTCCACGCCCAGACCGCGACCGGGAAGTTGAAGGCCGAGATCACTCCGACGACCCCGAGCGGATGCCAGGTCTCCATCATCCGGTGGCCGGGCCGCTCGGTGGCGATGGTCAGCCCGTAGAGCTGGCGCGACAGCCCGACCGCGAAGTCGCAAATGTCGATCATCTCCTGGACCTCGCCCAGGCCCTCCTGGAGGATCTTGCCCGCCTCGAGGCTGACCAGCCGCCCGAGCGCCTCCTTCTCCTCGCGAAGAACCGCGCCGAACAGCCGCACCAGCTCGCCCCGCCGGGGCGCCGGAACCGACCGCCACGCGAGAAAGGCCTCATGAGCCGCCCCGACCGCCTCGCCGACCCGATCGGCCGACGCGATCGAAACCTGCCCGATCTCCCGCCCGTCGATCGGCGAGAAGGACCGAAGCTCGCCATAGCAGCCGCGAACGCCGAGCCGGCCGAGCAGTGCCCGCGCTTCACTGGATGAATCGAATGTCATGCCGCCGCTCTAGAGTCGGACCCGCCCCTGTGGAAGCGCGACTTCCCCCTTCCCACAAGATCCTCCCCGGGACGGGGATGAGCAGGTGAACCGTGCCCCGCACGGTTCAGCCCTGTCCGGGGGACAGGGCGACCAGCTCATGGACCGCGCGCAGCGCGGTGGAGGGGGCTGTGAATCCAGCACGGCATTGGACGGCAGGGGGTGGCGCAGGGTCCCCGGGCCCCCTCCACCATGCTTCGCATGGTCCCCCTCCCCGTCCCGGGGAGGATCTTGCTAGAACAACCCCCGAGCCGCCCGCATCCCCTCGATCCCGGCCGCAAGCGTCTCCTCCCGCTTCGCGAAGCAGAGCCGGACCACATTGGTCACCGGATCCTCGGCGTAGAAAGAGGAGATCGGGATCGCCGCCACCCCCGCCTCGCGCACCGCGCGCTCGCAGAAGGTCTCGTCGTCCACGCCGATTCCGGACGCGGCAAGGTCCACCGACAGGAAATAGGTCCCTTCGGCAGGAAGCACCGCGAAGCCCGCCTCCCCGAGCCCAGCCGCGAGCCGGTCGCGCGAGGCCGCGAACGCCTCGCGCATCCCCAGGAAATAGGCCTCCTCCTTGCCGAGCCCGTAGGCCGCCGCCGCCTGCAAATTGGGCGCGGTCGTAAAGGTCAGGAACTGGTGCGCCTTGGCGATCGGCGCGGCGAGCCGGGGCGGCGCCACCGCCCACCCCACCTTCCAGCCGGTCAGCGAGAAGATCTTGCCGGCCGACCCGATCTTCACGGTCCGCTCCGCCATGCCGGGCAGCGCCGACAGCGGCACGAACCGCCGGCGATCGAACAGCACATGCTCCCACACCTCGTCCGACACGACGATCGCATCGCGCGCGACGCAGGCCTCGGCGAGCAGCTTGAGCTCCTCCTCGCCGAACACCCGCGCCGACGGATTGTGCGGATTGTTGAACACGACCAGCCTGGTCCGCTCGCTCATCGCCGCCTCGATCGCCTCGGCCGTGATCCGCCACTCGGGCGGAGTCAGCCGAAGGAATCGCGGCACGCCCCCGGCGCGCAGAACGAGCGGCAGATAGGCGTCGTAGAGCGGCTGGAACAAAAGCACCTCGTCGCCCGGCGAGATCAGCGCCATGAGCGCCGCCGCCAGCGCCTCGGTCGCCCCCGAAGTCACCGTCACCATATCCACGTCGAGCTCCAGCCCCTGGTGCGCCCGGTAATGATCCGCCACCGCCTGCCGCAATTCGGGCAGCCCCCGCATCGGCGGATATTGGTTCGAGGCCCCGGTCAGAGCCGCCGCGGCCGCCGCGACGACGTCGTCCGGCCAGCCGAAATCGGGAAAGCCCTGCCCCAGATTGACCGCCCCCAGCTCCCGGGCGAGCGCAGACATCCGCTCGAACACCGTGGTCGGCATGTCCTGGTAAAGCGGGTTCATCGCGAAGCGCTCATCGGACGACCCGAGCCAAGGCGCAAGGGGTCGCCTCCAGCTTACCCTCCCCCGTTGCGGGATGCGGCGCGGCTAAGGCCCCGTCCGGGGGACGGGGCCAGCGCCGCATGGATACGTAGACTTGGCGGCTTGCCGCCTAGTCGAAGTTGGGTGAGGGGTCGCGAGCGCAGCGAGCGCTACCCGCCCTCTCATTTCGGTTGCGCAACGGCCTCCGTTCGCGGACAAAGCCCCCTTGCCGGCAGCGGATCCTGGGGGTGCCGCGCTCCGCTGTCCGGGAGGGGGAGGGATCGATGGTCAAACCGGTAAAGTTCGCCCACGTCGTCTACATGACGCGCCGTTTCGACGAGATGATCGCCTGGTACCGCGACGTCTTCGAAGCGGAAATCGTCTACCAGAACCCGGCCCTGGCCTTCCTGACCTACGACGACGAGCATCATCGCTTCGCCTTCGCCAACCTCGATGTTCTGAAGCCGAACGGCGTGTCTCCGGACGATCGCGGCGAGATCGGAGTCAACCACGTCGCCTACACCTATGCGAGCGCGGGCGATCTTCTCGAAACCTATGCGCGTCTCAAGAGCGCCGGGATCCTCCCTTACTGGCCGGTCCATCACGGCACGACCATGTCGCTTTATTATGCCGATCCGGACGGCAACCGGATGGAGTTCCAGGTCGATTGCGGCACCGTCGAGGAGGCTACCGCTTTGATGCGGACCCCGGCCTTCGCCGAAAACCCCGTCGGCGTGGTGTACGACCCCGACGCTTTGCTCGCGCGCTTCGAGGCCGGGGAGGACGAAGCCGGCCTCCTCGCCATCCCCGCCGGCCCGCCCTCGCCCATCCCGGCGGCGCACGGGATGACGTAATTCGACCCTCTCCGCTGCGACACCGTTGCAAGACTTCCACCGTTCGGCCTGAGCTTGTCGAAGGCCTTTCCTGTCTTCTTGTTTTCAAGAAAATAGTGGGCTTCGACAGGCTCAGCCCGAACGGGTTGAAAACGGAATTGTCCTGTCACGGGTGAGGGGTCGCGAGCGCAGCGAGCACGCGCCACGGTGCGCTCTACAGCCTCCCGATCAGCCCCATCGCCGCATGCGGAGCCCTTACCTTCGCGCCGGAAATGAAGAAGACGAACACCTCCCGCTCCGCCGGCGCAGGCTTCTCAGCGCAATAATCGAACTCCTTCGGGCTCTCGCCCCGCGCCCAGGCCTTCGCCGCCTTCGCCCAGCGATCGAGCCCTTCGGCCGGATACCCCGTCGCCTCGTCCTCGACGCACCTTTGAAGCCGCGCATAGGAGAATCCGCCGCTCAGATCCGCGATGCGCGGAAATTCGTCGCTGTCGGCGAACACGATCGCCACCCCCGCCTTGCGGCACATTTCCACGAACTCGGCGCAGCGGAAGCTCTCGTGCCGCGGCTCCACCGCGTGCCGAAGCTTCACCCCGTCCTGCTTCGCCGGAAGCAGCTTCAGGAACGCCCCGAAATCGTCGGGATCGAACTGCTTGGTCGCCATGAACTGCCAGTTGATCGGTCCGAGCCTGTCGCCGAGCGCGCTGATCCCCTGGCCGCAGAAGCGCGCGATCCCCTCCCCCGCCTCGGCGAGCACCTTGCGGTTGGTGCAGAATCGCGAGGCCTTGACCGCGAACCGGAAGCCGTCGGGCACTTGTCCCGCCCAGCGCTCGAACAGCTCGGGCGTCTGAAGCTTGTAATAGGTGGCGTTGATCTCGGTCGCGGTCAGCCGCTCGCCGGCGAAGGCGAGCTGCTTCGCCCTGGCCAGGCCCGGCGGATAGAAGCTTCCCCGCCAGGGATCGAAGTCCCAGCCCCCGACCCCGACGCGGATCCGGCCGCTTGCCATTCGCTTTCCTCCTTTTGACGACCTTCGCGCCCGACGGGCCGTGGTTCAAGCCGTCTCCCGGGCCGGGGCCGGCCGGACAATCTGCTCCATTATGGTCCGGACTTCCTCCAGATCCGACCGATCGAGGCCTATTCTCATGAATTCCCAGAGCCTTGCCCCAAATTCCGGGCCCGATCGGCCGCCCTTGCCCCGCTCGAGCAGGGGGGCCTATCCTTGGCGCAGGTGGGCCGTTGACGCTTTCAGGAGGCGATCATGGCCGGCAATATATTGATGGTGCTCGACGCGGATTTCAGGTTCGAGCCGCCCGCCCCCACCGCCAAGTTCACCTACACCATATTGGTCGGCGCCCTCGAGGATGCGGGCTTCACCGTCACCAGGGCGCATCGCGGCTCCGACGATTCGGCCGAGCACACCGACTTCCTCTTCGACGGTCCGCTCGACCTCTCCGCCTTCGACCTGATCTGGATGATCGGCGACGCCGGCCTGAACCAGAGCACCGATAACAGCCCCAAGCTCAGCGAGACCGAGCTCCTCGCCATCGCCACCTTCATGGACTCGGGCGGCGGGGTCTTCGCCACCGGCGATCACAACAGCATCGGATCGAAGATGTGCGGCGAGATTCCGCGGGTCCGCGCCATGCGCAAATGGTTCGCCGGCCACGATCCTCTGCTCCCGGCCGGCTTCCCCGGCAACTGGCCGCCGACCGGCACCGACCGCGCCGACACCATCCAGCCGAACCAGCACGGCGACGGCGGCACCTATTTCGAGAACCAGTCCGATTCCACGCCGCAGCCGATCCAGCGCGTGCCGCCGGCCGGCCCGACCCACCCGATCCTCCGCAACGGCGACCACGACGTCGCGATCTTTCCCGATCACATGCACGAGGGCGACGCAATCGCCGGCTGGCCCGGCTTCGACTGGAACCAGATTCTCACCTTCAGCGGCACCCCGGTCACCGAATTCCCGACCCTCACCGGCGATCCCGACGAGCGCCCCCGGGTGATCGCCACCGGCGAAGGTCTGGGCCACGCCACTCCGGGCGGCGCCGGAGCGTTCAGCGAGCCGAGCGTCTCAACCCCCAAGACGATCGGGATCCTCGCCGCCTATGACGGCTTCAGCGTCGGTGTCGGCCGGGTCGTCACCGGCTCCACCTTCCACCATTATGTCGACATCAACCTGACCGGCGATCCCCGGGTCAGCGACATGGGCGAGATCGCCGCGGTCGGCGAGGATGCGATGGACACGCACGGTTTCGCCTGGCCGATGGCGGACCCCGACGTCTTCGCCGACATCAAGGCGGTCTACGTCAACATCGCCGGCTGGCTTTCCCGGCCAAGGCGCTCGATCCGGCTGATCCTCGATCGAAGCACCTTCGGCCAGGACGAGGTCCACGCCTCGCTGATGCAGCCCTCGCCCGGCGAGTTCGAGCGCTCGGTCTTCGTCGTCGTCGAAGGTACGAAGCCCTCCGACTATCCGGGCACCCTCGACAATATCGTCAATCCCACCGGCGCCCAGCTCCAGAGCTGGGCCCCCGAGGTCGTCGCCACCGGAACCAATATCGCGATCGAGCCGACCGGCGTCGATTCGAGCGATCCCATGCTGCTCGAGCGATTCCAGACCTTCACCTTCGAATATCGGGTCACCTTCCCCGACGAATCCGCCTTCGGCTTCGCCGGCCAGAGCGACGATGTCCCGGTCCATGCCGAGCGCGCGATCGGCGGCGCCACGTTCACCGACGACGCTCTCTTCCTCCTGGTCAAGACCGCCAACCCCTTCATGCTCGATCTCGCCGACGGCAACGACACCAGCTGGCTGAGCTCGGACGTCCGCGTCTTCACGACCGTCGCCGACGGCGGCGGCACCTTTGCCGGTCAGACCCTTCCCAACGGCGCCGGCCCGGCCGCGGCGATCACCTTCATCCGCAACGTCATCGCCAACGTCACCCCCGCGCAGTTCGCCGCCCTTCCGCCCGCCCAGGAGGATTCGCCGCTGAGCCCCTACCCGACCGCCGACGACGGATCCAACGTCTACAATTTCGCGCTCGCCCGGGTCCGGCTCCGCGGCGACGCCGCCGTCGCGGACAACGTCCGGGTCTTCTTCCGCCTGTTCGAATCCCAGACCACCGCGGCGCTCACCTACCGCGCGCCCGGCGGCGTGCCCGTGGACTCCTATCTGCGGACTCCCGGCGGCTCGCCCATCGCCCTCCCCGGCATCAGCCAGAGCGGCACCGAATATATCTCCTTCCCCTGCTTCGCGACGGCGCGCGATCCCGATCCGGCCGATCAGGTCGACACGCCCAACCTTCGCCCGGCGATCAGTCCGACGCCCGGCGGCGAGACCCTCGCCTTCTTCGGATGCCTGATCGATTCGAACCGGCCGGACATGGCCTATCTGAAGCCCTCGCCCGGCTCGATGGACGGGCCGATCAGCCTTTCCGAGCATCTGATGAGCGCCCACCAGTGCATCGTCGCCGAGATCAACTTTGCCGGCACCCCGATCCAGCACGATTCCAATCCGGCGACGTCGGACAAGCTCGCCCAGCGCAACATCGCCCTCGACGAGATCGCCAATCCGGGCACCGACGCCTCGCGGGTGGCGACCCACACGTTCGAGATCGAGGCGACCCCGGATCCGATCGCCGACCATTGGAGGCCCGACGAGCTGATGCTCGAATGGAAGGGGAAGGTGCCCGAGGGCGCCACGATCTCCTTCTTCGTTCCGACCTGGTCGGCCGAGGCCGTGATCGCGCTGGCCGACCGGCTCTACACCCGCCACGGCCTCCGGATGGCGGATCCGGAGACGATCGAATGCGCCGCCGGCGGCACCGTCTACATTCCGCTGCCCCGAAGCCTGTCCCGCCAGGTCGGCCTGGTGTCGGCCGCCTTCCCGCTCGGCGTCCGCAAGGGGCAGCGCTTCGACTGCCTGGTCCGGCAGGTGACCAACCGCTACCGGCGCGTCGTCCAGCAGCCGGCCAAAGCCGCCCGGCTCGATCCGGAAGAGGCCGAGCGACTGGTCAAGGAGCTGCGCGAGAAGCCGCGGCCGGGAATCCTCGTCGCCCCCGCCTACCTTCTCGACGAGACCGGCGACCAGCCGATGGTCGTCGAGACCCCCAATGCCGCCGAGGCCGAGCGCGCGGTCCTCGGCCGCTGGCGCGAGACGGTCGGCGCCTTCCAGCTCGGGATCCCGGTCAGCGACAAGGCGAGCATGCTCGTGCCTTACCTGCGCCTGCTCTCATTGATGTACTGGCGCGGCCGCAACCTCAAGCCGAGCAACCGCTGGTATCCGGTCTTCCGCCGCTACGTCGCAATTCTGGCCGACAAGGTCCGAGCCCTCGGCGGCAATCCCGACACCGTCCCGGCGACTCCCGACGGCGTCTGGGAGGGCATGCCCGGCCGGCCGGGCGGAGACCATGGCGGCGGCAAGGATCCGTGCAGGCCCGAGCCCTGCCGGCCCGATCCCTGCGGCGACGTCAAAACGCACCACGATCATGATCACCACCACCACCAATATTCCTGGCCGGCCTGGCTGCTGTGGCTGCCCTGGGCCCTGCTCTTCTTCGTCCTGCTGCTGTTCGCGATCGTCGCGATCGTCTGGCTAGGCCGGCCCTGACCGCCGGAAGGCGGGCCCGCCGCTCCGGGCCCGCCGCCCCCTCCTCGTCATTGCGAGGAGCTTGCGACGAAGCAATCCAGACCGGGCCTGCCCGAATTTATCCTCCCTGTCGCCGCAGGCGATAGGGATGAGCAGGGGCGGCTCGCCCCGCGAGCCGCAGCCCTGTCTGGGGGACAGGGCGACCTGCTCATGGACCGCGGAACGCGGTGGAGGGGCCAACCGCCGTTATCGTTCACGCAGAGACGCAGAGGGCCGCAGAGACGCAGAGATTCCTGCGAGGCGCGACGCCGGCGTCTGTTCTCAGAGGAAATATTCGATAGCCGGCAAAGCCGGCAGCCCCTGTCTTGAACATCCCATGCGGACACGACGAGGATAGGCACGGCCACGTCGCCCCCGCGGCATCTCTGCGGATCTTCGCGTCTCCGCGTGAACCAAATCCCGGCTGCGAGCCGCCCCGCCCTCCGGGATGAAGGCCCCTACAAACCCGCCAAAACCATGCCAGCCCTCTCTAGCTCTCCCAGCAGACATGAAGCGCCCGCGCGAACGCCCCGCTCTTCACCAGATGCCCTTCCGGCCCCGACGCCCGCCTCAGCCCCTGCCGCGCGAGCAGCGGCTTCAGCATCAGATGCAGCGTCCCGCGGTTGATGTGGATCCCGAAGCAGGTGTGAAGCCCGTGCCCGAAATGCATATATTGCTCCCACGGCCGGCGCGGATCGACCTTGCGCGGCTCGGGCACGCAAATCGGATCGAGCATCGCCGATTCGATCGACGCCCAAACCTTCGCCCCCTTCTTCACCTTGCGCTCGCGGCTCGTCCCTCCGGCAATGTCCGCGTCGGCCAGGGCGATCCGCTCCAGCGCCGGGGCGAGCGGATCGAAGCGCATCGCCTCGAATATGTAGCCGGCGAGAAGCTCGTCGTCGTTCGCGCGAGCCGCCGCCTGAGCCCCGGCCAAAGCGTCGGGCCTGCGCAGCAATTGCTCCATCGCCTGCGGCACCACCATCGGCGGCTGCGGCGGCCCGCCGACGATGAAGCCCATCAGGGAGGTGCGGATCTGGTCGTCGGTGAAGCCATATTCGCCCTTCGCCTGCATCGCCAGGCAGCGGCCGAGCACGTCGTCGTCGGGCCCGTCGCCATATTCGCCCGCGGCCTTGCGCCGGTCGATCTCGCTTTGGATATGGGCGCGCAGCGCCGGCGCGATCACGTCGACCTCGGCCCGAAGCTTCGGGTCGTTGCCGGGATCGGCGAACTGGAACTCGAACAGCCGCGTCGCCCACACCTCGATGTCGCCCTTGGCGGGCGGCGGCACCCCGAAATAGTCGCCGAGGAAATCGAACGTCACGCGCCGCACCAGCCCTCCGACGACCTCGATCCGCCCCCCGGCCCGATCGACGATCTCCCCCGCCATCCGCTCGACCGCGGGCGCCAGCCGCGCCTCGACATCCTCGCGCCGCACCACCTTGCGCATCGCCCCGGTGTCGGCGCGATAGGCGGGCGTGTCGCCCATCCCCAGGAAGAAGGGCTGGCCGCCCATGATCACGTCGAGCTTGGCCTTGTAGGGCACCCCGAACGCCTCGTCGTTCAGGAACACCTCGCGCACGTCGTGGCAGCGGGTCGCGGCCACCATCCTGCCGATCTTCGGGACCGGCCAGACCGCCCGCACCACGCGGAACACGAACGGCAGCGATGCCAGCACCTTGCCCATCATCCACGGCCCGAAGCCGTGCGCGGGCCGAAGCACCTCCCGCGATTCGAGGATCGTCTCGTTCGTCTGTGTCACGCACACCCCTTCGCAACGCCGCCACGGCGCGATGCTCCGCCAGGCGGAGTCGCCCGGCGACTATATGGAAGGGAAGGAGCGGTCGCCAGCCGGGGCGCGCCGTCCGGTGGCCGCCGCGAAGCGCGCTCCGGCTGGCGACCGATGCCGAGCTCGCCGCTCCGGCGCCCCGGGTTCAGGCCGAATCGATCTTCTGTCCTCCCTGTCGCCGCAGGCGATGGGGATGGGGACCGCGGAACGCGGTGGAGGGGCTAACCGCGGTCTTGGCCCCTCCACCACCCTTCGGGCGGTTCCCCTCCCCACGCGCTACGCGCGCAGGGAGGATTGGAGCAGGGCCGGTTGACCGCGCAGCTCTAGTTCAGCCCCGCGCCGCTCCCCAGGCCGAGCCCCGATCCCGCCCCGGACGGAATCATCTTCTCGGGCTCGGCCAGTCCGCCGACGTCGGCGAGCACGCGCCGCACCAGCTGCGACTGCCGGGTCACGCCCACTTTCTCGAAGATCGTCTTCAGATGATATTTCGCCGTGTTCCGCGAGACTCCGAGCGAGTCCGCGACCGAATCGACCCCGTGCCCGGCCACGGCGAGCGAGGCCACCCGCCCTTCCGCGGCGGTCAGGCTGTAGACGATCCGCAGGCGGTCCGGCGAAGGGCGGTTGCTCGCCTCGGAATCGCTGATGAAGAGGATCGCCCCCTTCTCCGCCGCATGGCCGAGCCGGCTTCCGTGCGCGGGCGCGAGCGGCTCGGCGACGATCGCGAGCGGAGCGCTTTCCCCGGCGCCGGGAATGGCGATCGCGTCGACCGCCATCGAAGCTCCGCCGACGCTGGTCTGCGCGGCATTCTCGATCAGCGCGAGCAACGGCGCCGTATAATGGCCTCTCGAGGCCCGGATCCGGCCCTGGGTCATGTCGATCCCGTCGCCCCGGCTGAGCAATATGTCGGCCGCCCGGTTGGCGAACCGCACCTGCCCCTCCGGCCCGGTGACGACGACCGCCCGCTCGAGCCGGTCGAGGACGAAGCTCAGGGTCCCGGCCAGGCTCTCCCACTGCGCCAGTGCGCGCTTGACCCGCCAGGCGCGCGCCAGGTGCGGGATGAGCGCCTGGAAGGCCGTCATCTGCACCGGCCCGAACGGAATGTCCGAAGGTCGGCCGATCAACGCGACCTCCGCGCATCCGGGCTGGCGCTCGATCACGGCCCCGGCGCTCTCCCCGAGCCCGAAGCGCTTGTACACCTCGGGCCAGACCCGGGTCCGTTCGAGCGCCTCCTGGCCGCCCAGGTCGGCCACCGTGATCGGCCGCCTCAGCCGCGCCGATCCGGTCGCCGCGATCCACGGATTGTCGGCCGCCGTGTAGAGCGCGCCGATCACGTCGGTCACCTCGGGGGGAAGGCGATGCCCCATCAGCGAGGTCAGTTCCGCATTCTCGACGGTTCCGAGCAGGAGGACGGTGCTGCCCATCATCCGGCAGGCCATGTCGAGGCCGTCCGTCCAGGCATCCTCGTCGACGACCCCCTCGTGGAGCCGGCCCACGAGCTCGAGCGTCTCTGCGTTGAAATCCGCCATCCGCCCCCCGCTTCGCCGCCGGTCATAGCCGATCGGCCCTGTCAAACCATCCCCACCCGTTCGGGTGGGGCGCCCGCCCGGCCGGCCGCCGTAGACGGAGCCGAACGAATCGGGAGAAAGACGATGAAGACTGCAACGGGTTCGGCCGCCACGGCCATTCTGCTCATCGCGGCCTTTGCCGGGGCCTCAGCCTCCGCCCAGCCCGCCCCGCCTCCGCCGCTCCCCAGATGCGAGCCCGGCGAACGCGGCTCCGCCACCGAGCGGCTGGGCTGCGCCGATCCGGGCGCGGTTGCGGACGCGGCGACCGCCGCTTTGGGCGCCAAGGCCCTGATCAAGGTGGAGGACGGGGTTCCGGGCGTGACGGTCCGCGTGACCATGCCGCCCCCCGTCGGCTCGGTCCGGAACCCGGACCGCGGCCAATATCCGCCGGTCGCGCCCTGGGCCGTCGCCGCCCGCACGGCGGCCTTCGAATGCGGGAAACGCGGCCTCCCCGCCGGCCATTTCAACGGCCATCATTCGGCCGACCACGAGATCGTCTATCTGATCTGCTCGGTCTCCGGCGCCGTCTGGCGCGACGCCGCCGCCGCCGAGATCGCCTCGACCCCCTGGGGCTTTTCCGACGTCAATTCGGTGAGCTGGGCCCAGGCCGGCCGCGCCGCCGAGCAGCTCTGCGCGCGCGCCAATCAGGGCTTCTCCGGCGGCCAGTTCAACGGCCACCAGCTCAATGGCAAATACGGCCTCACCTGCTACGGCGAGGGCGCCCGATGGTTCGACGCCACCGACGCCGAGCTCGCCGCCACCGGCTTCGGCTTCGCCACCCCCCGGCTCGACGACGTGCCCTGGGCCCAGGCGATGCGCGCGGCGACCAATTTCTGCGTCGGCAAGGGCTTCGACGGCGGCTTCATGAACGGCCACCAGGCGCCCGGCCGCTACGGCGTGGTCTGCCAGAAATAGGCTCAAGAACCGGGCCGCGCCGCGGCGCCGCCTCCCACCGATCCAACTACCACCAGCCGCCGGCGATCCCGGGGCAATCTGCAAGGAGACATTGAGATGAACATCGCCTCTGACCCCGCGCGCACCCTCCGCTTCTGCTTCCTGCTCGGCGCGAGCGGCCTCGCTCTGGCCTGTGCCTCCGCCGCCCGCGCCGATTCCTCCGCCCCGGCCGCCCATTCCGGCGCCGCGCCCGCGCCTTCGGCGGAGCCCGCCTTCGCCCCGGATTCGCCGGCCGCGCCCGCCGAGATCCGGCTCGCCGCCGCCGAGCCCCAGGGCCCCGGCGGAATCATCCCGCCGGTGATCGGCGAGGCGCTCGACGCGACCGCCGACCGCCGCGCCGCCGATGCCGCGATCGCGCGCAAATGGGAGGCGCTGGGCCGCTCGCCGGGCGCCCCCGTCGATGGCGGCGAAGGCGGCCTCATCGCCGTCGGCGACGGCTTCTACCGCGAATATTCGAAGGCGAAGGACCGGATTTACTACCGGCCCGGCGGCGGCGATCCGCTGTTCGTCTACGGCGCGATCGGCGACAAATATTCCGCGCTCGGCGGCCCGGCCGGCTGGCTCGGCTGGCCGGTCGCCGAGGAGGAGGACTTCGCCGACGGCGGCAGGGCCGTGACCTTCCAGAACGGGACCGTCTATTGGTGGTCGGACACCGGCGCGATCGACGTCGGCAACGTGGTCGTCCGCTATTCCGGCCTCCATGCCTTCGGCGAGACCGACAACGATTCCGGAAGCATCCTCGACATCACCGGCACCCAGAAGAACGGCGACGAGCCCTATGTCGCCTTCTCGGTCGAGAGTCCGCAGGAACCGGCCGCCGGCCCGATCATGACCCGGGTCTACGAGCACGTCAGGCCCGACAGCGTCCGCCCCGATTCGGTGACTCTCTATCAAGGGCCCCCGCGCGGCGCCGGAATCACGGCGGTCCTGTTCGAGCAGGATTTCGGGAATGCGAGCGCGATGCGCGACAAGGTCAAGGCCGCGGTCCAGGCCGCGCACGTGGGCGGGACGGGCGCACTGACGACGGCCGGTCCGGCGGGCGTCGTCGGCGCGGCCCTGCTCGAGCTGGGCTGGGAGGCCTATGGCGAGAAGCTCAAGGATTTCATCGCCGACGCGTTCGATTTCGAGGACGACGATCTGCAGACCCAGGGCCTCTTCCTGTCGGCCAAGCAGATGGTGGTTCTGTCGCAAACGCCGAAAGGGGATGTCCACGGAATCGCCACGCACAGGGAGTTTCCGATGTTCAGCGGCGAGGGCGGATCCTGGAAGCTTCATGTCACCGTCGATGCCGAGCCCCACGCGAACATCGTCCCCGCCCCCGTCCCAGCCGCGGCACCGAGGATCGCCGACGCCATCCAGTCGCTCTGGCCCACCCGCCAGGACATCGGCCGGACCCAATGGGGCTTCGCGGACACGAACGCCGTGGGCTGGGCGCAGGCCGGCCGGGCCGCGGTCGAGATCTGCGCCGCGCGCGGCTTCACCGCCGGTCATTTCACCGGCCACCAGGATCTCGGCAAGGGCGATTTCGGACTGCTATGCTCGGCCAAGGGGGTGGTCTGGAGGGATGCGCCCGCGGCCGAGGTCGCCGGCACCGGCTGGAGCTTCGCCGACGTCAACCAGGCGGGCTGGGCGCAGGCCGGCCGGGCCGCCGAGCGGCTCTGCGCCGCCGCCGGCAAGGGCTATGCCGGGGGCCGCTTCAACGGCCACCAGGCCGGGGGCGGGTTCGGCCTGTTCTGCTACGGCGACGGCGCGCGCTGGTTCGACGCGACCGATGCCGAGCTCGCCGCAACCGGCTTCGGCTTCGCCACGCCCCGGCTCGACGACGTGCCCTGGGCCCAGGCGATGCGCGCCGCCTACGGCTATTGCCAGGGCAAGGGCTATCTCGGCGGCTTCATGAACGGCCACCAGGCGCCCAACGCATACGGCGTGGTCTGCGAGGACCCGACCGCCAAGCCGCTCGGCCGCAAGCAGGTCCCGGGAGCGGGAGCGCCGGGAGCCCCGCCCCAGCCGGGCAGCATCTGCCTCGCCGCAGAATCCGCCCGCGCCCGCAACTCCCCCGCCGCCCCGGGCCTGGAGCGGCAGTGCGAGACCTGGAGGGCTTCGCAGAATTGAGAAAGGGCGGAGCGGCGGCCTCTATTCGGCGGAGGCCGCCGCCTCGCGCTCCCGCGCTAGGGGGCCCCGTCGTACAGGAACACTTCGCGCACGTAGTGGCAGCGCGCCGCCGCGACCATGTTCTTGAGCTTCGGGATCGGCCACACCGCCCGGACCACCCGGAAGACGAACGGCAGCGAGGCCATGACCTTCCCCATCAGCCACGGCTTGAAGCCATGCGCCGACCGAAGCACCTCCGGCGAGCCGAGAATCGATTCACAGACTCCGTCATGCGCTCCCCTTCGCGTCACTCCACGTCGCGCGGCTCCGCCTCGCACCGTGGACTGTATGGAGAGGTAGGCGAGGTAGATAGGGTGACGGTGCGAAAGGGAACTTCATCACAGCCATGTCGATGCAACTGACGCGCGCCTTCTCGGCGCGAGCTCGGTAGGCTTCAAAAGCTCGCCCGTCTTACCGGCGCAAAGCCGCAACGCCGCCTCGATCGCGGCGAGAAGAAGCCTGGAGCGCTCAGCGATCCGCCTTGTTTCAGCGGCGTAAAATCCGAATGGGGATTCCCCCGACAGCAGTGATATACTATTCTCGTGCAGGGGCTCCCCGCCGAGACGGCTGGAGCAGTGAGGAACCGGTGGCTAATAGCGTAAACACTCTTTCGGCGCTCACGCGCCTTTTCTCGTCATCCGTGTTTCGCGAGTTGGCGACAAAGGGCAGATCACCCATGTTTGCGCGATTATTTGGCCAGGCGTTTGGTGATCATGCTCTGGATTCGCTGGACACCGTTGGATCGGCGTTCGACGAAGCCTTCGCTATCCTTCGTGATCGAGGGAATCGAGATGAGTACATTTACAAGGCTGCGCTGACGCATCGCGTGCTCCTCGGTACTCATAATCTTCGCACCGCTTGCATGCTTACGGAGTTTAGGATCGGCCCTTGTAAAGCTGATTTGGCGATTCTGAACGGCACCGGCACCGTCTATGAGATCAAGTCGGAGCGGGATTCCCTCACTCGTCTCAGTCGGCAATTGGCCGCTTATAAGAAGGCGTTCGCCCGCGTCTTCGTCGTCGCGAGCGACAGACACCTCGATGGCGTTCTAGAGTCGACGCCGGACGATGTTGGGGTGATGGTGTTGTCATCGAGATATCAGATTTCAACAATTCGCGACGCGCCAGATCGCCCCGACCGAATTTGCCCCGTGACGGTGTTAGATTCGCTGAGAGTTAGCGAAGCGAAACAAATCCTCGAGCAAATCGGCGTCGAGGTGCCAGTGGTGCCCAACACGTTATTGCATGCACGACTGCGGCAGGAATTCGTCAAGCTCCCTGCGGCCGAAGTTCACGGCGCAATGGTGCAAGTCTTGAAGCGTACCCGGAATCTGCTCCCCTTGTCCGATCTGGTAGACCAGTTGCCCCCCTCCCTCCACGCCGCGGCCCTGTCTGTGCCGGTCCGCAAGATGGACCACGACCGCCTTGTATCGGCGGTTAGAACACCGCTAAAGTTGGCCGTAAACTGGGCCTAGGCAATGTATCATCCTTATTTTCGAGGGAAGCAGTACGAACTTATCACCATCCGCGAAAACGCGGAGGTGCTGGCCGCAGCTGACTTCACCCCTATTATCGAGCCCGTGAAGGAATCTTTGGGCGGGCTCCAGCGCGCCCTGCAAGCCGTGTGCGACGCGGACGGAAACGTTGTGGTAATTGTGAATCCACATCACGGCGATCACGCTGGAGATGGTGAGGGCATCACCGCTCTGCTCGCCGATCAGTTCGTCGAGTTCCCGAAAGTCTCAGCGGGAATCCTTCTCAAAGGAAACATGACCGCCGAAGAAGCCATCGGATGTTGCGACGCCCACGACGATCACGATCTGACGCTTATCCACGCCGGATTCACGCAGGCGCGTGCATTGGTGGAGGGCCTTGGCGACAGGCTAGCGGACACTAAGCACGTCTTCTTTCCGCAGTGCGGCGCGCTCTACCGCAGACATTTTCAAGACTCGCAGCGCGTCCTTTTGGACAGCGGTTTTGAGCGGCGCCGCAACCGAGATTATCCTTTGGTCGAGCGCTTCTCTGACATTCACATCACATATGCGGACGCGGGGATGGACGGTTTCGGAGACTTCCTCATCGTGGGCGACGAGTTTTCCGAAACGGGTGGTCCTGCCTACGCGATTGCGATCCACGTGACGTTCATCGACCCCGACCAGGACGATGAAATGTACGTCTACCACTTCGTATCTGATCGCCAAGACACACCAACCGATCCGGCCGGCAAGTTCGCTGAAGCGCTCAACACCATGATTCAAACGTTGGATGCTCCCAACAGCAAGGTGTTTGAGTCGCGAGCCGTTCAGGAGTTCCGGCAGTTCCATGCAAACCAGCACTATCCGGGCTTGGGCTACGTCAAAAAGCTATCGATGCAACATCACATCGAGACGCTAGCAAACTACTTCGAGTAGGCCATGCCTTGCTGTGCAGTGTGCTTTGGCGATCCGGGGCTGACGAAGAGCATCATCCCGGCACGAAGCACGGTGGTTGGCAACTGTCCGTATTGCCTTTCAAACAATGTGCCTCTCGTTGAGCCCAACCAGCTTGCGGCGGAATTCGGGGTTGTCGCCAGCATCTACGAGCCTGATCCCGCGGGCAGGCAATTAGTCGAGTGGCTGCGGCTCGATTGGGGTCTTTTTCGTCATCCCCGAATGGACGACATGCGTGCACGGGATCTGCTCGCCGCTGTCCTCGATAACGGCGACATCGTCCGCCAACCTTTCTCACCGGCCGCTCGTTATCACGCCGATCACATCGATCGTTGGGAGGAGTTGCGCGAGGAGCTGATGTACAAAAATCGGTATTTCCCCGATTCGCAGATCGACTTGACCCGGCTCAAGGGCTTGTTCGCGTATCTCATCGCGGACGACGCGCCGACCGAATGGTTTCGTGCACGTATTCAGCCCACCGACGTCGCTTTCACGGCCGCAGAAATGGGAGCGCCACCGGCAAGAGTAGTCTCACATGGAAGGGCGAATCCTCCTGGCATTCCCTATCTTTATCTGGGCTCCAGCGCTGTCAGCTCCGTTGCCGAAACGCGCCCGCACACCGGTGAGATCGCGTCAGTCGCAACATTCGAATTACCTGCCGGGCTTATGCTGATAGACCTCCGCGACCCGCGATATCTCGTTTCGCCGTTCCTGATCGGCGACGAAGATGAGGTGGGGCTCCTTCGAGCCGATGTCGCTTTTCTTGAGCGGCTGGGCGTCGAGTTGACTCGGCCTGTGGTACCCCAAGGCGCAGCTATCGACTACGTGCCGAGCCAATATCTGTGCGAGTTCATCAAGAAGTCCGCATATGACGGTGTCATATATTCCAGCTCAGTGAGCGAGGGGATGAATCTGGCGCTATTTAATCCGTCCCTAGCCGATTGCCGTGGTGTAGCTCAAACGCGCGTCGAACGTGTCACCGTCGAAATCACTTGATCGGACTAGATCGCGTCCAATGCAGCATTGCCCGCGAGTTTCGTTGGACCGTCGTAGGCGATCGCGGCGCTGAAACTTGCCCGGCTAAGGCCGACATAGAGCTTGGGAGCCGACGGCTGGGATGGGCGAAGCAAGGCGAAATCGGGAGGCGTTGAAGGCGATGGTCCTTGCGCAACTCGACAGGTGGGATTTTCCGCCGTTTAAGGCCGGAGCTCTAGCCCGCGCCGACACCGGCGCAGTGCTCCCAATCAACGAGGCCTATTTCGATCAAGCCACCGCAGCGATGAAGGCTATGATCGGCTCAATCAGTGACGCGTTCGCGACCCGCTATTCCGGCGACGCGCGCGTAGCGTTTGCGATTTCGAAGCTGTTCGAATCTTGAAAACTGTGCGCTTCGAAGTCCGCAAGGACGCGCTCTACGTGGCGAACTCCGGTCAAGGGTTCTCGGGAAAAGGCGTCATCTCGGTCTGCCGCGAGAATCTCAGCGCGAAGGGAACATTTTCCGAGGAGATTTCCGACTACGGAGTCCCTGATACCCAGCTCACCGCGAAGTTGCGAGACGATCGCGTCGCCATCTACCGGACCGATCCCAACGCGCTTCTGGAGGACGCGAGCTCGGAGCAGGAAACCTCGCGCGACTATGAGGGTCGCTCCATCTTCGAACTGCTGCAGAATGCCGATGACGCGATGGCGCCCCCCGGTACGTCCGTCGCGGAGTTGATCGGCGTCAAGGGACTGGGGTTCAAGTCGGTGCTTGAGCTCAGCGACACGCCGCAGGTCCATTCTCCACCCTTCCATTTCGGTTTCGATGCCAGTGCCTCGCGGGAATTGCTGCAAGGCGTCGCGAACGCCGATCTGGTTGGTACATTCAGACTACCTCACGATCGAGCGCCCGACCGCCACGTCAAACGCCTTCTGGAGGAAGGCTTCTCGACAGTGATCCGCCTCCCCTTTCGAAGCGTCGAAGCGGCCTTACAGGCGCGCGAGCGGCTCACCGCATTGCCGCCGCATTTCCTGCTCCTGAGCCAGCATCTGGAACGCGTCGAGATGACCGATGCCAAAGGATGGCGACGAGTGCTCAGCCGAAGCGGCGAACGTCCGTCGACAGTCGGCGGAACGGCAATACTCAAGGTCCTTGAGGCCGGCGTCACGAGTACGGAACGGTGGCGCGTCTGGTTCGACCGGTGGGCGCCATCGGCAACCGGAGAGAAGCTCCTAAGCGCGGCGATCGGCGTTCCGCTCGACGCGGGCGACGCGGAGCGGGGCAGCAGCCTTCCGCTCTATGTCTTCTACCCGACCGACGATTCAATCGGCGCCCCTTTTCTCATTCACGCCGCCTTCTCGGTGCAGCAAAACCGCAAGCACCTGCGCCCGGGCGATCATGATCAGGACCTGCTTGGCGGGTTGGCTCGCCTAGCCATCCGAATGGCCGAGACCATGCCGGCGCCGGCGACCCTGCGGCTGTTCGGCGAGCTTGCCTCATCGACGCCCACGACCAGGCCGCCGATCCACCGGGTCATAAAGCTGCTGCATTACACCTTGGTCAAAGCGGTCGGCGCAACCCCGTTCGTGCCCGTGGTAGCGAAAAAGCCCCACCGCGTGCCGCCGGCTGGCGCGGCGATGGGCGCCCTCGGATTTGCAGGGCTCCTCAATCCTTCCGCTCCCGTCCTCGCATCGGCCGCCTTGTGCAAAGCGGAAATCGAGCCGGTCTTCGATCACCTCGGGGCCTTCCGAGCGGCTCGCCTTCCCGCCCGCAGGCACGCTGAATTGTTCCGAGGCGCAAGATGCCGCTCGATAGAGGAAGTGCTGACAGCGCTGCGGATCGCCAGAACCGTCTGCCTGAGCGGGATTCCCGCAGCCGACCTGCTCGAAGTGCTCGCCGGCGCGCCCATCTGGATGACCGAGGGCGGCAAGGTCCGCGCTCTCAACGGAAATCCGCTGGGGCTCGCGAGCCTGGAAGGATGGCCGGACTGGGCACCGATCGACATCCTGCATTCGCGCGTGTGCGACTTCGTCGCGCCAGGGGGGAAGCTGGGTCCCGAATGGAAGGCACTATTCGAAGGCCGCGTCGCGCGAACCGCCGATGAATTCGTTGGGCGGGCGCTCTTCCCGCTATTGGCCGCATGGGCCGATGCGGAATGGATCGCGCAGGGCTGGCAGGCGCTCGAAGTGATCGAGAAGTTTGCGGCGATCGACGGGTGGCTCGAGATAGCGCCGCTCGTTCCCGACGAAGAGCAAGCCAGCACCCGAAGGAAGCTGGCCTCTGTGGTACGTGTCCCCGTCGGGCGGACATGGCAGTTGGCGTCGCAATGCTATGCGGACCGCTCGCTGAAGGCATCAGCCGAGCTGCGCCGGTTCTTCAAGGGCCTTCCGGACAGGTTCGTGGCCGGCTTTCCAGTCGCCGCGGAGAAGCGCTTTAGCCCGGCCCGATGGCGCGCATTGCTCCGCTTCCTCGGCGTCTCGTGGGAGCCCAAGATCAGGCTATTCGACGACGGGGACGAAGCCGGCGTCCCGTATGATCACGCATTCATCCAGATTCAGCTGCGGGACTCGAAGCGCTACCGAGAGCGCGATTGGTTCTTGGAGCATTTTCCCGAATGTGTCGCGGCCGAGCGATCGACATCGATCCTCCTGGATATCGCGAACGCCGTGCTTGGCGCCGTGGCAAACCACGAAGCCGAATATGCCAAGCAATGGCGATCCAAGACCCATCCGCCCACCGGCTTTAAGACTTTCGTCCATTTCCAGTTGCGCCGGTCAGCGTATCTTCCAGCCACGCCGAACCTCTTGGCAACGAATGCGCGCGTCCCGGCCGAAGATCTCTACCTTCCGTCGGCGGGCCTGAAGGGAATCACGCCGCAGGTCGATCTCGCCGGGCTCTCGGAGCCGCAGCGGACTGCCCGGAGGGCGCTGCTTACCAAGGAGCTGAAGGTAAAGTCGCAGCTACCGTCGAGCTGGGATCCGTGGCTCGCATGGAGCGATCAACTCGCCCGCGCCGCCAACAACCCGCAGCACCGGCTGACCAGGCGCATCGTCCGGGACTTTTACGAGAGGTTTCTCGCCGCGGAGCTTACTGGCTATCAAACGCGCCGGCCGAAGGAGGTCGTGGCGGTGAGCGGACCGGAAGGCGTGCTGCGTCCATTCGCCGCGAAGGATGTCGTCTGGATCGACACGCCAGTCATCGCGACCTCGGACATCCTCGAAGCTCTGGGCGCCGCCGGGCTCAACTTTCTTCCCGCGCTCCTTGCTTTGGGCCGGCGATCCCCTGAGCGCCTCGGGATCGGGAAGGCGTCCGAAAAGGTTACACTGCGTCCACACTACACGACCGAGGTCGAACGTGCCCGCCAGCAATTACAGGCACGGCTCGCCAAACGCACCAAGGCGATCGCCGCGATCTGTGAGGCGAAACGGGCGAAGCAGCCGTCCGCAATCCGCTTCAAGGCGGTTAGAGGACTCATCGTCGACATCGAGCTGGAAGAGACGGTGGTTCGCCAGCAGGCTGTCGCCGCGATCCTGCACGAAGGCGAGTGGCTCATTAATCTAGATGGCGACGAGTGGGACGGGCTTGCCGTCGCAATCGCCGGAGGGCTCGGCCGCGAAACAGACCTTCGCTATCGCTTCGCGGCCCTGCTTCGGGCGACGACAAGAGCCGATGTGGTCCACATCCTCATGGCCGACAATATCCCAGAATATCGCCTGCGTGAGATCCCGTTGGACGATGAGCCGGTCGCGCCCTTGGCAGATGAAGGTCCTTCCGGGGAGCAGGATACCAATCCCGGCGAGCCAGCCGATGATGTCGCGGAGGACGAAACCGATCCCGAAGAGACGGCGGGCGAGCCCCAGGAACAGGGCCCGGTGGGAACGGGCGCCGCAGGCCTGGGCTCGGGACAGCTTTCGCCGCGACCACTCTACAGCGGATCGTCCGGCGGAGGCGGCGGAGGCGGAGGCGGCGGAGGCGGTGGCTCGGGAGCGATTTCCCGGCGCGTCGAGATCGGAAAATCGGGCGAGGAATGGCTGAACAATCTCGTCGAATTGACTCAGCCAGGCGGCTGGAGCGTAGGCCGCAACGAGCGCGACGAGCTCCGCCGCGAAACCGACCTCCTGCTTCGCCGCGAGGGCCGCGAATGGCACATTGAGGTCAAGACTCTGGTCGGAGAGCGCCTTTATTGGTCGGACCTGGAGCGCTCGAAAGCGGAAGCCCTGCGACCCCGCTATGCGATGGCGCTGCTGGCGCCGACCGTCGGCGGATTGGACTACCGGCTCTATTGGTGCTGGGATCCGCTACTCGAGCTTCTGGTTTGCGACAGGCGCGTGACGTGGCGCTGGGCGCTCGAGCGAGAGGGCCCGCCGCTTCAGACAGGCAGCTGGCTCCCGGTTGCCGGAATTGCGGAGCCGCACGAAGCGCCGAACCAGCGGGTGACTGCGGTCAAGATCATCGAGGCGCAGCTGGGTCTCCTGCCGAAGGACGACGCTCGACTCTCGATACTTTGGAATCGGATTGCTCAAATGGACTGTTGAGCCTCCTCGCCCGCCTGCGATACCGACTCCAACAGGTCCATCGGCAGAGCAAAAATCGGGTCACAATTCGGAACACAAGAGGGATCGACGGAAGCCCGGCCAATGCGATCCGCGCCTAGCTAGCTGTCAGCGATCTGAGTGCAAATCATTTTTCTAGGACGGAATCATGAGGCTTCGTTTGGCTGGGGCGGCAGGATTCGAACCTGCGAATGGCGGCACCAAAAGCCGCTGCCTTACCACTTGGCGACGCCCCAGCAGACCGGCGGGCTTATAGCCGGGCCGGCGGAATGCGAAAGCCTCGGATGTTTGAAATTCACCGCCTAGCGTGGCGCGCCCCGGCGCCCGCCTGATGGATGCTTTAATGTCACGGCCGGGAACTTTGTTCCCTACATGTTCTCTTTTTGCTTTCAAAATAGGAGTTCGTCCGCTATGTCGGTGCTCTGGATTTTTCCGGCTCTTTGACATCGTCGATCGACCGAAACCGCGGCCCGCCGCCGCGCCCCTGGCCCTTTGCGCCCGGCGCGGCGGCGAGCATGTCTGCCCCGGGGAAAATTCGGGGAGGACCGTTCCGAACCCCCACCTCAGCGATCCTCCCCGGGACGGGGAGGGGGACCAGCCGCCGAAGGCGGATGGTGGAGGGGGCCCAGAGAGACATTCGCGGCCCTCGGCACGGCGTCGACCGGCGCTCGTCTGACCGGTGCGGAGGCGTTTTCGACACCCCGTGGTGCTTACCTTCCTTACCTTTGGGCTGACCTTCCGCGCAGCTTTGCCTGGGGAGATGTATTTTTTTGAACGGACGTGGTGGTAAACTTTGTAAACTTCCGCGCAGGCCTCGCCCGGCCGGAGATGCTTTGCCACCCCCGTCAGCGATCCTCCCCCGGGACGGGGATGAACAGGTGAACCGTGCCCCCGCACGTTTCAGCCCTGTCCGGGGGACAGGGCGACCAGCTCATGGACCAGCCGAAGCCTTGGCGTAGGCTGGTGGAGGGGGCCCGGAGACCTCGTTGACCCAAGAGCGGCCGAACGCACCCGGCTCCCCCCCGCGCCGATATTTTTTATTTCCCCTAGGGACCGGTGATTACCTTCGTTACCTTTCGCGGCCTAGTGCCGAGGCGGAAAGCGCGCCGCACCCCCACGTCAGCCGAAAAATCCGAAAAATTCGCGGTCCTCGCTGGCTTCGCAAGCAGATGACTCTTCGCGCTGAGATCCCGGCCTCCGCCGGGATGACGGTCTGGGTCCCAGTGGCCGCCCTCGCTCCCCTCCGGAGCGCCGTAATTCACCGTAACTTACGGTGATTACGGCCCGTCCGCGGCTAGCTGTTCGAAATCCGCCTGTGCACCAAATCGAGATAGTCGCTCCGCAGCTGCAGGGTCAGCTCCCCCACCTCGAAATTCCACGGCCCCGCCTCGGCCACCGGGGTCACCTCGGCGGCGCTTCCGGTCAGGAAGAATTGCTCGAAGCTCTCCAGCTCCTCGGGCCAGATCTTGCGCTCGATCACCTCGATCCCGCGGCGCCGCGCCAGGTCCATCACGGTCTGCCGCGTGATCCCGTTCAGGAAGCAGTCCGGGATCGGCGTGTGGATCTGGTTGTCGCGGATGAAGAAGGCGTTGGCCCCGGTCGCCTCGGCCACCTGCCCGCGCCAGTCGAACATCAGGGCGTCGTTATAGCCCTTCGCCTGCGCCTGGTGCCGCGCCAGCGTGCAGATCATGTAGAGGCCCGATGCCTTGCTCTCGGTCGGCGCGGTGTAGGGCGCCGGCCGGCGCCACGGCGAGATGTCGAGCCTCAGCCCCTTGCGGATCGCATCCTCGCCGAAATAGGCGCCCCACGGCCAGGTCGAGATCGCCAGATGGATCTTCGCGCGCTGCGCCGAAACCCCCATCTGCTCCGATCCGCGCCAGGCGAGCGGCCGCATGTAGGCGTCGCTCAGATCGTTCGCCTTCAGCACCTGCCGGCACGCCTCGTCTATCTCCTCGACCGACCAGGGGATCTCGAACCCGAGCAGCTCGCCGCTCCGCTTCAGCCGCCTGCTGTGCTCGGTGAGCTTGAAGATCTCGCCCGAATAGGCCTTCTGCCCCTCGAACACCGACGAAGCGTAATGGAGCGCGTGGGTGAGCACATGGACGTTCGCATCGCGCCACGGCACCAATTTGCCGTCGAACCAGATCCAGCCGTCGCGGTCGTCATAGGGGCGCTGCTCGGTCATTCCACATCGCTTTCCGGGGGTTGCGAGGCGGCGATAGGACTGGACCCGCGGAGGGTCAATTAGGGTCCGGACCCTGGTGGCGGCCGCGCGCCGCCTCCGCCATCTCCCGGCTCCGCCGCCGCGAGGCCTCGAGCGTGCGCCGAACCAGCGCCTCCAGCCCGTCCTCCGCATCGAGCATCGCGAGCCCCGCCTCGGTGGTCCCGCCCGGGCTCGCCACCTGCCGGGCAAGCTCGGCGGGCGAATGGTCGGAGGCAGCCGCCTGCGCCCCCGCCCCCTCGACCATCCCGAGCGCAAGGCTCGCCGCATCGGCCGGCGCCAGGCCCAGCCCCTCGCCCGCCTTGGCCAGAGCATCGATGAAACGGAACAGGAAGGCCGGCCCGGCCCCACCGACGATCCCGGCGACCTGGAACAAATCCTCCTCGTCGAACCACAAGGTCCGCCCGATCGCCGCCATCAATGTCTCGACAATCTCCCGCGCCCGCCCGTCCGCCTCTTTGGCATGGAGCGCGATCACCCCCTTGTTGAGCCGCACCGGCAGGTTCGGCATCGCCCGGACGATCGACCGCGGCGCGGCGAACCGCTCGCGCAGCGACTGGGCCTCCACGCCCGCGAGGATCGAAACCAGGATGGTCTCAGGATCGAGTGCCGGCGCAAGCGAAGGCGCAACCGCGTCCAGCATCTGCGGCTTCACCCCGAGCAGCACGAGCGCGGGCACCTCGTCCTCGGGCAGTGCGGTCAGCACCCGCACCCCCTCGGCGGCGGGCTTCCCGCTGGGCCGAATAACCGTAATGTGCCGCGGGTCGGCGCCGCGCGCGAGCCACCCCTGCAACATGGCCCCAGCCATATTGCCGCATCCGATCATCCACATCGGCCCGGGAAGAAGCGGATCCCTCATGTCGCGCCCTTAGCGTCATTCCAGCGAAAGCTGGAATCTCACTTCTTTCTCCTATCGTCATTCCAGCGCACGCTGGAATCTCACTTCCCTTTCTTCCTCGTCATCCCCGCGAAAGCGGGGATCCAGACGGACTCCGCGAAGCTACCAGACAAAGACAAGAAGAAGCTGGATTCCCGCCTTCGCGGGAATGACGAAAGGAAAGTCAGCGGGACCCCCGCCTTCGCGGGGGTGACGGAAAGAACAAGGGAGATTCCAGCTTCCGCTGGAATGACGGAAGTGGCTCAAGCCTCGCCCTGAGTCTCGATCAGCGCCGCCGCGATCGCTTCCTGCGGCGTCTTCCCGGCCCACAGCACGAACTGGAACACGGGATAGAATCGCTCGCACTCCTCGATCGCCGCCTCGACCAGGGTCTCGGCCTGCTGAAGGCTCAGGACCCCGCCCTCGTCGCCCTCGAGCAGGGTCGCGTGGCGGAACAGCACCAGCCCCGAGGTCGCCCAGAGCTCGAAATGGCCGAGCCAGAGCTGCTCGTTGATCAGCCCGATCGTCTCGTAGGTGGCGGCGCGCTTGTCGGTGGCCACCCTGATGTCGGGAAGGGCCAGGAACTGGAGGACATGGTCGTCCTCGCGCCAGATCGCGCGAAGCTCGTACTGCGCCCAGCTGCCCTGGAAATTGGCGACGATCTCTTCCTCGCCGCCCCTCTCATAGGCCCAGCCATGGGCGTTGAAATAATGTTCGAGCATGTCGATCGGAGCGCTCGTCTCGCGCTCCATTTCATACTCGTCGACGTCCATCATTTCACTTCCCCATCGAGGCCCGCCTGATGGACCCCGGCCCGCTTTTGTTCGCCTGGAATCTGCATGGCGCGCACCCAAAGCGCAAGACAATGCAGGTTAGGAACCACAATATGTTGTGGATTAATGACGTACTTACCCTAGCCGGCGGGGCCGGTGCCGGCGCCGGCAGCCCCGCCGGCGCCGCCTTTCCTGGCCGGCCCGGACGGCTTGGCCGCGGCCGGTCCGGCCCGCGCCTCGAGCGCCTCGATCCGGGCCTTGAGCGCCTGGTTCTCCTCGCGCGCGGCGACCGCGATCGCCTTGGCGGCCTCGAATTCCTCGCGGCTCACCATGTCGAGCCCGCCGACCCATTCGCGCATCCGCTCGCGCATCGCGCCCTCGGCCTCCCGGCCCATCCCGGCCAGCGTCCCGGCCGCGCCGTTCATCACCTTGACGAAATCGTCGAATAACCTGTTCTCGGACTGCATCGCGTCCTCCTCGGAATGTGCCTTTGCGCGTCTAACGCATCAAAGCTCTATTTCGGTGCTGCCCCGCTGCGGGACAAGCGCCTCGGCGTCGGGATTGAGCCGGTTCACCTCCCAGGTCAGAAGCGAAGCGAAGACCAGCCAGGCGACGTAGGGGATCATCAGCCAGGCCGCGGCCGCCCGGATCCGCGCGAACAGGATCACCACCGCGACCGACAGGATCAGCATCGCCCCCAGCAGCACCAGCGCCAGGTCAACCCGGTGCATGGCGAAGAAGACCGGCGACCAGGCGAGGTTGAGCAGAAGCTGGACGACGAACAGCCCGACCGCCAGCCCCCGCCCCCGCGCTCCGTGGGCGTGGAGGATCAGCGCCAGCGACAGCCCGAGCGCGATGTAGAGCAGGGTCCAGACCACGCCGAAGGTCCAGCCCGGCGGCATGAAGTCCGGCTTGATCAGAGCGTCGAACCAGGCATTGCCATAGCCCGAATTGGAGACCCTGCCCGAGACGATCCCGAGGAACAGCACCAGCGGCACGGTGAACAAGGCGTAGCGCAGGAACGACATGCGCAACTGGGCTGGGGAAGCGATACCTCTCATCGGAAGCGAATGCCTTTCCTATTCGGCGGCAGCCGGCGCCGCGTGGCCGTGGACCGCGAGCTCGGCCTCGAGCTTGCGCGTCACCGCCAGCGGCGAGCCCGTATAGCGGGCGAGCCGCGAATATAGCAGCGGAATGAGGAAGAGCGTGATCAGAGTCGCGATCGACACTCCGAACACGATGACAACGCCGATCGCGGTCCGCGCGCCCGCGCCCGCTCCGCCCTCGATCATCAGGGGCACCGCGCCCGCGACCGTCGCGATGGAGGTCATCAGGATCGGCCGGAGCCGCCGCCCCGATGCCTCCAGGATCGCCTGGCCGATGTCGCGGCCGGCGTCCCTCAGCTGGTTGGCGAACTCGACGATCAATATCCCGTTCTTGGCCGCGAGCCCGACCAGCATGACGATCCCGACCTGGCTGTAGAGGTTGAGCGTCTGGCCCATCACGACCAGACCGATCACGCCTCCGCCGACCGCGAGCGGAACCGTGGTGATGATCACGGCCGGGTGGACGAAGCTCTCGAACTGGGCCGCGAGCAGCAGGTAGACGATCAATATGGTCAGGGCGAAGACCAGGTAGATCGATCCGCCCGTCTCCTTGAACGCCTGGCTCTCGCCGCGATAGCCGATTGCGATCACCTCGGGCGACGAGGCCGCCTGGGCCTCGAGGAAGGCCAAAGCCTCGCCGAGCGGGTAGCCGGGCGCCAGGCCGCCCGACAAGGTGATCGCGCGCATCTTGTTGTAGCGGCCGAGGTCGCGCGCGCCGGCCGTGTCGCTGACGCTGACCAGATTGGCGAGCGGCACGAGGTCGCCGCTGCGGCTCCGGACATGGATGGCGGCGAGATTGGCCTCGGTCGCCCGCGCCGCCGCCTCGGCCTGGACGATCACCCGATACTCCTCGCCGCGGTCGACATAGGTCGAGACCCGCCGCGATCCGAGCAGGCTCTGGAGCGCGTTGCTGACGTCCTCGACCGAGACTCCGAGGTCGCCGGCCCGGGCGGTGTTTACCGCGATCCGAAGCTGCGGCTTCGATTCCTTGTAGTCGGAATCGAGGTTGACGATTCCGGGGTTGGACGCGGCGGCGGCGATGATCCGGTCGCGGGCGGCGGCGAGCTCGACATAGGTCGCGCCCGCGATGACGAAGCTGATCGGCTGGCCCCTGCCCCGGCCGATCGACGACCGGACCTGGGCGTTGCCGCGAACCGCCGGAAGCTGGCCGATGATCCGGTTGACGTTGGCGACGACCTCCTGGGTGGTCTTGTCGCGCTCCTCCCAGGGCTTGAGGAAGAGGACGAAGGTGCCGCTGTTGAAATCGTCGCTCGGTCCGAAGCCGCCGGGCGTGCGCTGGATCACCGCCCGGACCGCGCCTTCCTTGGTCAGCCTGAGCAGCTGCCCCTGGGCGTCGAGCATGTAGCGGTCCATCTGCTCGAATCCGGTGCCCTCCGGAGCGGTGACCGTCGCCTGGAGGATCCCGACGTCCTCGGCCGGGACGAGCTCGGACTTCAGGGTCGTGAACAGGCCGGCCGAGAGCGCGAGGAACAGGCCGACCGCGATCGCGGGCAGGAGCGGCCGCTTCAGCACACGTTCGAGCGAGCGCAGGTAGAAGGCCTCGAGCTTGCGGAAGCGAGCGTCGACGAAGCGGGCGAGCCGCCCCCTTTCCTCGTAGCGCAGCAGCTTCGAGCAGAGCATCGGCGCAAGGCTCAAGGCAAGGAAGCCCGAGAAGGCGACGGCTCCAATCATCGCGGCGGCGAGCTCGCGGAACAGAAGGCCGGTCTGGCCGGCGATGAACATGATCGGCACGAACACCGCGCAGACGACCATGGTGGTCGAGAGGATGGCGAAGCCGACCTGGCGGGTGCCCTCGAAGGCGGCGGCGAGCGGCGGCTCGCCTTCCTCGATCCGGTGATAGACGTTCTCGAGCACCACGATCGCGTCGTCGACGACGATCCCGATCGACAGGACCATCGCCAGCAAGGTGAGCAGGTTGATCGAGAAGCCGAGCACCCAGAGCACCGCGAAGCTGGCGAGCAGGCAGAGCGGGACGGTGACCGCCGGGATCAGGGTCGCGCGCCAGTTGCCGAGGAAGAGGAAGATGACCAGGACGACGAGCACGGCCGCCTCGGCGAGGGTCACCCAGACCTTGTCGATGGCCCTGCTGATGAACTGGGATTCGTCCGATCCGACGACGATGCTCATGTCGTCGGGCAGGTCCGGCTTAACCGCCTCGGCCACGGCCTTTGCGGCGTCGGCGACGGCGAGCGTGTTGGCGCCGGACTGGCGGACGATCCCGAGCCCGATGGCCGGCTCGCCGTTGAGCCGGAAGGCGCTGTAGGGGTTCTCCGGGCCCTGCTCGATCCGGGCCACGTCCCCGAGCACGATCTGGTAGCCGGCCTCGCCCCGGCCGACGACGAGCCGGGCGAACTGCTCTTTGCTCGCGAATGGCCGTTCGACCCGGAGGGTGACGTTCTGCTGCGCGGATTCGAGCCGGCCCGCGGGCAGCTCGACATTCTGGCGGCGAAGCGCCGACTCCACGTCTCCCGGGGTCAGCCGGAAAGCGGCGAGCCGATCGGGGTTGAGCCAGATCCGCATCGCCGGCCGCGCCTCGCCGCCGATGAACACCCGGGCGACGCCCTCGATCGAGGAGAAGCGGTCGAGCAGGTTGCGGTCGACATAGTCGCTCAGCTCGAGCCTCGACCAGCCCGGCTTGGAGACGACCAGGAACAGGATGGGCGACGCGTCGGCGTCGACCTTGCGGACGTCGGGCGGCCGGGCGTCGTCTGGGAGGTTGTCGGCGGCCGAGCCGACCCGGTCGCGGACGTCGTTGGCAGCCGATTCGATCGAGCGGCCGGCGAGGAACTCGATGGTGATCGAGGACTGTCCGTCGCGCGACCGCGAGGTGATGGTCTGGAGCCCTTCCAGGCCCGACAATTGCTCCTCGAGCACCTGGGTGACCCGGGTCTCGACCACGCTCGCCGCGGCGCCGGTATATTCGGTGTCGACCGAGACGACCGGCGGGTCGACGTCCGGATATTCGCGGACCGACAGTCCGAAGAAGCCGACGATCCCGACCACCGCGATCAGCATCGCCACGACCGCTGCGAAGACCGGGCGCCGGACCGAGAGGTCGGAGAGCTTCACGGCGCCCCGGCCGCCTTGCCGCCCCCGGCCTTATCGCCCGCATTGGGTCCGGCCAGGCGCACCTTCATTCCGTCGGAGAGCTTGACCACGCCTTCGGTCACGACCTTCTGGCCCGGCTTCAGACCCTCGATTATCTCGACCCGGCCGGCCGATCGAAGCCCGGTTCGGACCTCGATCCGCTTGGCCGTCCCGCCGGGATCGACGACGTAGACGAAGCGGCGGTCGCCCTCGCCGACGACCGCGAGCTCGGGTACCGAGAGGCCCATTCGAGGGCCGGTCTCGATCGCGACGGTGAGAAGCATGCCCGGCTTCAGCCTGCCGTCCGGATTGGCGAGACGGGCCCTGACCATGACCGACCGCGTGTTCGGATCCACCACGGGATCGACGTCGGCGATCCGGCCGCGGAAGGGCTGGTCCGGATAGGCCGCGGAGCGGGCCTCGATGGTCAGGCCGGGCTTGATCGCCGAGAGCGCGGTCTCGGGCACCGGGAAATCGAGCTTGATGATCGAGATGTCGCTGACCGTCGCGATCGGGGTGCCCGAATTGACCACCGCGCCCGGCGAGATGGTACGGAGCGAAGCGTAGCCCGAGAAGGGCGCGGTGACGACCCGCTCCCCGATCGAGGCCCGGACCTCGGCGGCCTGGGCCCGTGCGGCCGACGCGGAGGCCGCCTGGGCGTCGAGATTGGCCTGGGTCGCATAGCCCTTGCTCTTCAGGGTCTGGATCCGCGCCAATTGCTGGTTCGCCTCGCGGACCCGCGCCTGCGCCTCGGCGAGCTGGGCGTTCTCGACCCCGGCGGCGAGCACGGCCATCACCTGGCCCTGGCGGACATAGTCGCCGTCGTCGAAGCCCAGGCGGACCAGCCGCTCGGTGACCGGCGCCGAGAGCGTCACCTGCTCGTTGGCGAGCGCATTGCCGACCGCCTCGATCGTCTCGACGAAGCGGATCGTCGTCGCCGCCTCGGCCTTGACCAGAGGCGCGACGCGGTCCTTCTCCTTCGCGTCGCCGCCGCCGCACGCCGCGAGGGCGGCAAGCAACGCAAGGGCAAGCGGATTTCGGCGGTGCAGCACGGTTTGGCGCTAACGTGCGTCCGTGACACTAGCAAGCACGGGGCCTCAGCGATTGTTCCGATCAGTGAGATCGGAGAATCCCGGCGCCTTTATTTGCGCCGCTTTCCCTGGAACCCGCCCGGCATGCTCGGCGGGTCCTCGCAATAGCCGAAGATCCCGCTGAAGCCGTCCTGGGTGAAGGTCAGCCGGAAGATTCCGTAATAGCGCCCGTTGGCGCATTTGCCGGCCGACATGTCCTGCTCCCAGATGCCGTGCATGACCGGCCCCTCGATGCTGGTCACGCGAAGCCGCCCGTTCTGATATTCGTAATTGCCGCCGCCGGGCCCGAGCGTCATCACGCCGCCGCCGGTGTCGAACGTGCCCGTCATCCAGGCGGCGTAATTGTTCGTCGGCGTCGGCGGGGGCGGCGGCGGCGGCGGCGGCGGGGGCGGCGTCGCAATACGACGCGTCGGCAATATGCTCCCGGTGCTCGTCGTGCCCGCGACGGTCCTGCCGCGGTCGGCGGCCTGGGCGATCAAGGTCCCGGCAGCGGGAAGGCTCGCCCTGATCTCGTCGCCGATTTGGGCGATCGTTGCGCGGTCCCCGCTGATCTCCGCTTCGATATCGCGGACGATATTGTCGCGCTTCTGGGTGAGGCCCAGCCTGATGTCCTTCAGCTCCTCGAGCGCGCTGACCGAATAGATCCGCGCGGCGGCGATGAAGGCGGGGGCCTCGCCCGGCTCCAACTCGCCGACCATGATCAGTTCGGTCACCAGCTGGTTCAGTTGGGACGCAGTCACCGCGACCGGCATGCGCCTGCCGTTCACCACCTGGATCAGGATGAAGTCGCCGGCCGCGCCGCGCTCGATCATCCCGCCTGTCTTTGCGATCAGCAGATCGTAGCGCGCGCCGGGATGGAGCTTGTCGACATCGCCGACGCCGATTCCGGCAAGGAATTCGGGCGTGTACATTTCGGCCCGCACCCGGGTCAGGGTCTCGCCGCCTTCGGCCACCGCCGCCTTCATCCGGTTGTGATCGAGCCGGCTGAGCTGCTCCTCGAGGTCCTCGACGTTCCTGTTCGACCGGTCGCGCGCGGCCTTGATGAAGGCGGGAACTTCGGACGGGTCGATCTCGTCGGTCATGACCATCTGGACCACGAACGCCCGGAACTGCTCCTGGGTCAGGACGGTCGGCACGGCTTCGCCATTGACCGTGCGCTCGACGACGAAGTCGCCGCTCTGGCCGCCGGCGATCGCTGCTCGGACCTTGGCGATCTGCAGCTCATATTGGGCGACGGTCGGCTGGGCCTGGGCGGCGAGGGCGGTCGGGGAAGCGCTGGCCAGCAGGACGGCGACGAGCCAAGGGTTTCGCATCATGGCAGTTCCCTCCCCGGTCGGCGCCTCGGCCGGGCGCCCGATCCGCGCGCTTCATACCATGTCGGAGCGCCGCGCGGAATGCGCGGCCGCCGCCCTGCGGCTATCGCTTCCAGGCCAAAGTGAAGGGAAACACCCCCCTCAGGCCCGGACCGGCTCCGGCTTGCGCTGATTGCCCAGCAGGCAGGTGGCGAAGGCGACTGCGGTGCCGACGCAGAGCTGATAGGGGAAAGCGAGCGACTTCCACGAGGGCGGAAGCCCGAGCAGATCCACGACATAATGCTGCTGGAGGGCGATCGCGGCGAAGCCGGCCGCGAGCGCGGCGATCACCGAACGGGTCGAGCCTCGCCGGGTGAAGAGGATGGTGAAATAGACTCCGAGAAGCCCCGAATAAGCGAAGCTCATCACCCCCAGGGCAAATTCGAGAAGCGGGACCTCGCTGTACCTCTGCCAGTAGAAGCAGAGGATCGACATGCCGAGCAGGGCCAGGGCCAGCACGATCATCCCGACCCGACCCGCCCGGACATAATGCTCCTCGGGCATCTCCCGGCGCCGCTCGATCCAGGGCCGGTAGAAATCCTGGATCAGGACCGAGGCCATGGAGATGAGCCCCGAATTGACTGCCGCCGCGGCGAGCACGCCGACCGCGACGAAGCCGCGCAGGCCGGGCGGGATCTGGGTCAATATGTAGTGCATGAAGATGGTGATCTTCTCGCCGCGGAACTCGCCCGCCGCCCCGGCGGCCTCACCGCCCATCAGGTCGGCCCGGTCGTAGAATATGTAGAGAAGCGACCCGATCGCCAGGAACAGGAGCACGACCGGGATCGAGGCCAGAGCCGAGGCGTAGAGCGCACGCCGCCCTTCCCTCACGTCGCTGCAAGCGAGGAAGCGCTGGGTGATGTCCTGGTCGAGCCCCTGGCTGGCGAAGAAGAGCAGGGTGATGCCGGTGACAGTGGCGAGGAGCGAGAAAGGCGCGGTGAGGTCCGTCGAGAGATCGATCAGCCTCAGCTTGTTCGTGCCCTCGGGCGTCGACGCGAGTGCGTTCCAGATCTCGCCCGCGGAAGCGGGGATGCTGGTCCACAGGAAATAGAGCACGACCAGGGCCGCTCCGACATACAGCGCGACCTGGACGAGATCGCTCCAGATCACCGATCGGAGCCCGCCGATGAAGGTGAAGGCCAGGCCGAAGACGACCAGGACGAAGGAGGCGGCGAGGACGCTCATCGGCTGGATGTCGAGGAAGACGATCATCGAGACCGCGATGGAGGCGAGATAGAGCCGGGCCCCGCTCGCGAAGATCCGGCCGATCAGATACATCCCGCCCGCCGCCCGCATCGCCGTCGCGTCGAACCGGTTGCGCAGCAGCTCGTAGACTGTCGTCACGCCCTCCGCGTAGAAGCGCGGGATCAGATATCTGGAGATCAGGAAGGCCGCGATCAGCGGGCCGAGATAGGTGGTAAGGTAGGCGTAGTCGCCGCGATAGGCGTAGTCCGGAGCGCCGAGGAATGTCGCCGCCGACTGGGTGGTGGACAGGACCGAAACCGCGACCAGCCAGATCGGCACCCGATGGCCGGCGAGGAAATAATCCTCGGCATCGCGCTGCCGCCGGGTGGACAGGATCCCCGCCGCCGCGAGCAGGAGCACGTAGCCGCCGACGATCGCCCAGTCCAAACCGGTGAAGCTCGCGCTCATCCCTGCGCGTCCGCCCCGCTTTTGCGGGCCGCGAGCAAGAACTCGACATTGCCCTCGGGCCCCGTGATCGGGCTCTCGACCAGCCCCTCGA
Organism: Allosphingosinicella sp.; assembly: GCA_036525315.1. Lineage (GTDB taxonomy): Bacteria > Pseudomonadota > Alphaproteobacteria > Sphingomonadales > Sphingomonadaceae > Allosphingosinicella. The sequence goes on from DATDAS010000086.1 coordinate 49,562, forward strand.
CGGTCCAGCCGCGCGAGGCGACCCAGTCCGCCGCGGCCGCGCAGACACGCTCGTGGACCGCCGGATCGCGGACCACGCCGCCCTTGCCGATCTCGCCCCGCCCGGCCTCGAACTGCGGCTTCACTAGCGCGATCAGCCGCCCGCCGGACCCGGCGAAGTCGAGCGCTTTGTCCAGCACCTTGGCGAGCGAGATGAAGCTGGTGTCGCAGACGATGAGGTCGACCGGCTCGGTCACGACCTCCCCGGTCAGATAGCGCGCATTGGTCTGCTCATGGACGATGACGCGCGGATCCTGCCGGAGCTTCCAGGCGAGCTGGTTGGTGCCGACGTCCACCGCGAACACCTTCTCCGCCCCGCGCTGGAGCAGGACGTCGGTAAAGCCCCCCGTCGAGGAGCCCACGTCCAACGCGACCGCCCCGGTGACGTCCCACCCGAAATGGTCGAGCCCATGCGCCAGCTTGATCCCGCCGCGCGAAACCCAGGGATGCTCCCGCCCGCGCACCTCGAGCGGCGCATCCTCGGGCAGTGTCTGCCCCGCCTTGTCGATCTTGCGCTCGCCGGAAAAGGCCAGGCCGGCCAGGATCAGCGCCTGCGCCTTGGCCCGGCTCTCGGCCAGCCCCCGGTCGACGAGCATCTGATCGGCGCGCTGCTTGGGCATCCTTTCAACGCGCGCAGCTCAGAAGATGGGTGGTTTGCGGCTGCGTGAGGAGCCACGCTTGGGCAAAGCCAGATCGAAGCGCGGCCCGTCTCCGAGAAGCAATTCTTTCAACCCCGGACGCACATCGCGCACGACCCGCGCAGCCTCGTTGACCCGGGTGGCACGATCGATCGCAGGGCGAATGCGTTGATCTTGGTCCGGCATATTTTCCTCTACTCTCCAGGGTTCGCTGGCGGGCGATTGGTACCATGCTAAGGGCGTAAAGGCGCCAATAAACAGACATCTCGAGCCAAATGCAATTTCTGCACCTATATTGTCTATCATTGCAGTTGAGAAAGGCGTCGCCCACCCCACATAGGCTTCGCGGGGAATATTTCCCCGTGTCAAAGGAGTGAGAAAATGCGCATCCTCGAAGTGGCGGTCGCCGGCCTTATTGCCGTAGGCGCCCAGATGCTCGTCGTCGGCGCGGTGCTGATCTAAGGATCGCTCCCCGACGGGACACTGCGAGCCGCCGGGATTTCCGGCGGCTTTTGCATTTCAGGGTCGTGACGCCCGAACTCCCTCTTCATCGGCGCCGGCCTCGTTATTCACCTCTTCGACCGAGACGATCTCAATCGCCGGTATTTGGTTCACGCGAAGGCGCGAAGACGCGAAGTCGGTGTGCCGGTTGACGACCCGTTTCACCCCCTCGCGGAAAGTGTCTCCCCCGAAGTTCATCAGAAGGCCCAGAGGTAGTTTCATCAGACGCAAATAGGTCAGGAGTTGCTTGGGATGGAGCGGCGCAAGACGGTCCAGCGATTTCACCTCAATGATGAGCCGACCTTCAACGATCAGATCGGCTCGAAAACCGGGGCCGAGCACCATTCCTTCATATTCGATTTCGATCGGCTTCTGGCGTTCGACCAGCAAACCGCGTCGTTCGAGGCTCGCCGCTAATACAGTTTCATAGACCGATTCGAGCAGGCCTGGCCCGAGGTCCTTATGGATATGAAAGCCGGCGTCGATCGCCAATCGGGCAAGCTCTCAATATCCAGCATAGCCGGTTCCTTCGCGCCCTTCGCGCCCTTCGCGCCCTTCGCGCCCTTCGCGTGAACCAAAACTCCATCATTTGAAGTAACAGGCGCGAAGGAAGGAAGCATAATTCCTTCGCGGATCGATCAGGCCCGCGCGCCCTCCACGACACCGGCGCTGTTGTGGCGGAGCGCTTTCAGCACCGTGGCGACGATTCCGTCCGCGTCCAGGCCGGCGTCGGCATATTGCTTCTCGGGCTTGTCCTGGTCCTGGAAATGATCGGGCAGGCGCATGGTGCGCAGCTTCAGGCCCGCATCGATCAGGCCCTGGTCGCTGGCCATGGTCAGGACGTGGGCGCCGAAGCCGCCGATCGCCGCCTCCTCGACCGTCACCGCGACCTCGTGGGTGGCGAGCAGGGTGCGGATCAGGGCCTCGTCGAGCGGCTTGGCGAAGCGAAGGTCGGCGACCGTCGTCGACAGGCCCTTGCCCTCGAGCGCGTCGGCGGCCTTGAGAGCCTCGGCGAGGCGCGTGCCGAGCGAGAGGATCGCGACCTTCTTGCCCTCCCGGACGATCCGGCCCTTGCCGATCTCGAGCCGCTCGGGGACCTCGGGCAGCGGAAGGCCCACGCCGTTGCCGCGCGGATAGCGGACCGCGATCGGACCGCTGTCGTGAAGCGCCATGGTGTGGACCATATGGACCAATTCGACCTCGTCGGCCGCGGCCATCACCGTAAAGTTGGGGAGGGTGCAGAGGTAGGCGAGATCGAAGCTTCCGGCATGAGTGGCCCCGTCGGCGCCGACCAGCCCGGCCCGGTCCATGGCGAAGCGCACCGGCAGATTCTGGATCGCGACGTCGTGCACGACCTGGTCGTAGGCGCGCTGCAGGAAGGTCGAGTAGATGGCGCAGAAGGGCCGGTAGCCCTGGGCGGCGAGGCCGGCGGCGAAGGTCACCGCATGCTGCTCGGCGATTCCGACGTCGAACATGCGATCCGGGAAACGGTCGCCGAACTTGTCGAGGCCCGTGCCCGAGGGCATGGCGGCGGTGATCGCGACCACCTTCTCGTCGCGCTCCGCCTCGGCGGTCAAAGCCTTGGCGAAGACTCCGGTGTAGCTGGGCGGCCCCGGCTCGGCCTTGGCCTGCTCGCCCGACACGACGTCGAACTTCTGGACCCCGTGATATTTGTCGGCCGCCGCCTCGGCGGGCGCATAGCCCTTGCCCTTCTTGGTGACGACGTGGACCAGCATCGGCCCCTCGTCGGCGTCGCGGACGTTCTCAAGGATCTTGACCAGCCCTTCGACGTCATGGCCGTCGATCGGGCCGACATAATAGAAGCCGAGCTCCTCGAAGAGGGTGCCGCCGGTCGCCATTCCGCGCGCATATTCCTCGACCTTGCGGGCGGCCTTGTGGAGCCGGTTCGGGAGCTTTCGGGCGAAGCGCTGGGCGAGGTGCCGGACGGTCAGATATTTGCCCGACGAGACCAGGCGCGCGAGATAGTGGGAGAGGCCTCCGACCGGGGGCGCGATCGACATGTCGTTGTCGTTGAGGATGACGACCAGCCGGTTGCCGGCGACCTCGGCATTGTTCATCGCCTCATAGGCCATGCCCGCGCTCATCGCGCCGTCGCCGATCACCGCGATCGCCTTGCCGGGCGCGCCGGCCAGCTTGTTGGCGACGGCGAAGCCGAGAGCCGAGGAGATGGAGGTCGAGCTGTGCGCGGCCCCGAACGGGTCGTATTCGCTCTCGCTCCTCTTGGTGAAGCCGGAGAGGCCGCCGCCCATGCGAAGGGTTCGGATTCGGTCGCGGCGGCCGGTCAGTATCTTGTGCGGATAGCATTGGTGGCCGACGTCCCAGACCAGCCGGTCGTTCGGCGTGTCGAAGACGTGGTGGATGGCGACGGTCAGCTCGACCACGCCGAGGCCGGCGCCCAGATGACCGCCGGTCACCGAGACGGCCGAGATGGTCTCGGCGCGAAGCTCGTCGGCGAGCTGGCGCAGCTGGTCCACCTTTAGCGCCCGCACGTCGGCGGGGTATTGGATGGTGTCGAGAAGCGGCGTTTCCGGGCGTTCACTCATGGCCGCGGCTCATAACCTTGCTGAAAGAGGCTGTCGAACGCGAAACCGGGCCCTCACCGGCCCGGCAAGGAAAAAGCTAGGCTTCCTCGCAATCCCCGCACCGTCCGCGCACCTCGATGACCGGGCGGTCGGGGGCGAAGCCGGCCTGCTTGGCGGCGGCGCGCACTCCGCCCGAGAGGCGGTCGTCGTCGATATGCTGGGTCTGGCCGCAATTGTCGCAGATCAGGAAGATGCAGTCGTGAAGGCAGTCCGGATGGTCGTTTGCGATGTAGGCGTTGGCGCTTTCGACACGGCGGGCGAGGTTGGCGCCGACGAACAGATCGAGGATCCGGTAGACGCTGTTCGCGGCGACTCGCCGCCCCTGGTCCTTCGAGACCTTGTCGGCGATGTCGTAGGCGGAGGCCGGCTTGTCGAAGCTCGCCAGGGCATCGAAGACCGCGGAGCGCATCGCGGTCCACTGCTCGCCCGATTTCTCCATGGTCTCGGCGGCGGCCCGGGCGAGCGCCTTGCCTTCGTGCGAATGGTGGACGTGGGCCATGCGTTCAAAATAGGGATTTGCCGGGTGAATGCCAAGCTTTCCGCCGAAGGAGCTAGAAGCGAACGGCTTTCCCGGAAATCCGGCAGTCGGACGGCTCAGCTCACCGCTTCGAAGCGAGTCAGCCTGAGCTCGAAAACCGGGCTGCCTTCCTGCTCTATCCGAATGGTCCGCGGCCAGCGGACCGGGCCGGGCATCTGCTCCTCGGAGAAGATGAAGCGCTGGCGCACGGGCCGGCCGGTCTCGGGATGGGGAACCGTATTGACCGCCTCGGCGAGGCGCCCGTCGGTCTCGAAAAAGAGCCGCGTGAGCGGCGCGAGCTTGTGCGAGACCCGCAAAATGTCGAATCCGCTCGAGGGGATGTGGGGCTGGCGGATCGAGCCGCCGCCGCGGTCGAGCGGCGCGAGGAGCATCAGGCCGTACATGGCGAACTGGGCCCGCTCGTGGGTGACGAGACGGGCCGGCAGCGGCTCGGTCCGCCCGTTGCGTTCGACCCTGCCGCCGGTTTCGGTGATGATCATCGTGCGCGCCGAGGCCTTGCCCTCGGAGAGCAGCCAGGTCGTCGACCGGGCGGAAGTAAAGGGCGCGACGATCGTCGAGACCCCAAGCTCGATCCTTCGGTCGCCGTCGAAGACCGTCGCCTCGCCCTCCCAGCTCAGCAGCCGGACCCGGCTCAGCACCTTGTAGCCGCCGGCGCGTCGGATCGCCCGGCGGAGGAGCTTGTCGCCGGCGGCCGCCTCGAGCGGGGCGAAGGGAAGCATCGCAGCGGCGGCGCCGGCCGCGAGCAGGAGGCCGCGCCGGTCGATCGGCTGAGCGAAATCAATAGGTTTGCGGTCGGAAGAGGACATGCCGGCTCGAATAGGGGGTGAGCCGCGTCCGGACAAGCGATCGCGGCGGCAGAATCCTCTAACGGGCGGATCGGCTTGCGGACAAGGGAGGCGGCCGGCCGGCCGCCGTCGGTCAGATCACCGCGCGGCGGTTGAGATCGTGGCCGAGCGCGAGGATCAGCACGCCGACGACGGTGTAGGCGGTCTCGGCGAGTCCATGCTCCATGGTCATCGCGCCCGCCATCACGCCGAGCCCGAGGCTTCCGACCGCCGAAGGCATCATGAAATCATGCTCCATCACGCCCCGGCCGAGAGCGACGATTCCGAGCATGATCGCCATGGTGAGGCCGACCTCATGGATCGCGGGGGTAACGAGAAGGCCGCCGGCGGAGGCGAGCAGGGTGACGAGCACCGCGCTCGCAAGGCAATGGACGACGCACAGCCCGCTCAGCGCGATGGCCAAGCGATCCATCACTCCGTTGCGTGCCACGTTCGCGAACATCGAGCCCGAATGCCTCCTTGCGACCGACTCTATAGGTCGTCGCACCGAGAGATACAATATAACGTCTGCCAAAAAGTTTCCATTCCGGATGAATCTCTTCGAAACCGCGACGGTTGGCAGATGAAGGCCGGGCGGCCATAGCGCGCCCATGGCGACCCCCGTCTCTTTGTCGATTCCCGAAAAGGCGCGGAAGCCGCGCCCGCTCGCCCTCTCCAACTGGCTGCTGCTGGTCGCCGCTTTGGTCTTCCTGATGGTCGTGGTCGGGGGGATCACGCGCCTGACCGAATCCGGCCTTTCGATCACCCGCTGGGAGCCGATCAGCGGAGCGATCCCGCCGATCGGGCAGGATGCCTGGCAGGCCGCCTTCGACGCCTACCGGCAATCGCCCCAATATCAGGCGATCAACCGCGGAATGACCCTGAGCGAGTTCAAGGACATCTATTTCTGGGAATATGTCCATCGGCTGCTCGGGCGGGTCATCGGCCTCGCCTTCGCACTCCCGCTCGCCTGGTTCGCGTGGCGCCGGGCGATTCCGGCCGGATATGGCTGGCGCCTGACCGCACTGCTCGCTCTGGGTGGCCTTCAGGGCGCCGTGGGCTGGTGGATGGTTGCGTCCGGCCTGGTCGACCGCCCCGACGTCAGCCACATCCGGCTCGCGGTCCACCTGCTCCTCGCCTTTCTGATCCTGGGCGCCCTCGTCTGGACGGCGCTCGATCTTCGGACGCTGGCCCGCCAGGCCGAAGGCGCGGGAGGCGCTCGAATGCCGACGCTCGCGATCTGGACTCTCTCGGCGCTCGCCTTGCAGATGATGTTCGGAGCCTATGTCGCCGGTCTCGATGCCGGCTATGCCTATGACAGCTGGCCGATGATGAGCGGCGAATTCTTCCCGTCGGCAACGCCGATGCTCGAGCCCTTCCTCCGCAACTTCGTGGACAACGGAATCGTGGTCCAGTTCGTCCACCGCTGGCTGGCCTGGGCCGTCGCGGCGCTGGCCACATTGCTCGCCTGGCAGGCCTGGAAGCGCGGGCATTATTTCCATTCGATGGCGGTCGTCTCGGCGGTCGCCCTCCAGATCGTGCTCGGAATCCTCACATTGCTCAGCGGCGTGGAATTGTGGATAGCCGTCTCGCACCAGGGCATGGCGGCGCTGCTGCTCGCTGCGATCGTCGCGACCGCGCATGTGATCGGCGATCGGATTCAACATCGGCCCTCCCCCTCGATGGGGGAGGGTTTGGGTGGGGGTGGCCTGCGAGGCCCGCTGGAACCTGTGTCGAACGCCACCCCTCCCCAACCCCTCCCCATCGAGGGGAGGGGCTAGGAGAGCGCCGATGGCCGAAATCGTCACCGTCTACGCGACGTTCGGAAGCGAGGATGAAGCGCGGCGGATCGGGCGAATGGTCGTCGAGGAAGGGCTTGCCGCCTGCGTCAACCTGCTCGGCGCCTGCCACTCCATCTATCGCTGGGAGGGCAAGATCGAGGAAGCGGACGAGGTCGCGGCCATCTTCAAGACCGCCGCCGCCCGAGCCGAGACCCTCGTCGAACGTATCAGCGAGCTTCACAGTTATGCGGTGCCCGCGACCGTCATCTGGCCGATCGAGGGCGGCCTGGAACCCTATCGCGACTGGGTTCTCGCCGAGTCGACGGGCGAACCGGATATCGAAAGGTAACATTTTACCTCTCGGCAAAGCCGCGCAAATATTGACTTTCCGGGGCCTCGCTGCCAATTGGCCGGCACCAGCGCCGCTCCGGACGAGCGGCGCGTTTCGTTTCCAGATGAGGTCTCAGCCAATGAAGGCGCTGATGAAGACCACCAAGTCGGCCAAGCCGGCCGAGGTGGAGAAGAAATGGCATCTGATCGATGCCGAGGGGCTGGTCGTCGGCCGCCTCGCGACGATCGTCGCCAATATCCTGCGCGGCAAGCACAAGCCGAGCTACACCCCGCATGTCGATTGCGGCGACCATGTCGTCATCGTCAACGCCGACAAGGTGAAGTTCACCGGCAAGAAATTGCAGGACAAGATCTATTGGCGTCACACGGGCTATGCCGGCGGAATCAAGGGCGTCACCGCGGGCAAGGTGCTCGAGGGCCGATTCCCCGAGCGCGTGCTCGAGAAGGCGGTCGAGCGCATGATCCCGCGCGGGCCTTTGGGCCGCGACCAGATGCGCGCCCTTCACCTCTATAACGGCACCGAGCATCCGCACGGCGGCCAGAATCCCGAGCCTCTCGATGTCGCGGCGATGAGCCGCAAGAACAAGGTTGGTGCCTGATGCCCCGCAAGACCCTTTCCGACCTCGGCGCTCTGACCGGCGCCGAACCCGAGACCCCGGCGGTCGAGACTCCGGCCGCCGAGACCCCGGCCGCCGACGAGGCCAAGGCCGACGCCGCCGCGCCCGAGGCTGAAGCCGCCGCTCCCGAAGCGGGCGCCGCGGCTCCGGAAGCCGATGCCGCCGCACCCGAGACCGACGCTGCTCCGGCGCCCGAGGCTGCGCCTGAAGCCGCTCCCGAAGCTGCCGCCGCGCCTGCCGCCGAAGCGGCTCCGGCCCCCGCGGCCGATTCCGGTCATTCCGGTCGCCATGAGGGCGGCCGCCGCGGCCGCGACGCCGAAGTGGTCAACAAGGACGGCGTCGACACCCAGGGCCCGCAGATCGCTGCGGTGCTTCGCGAGCAGCAGCTCGACAAGCAGGGCCGCGCCTATGCCACCGGCCGCCGCAAGGATGCGGTCGCCCGTGTCTGGCTGAAGCCGGGCAGCGGCAAGATCGTCGTCAACGGCCGCGACCAGGAGGTCTATTTCGCCCGTCCGACGCTCCGACTGATCATCAACCAGGTGTTCGACATCACCGAGCGGCGCGGCCAGTATGACGTGATCGCCACCGTGAAGGGCGGAGGTCTCTCCGGCCAGGCCGGCGCTGTCCGCCATGGAATCAGCCAGGCGCTGACCCGCTACGAGCCGGGCCTGCGCGTCGCGGTGAAGCGCGAAGGCTTCCTGACCCGCGATCCGCGAGTCGTCGAGCGCAAGAAGTACGGCAAGGCCAAGGCCCGCCGGAGCTTCCAGTTCTCGAAGCGCTAAGCGACGCAAAACAAAGAAGAGGCGGTCCGGTCGATCCGGGCCGCCTTTTTCTTTGTCCGCAACCTGGGCTCAGAGCCCCCTTGTATCTGGACGTGGTGATCTTTGTCCGGTTGGAAGCGATTGTGCGTCGGGGCGGGCGGCCGCCCGCCCCGACGCTGCGGCGATGTCGCCCGATGCCCCTCAGGCCGCAACCGTGGTGGAGCCAGGGATCATCGTCGCTTTCACGCACGACCGAACAGTCGATTGATCTCCAGTCGTACAGACAAGGCAGGTTACCGTG
>DATDAS010000087.1:0-3199 GCA_036525315.1 Allosphingosinicella sp.
CGACGCGTTTCGCGCGCTAGGCGACGAGGCGCGGGCCGCATGGCTGGCGCACACGCTCGCGCACACGCTCGAGGCAAGGCTCGGTGGCGGCGAAGTGGGTGGGTGCCCGTTCCACGACCATCTCGCGCGGCTGCTCGACATCGATGTCGCCTCATGGTGGCGCCCGCGCGGGGCGACCTGGTTCGACCGGGTGCCGAAGGCGCTCGCGCTGGACGCCTTGGCCGAGATCGGCGGCCCGGCATTCGCGGCCCGCTACGCCAAGGCGAAGAAGGCCGAGCTCTCCGAAAACTGCGAGCGCGTCTTCGCCGGGGAGTTCGTCGGCGAGGCCGAGGTCAAGCAGGCCGCTCTGGCCTGGGTGCCGGATGTCATGCGGTTCACCGAGCCACCGGTGGAGGACGCCGCGATACCGCAGGCGCCTGATTTCGATACTCCGCCCTGGGAGGATGCGCCTGAGGACGAGAGTGGAGGAGGCGTCATGGACGAGCGGATCGAGGAAGCGGCCTGACGCCTCTTCCGTCCTGGCGGGCGGCCCCCGGTGGCCGCCCGCTTCTTCCCCTCGGCACCGGCCGGGGGCGGCGAACGGGACTTGAAGTCCACGAACCGGACCTAGTCAGAACTGGCCAGAGGCGCTGTCCAAAGGGTTATGCGGGCAGCGTCCTACTATCCGACGCAATCGACCCCGACAGAAGCGCCTAGCTGAGGGCCTCACTGACCTGCCGGCCAGCACCCGTCCGGACGGGCGGCCGGCGCCTCACAGGAGATTGGCGACCATGGCGCGCCGGTCGGAACAGATTGCCTCCCGGTTTCCCCGCCGTCCCCGACCGGTGCCGAGTCTTTCAGTGGAGAATGACCATGGCGAACGATTGTGCGCCCATCGATGCCGGCCGGATCGAACGCGCCGCGCGCTGCCTCTCCTCATGCGAGCGCGAGGTGCTGCTGCTGAGCGCCTCTGAGAAACTCGGTCTCGACGCGGTTGCCGACCGGCTGGGCCTGAGCCTTTCCGAGGCGCAGAGGCTGCTCGCCGATGCCCTCTGCAAGCTCGACCGCGCGCTCGCGCGCCAGGAGCGGCCATGGTGGCGGTTCTGGTGAACACCTTCGCTCCCTGGTGAAGAGAGCAAGCCGCGCCGTGGCTATCGCTTGAATATGTCCATGAAGCTGATCGTGCCGCTGAACAGGGCATGGGCGACCAGCTGGGACCGACTCACGGCATCGTAATTGGCGCGGGCCTGCTTCACATATTGATGCACGGTTTCCGGGCTGATCCCGAGGATCGTTGCGATCTCGGAATCCGACTTTCCGCGAGCGACCCAGATCAGGCAGTCGCGCTCCCGGTCGGAGAAGCGAGCCGGATCCCTCAGCTTTTGGTGATCCCGCTTCACCAGGCGCCGGGCGGCTTCGAAGGCAAACGCGCCGACCAGCTGCGCCGTCGCCAGGTGCTCCGCCTGCAAAGGACGACCGCGAGCCGTCGCGAAGGAGCATGAGCCGTTGACCTCGCCGGGCACATGAGCCGGGACGGTAAAGCCTGTACCGAGGCCCTGTTTTGCCGCGGCCTCCATCAGGCGGTGATCCCTGCGGGTGAGCGGGATCATCCGCGGCAGCTGCGACCATGTGAACCCCACCGCGGTCGTCTGGCAGGCCCGGTGGACCGGGTCGGTTCGCCCGAGGTGGTGACGATCGTAGTAGCGTTCCCATTTCTCAGGATAGTTATGGATCCGGATCGCCGGCTCGGACGAGCTGCGCAGGTCCACATGGTGGCTGAGAGCGAAGTGAGTGAAGCCCAGCTCTCTCGCTATCTCCGCAAGGACCGATTTCAGCTCAGCCTGGGTGCCGACCGCATTCACGTCATCGACGAATGCACCAATCCGTTCGAACATGCCGAACCGCTGCGTTCCGCACGGTCACGAGAGGCGTCCCAAGCCGCCGGGTCCACGTGCCGCCCTCATAAGGCCACGCCTCGGGATCTCACTCCGAGGGCGTGGCCGTCAGTGGCCGCGGCCTCGCTCGCCGAACAGGTCGGCGAGCTTGACCGCGCTGCGACTATGGCAGGAGATGGCGTGGCCGCGCAATTCCCCCAATTGGGGGAATGACTTAGCGATCTAAATCGTAAGAACAGAGGGGAGGGCGCTTCCCAAATGCGGCTGGCAAAGGCCGGTGGGAATTCGGAGACTCCCGATGAATCATACAATCAACCGGCCTTCGCCGGCGGAGATGATCACGGCCGCGATCGTGGAGCGGCTCGAGGCAGGCACGCGGCCTTGGGTTCAGCCGTGGACCGGCGCGACGGTGTCGCGGCCGCTGCGCGCCTGCGGCACGCCTTATCAGGGCATCAATGTCCTGTGGCTCTGGATGGCGGCCGAAGCTGCGGGCCATGCTTCGCCCTTCTGGATGACCTATCGCCAGTCGCAAGTCCTTGGAGGCCAGGTGCGGAAGGGCGAGCGCGGCACCGTCGCCATATTCTACCGGGCCTACAGGCAGGAGGAGGCCGGCGAGGCCGAGGAAGCCGAAGAACGACGGACGCGCCGCGTCCTGAAGAGCTTCACGGTGTTCAACGCCTGCCAGATTGATGGGCTGCCCGGCACGTTCTTTCCGGAACCGCGACCGCTCCCGCCACCAACCGAGCGAGATCATGATCTCGAGCGTTTCTTTGCAGCGATTCCCGCGAGGATTCGCCACTGGGGAGCGGAGGCCTACTACTCCCCCGTGCTGGACCAGGTGACGATGCCGGAGCCCGGTCTGTTCAGGGATCTGGACCACTACCGTGCGACGCTCGCGCACGAGCTGTCGCATTGGACCGGCCATGAGAGCCGGCTCGCCCGCCAGATGGGCGGCCGGTTCGGGGGCGAGGCTTATTCGATGGAGGAGCTGGTGGCCGAGCTTTCCTCCGCGATCCTCGGGGCGGAGCTTGGGCTCCCGGTGGATCATCTGGACCATCATGCCAGCTACCTCGCTTCGTGGCTCAAGGTGCTGAAGGCCGACAGCAGGGCTATCCTCACGGTTGCGGCCAAGGCGGAGGAGGCGGCGTCGCTGCTCCTGCGGCTGGGACGGCGGGAGGTCTCCAACGGCTCCGTTAGCGACGCTCCGGCCGAGTGCCCCGAGGCAATAGCAGCCTGAACGGAGCCGCTCCAGGGTGTGGCCGGGTTCGGCGCGGGAGAGGCCCTGCCCCGGCGGCGGTGGACCGCAACCCGCTTCGCCCGCGGCC
>DATDAS010000088.1:0-3164 GCA_036525315.1 Allosphingosinicella sp.
GCTCGCCGCCGACCGTTTCACCTTCGCTCCGCCGGCCGGCGCGCGCCGGATCGAGGAGGAGGATCTGGTCGAGGAGGAAATGGGCGATCCGCTCCCGCCCTTCCGGCCCACGTCGGGACGAATGACCCGGCGGCCCGGAACCCAGACCCCTCACTCGATGGACCGGGGACGATTCCGCTTTCCGTCGCGGGCCGGGCTTCCCGAACCCTCAGGCGGCTCCGTCTAGAGCATCGGACGCGATTCCTGAATCGCGCCGCTGCTCTAAATCCTTGTTGCCGCATCGTTTAAGCGGAAAACCGGTACCCACTTTTCCGCACGATGCTCTAAGCCCCGCCCGGGGGCGGCATCGCTTCAGCCGAAAGCCGCTTCCCGCTCCGGCACGATCCGCCGGGCGGACGGATCATGCCTTGCAGGGAATGAGGGGCGCCCTGGCAATGATCGTGGTGCCCGGTCCGCGGCGGCTCACCTCCACCGTCCCGTTCAGCTGGGCCATTCGGGCGCGCATGGAGGCCAGGCCGGATCCGCCGGAGGGGCGATGATAGGCCGTTCGCGAATCGAAGCCGACTCCGTCGTCCGCGACGGTCAGGACGACCTCTCCCTCCTCGACCTCCAGGGCGATGGAGACCTTCGCGGCGCCGGAATGGCGATGAACGTTGGCGAGGGCTTCCTGGAGGACCCGGAACAGGGGCATGAAGGTCATGACCGGAATTTCGTCGGTCTCGGGCGCCGCCCGGACCTCGGCGGCGATCCCGCTCTTTCGCTCGAAACCCTCGCCGAAGATCCGAAGCGCCTCGCTCATGCTGTGGCTGTCGAACACCGGCGGCCGAAGCAGATAGGTGAGCACGCTTATCTCGCGTCTGATTCCGCGAAGCGAAGCCCTGGCATCGTCGAGCGCCTCTCCCATCGCCTCGCGCGCTGAGGACACTTCGGGCTCGGCGATCAGCTGGAGCCGCTTCAGGGCCAGATCGGCGGCGCAGAGATGCTGGCCGGTCGCCTCGTGGATCGACTCCGCCAGACGGTGCCTTTCGTCCTCGCCCAAAGTCAGCATCCGGCCGGACAAGGTGCGCACCTCCTCCTCGATCCGATGCCCGTCGCTCGCCTGCGTGGCGACTCCGAGGATGGTCTTCGGCTTGCCCTCCGAATCCCGTTCGATCACCGTGTCCCGGCTCACGAACCTGCGATATTTCCCGTCCCGGTGGCGCATCCGATATTCGAGGGTGAATGCCGCCCCCTCCCAGGAGCCGGAGAATCGCGCTAGGTGACGGTCGACCCGGTCGCGGTCGTCGGGATGAAGGAGGTTGCGAAGAATGTCCTTGCCCATCCGCTCGATGTCGCGGCGGCTGTAGCCGAGCAGATTCTGGATCTGGCCGGCGAGGAACAGGTTACGCCGCTGCCTGATATCGAACAGATAGATGAGGTTTGGGCAGGTCAGGCCGAGATGATCGATCAGCGCCTGGTGATGCGCTTCGTCGGGACCCAGACGTTTTTCCACCGAAATGTTGCGGACCATGCCGAGGATGTGGGTCACCGGCCCGTCGCCGTCCATGACCGGAGTCAGGGTCGAGACCCATGTCATCTTGCCGTCGGGCACGTCCATGCTTCGATCGTAAACATGGGTGACCCGCTTCTCGACCGCGATCCGAAGGTGGGATTCCAGTATGTCGACCCCGGGCGCGGGCAGAAATTCATGGATATCGTGACCCTTCATCTCCGCGATCGGCTTGCCGATCCATTTTTCGAGCGGCTCGTTGCCGTCCTCGCACAGGAATTGTCCGTCCGGCGAGACGCGCAGGACGAAGAAAGCGATGTCGGGATGCTGGAACATGCCGCGGTAAAAGGCAGCCGGATCCACGGCCGCGCCTGGCGTCGATTCATAGTTCAATGACTGTCTGGTCCCACGGTGGCGGCGGACCGGTCATCTGTCGGCCTCATCGTCGCGGTAAAGCTATACCGGATAGTCCGGACGCGCCAGCGCGAACTGTCGCGGACCGGCTCGTGGCCGGGGCGGCCCGGCGAATCGGCCCGGCGATCCGTCCACCAAGGACACGGGTTCGGCGCGCCGGCCTGGCCGGCTCGCCGGCCGAAGCGCAAGGCGCGAAGGCTGGTGACCCCTACGGGAATCGAACCCGTGTTTCAGCCGTGAAAGGGCCGCGTCCTGGACCGCTAGACGAAGGGGCCGCGAAGGCGCCTGGGCGCCTTTGAGCGGAGCGGGACTTAGGGAAGGGAGGTTGGCCGGTCAACCCGCCGGGCCCGGCGCGCGCCATCCTCGGCCCGCGATCGGGCGGAGAAGTCAGCGCGCGAGGTTCGTGGGCCGGCGCGACCTCCTGTCCGACCGAAGCCGCCAGTACAACCACAGGCCGGCGAAGCTGACGGGCAGGAGAAGGGCAAGCGCGACGAAGCGCTGAAGCAGTCCGCCATAGCCTGCGCGTTCGATCGGCGTGAGCCCGGCCATGACCGGGGCGAGCAAAGCGATTCCCACCAGGCAGGCGACCAGCCTGAGCCTGAGGCCCCTGGCCTTTTCGAACCTCCACACCGCGGCGAGCAGGATCGGCGGAAACAGGAACATGCCGGCGCCGAGCCAGCCCGGATTGTGGCGCGGATCGGGCAGATGGAAGATGCCGGCGTTGAGGCTTGCAAGCCCGCTCGACAGCAGGGCCAGGCCGGCAAGCCAGGCCAGGGCCGTTCGGGCGCCGGCGGCGGCAAGGCCGCGGCCGATTCCCCAGGCGGCAGCGAGGGTCAGGAGGCCGGTGAGGAGCACTCCGAGATTGAACAGAAAGGCATGAGGTGCCCCCTGCGCGCCGAGAGCGCTGGCCGGCTGGGTGAGCGCATCGTAGCCGGGATGGAAGGGCATGATGGCCACCTGGATTCCGAAATAGACGATCGGGACGGCGACCGCCGCGGCCAAAGCGGCCTCGACCCAGCGGCTTTCCCCGGCGCCCAGCATCTTGGGGCCCGGACCTTTCACCACCGCCGCTTCAGTCCGCCCATGCGGCATCCTCGAGGTGGAGCTCGGCCGCCGGGCGGTCGCCCCAATCGTCGCGCTTGAGCCGGCCGGCGATCCACAATTTGCGGTGCGCGGGCGCCGCGAGCATCTCCCGGCCCAGCGGGCTTTCCGCCATCCGGAAGGCGATCGCCTTGATCCGGCGGCCGTCGGCGCCCGCGCC
>DATDAS010000089.1:0-139237 GCA_036525315.1 Allosphingosinicella sp.
CTTGGTCGAATGCTGCTTCTCCAAGCTCAAGCAATTCCGAAGGGTCGCAACCCGCTTCGAGAAGACCGCCCGCAACTATCTCGCCGTAATCACACTCGCCGCCATCATCCTATGGCTTCGCTAAGTGTCCACACGACCTAGAGCATCGGACGCGATTTCTGAATCGCGCCGCTGCTCTAAACCCTTGTTGCCGCACCGTTTAAGCGGAAAGCCGGTTCCCACTTTTCCGCACGATGCTCTAGGGTCCGCGCCCTAGGAACGGGCCGCCGAGCGCCTGCGCGAGCGGCGGACGAGCCAGAAGATCAGCAAGCCGGCCCCGACCAGGACGATGAGCACGCCCGCCTGGAACCAGGGCGCGAGCCTCTCCATTTGCTCGTACGTCCTGAGCTCGGGCGGCGGCTCGGTGAAGCCGTTGACGTTCCATCCGATCACCCGGGCCGGACCGCCCTGCGCCAGGGTCACCAATTGGGTGACGGTCCAGCGCTTGCCGTCGGTAGTGACGAGCGTGAACTCCTTGCGAGTCGACGACGCTCCGTTGGTGACGTTGGCTGAGATGTTGAAGCCGATCAGCTTCGTCTCGCCTTTCCCCGACGGGAAAAAAGCGCGCGCCCTGGGCAATTGCGCCCGGCTCTCGCCCCAGAGCCCCGATTCGAATTCGGGCTTCAAAGCCTCTTCATTGCCGCCGCGCACATTTTCGACGAAGCGCTGCGCGAAGGCCCGGTCCTCGGGCGAGCTGAGCCGCTCGATCGTCCCCTGGACGGTGCAGCCGGCGGCTAGGAAGAGACAGGAGAGCAGGATGGATCGGATGAGCCAGACCATTGGATTTTCCCCCATGGCCCGTTGAAGCCCGAGGCCGCGCCCCGATCAAGCGAAATGCCGCGCGCCCGCGCGGCCCGCGGAACCGACAGGCCGAAGGCGGCGCCCCCGAAAGGACGCCGCCCGACGACCGAATTAGCCCGGAGTCGCGATTCCCGCGCGCTTCGCGCCGAGGCCCACACCGCTGGCGAGAGAGGAGAGGAAGACTCCGCCCATGAACGTGACGAGGCCCGTCGTGAGCAATCCGCCGTCGCCGAGCATCGGCCCGAAGACCACCCAGGCGACGATTCCGCCGATCGCGCCGATCACGCCGTCGACGAGGCTCCACCAGGGTTCGGGGTCCGGATCGGGCTTGGGACCGGGCCGCCAGCCTGGCCACTTCGTTCCGCACCAGCCCATCATTGCTGCAAATGCATATTCCATGACATCCTCCCCTGTCGGATGAGACTGTATTGGGGGACTATTGCACCCCGACTTGAGAATAGCATTCGGGCAACTGAGGGTAAAGCTTTGGGCTATTTGAGCGTTTCTGCGGCGTAACATCCTCCAAGGCGCCCCGCCCGGCGCCGCCGAGCGCCAAGCCCGGCAGCGCGAATCTCGACTTCGGACGCTCGAGCCGCCATGGGAAGCCGGATGACCAGCACCGCCGACCTCCTCCAGCCCGACAAGGGCCAGCAAGCGACCATCCTCCAGCTCGTGGACAGAAAAACCTACGAGGCCTGGCTCGGCGCCCAGCCGGAGCGGGTACGGCAATCCGCCGCGGCGCAGGGCTTCAGGGGCGACGGCTACCAGCTCGCGATATTGCCCGGCGAGAAATCGGGCTGGTCGGCGGTGCTCGGGGTCGCGAACGTGAAGGCGCTCAGCCCCTGGTGCCTCGCCCGGGCGGCCGAGGAGCTGCCCGAAGGCACCTACAGGATCGAGCAGGGCGGCCCCGGCCCGGCCGCGCTCGGCTGGATTCTCGGCCAGTATCGTTTCGACCGCTATCGCAAAGAACCTTCAACCAAGGGTCAGCGCGTGCTTCTGACCGGAGAGCCCGCAGCGATCGACGAGACGGCCGCGATAGCCGAGGCGACGAACCTGGTCCGCGACATGGTCAATATTCCCGCAGGCGACATGGGGCCGGCCGAGATCGAGGCGGAAGTCCGCAAGCTCGCCAAATCGGCCGGGGCGCGAGTCTCGGTGACGGCCGGCGAGGCGCTGGCGCGCGAATATCCGATGGTCGCCGCGGTCGGCCGGGCGGCGGTGGAATCGCGGGCGCCGAGGCTGATCGAGATGGAATATGGCGACAACCGCCACCCGCCGATCGCCATCGTCGGCAAGGGCGTTTGCTTCGATTCCGGCGGGCTCGACATCAAGCCGGCCTCGGGCATGCGGCTGATGAAGAAGGACATGGGCGGAGCCGCGCACGCGCTCGCGCTGGCGCAGCTGATCGTCCGCCGCCGGCTGCCGGTCCGGCTCCATCTGGTCATTCCGGCGGTCGAGAATGCGATCGCAGGGGACGCCTACAGGCCGGGCGACATCTTGCGGAGCCGCAAGGGGCTCAGCGTCGAGATCGGGAACACCGATGCCGAGGGACGCCTGATCCTGGGCGACGCGCTCACCCTCGCCGCGGAAGGCAAAGGCGGGAAGGCGCCCGAGCTCATCCTCGATTTCGCGACCCTGACCGGAGCCGCCCGGGTCGCCCTCGGCCCCGATCTCCCGCCGCTCTTCGCCAACGACGAGACGCTCGCGAAGGAATTCCTCGATTCGGCCGAGAAGGTTTCCGATCCGCTGTGGCGGATGCCGCTGTGGAGCCATTACGAGGAAATGCTGTCCTCGGACGTCGCGGACATAGGCAATGCGTCGGATTCGCCGATGGCCGGGGCGGTGACCGCCGCTCTCTTCCTGCAGAAATTCGTGCCCGAGGAGATCGCCTGGGCCCATATCGACACATTCGCCTGGCGCCCCGCGGCGAAGCCCGGCCGGCCCAAGGGCGGCGACGCCTTGGGGCTCCGGGCGGCATGGGAGATGCTGAGCGCCCGCTACGCGGCCTGACGCGCCGCTCGCCCCGCTCGTCGCGCCCAAGGAGACAAATCCGCGTTTTCGCGGTGATTTCCCGATGGTTGAAGAAACGAAAACCGTTCTGACTGGTTGTAGCCCCGAAACGGAAACAGAACGGAAAGCGGAGCCCCACAGTGTCGGACCGCGTGCTCAAGAACTGGATGCAGACCCTGATCGCCTATGTGCGCTCGGGGCAGCCCGATCTCACCAACCGCCAGATGGCCCTGATGCTTCTGGTCTATCTCACCCCGGGCCCGCACACGGTGCGCGGCCTCGCCCATCTGCTCGGCGTATCGAAGCCGGTGATCACGCGCGCCTTGAATACATTGGGCACGCTCGGCTATCTGCGGCGCGTCCGCGACGAGGCGGACCGTCGCAACGTATTCGTCGCGCAAACCAGCATAGGGCAGGAGTTTCTTGAGCGCTTCGAACGCAATATCGAGCAGCAGGAAGGCTCCGCGCGCCGCACGCAAAAGGAAAGAGGACTCCTCTTCCAGCACGGCTGAGCGATTCACCCTGACCGGGCCTTCGCTCGTCCTCGATCCGCGAATCCACGCCTACCGCCCGGACATCGCCGACATCGCCCTAGCCGGAGTGCTGTTCGCGCCCCATTATGCGCGGCCGGTGACCCGCCTGTGCGGGCCCAGGGCCAGCGCGATCCGCGAGAAGCCCTGCCCCCTCTCGGAGGTCGTCTCGACCCTGGCGCCGGGCGAGGAGTTCGCGATGCTCGATCTGGCCGGCGGCTGGGCCTGGGGTTATCGGCGGGCCGATCACCATGTCGGCTATGTGCCCGAGGTGGACCTGGCCTGAGGCACGCAAAAAGCCACCGTTCGGGCTGAGCTTGTCGAAGCCCTCTCCTTCAATTCTTCAGCAAGAGAAGTGGTGGGCTTCGACAGGCTCAGCCCGAACGGGTGGGTAAGGTCGTTGCTAGTCTACATCTCGCCGCGGGCGCGGCGGATTTCGTACCATTTGCGGCGATTGGCCTCATGCTCGGCCAGAGTGTCGGCGAAGACGTGGCCGCCGGTGCCGTCGGCGACGAAATAGAGCGCCTGGGTCGGCTCCGGATCGAGCACCGCCGCGATCGATTCCTTGCCGGGATTGGCGATGGGGCCGATCGGAAGGCCCGATCGCGCGTAGGTATTGTAGCCGTTGTCGGCGCGAAGCTCGGAGCGGAGGATTCGGCGGCCGAGCGGTCGGCCCCTGGTCACGGGATAGATCACCGTGGGATCGGCCTGGAGCGGCATGCCCTGGCGAAGCCGATTGACGTAGACGCCAGCGACCATCCGCCGCTCCGAAGCCTTGCCCGTCTCCTTCTCGACGATCGAGGCCAAAGTGATCGCCTCCTCCTTCGTCGCCACCGGGAGGCCCGGCTTGCGCTTCGCCCAGAGGGTGTCGAGGGTCCGGGTCATCCCGTCCTGCATGCGCTTGAGCACGGCTGCCCGGCTCTCTCCGCGCTGATAGGCATAACTGTTGGGAAGGACGCTCCCTTCGGCCGGGACGGGGATGTCGCCGGTCAGGGTGGGCGCCTTCATCAGCCGTTCGTGGACGAGAACCGAAGGCAGGCCTTCGGGCACGACGACCATGCGCTGAAGAGTCTTTCCCTCCTGGAGAAGGCCGAGCACCCGGGCGTGGCTGGCACGGGCCGGAAACTCATATTCTCCGGCCTTGATCGGCGTGGCGCCGCCGAACAGCTTCGCCTGGAACAGGAATCGCTCGGACGAGCCGATCGCGCCCGCTTGCTCGAGCTTTGCAGCGGCCGCGGCGAGGCTCGAGCCGGGCTCGATCACGACCGCGACCGGCTTTGCCGCCGGGCCGGCGCCGTTCCAGCCCTGGATGAAGTAGAAACCGACGCCGAGGACGGCCAAGGCAAGGAGGCCGAGTGCGAGCAGCTTTTTCATTTTCGGACCCGCCGCGTCAGACGGCGCGCATCACCAGGCTGGCATTGGTGCCGCCGAAGCCGAAGCTGTTGTTCAGCACCGCCTTGACCTTGCGCTCCTTGGCGACGTGCGGAACGAGATCGACCCCGGCCGTGCCCTCGCTCGGATTGTCGAGATTGAGGGTCGGCGGGACGATCTGGTCGCGGAGCGCGAGGATGCAGAAGATCGCCTCGACCGCTCCGGCGCCGCCGAGAAGGTGGCCGATCGCAGACTTGGTCGAGCTCATCGAAAGATGGCCGACATTGTTGCCGAACAATCGGCGCACGGCGCCGAGCTCGAGCTCGTCGCCGAGCGGAGTGGAGGTGCCGTGGGCGTTGATATAGTCGATGTCCGAAAGATCGAGGCCCGAGCGCTTCATCGCGGCCTGCATCGCGCGATAGCCGCCCGAGCCTTCGGGATGGGGAGCGGTGACGTGATAGGCGTCGCCCGACATGCCGTAGCCGACCAGCTCGGCGTAGATTTTCGCGCCGCGCCGCTTCGCACGCTCATATTCCTCGAGGACGACGACTCCCGCCCCCTCGCCCATGACGAATCCGTCGCGATCCTTGTCGTAGGGGCGGCTGGCCCGCTCGGGCTGGTCGTTGAAATTGGTGGAAAGAGCGCGGGCCTGGGCGAAGCCGGCGATTCCCAGCGGGCAGAGAGCGTCCTCGCTTCCGCCCGCCAGCATGACGTCGGCATCGTCCATCGCGATCATCCGGCCGGCGTCGCCGATCGAATGGGCTCCGGTCGAGCAGGCGGTGACGACGGCGTGGTTGGGGCCCATCAGCCCGTATTTGATCGAGACCTGGCCGGAGATGAGGTTGATCAGCCGGCCGTGGACGAAATGCGGGCTGACCCGGCGCGGGCCCCGCTCGTGGAGGACGATCGCCTCCTTCTCGATGCCCGGAAGACCGCCGATTCCCGAGCCGATCGAGACTCCGGCGCGGAAGCGCTCCTCCTCGCTCATGTCGGTGAGGCCGCTGTCCTCGAGCGCCTGGCCCGCGGCGTCGAGGCCGTAGATGATGAACGGATCGACCTGGCGCTGGATCTTGTGATCGACCCGCTTGTTCGGATCGAAGCCATATTCGTGATCGGCCGGCTTTACCTCGCAGGCGATCTGGCACGCATAATCGGTGGGATCGAAGCGGGTGATTCGCGTCGCTCCGCTCTTCGAGGCGAGGATGTTCTTCCAGCTCGTCTCGATATCGCCGCCCAGAGGGGACACCATTCCGAGACCGGTCACGACTACGCGGCGCATTCAAATCACTCCTTAATGACAAACGGCCCCCCGGCCGTGGACGGGGAGCCGTTCATTGACTTGCGGCTCGATCATCGCAGGGCCGGCGGCATCAGCCGTGGCTCAGGCCTTGTTGGCCTCGATATAGGCGATGGCGTCGTTGACCGTCGTGATCTTCTCGGCGGCGTCGTCGGGAATCTCGACTCCGAACTCTTCCTCGAAGGCCATGACCAGTTCGACGATGTCGAGGCTGTCCGCGCCGAGATCATCGATGAAGCTCGCTTCCTCGGTGACCTTGTCGGCCTCGACGCCAAGATGCTCGACAACGATCTTCTTCACGCGGTCGGCGGTCTCGCTCATATTCTACCCTTCCTAGGCTTAGTTTGCGCTGCCCTAGCCGCTGTCCGAGGGGGCTGGCAAGTGGCTGGCCGTTACGGTCTCACAACATCGGCAATGGAATCACAACATGGCCATTCCGCCGTTGACGTGAAGGGTCTGGCCCGTGACGTAAGCGGCCTCGCGGCTTGCAAGGTAAACTACGGCGGCGGCAACGTCGTTCCCCTCGCCGAGGCGCCCGGCCGGAATCCGCGAGAGCAGAGCCTGCTGCTGCGCCTCGGGAAGCGAAGCGGTCATGGCCGAGGCGATCATGCCCGGAGCGACGCAATTGACCGTGATCCCGCGGGTCGCGACCTCCTGCGCCAGGGCCTTGGACATTCCGACGAGGCCCGCCTTGGACGCGGCATAATTGGCCTGGCCCGGATTGCCGGTGGCTCCGACCACCGAGGTGACGGAGACGATCCGGCCGAAGCGGGCGCGCATCATCGGCTTCAGCGCCGCCCGGGCGAGCCGGAACGCGGCCTCGAGATTGACCCGGATCACGTCGGACCATTCCTCGTCCTTCATCCGCATGGCGAGATTGTCGCGGGTGACTCCGGCATTGTTGACGAGAATGTCGAGCTGCCCAAGTGCCTCGACCGCCTGGGGCACGAGCGCGTCGACCGCGGCGCCGTCGGAGAGATTGCACGGAAGCGCGACATGATCGCCGCCGAGGCCTTCGCGGAAGGCGTTCAATTTCTCCACGTTCGATCCCGACACGGCCAGCCGCGCGCCCTGCGCGGCGAGCGCTTGCGCGATCGCCGATCCGATGCCGCCCGAAGCGCCGGTGACGAGGGCGGTCATTCCGCTGAGGTCAAACATGGTTTCATCCTTCTTTTTGGTTCACGCGGAGACGCGAAGACGCGGAGGGGGTGTGATTGTTCACGACGCGGCGAATCCCTTCCTTAAGCGTGGCTCCGCCGAAATTGATGAGCAGCCCTACGGGCTGATTGGTAAGTCGCAAATATGTGAGCAATTGCTTGGCATGCGCAGCATGCAATTGTTCGACCGACTTGATCTCAACGAGCAATCGACCGTCGATGAGCAGGTCAATACGAAACGCTGCCAAGAACGCAGTGCCTTCGAATACGATGTCGACCGGGTGCTGCCGCAAGACTGCGTAACCAAGTTGCTCCAGCTTGGCCGCCAGTATGGTTTCGTAGACCGATTCGAGTAGCCCGGGTCCAAGGTCGCGATGCAACCGAAGCGCAATGTCGAGGACATCAGCGCTAATGTCGTCGAGTTCCTTCACGCGCGCTTCTCCGCGACTCCGCGTCTCCGCGCGAACAAAAATCAGATCTCCTTCACGAGCGCCTCGATGTCCTCCATCGAGATGACGCTCGTCGTGCGCGCGTCGGGGGCGATGCGCTTGACCATGGGGGAGAGGACCTTGCCGCCGAACTCGACGAAATGGTCGACTCCGGCTTCGGCCATGGCGGCGATGCTTTCGCGCCATCGGACCATGCCGGTGACCTGCTCGACGAGGAGGCGGCGGATCTCGTCCGGGTCCTCGACCGGGGAGGCGGTGACGTTAGCGTAGAGCGGAACGGAAGGCGGGGCGATCTCGGTGTCGGCGAGCGCCTGCTCCATGGCCTCGGCGGCGGGCTTCATGAGGGGGCAGTGGAAAGGCGCCGAGACCGGCAGGAGCAGAGCGCGCTTGGCGCCCTTCGCCTTGGCGATTTCGAGCGAGCGCTCGATGGCCGCCTTGTGGCCGGAGATCACGACCTGGCCGGGATCGTTATCGTTGGCGACGGTGCAGATTTCCCCCTGGGCGGCTTCCTCGGCGACCTGCTGGGCCGCCTCGAGACCGAGTCCGAGCAGGGCCGCCATCGCCCCCTGCCCGACCGGGACCGCGGCCTGCATGGCCTGGCCGCGAAGCTTGAGGAGTCGCGCGGTGGTCGCGACCGCGAGGGATCCGGCGGCGCACAAGGCCGAATATTCGCCCAGGCTGTGGCCTGCGACGAAATCGGCCTTGTCGAGGCCGATGCCGGAGACCCTGAAGGTCGCGACGGCATTGGCCATGATCGCGGGCTGAGCGTTCTCGGTGAGGGTCAGATCCTCGATCGGTCCTTCCGCCATCAGCCGGGCGAGATGCTGGCCGAGCGCCTCGTCCACCTCCTCGAACAAGGCGCGGGCGTCCCGGCTCGCCTCGGCGAGCGCCTTGCCCATGCCGACCGACTGGCTTCCCTGGCCGGGAAAGATGAATGCGCGCATGTCCGTCTCCCTGTCGGCGCGGCTGGTAGGCCAAGGCTCGCGCGACTTGCAAGCGGGGTTGATTTTTCAGGGGGAGTCCGCCATGTGCGCCCGGTGCGGGGCTGAGGGCCATGTTCCTCCGCCCCGCATCTATTTTCGAGACGACAGCCGGAGGGGCGTCCGCAATGGGCGGCGTCAGCGATCGGCCAAAAGAAGGAAAAGCGCAACATGCCGCTCTACGAGCATGTCTTTCTCGCGCGTCAGGACCTGGCCCAGGCCCAGGTGGACGCGCTGGCGGAAAATGCCGCCA
Source organism: Allosphingosinicella sp. (assembly GCA_036525315.1). GTDB lineage: Bacteria > Pseudomonadota > Alphaproteobacteria > Sphingomonadales > Sphingomonadaceae > Allosphingosinicella. The sequence goes on from DATDAS010000089.1 coordinate 8,888, forward strand.
AGATCATCGAGGACAATGGCGGCAAGATCGCCAAGACCGAGACCTGGGGGCTTCGCTCCCTCGCCTACCGGATCCAGAAGAACCGCAAGGCCCATTATGTGATGCTCGACATCGACGCTCCGGCCCCCGCGGTCGCCGAGCTCGAGCGCCAGACGCAGATCAACGAGGACGTGATCCGCTACATGACCGTCCGGGTCGACGGCCATGAGCAGGGCCCGTCGGCGATGATGCGCCGCAACGAGCGCAGCGACCGCGATCGCGGAGACCGGGGCGGCCGCGGCCGCGACCGTGACCGTGACGACCGCGGCCCGCGCCGCGACCGCGACGAATTCGAAGCTTAAGGAGCAGCGACATGGCACGCCCATTTTTCCGCCGCCGCAAGAGCTGCCCCTTCTCCGGCAGCGATGCGCCCAAGATCGATTACAAGGACGTCCGCCTTCTTCAGGGCTTCGTCTCCGAGCGGGGCAAGATCGTCCCGAGCCGGATCACAGCAGTCAGCGCGAAGAAGCAGCGCGAGCTGGCCCAGGCGATCAAGCGCGCCCGCCATCTCGGCCTTCTCCCCTACGTCGTGAAATAAGGAGGGCGAGATGGAAGTCATTCTGCTCGAGAGAATCGAGAAGCTCGGCGCCATCGGCGACGTCGTGAAGGTGAAGAACGGCTATGCCCGCAACTTCCTCCTTCCCAACGGCAAGGCCCTTCGCGCCAACGAATCCAACCGCAAGGTGTTCGAGGCCAACCGCGAGAAGATCGAGGCCACCAACGCCGAGCGCCGAGGCCAGGCCGAGACCGAGTCGAAGAAGATCGACGGCGCCAAGATCCAGCTGATCAGGCAGGCGTCCAACGCCGGCCAGCTCTACGGATCGGTGACCGCTCGCGACATCGCCGAGGCGCTCGAGGCCCAGGGCCACAAGGTCGCGAAGAACCACATCATCCTCGACCGCCCGATCAAGGGCATCGGCCTGCAGGATGTGAAGGTCTCGCTCCATCCGGAGGTCTCCGTCCTCATCCACGTCAATGTCGCCCGCTCGCCCGAAGAGGCGGAGATGCAGGCTCAGGGCATCGACGTGATGAAGGAGATGTTCGAGAAGGACGAAGCCGGATTTACCGAGGAGTTCGATCCGAACGCCGAGCCGGGAGAGCTTCCGACGGTCGAGGCCGACGAAGCTCCGGTGGCCGAAGAGGCTCCGGACTCGGACGAGGGCGAGGCTTCGCAAGAGGCCTGATCCAGGCGATGATCAAGGAATGAGGCCGCCCGCTCGATCGAGCGGGCGGCCTTTTTCTTTGGCCCGGCCAAATGCCCACCGTTCGGGCTGAGCCTGTCGAAGCCCGTCCCTTATTTGGTGCGAAATTGAAGTAGAGGGCTTCGACAAGCTCAGCCCGAACGGTGGGGTTAGTCACCACCTCCCTGGCAAGCTCTCTGGCATCGAAGGTGGAAATTCGCCGCCACCTGTGGTCAAGGGGCGCGCATGCTCAAGCTCATCCTCGGCAACAAGGCCTATTCCTCCTGGTCGCTTCGCGGCTGGCTCGCGGTCAAGCAGTCGGGACTTCCTTTCGAGGAGATCACCGTTCCGATGTTCGACGAGGAGTGGGACCGGCGCCGCGAAGGCGACGAGTTCGCGCCGTCGGGCGGCAAGGTCCCAATCCTGTGGGACGACCAGGCGGTGATCTGGGACTCGCTCGCGATCATCGAATGGCTGGCCGACAAGACCGACCGGGCGCGCTACTGGCCCAAGGACGAGATCGCCCGCGGAATGGCCCGGTCGATGGCCGCCGAGATGCACTCGTCCTACCAGAATCTGCGCCGCGAATGCGCGATGAACGTGCGCAAGCAATTCCCCCCGGGCAAGCTCTCCGAGGAGGGCCGGGCCGAGATCGTCCGGATCCTCGAGCTGTGGGCGCAGGCGCGCGCCCGGCACGGCGGCGGCGGACCCTATCTGTTCGGGACGTTCGGGGCGGTCGACATCATGTTCGCGCCGGTCATCACCCGGTTCATCACTTATTCGATCCAGGTCCCGCGATTCGCGGCGGCCTATATCGACGCGATGATCAACCATCCCTGGATGCGCGAATGGATCGACGCCGCCCAGGAAGAGCCCTGGGTGATCGACCAGTACGAGACGCCCGCCGCCTGACGAGAGTCGAGAGCATGGCCAGCCCACCGGAAGCCAAAGCGCAGATGCTGATCCGCCGGCCCGCCGGCGACGTTTTCGAGGCGTTCGCGGATCCCGCCATCACCAGCCGTTTCTGGTTCAGCAAGGGCAGCGCCAGGCTCGAGGCCGGCGCGACCCTGACCTGGTCGTGGGAGATGTACGGCTTCTCGACCCCGGTTGGCGTAAAGGCGCTGGAGCCCGGCCGACGGATCCTCATCGACTGGGGCGAGCCGGATGAGGCGACCCAGATAGAATGGCGCTTCGAGCCTCGCGGCGATGACGCAACCTTCGTGACGGTGCGCAACTGGGGCTTCCCCGGAGACGAGGAGCGGCAGGTCGCCCAGGCGCTGGATTCGACGGGCGGTTTCAACCTCGTCCTGGCCGCCGCGAAAGCGTGGCTGGAGCACGGAATCGAGCTGAACGTCGTCCTCGACCACGATCCGGACTCGCTCGTAGTAGGGTCCGTACCCGGCACCGAAGGTGGCCGTGATCGTCCGTAGAAGGCGGCTGGATAGGAGAGCGCCGAAGGGCGGGCCGGGTAGCCCGTCCAAGGTGATCGACGCCGCCAGCCGCCTTCTCCGGACGACCGCGAAGCGGCGACCGCCTTCGGTACCGGGTACGGACGCTTAGTAGGGCGTCCCGTCCTTGCGGGTGAAGCGGCCGCTTGCGCCATCCAGGTGCAGATCGACGTCGGGATAATGGCAGTCGCTGAGGGCCGGCTTGCCGAAAACGATGAAAGTGCAGTCCTCCCCGGTACGATTGACCAACTGGTGGCCGTTGGCGACGCCCTTGGGAAAGGCGGCGCAGTCGCCGGGCTGGAGGGCGGTCTCGCCTTCATCCTCGACCAGGACCGCCTCCCCTTCCAGCATGACCAGGAACTCGTCCTCGCTTTCGTGCCAGTGGCGCTGGCTGGAGATCCCGCCGGGCTTCAGAACGACATGGCTGATCCCGAAATCCTCGATCCCTGCCGGGCCGGAAAGCTTGCGGTAGAGACGCGAGCGCATCTGCGAGGCATAGGGCTCGGGATAGCCCGTGCGATCGATCTGCTCGATCGAATCCAGGTCGACCTTGGGCATTTCGCCTCTCCTCCTTAAGCTCGGCTCTCGCCCGCGCCGCGCGCACCGCGGACGGCGCATCCTTCCAGCCAGACGTCCCGGACCCCGGAGGGCCGGCACCGCCCGGCGAGCAGCCGCTCGATCCTGGCGATGCGCTCGCCGAGCGCAGCGTCGGGGCGGCGCAGGTCGAACTTGGCCGGCGCGATCATTACGGCGATCAGGGACAGGAACTGCCTGCGGTCGATCTCGGCGGGCGGGCGGCCGTAAATCTCGCGGCTCGCCGAGTAGAAACCCTTCATCCAGCCGTTCGGCCCGCGTCCCATCTCGGCCGTGTCCAGGAAGAGGGCGAGGATCTGCGGCTTGGACAGCCGCCGCTCGAGCCCGAGCGCATAGCCGGTCTGCCTGATCTTGCCGATTCCGGGACGGAAGCGATCGAAAGCAAGCCGCTTGGACAGAGACTGGGTCAGCGAGGTCATTCCGGCCCCGGCGGTCCTCATGTCGACCCCATTGTGGCGCTCGAAACCCGGATCCTGCACCGCCAGAAGCAGGCCGATCCGGTCCGGGCCGAGGCCCTCCAGGCCGCGATTCGCCGCGATGAGCCGGTCGGCCCGCGCCGCAAGCGCCGGCGCCGCGGAGATGGCGTCATAATAGCCTTTCGCGCCGTAGAGGAGGATTCCGACCAGCAGCAGGCCGAGGCCACCCGCGAGCAGCTTTGCCAATCGGGCTATGCGCCAGTTCCGCAGCGCGACCAATCGCCCCCTCCCCCTCTTGCGCTCAGCATTCCCACACGCGCTGAAAATGGTCTAGGCCCGCCGGCATGACGAGCGCAATCGACCCCGTCGACCTGGCATCGAGGCTCATCGCCTGTCCCAGCGTTACGCCCGCGACCGGCGAGGTGTTCGACGTCCTGGAGGAAGCTTTGATCCCGCTCGGCTTCGAGGTCCATCGCTTCGTCGAGGGCGAGGCTACGGACGGTCCCGTCGAGAACATGTTCGCGACTCGCGGCTCCGACGAAGGGACGCATTTCGGCTTTGCCGGCCATCTCGACGTCGTCCCGCCCGGCGAGGGCTGGTCGACCGATCCGTTCGCGCCGGAGCTTCGCGGAGGGCTTCTGCACGGGCGGGGCGCGGTCGACATGAAGGGCGGGATCGCCGCCTTTGTCGCCGCCGCCGCGGGGCTGGAAGGCCAGAAGGGCCGGCTCAGCCTGCTCATCACCGGTGACGAGGAAGGCCCGTCAGTCCACGGCACCAAGGCGATCATGCGCTGGATGAAGGCGCGCGATATCCGCCCCGACATGATCCTGATCGGCGAGCCGACCTCCGAGTCGAGGCTGGGCGACATCGTCAAGATCGGCCGGCGCGGAACAGTGAACATGTGGATCGAGGTGAAGGGCGTCCAGGGCCATGTCGCCTATCCGCACCGGGCCGACAATCCGATCCCGAAGCTCGCGAAGATCGTCACCGCTTTGGAGGCGCTTCACCTCGACGACGGGACCGAGGCCTTCCAGCCCTCCAACCTCGAGCTGACCGCCGTCGACACGAGCAGCAGGGCGACCAACATCATTCCCGGAATCGCCCGCGCCCAGCTCAACATAAGGTTCAACGACCTGCATCGCGGCGAGGATCTGATCGCGCTCGTGCGACGGGTCGCGGAGGAGCAGGCGCCCGGCGCGACCGTCGAGGCGAAGATTTCAGGGGAGGCTTTCCTGACCCCGCCCGGCCCTCTCTACGCTCTGGTCACCGAGGCGATCCGGGCGGAAACGGGGATCGAGCCGATCCTTTCGACCGCAGGCGGAACCTCCGACGGACGATTCCTGATCGAGATGTGCCCGGTGGTGGATTTCGGCCTGCCCAATGCGACCATGCACAAACTGGACGAGGCGGCGGCGACGGACGACATCGCCGCTCTGGCGCGGATCTACGCCCGGATTCTGCGCTCCGCGCTGGGCTGACCAGAGCTCTCCTGGGCACGAAGCCAGCGCAGGAAGGCGCCTTCGCTCATCGGCTCCGCGAACGAATAGCCCTGGATCGTCCCGCAGCCGATCGCCCGGAGCACGTCGATCTGCTCCTGCCGCTCGACGCCCTCGGCCACCGCCTCGCAGCCGAGGCCGTGGACGAGGTGGACGACCGCGGTGACGATATCGCGCGCCCGCGCGGACTCGTCGATCTCCGCGATCAGGCTCGAATCCAGCTTCACCCGGTCGATCGGCATCTGCCGGATCCGGGCGAGGTTCGAATAGCCCGAGCCGAAATCGTCGATCGCGATCGAGACCCCCTGCTCGCGAAGCTCGGCGAGCTCGGCGAGGACGGCCGGGCTGCAATGCATCGCATTGGCCTCGGTGAACTCGAGCTCGAGAAGCCATGGCGGCGAAGCGGACGAAGCCAATGCCTGGCGAAGCCTTGGGAAGAAATCCTTCCTCTCGAGCTGGCGCGGGCTGACGTTGAGGGCGATTCGCTGGTCCTGCCCGGCGACCCGCCAGCGGCCCAGCGCCTGGGCGGCGGCCTCGATCACCCAATCGCCTATGTCGAGGATCAGGCTCGATGCCTCGGCGACTCCGATGAAGCTTTCCGGCATTCGGACCGATCCCGACGGATGGTTCCAGCGGATCAGCGCCTCGGCGCCGGTGACGGCTCCGGTGCGGGCGCAGATCTGCGGCTGGAAGGCGAGCTCGAACTCGTCGCGGTCGAGGGCCCGGCGAAGGGCGGCCTGGGTGCGCGCCTTCTCCTCGGCCGCCTCGCCGAGCTGGGCGTCGAACATGCAGACCCGCGAGCGGCCGCTCGCCTTGGCATGGTACATGGCGATGTCGGCGGCGCGCATCAGCATCGTAAGGTCGGTGCCGTGATCGGGCGACAGCGCGACCCCGATCGACGCTCCCATCTCGACGGTCGCGTCGCCGTTGCGGAACGGCTCGGACAGGGCGGCGAGCGCTCGCTCGGCGATCCGGGAGGCTTCCTCCCGGCTTCCGACGTCCGGAAGGAGGATCGTGAACTCGTCTCCGGCGAGCCGGGCGAGCAATGGCGGCGAAGCGAGGCCGGCCTCGCCTTCCGCCCTCACCACCTCGCGCAGCCGGTTCGCGACCAGGACCAGGACCTGATCGCCCTGGGCGTGGCCGAGATCGTCGTTCACCTCCTTGAAGCCGTCCAGGTCGACGAACAGCAAGGCGGTGCAATCGCCTTCCCCGCACGATTTCAGAAGCCGGTCGGCCTCGCGGCGGAAATGAACGCGGTTGGGGAGGGCGGTGACGGGATCGTACATCGCCATCGCATTGACGTTGTCGAGGTTCGACCGGACCTGCTCGAACAGGCCGTCGACCGCGCCGGCAAGCGACGGCATCTCCTGGCGAACCAGAGCGGGCGCGGGTGAGGTGAGATCGCCGCTTCGCACCGCGAGAAGCCGGTCGATCAGGGCCGAGACGGCTCGCGCCTGCCGGCTGTTCGGTTTCTCGGCGGCGATCCAGACCAGCATCAGGGCGAAAACGCCCATCAGGATCGACGCGACGAGCTGCTCGTCGAAGCTGCTCAGAAGGATGAAGCCGAGGAACGTGAAGATGAAGGCAGCCACGCCCGCGAAGGCCGACAGAAGCCGGTTGCTGATCTTTCCAAGGGTCGAGATCAAGTCGCGTCGCAAGGGCTGACCCCACAGAGTGAGCGCGCCTGCCCCCCGGCGGGCGCGCGTGGGAGTCTCCTAACCCAGGGCAAGTTACGATTTGGTGAGCGTGGCTCGATCGACGAGAGCCACCGGGAATGAACGACGGTCAGCGTCTCCGGCGAAGTACGATGTAGAGCGCTCCGGCGCCGCCATGGCGCTGATGGGCGCCGCGCACAGCTGCGATGCTCCCTGCGTGCCGGGAGGCGCCGAGCCAGTCGCCGACCGCGGCTCGGATCCGGCCCCGCCCCGGACGGTCGCTCGCGGGCGGCTTGCCGGTGATGAGCAGAAGGACCCGCGCTCCCGACGAGATCGCCGCGTCGAGCCGGCTGTCGAGCAGATCGTAGGCGGCAGCGAGGCCGTGGCCGTGCAGGTCGAGAGTCGCATCGGGCTGGACGAGCCCGAGAGAGAGACGCCGGTCCCAGCTCCCATCCAAAGTCTCCCCGACCCCTTTTGCAGCAGCGGGCGGAGGCGGAGGCGCCGCTGCGGCCCTTTTTCGGACCGGTTCCGGCGGCGGCGCGGCGGCTTCCTCAACTTCGACCGACTCCGGCTGCGGCCGAAGCGGTCGCACAGTCTCGACGACCTTGCGCCACAGCCTTGCTTCCTCAGCGTTGAGCGGACGCATGAAGTCGTGCGAGGGTGCCCTTCGGAAGCAGAAGCCAGGCTTTCCCTTGCCCCTGCATGCCGCCGGCGATCAGAGCGGCTTCCTCGCCCGCGCCCCAGAAGGTGTCGAAGCGATTGGAGCCCTTGATCGCTCCGCCCGTATCCTGGGCGATCCACAGGCCGCTCGCTTCGGGCCGATCCATTTCGAGGAGGACGGGCGCGCCGAGCGGAACGAAAGCGGGGTCGGCGGCCACGGTGGCGCGCGGAGTGACCGGGAGTCCGAGCGCTCCGAGCGGTCCTGCCCCGGTCAATTCCTTGAAGAAGATATAGGATTTGTTCTCGCGCATGATCGCCTTCCCCTCCTCGGGATGGGCGCGGAGCCATTCGACGATTCCCTGCATGCTGGTCTTTCCGGACTCGAGCAGCCCGCGTTCGCGCATGACCCGCCCTATCCCGACATATTCGCGGCCGTTCTGGCCCGCATAGCCGATCCGCATGATGCTTCCGTCCGGGAGAGCAAGCCGCCCGGAGCCCTGGATCTGGAGGAAGAAAAGCTCGATCGGATCGGCAGCCCAGGCGATTTCGAGACCTTTGCCGGCGAGCGCTCCGTCCTCGATCTCCGAGCGCTCGTAATAAGGGACCATCGCCCCGTCCTGCATTCGCCCGCGGCGCGGAGTTCCGGCCGCCGCGGCGGCCTCGGCGCTGACCTCGACGAGATCGGGCGGGACCCGATAGATCGGGACTTCGTAACCGGGCGCCTTCACCCGCGAGCCCTTGATCTGGGGTTCGTAATAGCCGGTCGTGAAGGCCTTTCCGTCGCCGACCTGGACCAGCTCGAAATGCCGGCGGAAGAAGTCGATCCGATAGTTGGAGGAGAGGCTGCCGCTGACCAGCGTTTCGGTCTCGGCACATGCCGGCCGCCAGTCTTCCTGGCGCGTAAGCCCGCTGGAATCCTGTCGGCTCAACAGGGACGGGCAGCTGATCCGGAACGCGTCCCAGGCGCGACCGGCGGCGGCCGGATCGATCGCGAGCGACTCGGAAACGAGCCGGACCCCGGCCGCGACCGCAGTCGCTGGAGGCGGAGGCGTCTCGGGAGGCGGCTTGTCGGGCCGAGTCGATTTGGGAACGCAGCTGGCCAGCGCGACCAGAAGGGCGATGTACAAGGGAAGCCTGATCAGGCCCGATGATTCGAGGCGCGCCACCCAGTGGGCATAACCCGGCGCGGAGCCGTCAGGAAGCGGGAAGGCCGCGCAGCTTCTGGCGGTCCTTCGATACGGGCTCTCGACAAGCTCGATCCCTACTCAGGATGAGCGGTTCTGAGACGGTACGGCAGGAAACTCAGTCGGCCTCGTCGGTCTCGACGAGAAGCCAGTTGGGATCGCCGCTGCCGAGCGTCCGGCGGAAGGTCCAGATATCGTTGGCCCCGACCGCGTCGCTCATCGAGCCGGCGACAAGCTCGCCTTCCGAATCGCGCGTGACCGCCGCGATGTCGGAATCGAATCGGACGGTGACGCTCGCGGTCCGGCCTTCGAGCGCGGCTTCCTGGATGATCGCGCGCTCGATCCGGACCAGCCTGTTCTCGAAGCGGTGGCCGGCGGCTTCGCGGGCATCGATCGCCGCCTCGAAGCTGGCCAGGACCTGGTCTCCGGCGAGATGGCGGAGCTCCTCGCGGTCGCCCTTCCAGAACGCCTCGAGCACCATTCGGTAGGCGGCCTGGGCGCCCTCGAGAAAACGGGCGACGTCGAAGCTCGGATCGGCGGAGACGATCGCCCGGATTCCGGCGGCGGCATCGTCCTCATAGACCAGGCCGGAAGCCTCCGGCCGCTCTGCCGGAACGTCGGCGAGGGGCGCCGTCGGCTCGGCCTGGACCGGAGTCTCGGCCGGCCGAAGAATGGGCTGCTGCTCGTGGCCCGTGCGGCGGCCGAGCACCGAGTAGAGCCTCAGCCCCACGAACAGCGCCACCATGGCAAGCAGCACGATCTCCACGCTCACGCAAAAAGCTCCGTCAAATCAGGAAGCCCCTACATAGGCCTCCCGGGACCAGGATTCAAATAGGTGAGCTGATAGGTGGCCTGATTGTTGCGCCCCGCCACCGCCCCTGCTACCCGCGCCTCCGGATTGGCCGCCCAGCGGCCGGCGACATTTTCCATTTCAATTCGAAGGGTTCGGACATGGCCGAGGAAGTAGGCGCGGAAGGCGCGGGCGAGCAGCAGATCAACGGCGGAGACACCCAGCCCCAGGCCGGCGTGATCTCGCAATATGTAAAGGATCTCTCGTTCGAGAATCCCAATTCGCCCGCGGTCTATCAGTGGGAGGGCCAGCCCCGGATCGACGTCCAGTTCAACATCTCGACCCAGAAGCTGGGCGACGAGATTTTCGAGGTGAGCCTCCAGATCGACGTCACCGCCTCCTCGGGCGAGCAGACCGCGTTCAAGTGCGAATTGCTCTATGCCGGCCTGTTCGCGGTCCGCAACGTGCCGGAGGAGCAGCTCCATCCGTTCCTCCTCGCCGAGGCGCCCCGGATCCTCTTCCCGTTCGCCCGGCAGATCGTCGCGCAGTCGGTCCAGAACGGCGCCTTCCCGCCCCTGATGCTCGAGCCGATCGATTTCGGAGCGCTCTACATGCAGCAGGCAGCGGCCCAGGTCGCCGAGGCGACCGGAGGCACCGCGGGCGAGACTGCGGGCGAGGCCTGATCCTCGACCGCCGGGCGCGGCCATGAATCTCTGGAAGGCGACCGGAACGATCGGCGGCTTGACCATGGTCAGCCGGGTGCTTGGCTTCGCGCGCGACATGATCGGCGCCCGAATCCTCGGCGCCAGCCACGCCAACGACGCGTTCACCTTCGCCTTCACTCTGCCCAATATCTTCCGGCGGCTGTTCGGCGAGGGGGCATTCGCCTCCGGCTTCGTGCCCCTGTTCAGCCGGCGGCTCGCCTCCGGCGGCCATCAGGACGCGCAGCAATTCTCGAACGAGATCCTGGCCGTGTTCATGCCGACCCTGCTGCTGGTCACGGCTTTGTTCGAAATCCTGATGCCCGCCTTCCTGTGGCTGATCGTATCGGACTTTGCGGAGACACCGGGCAAATTCGAGCTGGCCGTCGAGCTCACCCGCTGGACCTTCCCCTACCTCATCTTCATCAGCCTGGTGGCCCTGCTTTCGGGCGTGCTGAACTCGCTGACCCGTTTCGCGGTCGCGGCGTTCGCCCCAGCTTTGCTCAATATCTCACTGATCATCGCGTTGCTGGTCGCGCCGACGGGCGGCGCCGCGACGGTACGCGCGATGGCGATCGCCGTGCTGATCGGCGGAATCTTCCAGTTCGCCTTGTGCTGGGCCGCGGTGCGGCAGGCGGGCGTCAGGCTGAATTTCGGCCGGCCGCGGCTCACTCCGGCGGTCAGGGAGCTCATCGTCCTGATCCTGCCGGCGACGGCGGCGGCAGGCGTCTATCAGATCAGCCAGCTTTTCTACGCTTATTTCGCCTCCAGCCTCGGCGAGGGCGCGCTCACCAATCTCAGCTACGCCGATCGCCTCAATCAGCTGCCGCTTTCGATCATCGGCACGGCGCTGGGCACCGCCATCCTGCCGTCGATCAGCCGCTCGATCGAGCGGCGCGACGATGCCGGTGCCGCGGACACGCAGGCGCGGGCGTTCGATCTCGCCATGCTGCTCACTTTGCCGGCGACGCTCGCTTTGACGATAACCGCCTTTCCGATCATCGGGGCGCTGTTCCAAGGCGTCCGCTATACGATGGAAGACGCGGTCACGACCGGCAACATCCTCTCCATCCTCGTGCTCGGCCTTCCGGCCTATGTGTTGGTCAAGGTGCTCGCCCCGGGCTTCTATGCGCGCAGGGACGTCAAGACTCCGGTCTACATCGCAATGTCCATCCTCGCCGCCAGCGTCGTCGCCAATATGCTGCTGATCCCGGTGATGGGCATTTACAGCCTTCCGGCCGTCACCTCGGCCGGCGCCTGGCTGAACTTCCTGCTCCTGTTCGTGATCCTCGCCGTACGCGGGCACTTCCGGATGCCGGGCTGGCTGATCTCCCGAGTCGCCAGACAGCTGCTGGCGGCCGCCGTCATGGCCGCCGCTCTGTATTTCCTGCAGCGGCAGCTTGGCGACGTCTTCACCGGCAGCATAATCGAACGGGTGATCGGAGTGAGCGTGATCGTGGGAGCCGGCGCGGCGCTCTATTTCGGAATCGCCTGGCTGATCGGCGGGATCGATCGTGACGATTTCAGGACTTTGTTCCGCCGCAGCCCGGCGCTGAGCGAGGAGAAAGAGGGATGAGAGTCGTCTCGGGAATCCAGCCGACCGGAAATCTCCATCTCGGCAATTATCTCGGAGCGATCGTGCGCTGGGCGCGGATGCAGGACGAGGCCGAATGCCTGTTCTTCCTCGCCGATCTTCACGCCATCACCGTCTATAACGATCCGGCCGAGCTTCGCTCGAACGTCCGATCGATGGCCGCGGCGCTGATCGCCTGCGGAATCGATCCCGAGCGATCGATCCTCTTCGACCAGGCCCGGATCCCCGCCCATGCCGAAATGGCCTGGATCCTGAATTGCACGGCGCGGGTCGGCTGGCTCAACCGGATGACCCAGTTCAAGGAGAAGAGCGGCAAGAACCGGGAGGGATCGAGCGTCGGGCTCTATGCCTATCCGGTGCTCCAGGCCGCCGACGTATTGCTCTATCACGCCACCCACGTCCCGGTGGGCGACGACCAGAAGCAGCATGTCGAGCTGATCCGGGACATCGCGACCAAGTTCAACACCGACTACAATGTGGAGCTGTTCACGCTTCCAGAGCCACTGATCGGCGAGACCGCCGCCCGGATCATGTCGCTTCGCGACGGCAATGCGAAGATGTCGAAATCCGACCCGTCCGACATGAGCCGGATCAACCTGACCGACGACAGCGACAGCGTCGCCCAGAAGATCCGCAAGGCGAAGACCGACGCGGAGCCCCTGCCCGACGGCGTGGAAGGCCTGGAGGGCAGGCCCGAGGCGAAGAACCTCGTCGCCATCTACGCGACCCTGGCGGACCGCACTCCCGCCGACGTGCTCGGTGAGTTCGCCGGCAAGGGTTTCGGGGCGTTCAAGCCGGCCCTTGCGGAGCTGACTGTGGAGACGCTGCGGCCGGTCAAGGCGCGGCTCGATGAGCTCGAGAGCGACCCCGCCGAGCTCGACTCTATTCTCGCCAAAGGCTCGCGGCGAGCCGCCGAAATGGCCCGGCCGACTCTGGAAGCGGCCTACGAGGCCCTTGGGCTGAGCCGCTAAGTTCTTCAAACCAGCGCTTTTTCTTCAGGGTTCGTTCAGCGTGGCCTTTGTAACGGCGGCGGGTTTCCTATATAGGTCCCCACTGCCCCTTCCTTCGAGAAAGGCCGCGTTTCAATGTCCCTTTCCAAGAAAATCCTGGCATTCATCGCCCCGGCGGCATTGCTTGCGCTGAGCGCCTGCGCCACCGGCTTTCCGGCCCAGGTGTCGCGATTCCAGGCGATGCCCGCGCCGCAGGGCCAGAGCTTCGCGATCCTGGCGGCCGATGCCGACGAGCGCGGGGGCCTCGAATTCTCGCAATATGCGGATCTGGTCCGCCGCCATTTGATCGAGGAAGGCTATGCCGAGGCGCCCTCGCCCGAGGCCGCCACCCTTATCGTCGAGATGGGCTACGGGGTCGACAACGGCCGTACCGAGGTCGTCACCTATCCAGGTTCCTACAGCCGCTCCTACGGATATTTCGGCGGTTACGGCCGCTGGGGCGGCTACCGGCCCTATTATGCCCGCTATGGCCGCCGCTCGCCCTTCTATTACGGGTGGGACGACCCCTTCTGGTACTCGCCGTTCGGCTTCGGCTACACCGATATAGACGCCTACACCGTCTACACCTCCTATCTCGACATGGACATCCGCCGGACAGCCGACGGCCAGTCCGTATTCGAAGGGACGGCCAAGGCCCGCTCGCGGACCGACAATCTGCAGGACATCGTTCCGAACCTGGTCGAGGCGATGTTCACCGGCTTCCCCGGCAATTCGGGCGAGCAGGTGAAGATCACGGTTCCGCCGCCGCCGCGCGAACGGCGCTGACCGGGTCTGAAAAAGGAAAAGGGAGCCGGGCGGCCGGCTCCCTTTTTCGTTGGGCTGGACCGCCCGACGGGGCAAGCCGACCCCCTAGTTGCGGCGGGCCGGCTGGCCGCGCGGACCCGTGACCAGCGGCCGTCCAATATTCTCGGTCCTGAACTTTTCCATCGCGATGGCGTCGTCGAGCGCCTGGGCGTGCCGGCGGCAGCCGACCTTCCAAAAGAGGCAGTCGGGCCGCGCATGCCGGCCACGAGCGCCCTGACCGGCCTGTCTCTCCCTTGAAGCTCCGGCGATGCCATGCTCTCTGGAGACCAAGATCAAGAGGGCGGGAACACATGGCGACGAGGACGAGGATTTTGCTTTCCGGGATCGCCGCGTCCCTTGCCGCGAGTCCGACTCCCGGTGCCGCCAAATTGCCGCCCGGCGTGCCGACCAAGTCCCAGATCGCGGCCTGTCCGGCGTTCGAGGATGTGGATTTCAGGAAGATCGTCGCGGAGCGTACCGCCGCCGCGGCACCGCAGGCCGACTGGCGGGCGCGGATGGACGCCCAGCACGCGCAGACCCGCGGGCCGTTCGCGTCGATCGGAGCAGCGCCGGATGCGAAGATCGTGCTTCGAATCTGGGCCGGGCCGGGCGAGACCCAGGAGACTCCGACCTCGACTTCGAGCCTGGTCTGGCTAGGCGCCGACGATGTGTGGCGCTTCCACCGGGTCAATCACGCGGCGAACCGGCCTCCACCGATGAAGCCGCCCCCCGCCCCCGACGCGAACGGCGTCGCGCCGCCAGAAGTGCCGTGGACCGTGGACGAGCTGGAGCTTTTCTCCCGCGACGAGATCGAAGGCGTGCTCGAGCCGGGCCAGGTAGAAGGGATCGAGTCCACGCTCGCCGACCCCTGCTTCCTGATCCAGCCGGATTCGATGCCGTTCGAGGTGCCTGTCAGGAAGGGCAAGCCGCCTCGCCAGCCCTGCTGGGGCGTGATCGGAGGAACTCTGGAGATCGCCTGGGCTGATGGACGGCGCCGCGACGTGACCGAGCTGTGCGGCGGCTTCTACGCATCCGCGATCATCAGCGCGGTCATGTATGCGCGGCCGTTCGTCGAGGATTCGGCGACCAAAGCGGCCTGCGACTGGCTGCGCGCCGCCTCGGCGCCGGACGCGGCGGAGCGGCGGGAGCTCGCCTTCTGCAATTCGGGGCTGGCCGCCGAGATCGCCAGGCGCGCACTGCCGGAGGCCGAGAGAGACGCGCTTTACGCCGACGCCGCGACCATGGCCCCGCTCGAGATGATGAAGCGCCACTGGTTCCTGTCGCTGTGGAGCGCGGGCGCGCTCAAGCGGGCGCGGGCGCGGATCGAGGGGCGCTGACGCAAACAGAGGCGATCCGGCGATTTGCCAGCGGGGCCGCCCGCCCCTAGCTTTCATGGCCTGGCCTGGGAGATGCGGGAATGACGATCGCCGACGACGCACCCTGCCACGCGCACATCTATTTCTCGGCCGATCAGCGGGCGGCCGCGGAAAGGCTCCGGGATTCCTTCGTCATGCAGGCTCGCTCCGGGGACGAGATCCTGTTCGTCGGACGAATGACGGACGGCAAGGCGGGCCCGCATCCGATCCCGCAATATGAGGTGCATTTCCTCGGCCGATCGCTGCGGGACGTCGTCGCCGCGATCGAGCAATCCGGCCTGCGCGCGCTCGTCCACCCGCTGACCGACGACGATTTGGCGGACCATACGACTTTGGGACAATGGATCGGCGAGAGGCTCGAGCTCGATCTCGGCACGCTCGATCCGCCGGGAATGAACCAGGGCATGGCGCGGTTCGGAAAGACCGACTTTTAGCCAGGCATATAGGGAGGGGCGCGATGTCAGCGGCAGTCCGCAGAATCGTTACCGGACATGACGAGGAAGGCCGTTCGATCGTCCAGGAGGACGGGCCGCCGGCGCGGGTCGTGGCCCTGGGCGGCGAGAGCGGGACGGTTTTCCACGAAATCTGGAGCACGAGCGCCACGCCGGCGCCGATCGACCGGGCGTCGGGCGAGCCGGCGGAGCCCGGGATTGCTCTTCTGCCGCCCGCCGGCGGCACCCGGATCCGGATCCTCGACATCCCGCCTGACGACGGAACTGTCGCGGCTCTTCCGCGCGAGGCGGTCCGGGCCTTGTTCGAGGCGATCGGCGCGGGCCATGCGCTGGCCGAGGACCCGCCCCATCCGCTGATGCACCGCACCGAGACGGTGGATTACGGGATCGTGCTCGAAGGCGAAATCGTCCTCGTCCTCGACGACAGCGAGACGACAGTGCGCGCCGGCGACGTCGTGATCCAGCGCGGCACCAGCCATGCCTGGGCCAACCGGTCCGGCAACAATGCGCGGATCGCCTTCATCCTGATCGACGGCCGGTTCGAGGAGGGGCTTGGCGGGCAAGCGAAGGCGGCCGGCGAGAAATAAGTATAGTGTCCCCGCATTAGCTCGGCTTGCCGAAGCGCGAAAATAGACCTTGACGATTAAATCTACATAGGTTGAATTGCGTCCGGATGACCCGGAAGCGCGCTCTGTCCAATCATGCCCGTGCCCTTCTCGGCGCGCTGTTGGACGCGGGCGGAAGGTGGAGCCACGGCTACGAGCTCGCTTCGCTGACCGGCATCCAGTCGGGCACGCTCTATCCCCTCCTCATCCGTCTGGAAGCGCAGGGCTATCTCGAGGCGGAGTGGCAGCAGCCCGCCGCAGGCGGCCGGCCGCCGCGCCACGCATATCGGCTGACCACGGCCGGGCAGAGGCTCGCGCGCGGCGAGGCGATCGCGGGTGCGGACGCAGGCGCGGGTTGGAGCAAGCGGGAACCGGCGCGGTCGTGAGCCGTCTCTCCCCCCGCCTGGCCTCGCGCCTTCTGATCGCGGCCTCGAACCTGCTTCCGAATCATCTGTCGCCCTGGGCGCGCGCGATGGAGCGCGAGCTTGCCGAGATCGAGGACGATCGCAGCGCCCTGCTCTTCGCCGCCGGATGCCTTCGCGCGATTTGCGGCCTGGCAATCGCCGAAAGGCTCGGATCCCCGCGTGCCGCGATCCGCCGCCTCCCCTTCCCGCCCCCTTCCACCTGGAGGATCTCGGCCATGAAGCTCGTCCCGACCCGGCCTCGAACCCTTGCTCTCGTCTGCGGCGCCGGCGCCGTCGGCCTGGGAATGGCCTATATGGCGGCGGCGGGCGCGCCTTCCCGCTATCTGATCGTGAACCTTGCGGCGCTGATTCTGGGTGCTTCGCTGTGGCTCGCATTGGGCCGGGCGGCGGGGACTGGACCGAGGCAGCCTGGAGCGATGATCCTGGCCCTCGCGGCAACGCTCGTGCTTACCGCCTTCTTCGGAATGGCTGCGGACGGCGCGACTCGATGGGTGAGCGTCGGGCCGCTCAACGTCCAGGTCAGTCTCGTCGTCCTGCCGGTCATGATCCTTCTCTATTCGCGGGAGCCGCAGGGGATCGGCACGGCCGGAATGGGCGCGGCGGCTCTCGCCCTCGCACTCCAGCCCGACCGGGCGATGGCCGGCGTGCTGGCCGCGGGACTGATCGCGCTGCTTCTCGCCAGGCCCGGCCGCCTCCCGCTCGTCGCGGCAGGCTCGGCCGTCGCGGCTTTCGCCTGGACCATGATCGTGCCCAACACGCTGCCGGCCTCGCCCTACGTCGACCGGATCCTGTTCACCGCCTTCGACATCCATCCGCTCGCCGGACTTGCGGTGGTGGCCGGGGCCGCCGCGCTCGCGGCGCCTGCCCTCGCCGCCCTGCGCGGCGGAACGGATGAACGGCCGGCGCTGATCGCGTTCGGCGCATGCTGGGCGGCTGTCGTCGCCGCCGCGGCGTTCGGCAACAATCCGACCCCGCTCGTCGGCTATGGCGGCAGCGCGATCCTGGGTTATCTGCTCAGCGGCGCGCTTCTGCCCGGCGGCGCCGTTCCAGCTGCCGGCCGCAAGCGCTCGGGCGCGCGGGCAGCCGGTGGGGACCGCGCCGATCCCGGTTCATCGGAACTGAGCGTTCCGAACCTCGCCTGACGGACGCCTCATCCGGTGGCGCCTTCCTCGCCGATGATGCGCGCCTCACGCACGTAATCGAAAGCGCCATGCCCGGACCATGCGCGCCCGTCCGGATAGCGAAGCTCCAGGCCGGCGAGATCTTCCTCGTCGGCGAGCCGCACATTGACCCCCGTGAGGCTGTTGCCGAACCGGTCGACGGCGCTCTCGGTCAGCGTGAAATGAGTCGTCGAGCCGCACTTCGGGCAGAAGCGGATTTCGGCCGACGGGTCGGCCTTGTCGTTCCGGCAATAGCCTTCCGTTTCCCCCTCGACGCTCATCTCCGAGGGATGAAGATAGGCCCAGCGAACGCCCAGGCCGGAGCAGAGCGAGCAATTGCATTCGTGGATATAGTCCGGCCGCTTGCGGAGCTCGATCCGGACCAGGCCGCAGTGGCAGTGGAATTTGATCATTCCCGCAGGATAGGATGAAAGCCGCCTGCTGCCGATAGCGGCCAAAGCCGGCTACAAGCGAAGCATCATTTTGTATGCCGGACCTTCTCGCCGCACCCCGGTTCTGATGGCACAAAGGTCGGATCACCGAGCATATGTGCACGATCCGCCTCCAAGCCGTTGGCAAAGGGAGTTTTGGCTGTATCCGCCCATTCTTTCGGTTCAAGACACTGGACCGTGTAGATTGCCATCGCGCATCGCTGGCCGGTAACGGGTGTCGCTTCGAACCATCTGACGTCGCGGCGAACAAGTCGCGCTTCCGAGTTGCACCAGTTCATCGTGGCGTTTTGAGCTCTTGCGAACTCCCAGAGAGGATCGTTCATTTGGGCTTTCGTAAAGTAGCCCAAGCTGACGACGTAGCCGAGCTTGCTGCTTCTAGCATGGTAGAAAACTGCGAGCTGGTCCGGAGGTGCCGGTACCGATGCGCAGGATACGGCGAGTAGGCATGCGCAGACGCTCAGAACCCTCGCTATCATCCGGAAAAGCCCCATCAAAAACGCGTGATATCCGCCAACGCCTTAAAATTGTGGATCCCCGCATGGTCGAGGGCACCCACCGGCGTCGGCAGGAGTTCCGGCAGGGCGAGATCAGACGGGAGCATAGCTCAGCCTGATCACATCCTGACCGATCCGGTCATGGGAGATGAGGCGGAGTGGCGGCCGAGGCCCGGCGAAATAGGGTGTGCCGCGGCCAAGCACGACCGGGTGCAGGTAGATCCGATATTCGTCGATGAGGCCGAGCTCGGTGAGGCTTTGCGCCAGGTCCGGGCCGGCAATCTCGATCTCCCCGTCGTGCTTTGCCTTCAGATCGCGGATCGCGCCCTCGAGATCGTCGCCGACAAGAGTGGCGTTGGGGCCGACCGATTTCAGAGTGCGAGAGACGACCCATTTCGGCTGCCTGCGCCACGCCGCGGCGAAGGCGCGTCTGTCCGAATCCCATTCGGGGTGGTCTTCGTCCCAGTAGCGCATGATCTCGTATATCTGGCGGCCGTAGACGCTCCCCGCCTGCCGCTCGGCCTCCCCGATGAAGTGGCGGAAGAGCGCTCGATCGGGCGCGAATTTCATATGATCGACATAGCCGTCCAGCGACTGGTTCATTCCGAAGACGAGCCTGGCCATGGAGATTCCCCGACGGCGGAAATGGCGCGCCCGGAAGGATTGCCCTCGCTGCGCGAGGTCATCTCCGCTGCGCTCCGATTCCGAAGTTCGAACCTTCGAGTGAGCACATCAAACACGAAAGGGCGCCCACGAGGGTCTCCTTTTCGTGTTTGGCGCGCCCGGAAGGATTCGAACCTCCGGCCCTCAGATTCGAAGTCTGATGCTCTATCCAGCTGAGCTACGGGCGCGCGGTGGCTGTGACATAGCCGAGACGATCTACTTTTGGCTAGCGAAGACGCGCGCCGCCTTGCTGAGCCGGAAGGATTGCCCGAGCTTCGCTCGGTCGTCTCCGCGCCTGCGGCGCTCCGGCTCGAACCTCCGGCCCTCAGATTCGAAGTCTGATGCTCTATCCAGCTGAGCTACGGGCGCGCGATGGCCGTGACATAGCAAAGGCCAACCGGGTCTGGCCACTGCATATGCAAGGGCGGAAGCCGGTTATTTCCGGAGAATCTTCTCCATAGGTCGGCCTTTGGCGAGTTCGTCGATCAGTTTGTCGAGGTAGCGGACCTCGCGCATCAGAGGGTCTTCGATCTCTTCGATGCGGACGCCGCAAATCGTTCCGGTGATTAGAGAGCGGGCGGGGTTCAGGCCCGGGGCCTGGCCAAAAAAATCCTCGAAGGTCGTGCCCTTGCACAACTGGGCTTCCAGTGCGTCCTGCCCGTAGCCGGTCAGCCAGCCGAAGATCTCGTCGACCTCCGCCTTGGTGCGACCCTTCTTCTCGGCCTTCGCGACATAGTGCGGATAGACGCTCGCGACGCTCATTGAATAGATTCGATGCTTCGTCATTGGTCGCTCCAGGACCGGTGCGGCTCAGCGCTCATATTCACCAGCGACGAACGATTCCCGAAGCTTGAACTTCTGGATCTTGCCGGACGCGGTGAGCGGCCATTGGTCCACCCAGATCCAGTGCTGCGGGGTCTTCTGTGGAGAGAGCCGCTCGCGGACGAAGGCCTTGAGATCGCATTCCTCGGGGCGCGTCGAATTCTTGCCGCGCATGAAGCAGGCGACCAGCTCGCCCCATTTCTCGTCGGGTATTCCGACCACGGCGGCTTCGGCGATCGCCTCATGCTCGAGCATCGCATTCTCGATCTCGACCGGGAAGAGATTCTCTCCGCCGCGGATGATCATCTCCTTCACGCGGCCGGTAACCCGGACGAATCCGCGCGAATCCATCGTCCCGAGATCGCCGGTATGAAGCCAGCCCTCGGAGTCGATCGTCGCGGCGGTCGCCTTCGGATTTTCGTGATAGCCGAGCATGAGAAGATAGCCTCGGCAGCATATCTCGCCATGGACGCCCACCGGCACCGCCTGGTTGGTGTTTGTGTCGCGGATCGAGACCTCGACTGCGGAGATCGGCCGGCCGACGCTGTCGGTCATGTCCTCGGGCGAATCCTCCGCGGCACAGAGGGTGATGACCGGCGAGCATTCGGTCTGGCCGTAGACGATCTGGACTCGCGCACCGAAAGCGTCGAGCGCGTTGCGCCAGATCTCGGGCGCTACCATCGAGCCGCCGGCCATGATCCGCCGGACCGAGCCCAGATCGTGGCCGTCGCGCCGCGCCGCTTCCATGACGGCGATCATCATCGTCGGGACGAACAGGGCGAACCCGAGCTTTTCGCGATCGATCAGCCGCGCGGTGAGCGCCGGATCGAAGGCGGGCGGAAGAAGGATCGTGGCGCCCATGCCGAGCCCGCCAAGCACCTGGACCGCACAGCCGGTCGTATGGAAAAGCGGCGTACAGAGCGCAAATGCGGTTCCGGGGCGGACGCCGCCGATTCGAAGCGTATCGAGCGCGTTGCGGGCCAGTCCGTAATGGTGAAGCAAGGCGCCCTTGGGCTGGCCGGTCGTGCCCGACGTGTACTGGATCTGGGCGGCGTCGTTCGGCGCCGGCTCGCGCAGCATGCCGTCATGCTCGCCCGCGAACAGGGCCTGGTGGTCGCTCAGCGGAACGGCGCGGATGCCAAGCTCCTCGGCGGCCATGCGCGCAATCTCTCCCAGCGGATTGCCCCGGAAGCTCTCGACGAAATAGACGGCTTCCGCTGCCGATTGCCGAAGTACGTAGCGCAACTCGGGCAGGATGAAGGCGGGGTTCACGGTGACGAGGACAAGCCCCGCCATCGCGCTGCCAAGCTCGAGAAAAACCCATTCAGGGACGTTGTTCGCATAAACGGCGACTCGCGCGCCCGGGGCGTGACGGCTCGCCAGCGCCCGGCCCACCCTCTCGGACTCGCGGAGCAGCTCCCGATAGGTCCAGCTCCGGGCGAGAGCGCCATCCGGATCCACCTCCCGCAGAGCGACGACATCCGGCCATCGCTCGACCGATTCACGGAACATCTCGCCGATCGTCATCGGCGGCACGCCGGGGCCCGGATCGCCGCTGCACCTGGAAAGGGTCGGAAGCCCGTCGATCGTCATCTTCACCCCCACACAAAGACCTGGGGTGAGAATAACGGCGGCGACGCCCTTTGCACACGGTTTTCGATACGGATCCGTTACAAGGTAGGGCTCGCCATAGGGCAGTCTTTGTCTTTGGCGCGCCCGGAAGATTGCCCGAGCTGCGCTCGGTCGCCTCCGCTTCGCTCCGATTCCGAAGTTCGATCCTTCGTGTGAGCACATCACACAAAAGGGCGCCCGTAAGGGGCACCCTTTTGTGTTTGGCGCGCCCGGAAGGATTGCCCGAGCTGCGCTCGGTCGTCTCCGCTGCGCTCCGACTCCGAAAGTTCGAACCTTCGGGTGAGCCCACCAAACACAAAAGGGCGCCCGTAAGGGGCACCCTTTTGTGTTTGGCGCGCCCGGAAGGATTCGAACCTCCGGCCCCCAGATTCGTAGTCTGGTGCTCTATCCAGCTGAGCTACGGGCGCGCGGGAGGGTGCGACATAGGGGCAAGGCCAGCGGGGCGCAACCCCGTTGCGGGCCGCCGCCGCGGCGCATAGGGATTGGCCATGTCCCTGCCCTCCCCCGTTCCGGACCGGACCCGTTTCGCCGTCGCGGCCGCACTGCTGGCCCTCTCGGCGCTGGCCGGCTGCGCGCCGCCGGGCCCCTATCCTAGCCTCGAGCCGCGGCCGATCGAGAAGGCGCTGGCCGACACGGAGGAGCCTCCGGCCGAGGCTCCTTTGCCCGACGAGGCGGGCCTTCCGGCGCGGATCGCGGCCCTGACCGCCGAGGTTCGGCGCGGCGAGCGCGAGTTCGACGCCGCTTCTCCGGCGGCGCGGGCGGCGGCCGAGCGGGCGGGAGGCGTGGAAAGCGAGAGCTGGATCGAGGCGCAGCAGGCTCTGTCGCGGCTCGAGGCGGCGGGCGCGGTCTCGGGCAAGGCGCTTGCTGACATGGACGCGCTGGCGATGGCCGAGGAGCAATCGCGGCGGGTCAGCGCGGGCGACCTGGCCCGGCTTCACGAAGCGGTTTCGGCGGCCCAGGCGGTGGTGGATGCGCAGGGCGCGGTGATCGAGCGGATCAAGGGGAAGTTGGGGGATTAGGTTTTGGGGATTGGGGATTGGGTTCCCCTGCACGCCCCTCATGGAAGTCAGCATCTCACCGGCCCCACCCCAACCCCTCCCCTGAAGGGGAGGGGCTTTTAGGGGGTGGCGGCGGCTCTCAGGGCTTCAGTGTGCATCCTGGCGAGGGCGACGTAGTGGGCGACGCCCATCTGGTGCATGGCCATTTCGGCTTCGCTGAGGTCGCGGACATATTTGGCGGGGCGGCCGGCCCAGAGCTGGCCGGCGGGGATCCGGCGGCCCGGCACGAGCATTGCGCCCGCCGCGAGCATTCCGCCGCTCTCTATCTCGCAGCCGTCCATGACGATGGCGCCCAAGCCGACGAAGGCCCGGTCGTGGAGGATGCAGCCGTGGATCATCGCCATGTGGCCGATCAACACGTCCTCGCCGATGATGGTCGGGAGCCCGGAATCGCTTCCGCCCTTCGGCGAATCGACGTGGACGACGGTGCCGTCCTGGAGGTTGGAGCGGGCGCCGACGCGGATGCGGTTAACATCGCCCCTCAGGACGCAATTGTACCAGATGCTGGCTTCCGGCCCGATCTCGACATCGCCGATCAGCCTCGCGCCGGGCGCGACGAAGCCGGCCGGATCGACGCTCGGAGCCTTGCCGTTGAACGGCAACAGAGTGACCTGCTCGCCGATCATTTGAGCTTGATCCATTCGCGGCGGGTCAGCTCGTGGACCATCACCGGGTTCATTTCGGCCGGCCATTCGGGATCGACATAGTCGAGATCCTGGCGGCGGCGCATCCCGAGGCGGAGCATGAGGCCGCGGCTCGGCTTGTTCTGCTCGATCGTCAAAGCGACGACCCGGCGGGCGCCGACCCGGCTGAACGCATAGTCCAGCGATGCGACCGCGCCTTCCTTCGCATAGCCCTTGCCCCAGGCGTCCTCGCGAAGGCGCCAGCCAATCTCGACCTCGCCGGAGACGCTGCTGCAATAGCCGTTGGCGCGCTTGAGGCCGCAAAAGCCGAGAAAGGCCCCGTCCTCCTTGCGCTCGACCGCCCAGAAGGTGTGGCCGTAATCCTGGCTGTAGGTCCTCAGGCGCTCGACCGCGTCGGCCTGGTCCTCGAACGGCTGCACCCCGCCGAGCCAGCGCATCACCGCTTCGGTGTTGCAATGGCGATCGAGCAGATGCTCGTCGCCCTCGCGCCAGTCGCGCAGGATCAGGCGCCCGGTCTCGATCATCCGGCGCCGCCGATCATCGGTCGCCCCCGATCATTGGTCGCCCCGAAGCTGCTCGGGGAGCCAGTTGCGCCAATCCTCGAGCAAGGGAAGGATCGAGGCATGGTCGTCCGACCAGCCGGAGAAGCCGGGCCGCGAAACCAGGTCCTTCCAGACATGGGCATCCTCGGCGCTGAAGATCTTGAGCGCGAGCAGGGCTTCGGGGTCGCGCGACAAGGCGATCCAGACCGAGACGGAGAGGTTGGGCGTGGTCTCGCTCTCGGCCGGCACATATTCATAGAGCGCGGCGTGCCAGCCGTCGGCCTTCGCGGCCTGCGCGAGCACTGGCTCGAGATCGAGATAGCGGTTCGAGATGTGGATGAGCAGGAGCCCGTCCTTCGTCAGAGCGCGGCGATAGACCTGGAGCGCCTCGCGGGTGAGCAGGTGCATCGGCACCGAATCCGAGGAGAAAGCGTCGATCGCGAGCAGATTGAAGCTTGCCGGAGCGGCCCGGGCCAGGCTCAGGCGGGCGTCCCCGAGGATCATTTTCGCCTGGGGCGCGCAGCGGCGAAGGAAGGTGAATTGGCCGGAATCGCGGGCGATCCGGACCATCGCCGGATCGATCTCGAAAAAGCTCCATTGCTGGCCGGGTTGCGCGAAGCAGGCCAGTGTGCCGGTGCCGAGGCCGACGACGCCGATCTTCGCGGGCTGGGGATAGATGAATGCGGCCGTGCGCATGGCGTGGCCGACGCCCGAGCGGCGGGCATAATAGGATGTAGGCTCCTTCTCGAGGCCCGGGGCGAGGTTCTGGACCCCGTGAAGGGTGGTGCCGTGACTGAGCTTGCGCGAGCGCGGCTCCTGATAATCGCCGATCGTATAGATGCCGAAATAGGAGCGGGTGCGGACGCCCTCGCCGGTCTGGACCAGCCTGCCCCAGCCGCCATAGCTCATCATCAGGGCGGCAAAGCAGAAGGCGAAGAAGAGCCGGTTGCCGATGAACAAAAGTGCGATGAGAGAGATGGCCACGCTGCCGACGAGCGGCCAGTAGCCGTCGAGATCGAGGATCCGGCCGTCGGCGGCGAGGCTGAGGAACAAGGTCGAGGCGACGAGCGCGCAGCGAACGAGCAAGGGCCAGCGCTCGGCGGCGGGGACGAACGGCGTCTGCGGAAGGAGCGCGGCGGCGCCGATGAGAAGGATCGGATGCTCATAGGCCCAGTCGAAGACGAAGGGCGCGACGATGGCGCAGAAGATCCCGCCAATGACTCCGCCGGTCGCCATGAACAGATAGAAACTGGTGAGTTGGGAAGGCTCGGGACGGAGCCGGTACATTCGGGTGTGGAGGGCGACCGCGATCGCGAAGAGCAGGATCAGCCCCAATGTTCCGGTGAAGAGGGGCTGCTGAGAGCCGTCGTGCAGGGCGAGGCCGCCGGCGACGAGAAGGACGAGGGGCGCCACCCCGGTGATGAAGTCGGCCGGCCCGCGCCGTTCCGCGAAGGCGATGACGAAGCTGAGCAGATACAAAGCGAGCGGGACCACCCAGAGCATGGGCATCGCGACGATGTCGGTGGTGAGGTGGGTGGTGGTCGACAGCATCAGGCCGGAAGGCACGGCGGCGAGGACGATCCAGGTGAGAATCCGCCTGCGGCCGAGCGGAGGGGCCTTTTCGTCCGCCTCGGGCTTCTCTTCCACCGCGGCCGCCGGGATGGTCAGCGCGCACAGGGCGACGAGGAGAACGAGCAGTGCATAGCCCGTGGTCCAGGCGAGGCTCTGATGCTGGAGGGTCAGGTACGGCTCGAACAGCAAGGGGTAGGAGAGGAGGCCGGCGAAGCTTCCGAGGTTCGATGCGGCGTAGAGCGGGTAGGGATCGCCGCGAGCGCTTTCGAGCGCGTACCAGCGCTGCATCAGCGGCGCCTGGGCCGAGACGATGAAGAAGAGCGGGCCGATCGATGCGATCAGGAACCAGGGCGCCCAGAAAGCGGGCGAGGCATTGGCGGGAAGGACGCCCGCGCCGAGGCCGACCGGAAGCCAGAGTGCGGCGACTCCGAAGAGAGCGAGGTGAATTCCGGCCTGGCGGCGGGGGCGGAGGCGAGAGAGATAATGGGCATAGGCATAGCCGCCGAGAAGAAGCGCCTGATAGACGAGCATCGCGCTGTTCCAGACGGCGGGCGCGCCACCCAGGCGGGGAAGCGCCATCTTGGCGATCATCGGCTGCATCAGGAAGAGCAGGAACGAGCCGGTGAGGATGGTGAGGAGGAAGAGCGGACGGGCCCAGCGCTCCTTACGCTCGGCAATTTCGAGATTGACGGTGCGGCTGTCGGTCATTCCGCCGCTCCGGTGAGGAGAGGCTGGAAGGAGGGCGTGCGGAGTGGAAGGCTAATCACAACCGTGGGAGCCCCCTCACCCTACCCTCTCCCCGCGGGGGAGAGGGAATCCTCTTTGTCGGATCGGAGCACATCCTCATCCATCAGGCCCCGAGCAGCTTCGCGGCGACGGGCGCGTGATAGGTGAGGACGCCCGCGCACCCGGCCCGCTTGAAGGCCATCAGGGTCTCGAGAACGAGTGAGTCGCGGTCTCCGGCGCCGGCCGCGGCGGCGGCCTCGATCATCGCATATTCGCCGGACACCTGATAGGCGAAGACCGGGACCTCGAAGCGCTCCTTCACTCGGCGGACGATGTCGAGATAGGGGAGGCCAGGCTTCACCATGACGCTGTCGGCTCCCTCGGCGAGATCGAGGGCGACCTCGCGAAGCGCCTCGGCGCCGTTGGCCGGATCCATCTGATAGCTCTTCTTGTCGCCCTTCAGAAGGCCGCGCGAGCCGACCGCGTCGCGGAACGGTCCGTAGAAGGCGCTGGCATATTTGGCGGCGTAGGACATGATCTGGACGTTGACGAAATGCTCGCGCTCGAGGGCGCCGCGGATCGCTCCGACCCGGCCGTCCATCATGTCGGACGGCGCGACGATGTCGGCGCCGGCGGCGGCCTGGACCAGGGCCTGCTCGACCAGGATGTTCGTCGTGTCGTCGTTGAGGACGTAGCCGCTCTCGTCGGTGATCCCGTCATGGCCGTTCGCGGTGTAGGGATCGAGCGCGACGTCGGTGAGGATCCCGACCTCGGGCGCGGCGGATTTGGCCTCGCGGACCGCCTGGCAGATCAGATTGTCGGGATTCAGAGCCTCGCTTGCGTCGGCGCTGCGGAGGCCCGGCGGCGTGTTCGGGAAGAGCGCCAGACAGGGGATTCCGAGATCGCGCGCTTCCCGGGCGCGGTCGGCGATCGCCGCGACCGGCCAGCGCGACACTCCGGGCAGCGAGGCGATCGGCTCCTCGCCGCCCTCGCCCTCGGCGATGAAGACCGGCCAGATCAGGTCCGCCGGGGTGAGGAGGTTCTCCGCGAACAAAGCGCGGCTCCAGGCGGAGGCGCGGGTACGGCGGAGTCGGAGTGCGGGGAAGCTGGCGGAGGTCATTCGGCGCGGGTGTAACGCGGTGGGGCGCGGCTGCATAGCGGCTGGACGCGCGCGGCGAATGTCTCGCACAAGCCTGTTCCCCGGCGCAGGCCGGGGTCCAGCAAGCCTATTGGGGCGAGAGCATATTCGCAAAGGATCGGGCCCTGGGCGTGGCTCCACTGGACCCCGGCTTTCGCCGGGGAACAGCAAGTTTCCCGCCCCTTCCCTCCGTTTCGGACCGGAGCCGTGTTGAACCGGGGCCGCAACAATGTCATTCTGGGCCGGGGGCAATGTTCCGCCTGCCGTTGGGATGGAGGGCAGTCGATGAAGCTGAACAGGATGTTCGTCGTGGCGGCAGCCACTTTGGGGGCGATCGCGGGGGCAGGGCCGGCGGCGGCCGCTCCGCCCAATCCGATCCTCTATCTGACCGGCCTCGAATATTATACGGCGGGCGGCAAGAATTGGGTCCGGCACCGCTACGACGTGTTCAACAAGGATCAATATCCGGCCGCCATGTTCGCGCCCGCGCCAGGCCTGCCGCCATGCGGAACGAACACGAACAGCTCGCGCTCCTGGGTCGATTTCTTCGATTCCCGCGGAAAGCGGCTCTACGGCTTCTGCGCGCTCGGCTCGCCGGACGGGCTCGGCAAGATCTGGTTCGCGACCGAGGAAGGCACGGTCCCGCCGAGCTACGTCTATATCGAGATCAACGACCGCCAGACCAACACCAAGTACAAGTCGAACCTGGCGGATACCACGCTCTAGGAAGCTCCGCGCAGCGCGTCCTTCGGGCCCCTTCCCTGAGCACAGGGAAGGACGGGGATGGGTGACTCTCGGACAGGCCCTGCCGACGGGGAGCGAACCGCGCCTGAGAACTCTCGCTCCGCTCCGGGAGAAAGTTAACCTTTGTTATGTTGCAGTGCACCCTTCCGGCCTGCCGATAGTTAGCACCGGACATGCACGCCACCCGTCCCGTTCCGCGCGAAGCGGTCCTGATCGTCAACGCCCGCTCCCGCAGGGGGCGCGATCTGTTTCAGGAGGCGAAGAGGCTGCTCGAGGAAGCGGGCGTGAAGCTGATCGCGGCGCACGGCGTGAAGGATCCGCGCCAGCTCAAGGCCAGGGTCGACAAGGCGGTCGAGGACGGCGCGCCGATGGTGATCGTCGGCGGCGGCGACGGGTCGCTGTCGTGCACGATCGACTATGTGGTGGACCACGACGTGGTCTTCGCCCTCCTCCCTCTCGGGACCGCGAACAGCTTCGCACGGACCTTGGGAATCCCGCTCGATTTGCAGGGCGCGGTCGACACGATCGCCAACGGCAAGAGGCGGCGGATCGACCTTGGGATGATCGACGGCGATTATTTCGCCAATTCGGCGGCGATGGGCCTGGCGCCGCTGATCGCGGATTCGGTGCCGCACAATCTCAAGCGCTATCTCGGGCGCCTGGGCTATCTGATCTGGGCGGTCTGGTGCCTGATCAAGTTCAGGCCGTTCACCGCGACCATCAACGATGGCGAGACGAGCCGGACCCTGACCGCCCTCGAGCTTCGGATCGCCAACGGCCGGTTCCACGGCGGGGTCGAGGTGATCGAGACGACCGACGTCGACAGCGGCGACATCGTCGTCCAGGCGATCGTCGGCCATTACAAGCGCAAGCTGGTCTGGAACTGGTTCGCCACCTTCTTCCGGCTGAGCGCCCGGCACGAGACGGTCGAGGAGATACGGGGACGGCGGCTGACGATCGAGACCCGGCCGAAGCTCAAGATCTCGATCGACGGCGAGCTGCTGGGAAGCACGCCGGCCGTGGTCGAGGTGGCGCAAAGGGCGGTGGAGGTGGTGGTTCCGGCTTAGCGGGCCGACATCCGTCATGCTGAACTCGTTTCAGCATCCAGCGACGGGCTTCGGTGCGCGCGGAGAACTGGACCCTGAATCAAGTTCAGGGTGACGGCAGGACGAAATTCAAACGCCTTACCCCAGCCGGCTCAAAGCTTCCCGGTAGCGCTCGGCCTCGGCGGCTTTCTCGTCATGATCCGACCGCGCCTTCTCGATCGCTTCGGGCTTCGCCCTTTCGATGAAGCTTTGATTTGCGAGGCGGGCAGCGAGGGAATCGCGCTCCTTCTCCGCAGCCTCGGCGGCCCTGGCCAGCCGGGTCCGCTCGGCGGCGAGATCGATCACGCCTTCGAGCGGAAGGATGAAGGTCGCCTCGTCGACGACGAGCTGGGCGGCGCCCCCCGCCGCGGTCTCCGGGACGGCAAGCTCGATCGTGGCGATCCGGGCCAGTCGGCCGATCGCCGCCGAGTGCCGCTCGAGGCGCTGGAGGGTGCGCGGCTCGGCGTCGCGGACGCAGAGATCGAGACGGGTGCCGGGGGGCACGTTCAGCTCGGTGCGCGTGGAGCGGATCGCGCTCACCAGGCGGATCAGCCAGTCCATCTCGGGGCCGGCCTCGGGGTCGAGGGCGCGCGCGTCGGGCATCGGCCATTTGGCGAGGATCAGCGGATATGGCCGATCGCCCATCGCGTTCCACAATTCCTCGGTGATGAACGGCATGAACGGGTGGAGCATGACCAGGATCTGGTCGAGCACCCAGGCGGCGACCCGGCGGGTCTCCGCGGCCTCAAGCCCCTCCCCTTCATGGGACGGGCTCAGGATCGGTTTTATGAGCTCGAGATACCAGTCGCAGAAGGTGGCCCAGACGAAGTGGTAGACGCTGTTAGCGCTTTCGTCGAAGCGCAGCTCGGCCATGGCCAGGTCGAGCGACTGGACGGTCTTGACCGTCTCGCCGATGATCCACTTATTGACGGCGAGCGAGGCTTCGGGCGGGTCGATCGAGCGGGACGCGCCGATTCCGTTCGACTGGCAGAAGCGGGCCGCGTTCCACAGCTTGGTCGCGAAGTTGCGATAGCCCTCGACCCGCTTCTCGTCGAGCTTGATGTCCCGGCCCTGGCTTTCCATCGCGGCGAGGGTGAATCGAAGGGCGTCGGCGCCGTAGCGGTCGATCAGGCCCAGCGGATCGACCGTATTGCCCTTCGACTTGGACATTTTCTGCCCCTTGGAGTCGCGGACCAGGCCGTGCAGGTACAGCGTCTTCCACGGCCGCTCGCCGAGGAAATGGATTCCCTGCATCGCCATCCGGGCGTCCCAGAAGAAGATGATGTCGAAGCCCGAGATGAGGACGTCGTTGGGGTAATGGCGCTTCAATTCCTCGCTCTGCTCCGGCCAGCCGAGGGTGGCGAAGGGCCAGAGCGCGGATGAGAACCAGGTGTCGAGTACGTCGGGGTCGCGTCGAAGGGCGGCGCCCTGCCCCGCTTCGGCCCGTGCTTCCTCCTCGGTCGCTGCGACGAAGACGTTGCCCGCCTCGTCGTACCAGGCCGGAATCTGGTGGCCCCACCAGAGCTGGCGCGAGACGCACCAGGGCTGGATGTTCTCGAGCCAGTTGAACCAGGTTTTCTCCCAGGTCTTGGGAACGATATCAATCTCGCCGCCGCGGACCGCGTCGATCGCCGGCTTCGCGAGCGTCACCGCGTCGACATACCATTGGTCGGTGAGCCAGGGCTCGATCACCACGCCGGAGCGGTCGCCATAGGGAAGCTGGATGGTCCGGTCCTCGACCCGCTCGAGAAAGCCGCCTTCCTCGAGCATCGCGACGACCCGCTTTCGCGCCTCGAAACGGTCGAGACCGAGCAGCTCTTCGGGCACGAGGCCGTCGGCGGTCTGGACGATCCTGGCGTCGGCGCTCAGCATGTTGAGCATGTCGGACGCCTTGATTCCGGCGCGGCGCCCGACGTCGAAATCGTTGAAATCGTGGCCGGGCGTGATCTTGACCGCGCCCGAGCCGAGCTCCGGGTCGGCATGCTCGTCGGTGATGATCGGGATCAGCCGGCCGGTGATCGGATGCCTGACCATCGTCCCGACCATGGCAGTGTAGCGGCGGTCGGTCGGGTGGACGGCGACGGCCATGTCGGCGAGCATCGTCTCCGGACGGGTGGTGGCCACCCGGATCGCCCCCTCACCGCTCGCGAGCGGATAGACGAGGTGCCAGAAATGGCCCTGGACTTCGCGGGTCTCGACCTCGAGGTCGGAGATTGCGGTCCCGAACTTCGGGTCCCAATTGACGAGGCGCTTGTCGCGATAGAGCAGGCCTTCGCGATAGAGGCGGACGAACACCTCGACCACGGCCGCCGAGAAGCCCGGATCCATGGTGAAGCGCTCGTTCGCCCAGTCGCAGGACGCGCCGAGGCGGCGGAGCTGGCGGGTGATCGCTCCGCCCGATTGCGCCTTCCACTCCCAGACATGGTCGATGAAGGCCTGGCGCGGCATGTCGGTGCGCTTGACCCCCTGGCTTTCCAGGTTGCGCTCGACGACCATCTGTGTGGCGATCCCGGCATGGTCGGTGCCGACCACCCAGAGCGCGTCCTTGCCCTGAAGCCGGGCGTGGCGGGTCAATATGTCCTGGAGCGTGTTGTCGAGGGCGTGGCCGATATGGAGCGAGCCGGTGACGTTGGGCGGCGGCATGACGATCGTCCAGGGCACCGCCTCGGGCCGCGACGGGCGGAACAGGCCTTCCCGCTCCCAGTGCGCATACCAGCGCGCCTCGATCTCGGCGGGGTCGAATGTCTTTGGCAGGTCGCTCATGGCGGGGTGGGCTTAGACGAAGGGTTGCGGGCCGGCCAAGCCATTAACGTCACCCCGGCCCTTCGGCGCCGCCTGCGGCGTCGCTCAGGATAAACTACGGCCGGGGTCAGTGGAGCAGGGTCGTGACTTCTTGTCATGAGATCCCGGCCTTCGCCGGGATGACGGATTAGATCGGTGGTCCGTCGGGATTATTTCCCGGTGATCCGGGCGACCTCGCGGGTGACGATCTCCTCGACGATGTCGGGGAGGTTCGTATCGAGCCAGTCCTTGAGCATCGGCTTCAGCATCTCGCGCACGGCCGCTTCGAGCGGGCCCTCTCCGCCTTGCGGCGCGGGCGCCGGCTGCTGCTCGCGGACGGCGGCAAGCGCTGCCAGGGAAGCGCGGCTCGCCTCGGCGGCATTATCGGAGACCAGGCTCGATCCCTCGTCGATCGGATCGTTGAGCTCGAGAACGTCGTCGTCGGACGGCTGAACGGCGTCGGCGTCCGGCGCGGCCGAGGGACGAGACCCACGGGCCGGACGCGCCGCGGAGGCCCGGCCGTCCTCGGCGATCACCCGTTTGATGGAGGCAAGTATCTCCTCCATGGACGGTTCCTGGATTGCGCGCGGGCTGTCCCCCATAATGAGGGACTTATGCTTCATTCCTGCGGCTGTGTCACCGGTGGAGTTGCGGTATCCGGTCCGGCGGCCCCCGGAACGGTGCGGGTGGCGACCGGCTGCGGCTTCGAATCGTCGTTCCAGTCCGACCAGCTGCGCGAGACCCGGCGGTAATTGGCGGTCGGATCGTAGAGCGTGACTCCGTCGAGATCGAGATCCTCGGCCTCGGCCTGGCCCATCGCGTTGAGCAGGGCGAAGCCGGCGACATAGGCGTCGCGCCGGGCGGTCACGAGGGCGACCTGGCTGTTCAGCAATTCCTGCTCCGCGTTGAGCACGTCGAGGACGTTGCGGGTTCCGACCGTCTGCTCCGCGCGGGTGCCCTCGAGCGCCAGGGTGTTGGCGTTGACCGCGATCTGGTTCGATTCGATCGCCTCCACCGCGGCCTGATAGCTGGCGAATGCGGCCCTGGTCTGGGAGACCACGCTTCGCTCGACCGCGATCGACTGCTCGATCAGCTGGCTCTGGCCCGCCTGGGCCTGGCGAACCCGGGCGCCGACCAGGCCGCCCTGATAGATCGGGACGGTGGCCCGGACTCCGGCGGTGGAGACGGTGCGCGAATTCTCGTTGCCGATTCCTCCGAACTGCTCGTCGGCGGTTCCGAGGAAATTGTTGTAGGTGGCGCCGCTGACCGCCGAGATGGTGGGCAGGCGCGCGGCCCGGGCGACAGCGACGTCGAGCCCGGCGGCGGTGACCTGGAAATTGGCGCCGATCAGGTCCGGATTGTTGGCGAGAGCGATCTCGACGGCCTGGTCCGGGGTCTGGGGAAGCGGCGGAAGCGGCGGCGGCGGCTCCAGCTCGTCGGGAAGCTCGCCGATGATCCGGCGATAATTCTCCTCGCTCGATTTCAGACGGCCTTCTGCGATCGCGAGATTCGAGCGTGCGAGCGCGAGGCGCGCCTCGGACTGGGCGACGTCGGTGCGGGTCAGGTCGCCGACCTCGAACCGGTCGCGGCTGGCCTGGAGGTTGGTATCGAGAACCCGGACCTGGTTTCGGTTCAGGGTGACGATCGAGCGGTCGCGGATCACGTCGTTATAGGCTGCGACAGCCTCGGTGAAGATGTCGCCCTCGACCGCCCGGAGGAAGGCCCGGCCGGCGTCGACCCGGCGGTTGGCGGCGCGGATCCCGTTGCGGACCGCGCCTCCGGTGAAGAAGGGATAGGAGACGTTGGCGCCGACGGTGAGCGCCCGCCCGCCGATTCCGACGCTGTTGAACAGATCCTGGTTGAGGCCCACCGTGCCCGAGAGCTGGGGCCGGCCCTGCGCCCGGGCGACCTGGACGCTTTCGTCGAGAGTCCGGAGCTGGGCGCGCTGGGCGGTGATGGTCGGATTGTTGTTGTAGGTCTTGACCAGAGCCTCGCGCAGATCGTCCGCATGCGCCGCCTCCGCCATGACCAGCGCGCTCAACGCCGCGGCTGCAAACAAGCCTCCCCGCATCATAAACTCCTAGAAATTGAACGCCCGGGGCTTCTCGAAGCCCGGAATCATGGCTGAAGCCGCATCGGCGAAGGCGATCAGGCCGAAGCCGTCGCCCGCCTTGCGGCCGAGGCAGAGGCGAGACACCCCGTCCTCGATGAGGCCCGTCGCGAGCCGCCCTCCGTCGACGAGCTGGTCGATCAGGGCCTGAGGCACCTGCTCGACCGCGCCGTCGATCAGGATGAGATCGTAAGGACCGCTTTTCCCGCATCCTTTGGCGAGCGGCCCGCGGACCAGATCGATCGAGCCCCTTTCCCCGGCGGGGAGAGCGGCGAGCGCGGATTCGGCGCGGGCTGACAGCTCCTCATCCTCCTCGAGCGCGACGACATGAGCGACGAGACGGGCGAGAACGGCGGCCGCATAGCCGGTGGCCGCGCCGACCACGAGCGCCCGGTCGCCCGGCGCCGGATGCGCCTCGGTAAGGAGGCGTCCGAGCGACATGGGCGTGTTGAGGTCGCGGCCCGGCTTGAGCGGAACCAGAGCGTCGGCATAAGCGAGCGGGAGCCTTTGCTCGGGCACGAACGTCTCGCGCGGCACCGAGCCCATCGCGGCGACGACCCGGGGATCGCTGACCCCGGTGGTGCGCAGCTGGCTCGCGACCATCGCGCGGCGCATGTCCCTGAAACTATGCTCGGTCATCGAGTCCCTATTCGCACAACTGTCTTATTGATGCAATACACCTAGCGCGGATCGCGCCGGCTCCTCGCCATAGAGCCGCCGAAGCGGGGCGTGAAGCGGCTTTGTCCCTCATCTCGAATGCTTTCCAGCAAGACATGTGCCAGCGGAGCGGCAGAGCGGCCGGGCGGCTCGGCCACATGCCAGTGTCCGATTCCGGACGCCTCGCCTGTCCGGAGGCGGACAGTTGACATGGTGCTCCAAGCCCCGCACATGGCCGCGCGGCGGCCCGATGGCGGAGTGGTTACGCAGAGGACTGCAAATCCTTGCACGCCGGTTCGATTCCGGCTCGGGCCTCCACTCTTCGCATTGCCCATCCTCGAACTCGTCGGGCCTAGGATTTGAAGGCGACCAATATGTCTTCAACGACCTTGGCCCCCGCCGGAATCTCATAGGTGAGAGCGAACGGCTGCAGAACATTTGTTGGCTGCAGAACGACTGTCAAAACCCGGTCGTCCAGCGCTCCCGTCACGGCGTCGATCGTCACCGAAATCGTGGCGGAGGTCGTCTTCCCCGCCGTCAGCTTCCGGCTGCCGTCGCTGTCGCGATAGAGAATCCAAACGGTTTCCGGGGCGAAGGTCGGCGCGGCGCCGGATGCAGTCTTCCGAAGACGATAGGGAACGACCGCCGGCGTCGGGACGGGGATGCTGAAGCTCTTCGGCTGCGTCCCGGTCGACGGCGCCATGCCGAGCTGGGACTGCAGCAGCGTCCATTCGTCGGAAAGATCGTGCCGCCAGGACATGAGCAGGAGCGGCCGCGGCGGCGGCGGAGGCGCGGGGCCAGACGGCGCCGTGTAGGAGGCGCCCTTGGCGACGAAACGCATATGCAGAACCAGGTCGGAAATCGTCTGATAGTCGAACTCCGGCGTCCTCGGCAGCGACACGTCCCACTTCGACGCCGCGCCCGCATTCTCGAACGGCAGATAGCGCTCGTCGCGCAAATTGGCCTCGAACAGGGCCGGGTCGTTGACCGCGGTCGAAGTGACGATTTCGCGCGCCATGTCGGGCTTAAGCCAAGGAAGCACGGTAGTGAAATCGCTTGGAGTCCAGCGGATGGCCGAATCCGTGAGGGCCAGCTTGACGCTGGTCGGCGTGTAGGGGCCGGTAACGCACGGCACCGACACGGCGACAGACCGGATCCGCATCGCGTAAAGCTTCATCGTATCCTCGAAGTGGGTGCTGAGCAGCCATTCGGGTATTTCGAACGAGGCCTTGCCGGTCCGAATCAGGTCCACCAACGCGGCGGGATTGAGCAGGCGCAGCGAGATGGAGCGGGTGAGCTCGAACTCGCGCGTGTTGAAGCGCAGATAGGCAGCTTCGAGCTCTCGGAGCTGGCCGCTGAGCATCTCGCCGGCGAGCAGGCCCTGGCGGCTGCTATCCCAGCTTCCGAACTCGACATAGGTCTCGGTCCGGCCGAGCTCGATCTGGAAGGCTTTCTGCGCCTGCCGCGCGAGATCGTAGGCAAGGTTATAGGCTTGCCGGTGCAGCGTCTTCAGCTTGCCGGACATCCAGGCGTAAAGCTGCTCGTTGGTGAATTTCGAGCGCATCCAGTCGTGGACAGCCTTGGACTGCTCGACCTGCAGATCGTGGTTGTCGAGCTCCTTCTCGGCCATCGCGAGGCGGATCTCCGCCGACGCGATCTGCTTGTCCGCCTGCTGGATCTCCTTCTGCGCCAGCCTGGCCTGAAGCCTCCAATCCTCCTGACGCTGAACATAGGACGCGGCGGTGAGCGACTGGCTGGCCCGGTTGAGCAGGCTCGAGGCCATCGCCCCGGCCGCCTGGGCCCCGGCGGAGGGGGCCTTGGCCAGGTCCAGCTTCATGGTGACGTGGGGGCCCGGCCCGCAGACCCCGGTCTGGAAATCGAGCAGCGACAGAGCCGCCGACAGGATCATCAGGCCATGCTCGACCTTCTGGATATTGTGCGCGGTCTCGGTCAGCCCCTTGGCGCTGCTCTCCTCCGCGATCATGAACGGCCGGCTGGAATAATGGTCGAACCTTATCTCGGCGAGCTTCTTGGACTGTTCCGCCGCGGCGAGCGACTGCTTCGCCTCCTCCAGCGCGAGCTTCTTCAAGCCCCGCGCCGCCCCCAGCAGGTTGATCTCGTGCACCTGACGAAGGTCGCTGAGGTCTTCCGCCTCGCGTTTCTCGAGCGCCGCCAGCAATTGCCCGCCCAGCCCCTTGACCTCGTTGCAGAACTCGTTCGCGCGCTGCAGCAGGTAGCTGAAACGGTGGCGCGGGTTGGGGGCGGCCAGGCTGTCGAGGATCTCCGACAGGTCGAGCCCGGACGCGACGGCCCTGACCAGCATCCCCGGATCGATTTCGGGCGCGAACAGCGCCAGCTCGCGCTCGTTGCCGTCGATGTCCCGGCAATGGCGGATCTTGAACAGACGGTCGGCGACGCGATCCCAGTAAGCGAGCAATTGCGGATTCTCCGGAATGCAGAAGTACAAGGCCGCCGGAGACACCACCCTGGGATTGCCGTTGGCCTGCCAGGTCGAGACGCCGGTCAGATTGTTCTCGATCGCGGCGACGCCGTTGGAGAAGGCGTCGAGCGATGCGAGCAGGCTGAGGAAGGTCTGGTCGGGCCGCGGCTTGCCGGCCACCCGGCGCGGCTCGGGACCCAAAATCTCGGAAGCGAGCACGTAGAGCTGGAGCGCCTCGTTGACGCTTTCGGTTGTGAACTGGCGGAACAGCTTGTCCCCCCAGTCGATCAGCGTCTCGATATATTCCATCACGGTCCAGCGCATGTAGGCCTGGATGCGCATCTCGGCGACGGCGTGGGGCTCGAATGGGTGCTTGCGCCACTCCGCGATCTGTGCCGCGAACGCCTGCCGCTTCGCCTGGTCCTGCGGGCTGTTGCTCTGCAGCAGCTGCATCAGCGCGGCGATCGAGCCTTCGGTGACGTGCTCGTGGAAGGGTCTGACCATCCAGTAGCGCGACGGGCCGACGATCGAATCCCGGTTGGTCGGATCGAAGATGAAGCCGAGCCAACGCAGCGCTTCGGCATGCTTGCCGTCCAGACGCAGCTGGTGGCCGATCAGCGCCGGCAGGTGGAAGAATATCTCCCAATTATAACCGGAATAGGCCCCGACATAATTGAAGTCGAATGACAGGGTGGAGGCGCCCGCAACCCCGGACACCGGCTGATACTCCGTGGCGAAGTAGGTCTTGTTCGACAGTTGCTGGCGCCGCAGCGCGTTGGTTTCCCCCGGCGGAGCGAGCAGGCCCTCGATGCCCTCCCGATGGAGCGCCCGAAGCATGTCACAGCAATATGGATGCTCGTGCAGCTCGGCGAGAAAGAAGTAGAAGATGCTGTAGATCAGGTGGGTGTGCCTGCGATCGGCCAGGAAGAAGGGATGATAGGGTATCGCGACCCGGTCCTGGTGCGCATAGGTGAGGGTGAACGGAAAATGGCCCGTCGGCAGGATCGTGGAGCTGCCCGTCGAGCCGGTCGAATAGGCATCGTGGAGGCGAGTCAGGACGGTCGGCCAGGAATTCGGATCGCGGTCCACTGCCCCCTCTCTCAGCTGCATCCCGTCTGGCACGGTCCAGGCCGGCCGAGCGAGGAAGAAGGTCTTGGGATCCTCGCCAAAGTCCGGTTGGTTGGGCCGGCGGAAGGCGAGACGTTCGTCGCAGCCGCTGACGACCAGATCCACTTCGTAGGTGTAGAGATGATAGACGTCGACCTTCCTGTCGGTGTGCCGCCGGACGTGGATCACGAGATCCCCGCCCTCCGGCTCCGCCCAGAAGAAGAAGCCCTTCGGCTCGAGGCTGGCGTCCTGGATCGCATAAGTTTGCTGGTTCAGGGCATCCATGGTGAGACGCGCCCTGAGCAGAGGCTCCTCGATCGGATCCTGGTCGGAAAATAAGGAAGCCCCGGAATACGTGCCGCAAATCCAGGCTCTGTCATATTGCTTCTTGGGGCTCCACTTGCCGAACTCGAGCTTCGAATAGCAGAGCCGCAGCTCGACATAGGGCGCACCCTTCTCGCTGTCGTTCCAGGCCCGGTAGGTGCGGTGGTCCTTGGGGGTGAAGGTCGGCCAGAAGAGATAAAGCCGCCGGTTGAACAGGACGGGGATGAGATGATCGCCCTGGATGTCGATCGGAATCTCCTCCCACGAGGTCCAACGGAAATTGCTCTCCCGCCGCCGATAGAAATAAGCGTAGGGCGGGTTCCAGGTACGGGCGAAGACGTGCAGGACGCCGGCCGCGTCGTCGCTGTAGAGGCCGCGTATGTCGAGCCGCGAAATCCCCTCCAGGCCGGTCAGATAGGTATTGAACACCTTTTCGACGTTTGGGGCGTTGAGCTCCTCCTGGAGGAGCTGTTCCTGCGCGGCGGCGAATAATGGCGATTTGACCAGCCGGAGCGACGGGTCGATCCAATTTTCGGGGTAGAGGAAGACCTTCCGGTTCGCTTCCCACACCCGATAGTTCCTGCGCCAGACCCATTCCTTCTTGTCGACCTCGTCGAGAGCGACCGCGGGCTCGAGCCCGAGCAGGCCGCGCTGGACCAGCGACTGGCACGCATTGGTCGCCTGGACGATGCGGGAGGTCTTCATGCACGGCTCCATCTCCGGATCGATCAGGAAACGGGCATATATCTGTGAAGCATCCCGGTAGCGAAGCTGACCGACATAATATGCGACCAGAGCGTCGCGCAGGTTGCGGCGCAGGCGATTGGCGATCGGCTGGTAGATCCTGGCCCAGTCGCCAGCGCTTCCGGCCGCGGCCTTGAGCGCGGCCTTGAGCTGAGCGACCTGGACCTGGATGAAGCGATTCTCGACCCTCGGGTTGACTCCCGGCAGGGTCGACCAGACGAGGCTGACCAGTTCGTCCAGCGGATGTGCGGTCGCGGTGGAGGGGACAAGCTCGATGTCCTCCCTGAGCGCCGCGAGGTCGAACATGCGGGCGACCAGGGCGCCGAAATCCTCGCCCGTTTCGAAGAGCCGCGCCTTGTCCGCCAGCGCCTTGATCTCGGTGGTAGGCAGCCCGGCCAGCACGGACCCCGAGTCCATCTCGGCCGCGGCCCAGGTCTCGAACGGCTGTATCGCGAGCGCCTGCTTCACCGCGGAAGTGCGCAGGAGGAAGGCCATCTGGCTGACCGCCAGCGCCTTTGCCTGCCCAACCGCGCGATGCAGCCAGATGAGCGGCCCGCCCTTGGCCGCCACCGCTCCGAAGCGGTTGAAGATCAGGTCGAGCAGGACCGGGAAGTCCGCTTTCAGAAACCAGGTCGGGCTCTCCTTCAGCGCAGCGATCAAAGCGAGGACCTGAGCGCCGATCGGCTCGAGGCCGGCGGTCGCGATGATCCGCTCGTGGCGCCACAGGAAGCGGTAATATTCGGTGAAAAGGCCCTCGACCGCACCATTGCCGTCCCAGCTTCGGTGGACGGTCTTCACCCCCGCCGGATCGGCGGTTTCGCGCGCCGGATGGAAATGCGCGCGCCAGCCAAGGCCGGTCAGCGGCACCTGGCCGGCCGTCGTGGTCGACGGCATCGTGCTGAACGCGGAGACGTAGATGTGGGTGAGCTGGCTGACCAGGCCGACGGGCAGTCCGAGCGCGCTCGCCAAAGCGAGATCGATGGCATTGTCGCGATCGGATTTGGCCTTGGCCGATGCCGCGCCGTCGGCTGGCGGCAGCGGATCGAGCGCAGACTCCAACGCCTCCCAGGCCGTCCTGGCCGCCTTGGCCGTCGCGCGGTCAGCCGCCTTGCCGGCGGCATCGAGCTGCCAGCGGCCTTCCCCGGCCAGCATCGCATGCATGTCCGACGGCGCGATGGGCAACTCACGCAACTGGTCGACGTCGAAAAGGAACTGCAGCGTCTGATCCGGATCGTGCCATGGCTTGTTTCCCGTCGCGAGCAGCTTGCCGGCAGCGTCCAGATCGGCAGGGGGAATTGCCAAGGCGGCGGCGAAATCCGCCGGCCAATCGAGCGGCTTGGCGGTGAACCAGCCGCACATCAGATCAAGAGGCAAATCGAGCCGTTCGGCAGCGGCAGTGGCGGCCGCGAGCCGACAGATGAAGCCTGAGTCGAGCCCGCCGGCGCCGAAGGCGGTGAGCGCGTGATCGAGCTCGGCCACGCTGAGCGACGCGCGCCGACGTAGCCGCTCGAACCGCATCAGCCGATCGGCGGCGGGGATATCGAGAACCAGGGCAGTGCCGTCCGCTTTGGCCAGGAATGCCTGATCCACGTCGCAGGGCGCGTCCGGCGCGAAGGCGACATGGTCGAACGGAAACGGCCTGTCCCCGCGCACGAAATCGGTCTTCAGCAAGGTCTCGAGGGCGGCAAGGTCGACGAACTCGCCGGTGGCGAGCAACGGCTTGACCAGCGCGCCGGGCGCCAGCGAGGTGCCGGAGCTGTTCTGCAGCCCCCAATAGCCCTTCCAGAAGCCGATCCCGGCGCCCGCATGGCTGGACGCGACGATGGCGAACTCTTCGGGCAGGAGACCGAAGCGGGCGCACGCCCAGGCGATCCGTTCCTGGGGGTCGCGCGCGCTCCAGCCGCGGGCGGACAGTGCTTCGACCAATGCGGCGTGGTCGCGGCCCAGCGCCTCCAGACAGGCGCGCGCCTCATCGTATAGCGGGTCGTACGGCAGCGCCCACTGAACGGCGGCCTTCAGAAGCATCGCGTCTACGGCGGCGAACTTTCCCCGATGCTCGGGCTCGAGGATGCGCTCGGCGGACTCACCGTGGGTCTGGAAATCACCCAGGGCCGGTCTTGGCAGCGACGGATCGAGCAGGGCGTAGGACAACACCTCGTTGCCGATGTCGATATAGGGCATCACCGTGTTGGCGTTGCTGCAATTGAGCAGGATGTTGGGTATGTCCGGCCGCCGCGCGGCGAGCTCGGCATAGGCGCTCTGCCCGTTCAAGGCGACGTCGGCCCGCATCCAGTGGAGCAGGTCGGCTAGATAAGCGGCGGGGCCGTAGACCGACTGGCAGTGCGCGCAGGTGCAGAAATCGGCATTGCCGAACAAAGTGGTCAGATTGGGCAGCGCGGACTCGTCCGAGACGAGATCGCCGGGCAGCCAGTTCAGCTGGCCGATCAGCTCGACCGTATAAGCGTCGGTGAACACCTGCTGGGCGTTGCGATAGATGAGGTCGGTGACGTCCGGGCCGAGCAGCGGCGACAGCTTCTGCTGCACCTGCGCTTTGCCGTCGAGGAGCAGATCGTAGCCCGAGCCATAATTGTTGGCGATCATCGTCTCGGCGACGGCGAAGTCGCCGCCCGGCGCGAGCCGCATCACGCGCTGGACCGCCGACAGGAGCCCGTACTGCGGCTGACTGAGCGCGGGCGCCTCTCCTCCTTCCGGCGCGAAATAGGTCGCCACCGGCTGAGTACGGATGTCGAACTGCGGATATGCGGACAATGTCCGCGCCAGCGCCGTGGAGCCCCGTATCGTGCTTGCCGCGAGCCTTGCGGCGAGGTTACGGCCGGGCGCGACGGCGGCGATCGAGGCGGCGATATCGGCCGCATAATCCGCCTTGGGATCGGTCTTGCCGGCATGGACGGCGGGAAAGCCGGCGCGGTCGACCAGCGCCCGCCAGTCGCCGGCGCTC
The DNA here is from genome assembly GCA_036525315.1 of Allosphingosinicella sp. Lineage (GTDB taxonomy): Bacteria > Pseudomonadota > Alphaproteobacteria > Sphingomonadales > Sphingomonadaceae > Allosphingosinicella. The sequence goes on from DATDAS010000089.1 coordinate 51,151, forward strand.
ATCAGTTGAAGGCGATCCTGGTCGAGGCTGTCGCCGCGCTTGAAGATCGATGCGCCGTCCTTCGACTCCGCCAAGGCCGCCAGCATCGGAGCGTGGCGGCGAAGCGCTTCGAACAGTGTGAGGATCTCGCTCAGGAGGCCTTTCTGCGCGGCGCTGAGCCCGGCGCTGTCGAGCGCGGCCGGCAGGCTCGACGAGTCCAACAGCGCATCGAGCAGGCGCGAGCGCAGATCCCCGGTAATCGGCGCCCAGGCGAGGGCCTTGGCCGGGGCATGACGACCGTCGTCGTCGAGGTTGAAGTGGAGGAGGTCCCGACCGGCGATCAGTGCCTCGACGATCGCGCCACCGGTTTCCGCCCTGGAGGCGGGAATGATGCGATTGGCGGCCGCCTGCGCCAGGCCTCGCTGCAACGCCGCGCGCGACAGCAGCAGCAGCGCCGGCAGGGCGCCCTCGCCGCTCGCTGCGAGCAGGGCATAAAGCGGCGGGACCAGGGACGAGGAGGAGGAGGCTGGGGACGGCGATCCACGCTCCTCGACCTGCCCGGAACGCTCCAGCGCCACCCTCAGCTTGCCGACCGCGCTTTCGGCAGCGCGGCCCAGGTCGGCCGCGTCGACGAGCCAGGCCGCCGCGGCTCCGGCCGCTTCGATCATGCGGGCCGCCGCGCCCTTCGCCGCGGGCGCGGCCGTGTCCCGGGCGGGCGCCGTGAGCAACTGCCAGAGCTCGTCCGCGCGCGCCTGGGCCGCGGCGAGCCGGGCAATCAGGGACTCTTCGACCCCGGACATACGAGACAGAGCCGCGCGTTCCTCGGCGGGCAATGCCGCCAGCGGCCTTCCGTGCAGAGCGGGTGCGAGGCTCGCGGTCACCCGCTCATATTCGGACCGGCCGGCGAGGGGGTCCGGATAGTCGATCACCAGCCGCGCCTCATCGTCGATCCCATAATGGATCGTCGAAGAGGCGATCGGCGCGTCGCGGCCATCGGCGAAGAGCCTCGCGACGAGGTTGAGGTAGCGGCTCTCCCGGAGCGGCAGGGCCAAGGAGTAGGTCCCGGCTCCGACGTGCGGAATCCGGCCGAGATCTCGGTCCTCGTCGGGTCCGTGGTGAAAGAGCACCACGCTGAGCCTGTCGCGGGGCTTCGGGTTCAAATGGGGTGGAATGTTGACGGTTACGGAGGCGCGGACGCGAGCCGATTCCTCGCCTGAGTCGGACGGCGGCGGTGGAGGCGGTTGAGGCGCCGGAGGTGGGGGTGGCGGCGACGCCGGAGGTGGTGTGGGCGGCGGGGGCGGCGCCGGCGGTGGGGGAGCCGGTGGAGGCGGCGCGGGCGGAGGCGGCGCCGGTGGGGGTGGCGCCGGTGGGGGTGGAGCCGGTGGCGGTGGAGCGGGTGGCGCCAGTCCAAGGGCCTCGTTCAACGAAGCGGCGGTCACCTCATCGACTTCCCCGCTCGCCTTAAGTCCGTGCTCCTTCTGCCAGATGGTCACCAATTGGGTGGTGACCGGTCCGAATGTCGTCACCCCCCGTTCGGCCGCGAGGCCGCCGCTCAGAACCTTGCGGGCCGCCGCATCCCTGGCAAGCAACGCGCCGCTGGCGAGCAGCTGCTTCAGCCCATCCTGAAGGGTTGCCACGCCGACTCCCTTCTGTCGCTGCCTCAAAGGGGATCCGATTATCGTCATATCCGCGTCTCCCCTTAATTCTAAAGAATACTCGACTTCCAGCTAATGCGAATCAATCAGGGCGTTCTCTTTAGGTTAGCGTTTATCATTCGTACTTGTTGCTTATTCAGCCACATGAACATACCGAAATAATGCATCTTATTCCCAGTGGGCCGCCTGCGCTCCCCATACTTGGGTCTTATTTGAGCAGCCTTTTTCTTCCAACCGCCCGTTGAATGAAAGCCACCATGTCCAAGCGCATGTTTCCTCTCTTGTCCGAAGAAACCATAATCTGGGTTACCAATACTCCACTCAATTAAAGTGAATCCGTGTTTTATAGGACCTTTTGTGCCACTGGCGCCAAGGTAGAACGCCCAGCCCCATCGTTTGGAACGATGCTTATGCGTTTTCTTCGCATACCTTGCTTTGTGGTGTGACTTTTGATGCTTTCGATGCTCTTTCTTGTCCTCATGCGGCCTGATCGGAGGATCCGGCGGATCATCGTCAATTCCACCGATTGCCCCGTATTTGACGTCATAGTGTTTGTGCGACCGTTTTGTACCTTCACCATGAACATAATCTTTGGTGGCATCGTGGAAGTCTTTATGGGATATAGCCTCTGCATCCACCAAGGAGTTGATTGGTTCCCCTGCCTTGATTTTACTTTTTACTTCATGATCATAATATTTTCTAATTATGTAGACGTCATCACCAGCATCCCAAGTATCGAACTTTTTCGCGAATTCTTTATCTCTTTGGCGAGCTATCCAAGTGTTTACGCGATCTCTTGGACGGTCGTATTCAATATTGTTCTTTCCTTTGTGTGGTTTTTTAGGACGAGTTTCATCGGCTTTTTCTCCGGTTTCATCATGGTCATCATCAAGACCGTGGTCTTGGGCGCCATTGGGATCTACGTTAACGACCGGATTATTTCTGGCATAAACATAAGGGGTCCAGGTGGGCCGTTCCTCCAGGAGCGGGTCGACGGCCAACCACCTCGCCAGCCAGGGCGCGTAATATCGCTCGCCAAAATAGTCGAAGCCGCTTTCCCCATCCCGCTCCTTTCCGGAAAAGCGGTAGCGTTTGGCTTCGATTTGAGCGCGAACAGCCTGGTAAGACGTGGCTCCGTACGGAGAATATTCCTCGTAAGAGATGATGTGCGCCTGATCATCGAGCTCGACACTGGAGTATCCGGTATGGCCGGCGAGCTGGTAGCGGATCAGCTGGACTGGCGCCGGCTCGTTACCCTTCGTCCGGTTTTCAACCAGGGCGAGGCGGCGAACGTCATCCATAATGTGAAGCGTTTCGCGTTCGAGGATGACGGTTTCGCCATCCGCGGCATAGGAGCGGTAAATCTCGAAACCACCTAAATAGATGCGCTCGCTTTTTCTGGTCGGACTCTGTCCGGAGGCGGCGCGTTCCGTCACCTTGCGCACCCGCTGTCCCGCGGCATCGTAGACGTACCAGCTCGTTTCGGCCGTGCCGACCGACACCTGCTGGCGGGCTGTCGCTTGCAGCCTGTCCTGCGCGTCCCACTGCATGAGGGACAGGTGCGGCATGGCGATGATGTTGCCATGAGGATCGTGCAGATAGGCGTCGTTCGCCGTGCCGACAGTAGTTCCGGTCAGGCGATTGCCGGTCTTGCCCGGCTCGAGCAGGCTGGGCTCTGCGTAGGTGTAGGCCCGAGTCCAGCCAGATTTCACGGGATTGGTCCCGGCATGCTTCATCGCGAGAAGGTTGCCGACCGCATCGTAGATGTAACTTTCGAGATAGGTGCCCATCGCCAAGCCGTCGCCCGGGTGCGGGAGATTCCGTCGCGGCGTGTCGTTGGGCGAATGCGGGACCGGATCGCCGCCCTGTCCGAGATGCTCGCGGCCGGCCGCCTCGATCAGCCGGTAGAGCGGGTCGTAGACATAATCTGCGCTCGGATCGACGCGGCGTCCGCCGAAGAAGATGGCTTGCTGCGCGCGATCCTCGATGTGGGTGATATTGCCGATCGGGTCGTAGGCATAGCGCAGGTCCTGGACCTGGCAGCCTGGCCAGTCGGTCGCCGGCAAAGATGGGCAATCGTCCGGGAAGGTGACGGGATTGCGCCGGGTGAGAAGGCGAGCGAGGCGATAGGTGAGCGGGTCGTAATCATAATGGGTGCTGGTATCGTTGCCGTAATCGATGCGCAGCCGCTGCCCCTTCGCATCATACTCGATGTTGGAGATGAACGGAGTCCAGGTTGGCAGCCCGGCGGCGGTCTCGCCGCGCAGATTGACGTCGACACGGTCAAGCAGATTGGCCTCGTTGTAGCGCGGTCGGATCGTGCTCGGATCCATTGCCGGTGTGGCCGGCGTGGTCAGCGCGACCGGCCGGTTGAGGGCATCGTAGGCCGTATTGCTGACATAGGTGTCGTCTTCCAGGTGCGGCGCGAGGGCGGCTTCGAGCGCGACCGGATCAATCGGCGTGCTCTGATCGGCGGGCAGAGCGAGAGGATTGGAATCGACCGCGGCCCAATCCATCGTTTCCCGGTAGCGGGTGCCCGCGGTCAGCCGTCGCGCCGCCTCGAGCGAGTTTCCCTTGAAGTCGTTGGCCTCGGTGGTTGCCGCGCCCGTCTGGTCGAGGTGAAACCAGAGCTTGCCGCGCAGGTTCCTGGCCTCCGCCTGCGGATGCTGCTCGCCGTAGACGAGACGCTCGGTGACCAGCTCGCGAGCTGGGTTTGACGGGTCGACGCCGGCGGCGACCGAGCGAAGCGGACGGCGCAGCCGATCATGTTCGTTCCGGAATGCATGGCTGCGGCTGTCCCAGGACCGGATCGGGTTGCCGACGGCGTCGGCGAGCATCCAGCGTTCGCCCGCATCCGCGCTCGACTGACGGATGCAGTTGCCGAGCATATCGTAGGCGTAAAGCATGGCGATGCGGCCCTCGAGATCGCTGCCCTGCACGACCGCGTCGCGAACGGCGCGCTTATTGCCTTCGATGTCGCGTTCGACCCGAGTGGCGTAGAGCAAATGAGCTTTCGGCTCGTTCGGGTCAGCCGGATCCGGGCCATTGTCCTCGATGGTCAGGAAGGTGCGGCCGAGCGTATCAAAATAGGCGCGCATCGGCGTGCCGGCATGGGCCTCCGCTTTCTCCGACGCCTTCTCCTCCCACTGGCCCAACGCACCGCCTTGGCGCTGCGCCAGCCAACTCTGCCAAGACGGCCCGGCTACCGAGTCCAGCGCCGTGAAATGGCCACCGACAAATCCCGCAATGTCAGGATCCGTGCGTGGGAGCCCCAGCATGGTGTCGTTCCTGTCCCAGTTGATCTGGCACCAAGGGCCGAACACCATTTTGTCGTAGCTGTGATCGGGATGCAGGGTGGCGACCGCGCGGCCGAGCGGATCGTAGAACAGGATCGGGCTGACCCCTGTCTGGACTCCGAACTCGAAGGCCGGCGTCCCACTGAAGAACGGCTCATATTGTCGGACCGGCTTGCCCTTGTTGTTAAAGATGGTCCAGCCGCTACCGACCCAGCGCGGCATCACGGCCGCACCGCCCGAACTCAGCGGCCCCGGCTCGGCCTGGATCTTCTTCTGGATCTCGCGGCCAAAGCCGTCGGAATAGATGAGGCTTAGCTGGATCCTACCGGCCTGGCCGACTTGGAGGTCGGCATCATGCGTTTCCCTCGCCATGACACAGACCGCGGACGCCTGGGGCGCGGCCAGATTCCTGGTCCGGTGATAGGCAAACAGATCGTAGACCAGGCGGGTCGTCGCGCCACCGAGCAGACCATGGGGATCGGCGAGAGGATCGGCAATGTGCGCCACAATCACGGCTTCGGCGAGATCGGGCACGAAGCCTGTGAGCGAATCGCCGAGATTTTCCTCGGGCTTGCCCATCATCGCCGTACCGACGACCATGCCGAGCGCGTCGAACGACACGGCGGCCCGGTTGCGGTTCGGATCGCTGACCAGGATGGGCTGCAGGATTCGATAATCGTTGCCGGGGACAGCGGGATCCATGCTGCCGTCCGGCTTGCGCTCCCCAACGGTGACCCGGTTGCCGAGAGCGTCGCGCGTTTCCCTCGGCAGCAGATCGAAGCCGTCGTAGCCAATGAAGCTTTCGGTGTCGTGCGTCGCCGCATGGAACGGGCTCCGCATCCGACGCGGCAGGAAAAAATGGTCCCGCGCGTAGGACAGCTCTTCGGCCGCATCGTCATCGCCGGCAGGCGACAGGAAGACGAGCCCGGACGGTATCCACCAATGATCGTCGGGGTCGGACGACGGGAACCGCAGATCCGCCTTGAGCTCCTGGCTCGACAGATAGCCGCCGCGGTCGCCATCCTGGCCGCCAAGAATCGCGGCAGGGTTCGGCAGCAAAGCCTGGCCGCCGCGCTGGAAGACCTGGTTGAGCAGTCCGGGGGTGAAGGCGAGCTTGTAGCTTTCCCCCGCAAGCGCCAGCCTGCCCGCCACACCAAGCGTCGACAGCGCGCTCAGGTCGTCGGCGCGGTAGAGGGTGCGGACGTGCTCGATGAGGCGCCGCTGCCGGTCCGCTGAGGGGGTTTCCTCGTAGGCGATCTCGCTGTCGAACAGGTGGGAGACGGCATTACCGGCAATCGCGACAAAGTCGGCGGCCCGGAAGCGGCCGCCCGATCCAGCCGGTCCATAGCCGGTTAGCTCCCAGGTTCGGGCTTCACACGGCAGAGGGGCGCGATAGTCATCGGGATAGGAGGCGGTGTCGTCGATCGCGTTGGTGAAGCCATGCTCGCCAAAGGTGATCAAGGTGGTCTGCCTGGCGCGGTCGGCATCGAGCGGCAAAGACGCGTCGGCGACCCGCCGGCCGTAGCCGATCGACGCTTCTTTCAGCACGTTGCCGAACGCATCGACCTCCAGGGTAAGAGCATGCTGGACCCGGGGATCGGTCGGGTCGCGCTCGTAATGATAGGTCAGAGCCTCGCGCGCGTGGATGAGGAAGACGGCATGGCGGTTGCCGCCCCGCGGCTGCTCCTTGCGAACCGTGAAATTCTGCTCGACGACCGTGTAGGGATGCGGCTCCTTCGCGCTGCCGTCCAGGGCATAGACCTCCTGGCGCAGCATCGACCCTTTCAGCGCGCGGCAGGCCTCGCGCTCCTCTTCCACGGTAAGGCCGGCGGGCAGGACCGTATCCGGCAACAGCAGCGCGCGCGCGGCCTGATCGTCGTTGCCCGGTTCGCGATAATATTCGCCCTTGTCCTGGCCATCGAGCAGGCCGGCGAAGAAATCAGAGACATGACCCCGGCCGAAATGGATGCCGGTATGGAACCAGGTTCGAGTCAGCACCGGTGGCAGATGCGAGGCCGGATCGAGGTTGGTTGAAATGGGCAGAACGGCGTCGGGAGTGAGCACGGCCAAGGATTCCGTGTCCCATTGTTCGACCATGCCGAAGCCCCGGAATTCGCGGTCAAGGCGGTCGAAATAACCGTGATGATAAGCGTAGCGCGCGACGAAACGGTTACGCGCGATGTGATCGATCGTCTCGACGCGCTCGACGACATGGACCGGGAACGGCAATCTGGTCAGCCACGGCCTGCCGTCGCGCTCGTCCTGGAGATAGAATTTGGTCGATGGGGCATAATCGATTCGGGTCTCGGCGCCGAGATTGTTGACCGTCCTCACCAGCAGGTGCGGCTTGCGCGAACCCATCAAGCTCACGTAGCGCATCGGCCGGCCCGCGTCCGCCGGCAGGGCCGACGACCAGACCAGGCAGGCGGTGCCGTTACCGAGCAGATCGGCCACCTCGATCGAAACCAGATCGTCGACTCGTGGTCGGACGTCGAGCCGTTGCGCCTCGCTCCAGCCGTTGCCCGACTGATTGAAATAGAGATGCACCCCCTCGCGGTGCAAATAGACAAGGTCGGTGGTCCCCGAGCCGTCGATATCCGCGAGCCGCAGGCTGTTCTGGTCGAACTGGTCGGGATGGTCGAAGCAGGGTGCGTGGTCCATCGAGACCTTGGCGCCGAAGCGCCCATAGCCGAGATTGGGCCAGTAGCAGATCTCGCCGTTGCGGATGCGAACCAGATCCGAAAGGCCGTCGCCGCTCAAGTCGGCGAGGTGGATGGACTGGGTCGCGTCCGCAAAGACCTGGCGCGGGCCTTTCTCCTCGTCGGCGGCCCATGCCACCCGCCTTGCCGGCCCGAAGCCGGCCTCCCCGAGCGAGGGATGCCAGACGAAGGCGTCGTCCTCAGTGATCAGCACGTCGGCGCGCGCGTCGCCGTTGAGATCGACGAACCGCAGATTGGGGTCGCGCATGTCGCGATTGAGACGCGATTCCAAAGGCCGGAAAGGTTCCCATCCCTTTGCTCCGTCATGCTGGTAGAATCCGGGCGTCGGTCCTTCGAGCGCTACCAGATCGGGCCGGCCGTCGCCGGCCAGGTCCATGAACTGCGCGCCTCCGCTCAGGGTCAGGTTGGGCTTTTCGGCGACGCATTGCATCGGGCCCAGGGCCACCGTCCCGTCGGCAATCGGACTGAGGTTGCGCTTGTAGAAGAAAGCACCGGCCTGCTCGGCGAGGATGCCCGGAATGCCCTCGCCGTGGAGGTCGGTCCATCGATGGACTACTCCGTCCATGCCGGCCGGGAGGTTCTCCAGGCTGCGCGGATCGACGGACTCTACGACATTCTGGACAATCGGCTCGCTGTAATCGAACTCGACCGGAGGCAGGCTGCGCCGTTCGTAGCCGCCGGCCGGAAGCGCACGCCATCCGGACTGCGTGACGGCGCGAAGGAAGGTGTAGACGGGATTGCGCGGATCGGCCGGCGCTTGCTGGTGGGAGTAGGTTAAGTCGGTCGAGCGGACGACGCCGTCATAAGCTGCGCCGGCATCGCTTTGCGGAATGTGATGAAACATGAGCACGCGACGGCACAGGCGCGTCGTCCGCACTTCGAAGCCGGCCCGGTAAGAGGAAAAGGGATCGTCTCGATAGGTCCAGGAATCCGAATCGTCGGGCGTGGGCGCGTCGACGTCGTGCTCGCCATAATCGAGGACCAGCTCGAACATCCAGCCATCGTCGGGCCGCTGCCCGGCGGGAAGGTCCTCGATGAAGCGCGGACGCAGGCCGACTGCGTCCAGCAGGGGATGCCGATTTCCGTAGCGGATCCGTTTGAGGTAGCGGTTCGCGGTCCGGCCGACATCGTCGCGGCGGCCGCGGTTGCGCTCGCAGGTCCTCGTCAGGCCGCAGCCGGCGCCGTCCTCGCTCTTGTAGCCATAGAGGATCGCATTGGCCTTGTCGTCGCGCGTCTCGCTGATCAGCCAGGAGAAGATTCGCCGCGGGTCGGCCGGGTCGGCGATGCGCGACTCCGGGGCTTGGCCATAAAGAGTGAGGACATTGTCCTTCGAGATGGAGCGCCAATGGACGTCCTTGTCGGCCAGGCGAGTCCAGCGCTCGATGCGCGCGAAGATCCCTTCGATGCGGGGCCGGTAGCGCTCGATCGCATAACCGGCGGCGGAGGTTAAATCGCGGTGCCTCGACCCGTCCGCCTCGAGCACCGGCACCAGATCCTCGGAGCCGCTCAGGATGAAAACGTCGGATTCCTCGGCGTCCAGATAAAGCGGCAAAGCCTTGTCGGTCTTGCGGGCGATCGACGGCAGAGCGAGGCTCCAGCCAAACCCGAACGGACCGTTGCCGGAACCCGAATCGTAGGAGAGCGAGAGCTGAGGACCGAACCCCGACCTGCCCGGGCTGGCCGCGATCGGAATGCTGGTCGAGCCGGTGCCGGTGACTGGATTGGCGGCGAATTTCTCGCCTATCCCTCGCACGGCGCCGCCGCCCTTGGGCAGCGAAATGGACGGCGCCGCCTGCGCCTTGTCGGCCTCGCTCGCCTTGGCCGGCTGGTCCGGTGGAGCCACGGTCGCTCACCTCGCTGACTTCAACGCCTCTGCCTTCGGCTCACCGACCCAGCCGCGCGGCGGCGAGGCCGGCGGCGTCCGTCGGCTTATTGAAAATCGCATGAAGCCGCAGGGCCGCCCTGGCGGCCGCCCCCACAGTTACTGGAAGTCGCGCCCGACAGCCCCTGCGCCGGTCAAATCGACAACGACACGAGCTTGCATGAAAGGCGCAGAGTTACAATTCGCGCAACCCTCAGAGATTGGGCCATTTCGGTTCGAACCATCACCATTACGGATACCGCTCCCGCCTACAGGCGTCGAAGGGATTCCGGCCAGTCCGGGTGACCTATGGGCATCAAGCAGCTACTGCTTCGACCAGAACAGGAATTCCGACATGACCGCCCGCCACAGCGACTATCCGATCGAAAAGATCTTCCTCGAGCGCTGGTCGCCGCGATCGTTCGACGGATCGGCGGTCCCGCAGGCCGACCTCGAGACGATGCTCGAGGCGGCGCATTGGGCGCCCTCGGCCTTCAACTCGCAGCCCTGGCGATTCCTCTATGCGCATCGGGGCGATGTGCATTTCGAGACCTTCCTGTCCTGCCTGGTGCCGTTCAACCAGAGCTGGGCGAAGGAAGCGGCGGTGCTGCTCTACGTGCTGTCGGACACCCTGCCCTTCACCGACCGGGCGACCGGCGAGCCCGCCCCTTCCCTCACCCATGGCTACGATGCCGGCGCCGCCTGGGGCTATCTCGCGCTGCAGGCCTGGCGGATGGGCTATTATGCCCACGGCATGAGCGGCGTCGATCTGGACTCGGCGCGGGCCGCGCTCGAAGTGCCGGAGCGCTACGTGATCGAAGCGGCGGCGGCGATCGGGCGGGTGGGCGATCCGTCGTCGCTGCCCGAGAAATTGCAGGCGCGGGAGGTTCCGAGCGGCCGCAAGGCGCTCGCGGAAGTGGCGTTTCGGGGGGTGTTTCCGGGGTGAGTTCGTCCCGGCGTGTAAACCCTCTCCCTCGAGGGAGAGGGTAGGGTGAGGGTGTCACCGCCCTAAGTGATCATTCACCGCGCGCGATCGTCAGTGCCGTCGCGATCTCCGCCAGGACACCGTCCATGTTCTCGAGGACGTCGTTGTTCCAGAATCGAATCACGCGATAGCCATGCGCTTCGATGATTTCGGTGCGTTCTTCATCGGTTAGCGAATCCGCGTGCTGGCCCCCGTCCAATTCTACAACGAGCCTTGCCGAGCGGCACGCGAAATCCGCGACGGCAACGCCAATCGCAAATTGGCGAACGAACTTTCGTCCAAGTAGGCCCCGACCGCGCAGCTGGGACCAGAGCCGGCTTTCGGCGTCGGTGAGATTGCTGCGAAGCTCTCGTGCGATCGGAGTGAGGCGCTTTTTCGACACGGACCGTACACCCTCACCCTACCCTCTCCCTCCAGGGAGAGGGTTTCTTAGCGCACCCCTCACCCTAACCCTCTCCCCGCTGGGGAGAGGGGATTGAGGGCCACCCCTTCTCCGCCATCAGCTTGCGGACGAGGGGCTGGAGGCTCGGCCCGTATCTCGCGATGACGTTGTGGTCCTCGGCGGTGTCGAAATGGGTGACCAGGGTTCGGCCGTTCCAGACGTGGACTGCATAATAAGGCGGGTCGGCGACGATCATCGGGCGGTCGTCGGGCCGCTCCGGGTCGATCTCGTCGAGATCGAGGGCGACCTGGGGGGCGGTGGAGGCGCAGACGGCCAGAGTGGTGCCGGCCCAGGAGGTGGTCATTGGGCGATGAAGGTGGCCGGCGATCAGTGCGACGACATTGTCCTGGCCGGCGACGATGGCGTGGAGACGCCCGACCCATTCGGCGTCCGGATTCTCGGTCATCCAGGAGAGGCCGCTTTCGATCGGCGGATGGTGGAGGACGATCAGCGTCGGACGGCCGGGCTGCTCGGCGAGCCGAGCGCGGAGCCAGGCGGCGCGGGTCTCGCAATAATTGCCGCCGTGCCGGCCCTCCTCGAACGTATCGAGGACGAGGATTCGAAGATCGTGATCCTCGATCGCATATTGGATGAAGCCGTCGGGCCTGGGAACGTCGGGGAAGATTTCGGCGAAGGCGGTTCGGCCGTCATGATTGCCGACGGCAAGATAGACCGGGAAAGGCAGTGGGGCGAGCGCGTCGCGCAGCCGGGCGTAGGAAAGCGAATCGTCGCCGGCATCGACCAGGTCGCCGGTGGCGAGCAGAAGATCGGGCCTCGGGGTCAGATCGCACAATGCGCGAAGGGTGGAATCGAGCCTCCGGCGATTGAATTCGTCGGGATTATCCTGCTCGAATCCCAGATGAATATCGGTGATCTGAGCGATCAGCATCAGGGGCCGGCCGCGCCCGCCACCACACTGGCTCGCTTCCGACCGCGGACCTGCTGACGGATCAGCATCGACGGCGCCCCCCCATCCATATGATAATCGTGACACATTGCGCAGGAAGAGGCCACCGGCTTCGACGTCCGCTCGCCGCCATGGCAGGTCCGGCAGCTGGCCAGATCGGGCAGAAGCAGGTCCGCGGCGGACCGCGACCGGTCCGCCTTGTGGCAGCTCGCGCAGGTTTCCGTCGCGTGCGGACGATGATCGAACCAGCCGTGCTGCATGTAGCGGATGGGGAAAGCGACCGGCCTGATCCGGAAATTCAGCGAGCCCGGCGGCGGAGCCGTCACCTCGTGGCAATCGAAGCAGGCGCCGCCCGGCGAGAAGACCGAGCGGATCGCACGCTCGGCGCTGAGCCCGGCCACCGCCCGATCGAACTGGATGCGCGTGCCGACCGCCTGCCCTTCCCCGGGCGGGCGCCGGGCCGCGGCGCCGAGGGTAAGCGGCGGCGAAGGGCGGCGGCCGCGGTAAAAGTCGCGAAGATCGGCGACGACCTGCTCGGGCTGGCCGTGGCGCAATGTGCGCAAGGTCCCGCCGACCCGGTCGAAGGCGAGGCTGTGGCACATGGCGCAATCCTCCTCCATGTCGACCGGCTGGAAACGCACCCCGTCGGTGGTCGGATCGTGACAGTCCTTGCACTCGAGCTTCGCCCCGAAGCCCTGTGCCGCGCCGAGCCGCCGCGCCATCTGGGCGACTCCGCCGCCGGCCGAGAGATGGAGATCGTGCGGGAATTTGAGGCCGCTGTCCTCGGCCGGCCGCGACGACAGAGGCGCCCGCGACATCATCGCCTTTTCCCCGTTCCAGCCGGCGACGAAGGCCGGGCGGAACTGAGGATGTGCCGTGCCGAAATCGCCTGCATCGGCGAGCTTCGTATCGGGCAGGCGCGAATCCAGATCGGAATGGCAATCGCTGCAGAAACGCTGAGCAGTGAACGGCATTCGCTGCGATCCTTCATGCTCGGTATGGCAGTCGACGCAGCGGCCCGGCGGAATGTCGAACTTCTCCTTCACCTCGAGCTGGAAGAGCGCCCAGCGGCCGAGGTCGGGCCGGGCGCGGGCGAGCCGATACGGATTTGCGTGATCGTGGATTCCGGAATGGCAGGACGCGCAGGCGGTGTCGCGAACCGCCTCGAACGGCTTGACGTGGCAGGCGGTGCAATCCTTCTCGAGCGCGGCATGGGCGCGCGACAGGCTTCCGCTCGACCACATCGAATCGGCGTGGAAGCGCGCTTCGGCAGCCTCGCGCTGGTGCCGCTGGTAGTAAGTGTAGACCGGCCAGGCGAGGAAGATGCCGAGCACGAGCAAGGCCAGCGCCCAGGCGGCGCCGCGCTTGCCCGGCATCACCGATGCGAGCGAGAAGATGCGCTCGGCGCTTCGGTCGAGCTTGACCTCGCTCTCGGTCACGCGCTCGACATTGACCGCGATCTCGTCCGATCCCGCCGGGGTCGGCATGAAGCGAAGAGCGTGGCTCGCGATCAATATGTCGCCGCCGGCGGCGAGCTCGATCGCACCGCTCTTCACCTTGCGGCCGTTGAGCTCGACCGTCAGGCCCTCCTCGACACGCACGGCCAGGCGGCCGGCCGAGCGCTCGATCGTGACGTGGCGCAGCGCAACCGCGAGGTCGGTGAGGTGGATGTCGCAATCGGCAGCACGGCCGACGAGCAGGCGGTCGCCTTCCATCCGGGCCGAGCGGACGATCTCGCGGCCTTCGGCGCTGTGCGAGACGGTGCGGATCAGGAACGCCATTCGCCCGCTACCAGTAGAAGAAGACGCTGAAGATGTGCGCGGCCAGAGCGGCGATCAAAGCGAAGGTCACAGGCACGTGCAGGTAGAGCCAGATCTCGAGCAGGGCCTTGATCCGCAGATGCTTGCGGATCCGATCGAGCGCCGCGCCCTTGCGCTCGAGCAGGTCGGCGACCGAGTCGATCAACTGCTGCTCTTCGCCGGCGGTCAGCGCCTGGCGGCGGCGCATCTCGCGAAAGGCCCTGGCGGTACGGCAATCGGGATAGCGGCCGGACAGCCGCGCGATCAGTCCGGCGCGGAACGGATCGTCTTCCAGCGACATGGCGACGATCGCGGCATCGCCGTGGCCGAGCGGCTGGGCGGCGTTCTGAAGCTGGCGGTCGAGCTTGACCACCGCGTCGATCATCTGCGGCCTGGTCATGGCGGCGCGGCTGTTGCTGAGATCGGCGGGCAGAGCGGCGTAGGCGAAGATTCCGTAAATGCCCGACAGGATGACGATCATCATCAAAGCGTAAGCGAGCGTGTGGACGTTGAGGCCGAACTGGAAGCCGGTATGCAGGGTCGCCACGACGATCAGCGAAAGGCCGAGATAGACATGGGCGCTGGTCCAGGCCTTGAGCGCCCATCGGCCCGACGTCATCCAGCGCTTCCGGACGCCGAGCATGGTCAGCCAGAGGATGAGCAAAACCGCGATCGTGCCCAATGTGTATCCGTACCAGCTGCCGCCGTTGTGGCGGGGCTGGACGTCGATGAGGGCGTAGCCGAAGAGCGACAGGAACGAGACGGCCAGGGCGATCTTCAGCCAGAGGAATCGGCGGTGGCGAAGGAAGCCTTCGTGGCTCGTCGCCCCCTCCCCCAAATGGGTGCGCCCAATGCCGTGGGTTGCCATGCCTCAGTCCGTCACCCCAGCGGATGCTGGGGTCCAAGCTGAGTCCGGTGGAGGCGGAGGCGCCGCTTGGATCCCAGCCTGCGCTGGGATGACGAAAAGGAGGCGGCTCAAGCCTCCCGCTCCAAGCGCGAGACGGTCAGGAACTCCTCCGGCGCCACGCGGATGGCGGCGCCGGTGGGGCAGGCGCGGACGCAGGCGGGGCCGCCCTTGATCCCGGCGCACATGTCGCATTTGATGGCCTTCTTGGGGGTCTCGGGCGAGACCCGCGCCTCGGTCCATTTCTTCGGCGGCTCGCCGGGGCCGGGGCCGAGGCCGGCGAGCATCCAGGCCAGCAGATTCGGCTTCTTCGGCGGCACCTTGTCCATCCTGATCACGCCATAGGGGCAGTTGCGCTGGCAATTGCCGCAGCCGATGCAGGTCTCGTCGATGAACACCTCGCCGTCAGGCCCGCGATGGATGGCGTTGGGCGGGCAATCGGCCATGCAATGGGGATGCTCGCAGTGCCGGCACGAAGTCGGCACGTGGAGATGGGCGAAGGTCTTGCCGGCCTCGCGGTCGAGGCGCGACAGGCCCTCATGGCTGTCGGCGCAGGCGCGTTCGCAATTGTCGCAACCGACGCACAGATTCTCGTCGATCAGGAGAACGTCGGTCGCCTCGCCGATCCCGTTCTCGACGAGGAAGCTCGCCACCGACGAATACATGTCGACGACTCCGCTGAACCCCTCCTTCTTCGATTCGACGAAGCTGTTCAGGGCCTGGCGAGCCTCCATGTCCTTCTTCGTCCGGGCGAGCAGATCGGGCTTGCGCTCGAGCAGATTGCGGAACGCCTCGCCGTCGATCCTGATCACCTCCGACTTGATCGCCGCGCGCACCGTCGCGGTCCGGCGGCCGCCGTGGATCAGTGCCATCTCGCCGACATAGGAGCCGGCCGGAAGGTAGGACAGGAAGACGGGCTTCCCGCCGACATTCTTCTCGACCACCATCGAGCCCTGGCGGATCACGAAGATATCGATCCCCTCCCCGCCCTCTTCGATGATCGCCTCGCCGGCGCGGACGCTCTTGATCTCCGATTTCTCGAGGACCTCGACCAGGTCGGCGGGTGTCAGGCCGGAGCCGAACATCTGGAGCAATTGGCGCTCGGTCGAGATCCGGGTGATCGCGCGTTTCGCCGCGGGCACGGTCGACATCAATTTGAGGGCGGCGTTTCGCGACACCTCGACCAGGATCGAATCCTCGGCGGAGCGAATTGTGGCGCCGCGCGGCCGGCCCGAGATCAAACCGACCTCGCCGAAGATCGAACCCGCGCCGATCGGGACGGTGATCGAGGGGTCGACGGCGCTGATCTCGACCGCGACCGATCCGCTGGCGATCGCGAACAGGGACGAGCCGGGCTCGTTGCGCTCGAACACGACATCGCCGGCCCGATAGAATCGCGCATCGCTGTCGAGCATGAACTCGCGCATCTGAAGCGGAGTCATGCCTTCGAAAATGGCGACGCTGGTGCGCAGATATTCGAGCCAGTCGGCGACCGGCCGGCGGCCGGGCAGATCCTTGAGCTTCTCTTCCAGGATCGGCTCGTCGGCCGGCTTCAAATCTCTGTTGCCGTTGATGAACTCGACGACGTCATAGCCCTGGTTCAGGCAGTGCTTGATCAGGGGGTAACCGGCGAGAGCCCCGATCACATAAATTCCGGGGACGGTGGATTCGAAGGTCGGCGAGAGCTTCGGATAGGAAATCCGGTCGGCGCTGGTGAACTCGATCCCGGTGCCGGGAACGATCGACTTCTTCCCTTCCTTCTCCTCGAACGTCGCGCAGCAGCCCTCGACGAAGGCGCGCGGCGGGGCCGACCCCATGCGCGCGATCACCCGGTCGCAGCGGACCTTCGCCTCGCCGTCGCGCGTGTCGAAGGTGATGAAGCCCTTCTCGATCGCGGACGACGTCGTCTCGCGCCTGATCGTCATCCGCCCTTCGGCCTCGGCGGCGAGCAAAGCCTTGACGTTGGCGTCCTTGGCCGTCGCGAACTCGGCGGAGCGGTTGACGATGGTGACGACATTGCGCTGCTCGGGATCAGCGGCGAGGCCGAGGGCATTCTCGATGCCCGCGTCGCCGGCGCCGATCACCACGATATGCTCGTCGATATATTCGCCGGGATCGTCGAGCTGATACTGGACGACCGCGCCCTCGCCCACCGGGCAGCGGACCAGGTTCGGATTGCCCTGGGTGCCGATCGCGAGGATCACATTCTCCGCCTTCACCGTCTCGCCGTTCTTCAGCGCGATCGTGAAATCGCCCTTCACGCCGGTGATTCCCTTCACCTCGGCGTTGAGCATGACGTTGATCCGATGCTCGCCGGCGAGCTGGTCCCAGGTACCGAGCACTTTCTCGCGCTTGCCGGCCTCGAACTCCATGTCGGAACGGCGCACGAGCTGGCTCGGCGTCGCCATGACATGCTTGCCCTTCTGATATTTGTAGATGGTGTCGGAGAGGTGGCCGGTCTTCTCGAGCAGAACGTGCGAGATTCCCAGCTTCGCGGCACGCGCCGCCGCGCTGAGGCCGGCGGGCCCCGATCCGACGATGGCGATTCGGCAGGTCGCGGTCATCAGTGCGCGGAGCCATCCCCCTGTTCAGGGACGCCACCTTAAGGAGGCCCGCCTCCGCGCGCCAGACTTGACGTAGCGGCTCGTGAAGCGATGATCCCCGGAATGAATTCCCCGAATATTCGACGCATGCCGTCAGCCGCCACGATCATCCTCATCATCGCCGGCCTGATCGCCGCCGTCGCGGTGGCGAGCGCCGTATGGCAAAGCGGCGGGGGCGAGGCGGCGGCGGAAGCTTCGAACGTGCCCGGGGCGAAGGACTGGCGGGTGGTCGGCTGGGCCTATCTGGAGAATGGCCGGCCCGAGGAAGCCGCCGCCGCCTATCGCCGCGCCGCGGAGATCGAGCCCGCCAATGCGGAGAATTGGTCGTCGCTCGGCGAGGTGCTGCAATCGGCGAGCCGGACGGTCGTTCCGGAGGCGAAGTCTGCGTTCGAGAAGGCGCTGAAGCTCGATCCGGGCGATCCCCGCGCGCGCTATTTCCTCGCGGTCCAGAAGGATCTGGGCGGCGATCACAAGGGGGCCATCGAAGCCTGGACCGCATTGCTGAAGGACACTCCGCAGGGCGCACCGTGGGAGGCGGATCTGCGGCGGACCATCGAGCGGACGGCCGCCGAGAACCGCATCGACCTGGCCGGACGCGTGCCCCCGCCCGGGACCACCGGCTCCGTCGCCACCGCCGGAATTCCGGGGCCGAGCCCGGAGCAGCTCGCCGCCGCGTCCTCCATCCCGCCTGGCCAACAGGACGAGATGGTCCAGGCCATGGTCCAGCGCCTCGCCGACCGGCTCAAGGCCAATCCCAGGGACGAGGACGGCTGGATCCGGCTGATGCGCTCACGGATGGTTCTGAAGGAGGAGGCCAAGGCGAAGGAGGCCCTGCGCTCCGGGCTAGCCGCTTTTCCGGGCGATTCGGCGGCGCAGGCAAGGCTGAGGAGCGCCGCGGCGGAACTGGGCGTGCCGGGCGGCTGACCATCTTGCGTCATGCTGAACTTGTTTCAGCATCCAGTCCTCCACCTCCCGGGCGCGCGACCAGCTGGACCCTGAAACGAGTTCAGGGTGACGGCCTGTCGGGGCCGTCAGTTCAGGGTGACGGCCTGTTGGGGCCGTCAGTTCTAGGGTGACGGCGGGCGGGAATTATCGGCCCGACGTCACCCGCTTCAACCGCTCCACCAGCCTTTCCCTCGAAGCCAGAACCTCGGCCTGCCGGTCGATCAGCAGGTCGCGGGCGAGGAAGTGGCCGGTGATTGCGAGACCGTCGAATATGTCCGGCCAGCCCGCCTCGCCGCCATCGGTCATGAACGGCGGCAGCCGGAACAGGCGGTTGCGATAGTCTCCGGCGCCACCGGAGCTGACCGCCCGGCCGCTTTTCGGGCTGACGAAGGCGAGATCCTCGCTCGAGCCGGTTGCCGCGCATTCGGACAGCTCCAGGCCGAAGCCGAGCTCGGAGAGCAGAAGCAGCTCGTAGAGCACCAAGGCGGCCGCCCAGCGCCTCGCCGACGGCGCCGACTCGATCGCGGTCAGTAGCCCGTCCAGCGCCGAATAGAGGCGCGGGTAGGATTGGCCCTCCGGGAGGGTCGTGGCGGTAAGGGCGGTCGACCAGTCGATCGCCGCGGCGGCGAGCGGCTCGTCGAGCAGTGCGCCGCGGCTGGCCGCGAGCTCGACGCTGAGCTGGGCGAGCTGCTCCTCGCTTCGGGCGCGATATTCGGCCTGGACGAGGTTGCCGGGCAGAAGGACCGGCCGAAGCCGGCGCGAGCGGCCGCCGCGCACATAGCCGGGCTGGATCCCGTCGGCCGGAGTGAGCGCGCGGACGATGGCGCCATGCTCGCCATGGGCGCGGACCGCGCAGATGATCGCCTGTGTCTCGATCCGCATGAAGGCGACGGTAACCCAATCGCTACGTCTTTGCTCTAGTGCCGTGGCGCACTCGAGAGGCGGAATTACAGCGTTGAAGCACGGGCGGATCGAAAAATCGGGATCGCGCGCATTTGCGGGCGTGCTCGACCGCGCGCCGCCGCGCGAAGCGGAAGCGAAGCTGCCGGATTCGTTCGGGCGGCGATTCATTATCTTCGGCGATTGCGAGGAGGAGTTCGACTGGGGCGCGCCGCTCGACCGGCAGGCGACGGCGACGACCGCGATCGCTGTACTTCCCGCCGCCACCCGCCGCTTCGCGGAACATGGAATCGTCCCGACCTATCTGGTCGACTGGCCGGTCGCGACGAACGAGGCCAGCGCGGCGATCATGGCTGGGATGAGCGGCGAAGGGCTCTGCGACATCGGCGCCCACCTTCATCCCTGGGTCAATCCGCCGCACAAGGAGGAGGTGAGCCGGCCGAACAGCTTCGCCGGAGCGCTCCCGCCCGAGCTGGAGCTGGCCAAGCTGAAGGCGCTTACCGAGAGGCTCACCGCGCTCGCCGGCCGTCCGCCGGTCGCCTATCGCGCCGGCCGCTACGGAGTCGGCCCGCAAACGGCGCGGAGCTTGACCGCGCTCGGCTTCCGATTCGACGTCTCGGTCCGCTCATATTTCGACTATTCGGGCGAAGGCGGTCCCGATTTCACCCATCATCCGATCGCGCCCTATTGGGTCGACGAGGATCTGCTCGAGCTTCCGCTCACCGCCTGCCTCGAAGGTCCGTTGCGCCCGTGGCCCGGCCTCTCGCGCCACGAAAGGCTTCGCGGGCCGCTGGCGCGAAGCGGCTTGTTCAACCGCGTTCCACTCACGCCCGAGGGCGTTCCGCTCGAGGAGGCGAAGCGGGCGATCGAGACCCTGCTCGGCCGCGGCCACCGCCTGTTCAGCCTCTCCTTCCACACCCCGACCGTGGAGCCGGGGCACACGCCCTATGGGCGGGACGCGGCGGCGGTGAAGGCCTTCTGGGCCTGGTGGGACGGCGTCTTCGACCTGTTCGCCCGCCAGGGAGTCACGCCCGTCCGCGCCGGCGAGATCGTCGCCGCGGCGCACGAAGCCTGAGCATGTACGTCGATCTCGCGCAGGCCTTTTCCACGGAGGACCGGGAGACAGGCGCTTCGCCGCGCGTGGAGTCGGCCGAGCTGTCCGCGATCCCCGAATCCTGGAACGGCCCCTGGGACGAGCTCGCCGCCAACGCCTCCGAACCCAATCCCTTCGCCGAGCGATGGTTCACCGCGCCCGGCGTGAGGCACCTGCTCGAGGATGACGGCGCCCGGATGATCGCGGTCTGGGGGGAGCATGCGGGCAATTCGGTCCTGCTCGGGCTGCTCGCCGTCGCGGTCGTCGCGCGCTACGCCCGAATGCCCGTTCGCCACGTCCAGAACTGGCTCCACGCCAATGCATTTCTCGGAACGCCGCTGGTGCGCCGCGGACGCGAGACGGAATTCTGGTCGTGCGCGCTCGCGGCCCTGGACGCCGCGCCGTGGGCGCGCGGCTTCTTCCATCTCAGTTTCCTCGGCGAGGACGGCCCCGTCCATCGCGGCCTGATCGAGGCCGCCGGGCGGCTCGGGCGGCCGTGCGACACGGTGGCGCGGCGCGAGAGGGCGTTGCTTGCGAGCAGTCTCTCGCCCGAGGCCTATTTCGAGGCCGCCGTGAGACCGAAGAAGCGCAAGGAGCTGAGGCGGCAGCGCGCGCGGCTCGGCGAGCAGGGCGCGCTGGCCATAAGCCGGCTCGAACGGGAGGAAGATGCCGAGCGCTGGTGCGAGGATTTCCTCGCGCTGGAAGCGTCGGGTTGGAAGGGCGAAGTCGGCTCCGCTCTGGCCTCCGAGGGCAATACGGAAGCCTTCTTCCGCGAGATGTTCAGCGGCGCATTCGCGGCCGGGCGGCTCGAGGCGATCAGGCTCGACCTGGACGGGCGGCCGATCGCGATGCTGGCCAATTTCATCACGCCGCCCGGAGCCTTCGCCTTCAAGATCGCGATCGATGAAGCCTATGGGCGCTTCTCTCCCGGTATCCTCCTCCAGATAGAGAATTACCGGATGCTGGAGCGAGGCGACGTGGGGTGGATGGACAGCTGCGCGCGCGAATTCAACGCGATGATCAATTCGATGTGGACCGAGCGGACGAGCATCATCCGGGTGAGCGTGCCGCTCGGCGGAGCGCGGAGGCGCGCGATCTTCGCCGCGGCGCGATTGGCGGAAAATGGAGCGGCCCTGGTCGGCCGGCTCGGACGAGGAGCGACGACATGACGATATTCGGACCCGGCGACGTAAGCCGGCTGAGCGAGCTGTATCCGGAGCGTCCCGGGATGCTCTCGCACCGGCTGACCGGCCACCCGCTGCTGACCCTCGAGGCGCTGGTCGAGCTTGGGGGGCGGCTTCCCGACAAGGACGTCGAATATAATGCGGGCGACCTGCCCGTCGGGATCGATCCGGCCGACGTTCCGCGCAACGGCCTGTCGGTCCAGGAGACGATCCGGCGGATCGAGGAATGCGGGAGCTGGATGGTGCTGAAGCACGTCCAGCAGGATCCGGCCTATCGCGCTTTGCTCGAGGAGGCCCTGGCCGAACTGGCGCCGGCGATCGAACCGGTCAGCGGCGAGATGATCACCAGGGTCGGCTTCATCTTCGTCTCCTCGCCGAACGCGATCACGCCCTTCCACCTCGATCCCGAGCATAATGTCCTGCTCCAGATCACGGGCAGCAAGACGATGATGATCGTTCCGGGAGACGAGGACGTCGTGCCGGCCGAGAAGCACGAATCCTATCATCTCGGCGGCCACCGCAACGTGCCGTGGAGCGACGAGCTGACCCAGCGCGGCGAGACGTTCGAACTGAGCCCGGGGGACGCAGTCCACGTGCCCCTGATGTGGCCGCACTGGGTGAGGAACGGGCCCGAGCCTTCGATCAGCTTCTCGATCACCTGGAAGAGTGAATGGGTCTATCAGGAGGCCGACGTTCGCGGGATGAACCATCTGCTGAGGCGGATCGGACTCAATCCGGCGCCACCGGCCGAATTCCCCCGGCGCAACCCGGCCAAGGTTCTGGCCTATCGCGCGATCAGGAAGGCTCGGGAGCAATTGGGGCGGTAAACTTCGTCATTCCAGCGAAAGCTGAAATCTCTCTGTCTTTAAAGGGGATTGAGATTCCAGCTTTCGCTGGAATGACGGCAATTAGTGGGATTAACCCCGCGGGTGAAAATGGTCGTAGATCCCGCGCGCCATCGTTTTCGAGATTCCCGGCGCCTTCTCCAGGTCCTCGAGAGCGGCGCCCTTCACGGCACGGGCCGTTCCGAAATGCATCAAAAGCGCACGTTTCCGGCCCGGGCCGATTCCGGGCACGTCGTCGAGCGGGTTGGAAGCGAAGCTTTTCGCCCTCTTCTGGCGATGGGCGCCGATCGCGAAGCGGTGGGCCTCGTCGCGAAGTCTTTGCAGGTAGAATAGCAATGGCGAGTTGGGCGGCAGGGTGATCTCGCGGCCGACGGGCAGATGAAAGACCTCGCGCCCGGCGTCGCGGTCCGGCCCTTTGGAGATCGCAACGACCGGAACGTCGTGGATTCCGGCATTCTCCAGAGTCTCGCAGACCGCGCTGAGCTGGCCCTTGCCGCCGTCGATCAGAAGGAGGTCCGGCCAGTCGCCTCGGCTCCGGTCCGGATCCTCCTTTTCGAGCCGGGCGAAGCGGCGGCCGAGCACCTCGCGCATCATCGCGAAATCGTCGCCGGGCACGGTTTCGGCGCGCTTGATGTTGAACTTGCGATAATTGTTCTTCCGGAATCCCTCGGGCCCGGCGACGATCATCGCGCCGACCGCGTTCGTGCCCATGACGTGGCTGTTGTCGTAGACCTCGATCCGGTCGGGCGGGCCTTCCAGCTCGAACGTCTCGGCGAGCGCCCGCAAGTTGCGCGCCTGGGTGCTGGTTTCGGCGAGGTGGCGGTCGAGCTCCTCCTCGGCATTTCGCCTGGCCTGGCGCATCAGATTCGCCTGGTCGCCGCGCTGCGGGACCTTGAGAGTGACCTTTCGCCCGGCGCGCTCCGAAAATGCCTCGGCGAGCAGATCGGCCTCGGCCAGCTTGCGGTCGAGAAGGACCAGCTTGGGCGGCGGCACCTCCTCGTAGAATTGGGTGAGGAAGGCGGAGAGAACCTCGTCCTCTGGCACCTCGGCGGTATGGGCCGGGAAGAAGCCGCGATGGCCCCAATTGTTGCCGCCGCGGATGAAGAAGGCCTGGATCGACATGATTCCGCCCTTGCAGGCGAGGGCGAAAATGTCGGCGTCGCCGAGCCCCTCAGCGTGGATGGCCTGGCTGCCCTGGATGAAGGTCAATGCGCGGAGACGGTCGCGATAGACCGCGGCAAGCTCGAAATCGAGATTGACCGAGGCCTCCTCCATCAGCCGGCCGAGCTTCTGCTGAACCTGGGTCGACTTGCCGGCGAGGAAGTCCTTGGCGTCCGAGACCAGCTCGCCATAGGCCTCCTCGCCGATCCGGCCGACGCAGGGGGCGGAGCAGCGGCGGATCTGGAAGAGAAGGCAGGGCCGGCTGCGGGTCGCGAAGAAGCTGTCGGAGCAGCTCCTGAGGAGGAAAAGCTTCTGGAGAGCGTTGAGAGTCCGGGTGACCGATCCCGCGCTCGCGAAAGGGCCGTAATATTGCCCCTTGGCCCGCCGCGCGCCGCGATGCTTCTGGACCCGGGCGAAGGCATGGTCCTCCCGGAGAAGGATGAACGGGAAGCTTTTGTCGTCGCGGAGAAGGACGTTGTAGGGCGGCCGATAGCGCTTGATCAGCTGCGCCTCGAGCAGAAGCGCCTCGGCCTCGGTATTGGTCGTGACGATCTGCATCGCCCGGGTCTGCGCGACCATGCGCTGGAGCCGCTTGGTCAGGCGGGCGACCTGGGTGTAGCTCGTCACCCGGCTCTTCAGGGTCCGGGCCTTGCCGACGTAGAGAACGTCGCCGCGCACATCGAGCATGCGATAGACTCCGGGACGGGCCGGAAGCGTCTTCACCACCATCCGGATCGCGGCGACGCCCGCCTCGAGGTCGGGCTTGTCGCCGCCCCGGACGGTGTAGGCGCTCTTCTCCTCGCTGAATCGGTCGGTCGGCGGCTGGGTCACCGAGCGGATTTAGGGAGCAGGCTGATCTTAATCCAGCACGCAGAAGGGCCGCCCTACCCGCCCGACTAGAAGGTGCACAGCTTTCCGCACGGCGCCTGGGCAAAGCCGATCTGGATGGCGTCGGCCTTCGCGCGCGACTGCTCGGGCAAGGCCGCCTTGATGGACACGGCCGCATCGCCGATCGCTTTGCGCTGGTCGGCGTTGAGCACGACCGCGAACTTGCCGGAATCGGCCGCGAGCATGTCGACGATCTTGGTCTTGCGCTCCTCGGCGAGATCGGGCGCGCCGGCCATTTCAAGCAGGCCGTTGACCTGCTGATAGGCCCCGCCCCTCACCTGCTCGATCGCATCCTTCTTGCTGCCGAGGTCGGCGGTCGTCATCGACTCCTCGAGGAACGGCATGTGCATGGCCGTGCAGTGCGCGGAGAAGAGCAGAGGCGTGAAGATCGTGTCGATATGGGCGGTGACGTTGCGGTTCATCGCTTCGGCTTTGGCAGATTCGGACATGTTGCCGGTGCCGAGAGCTGCCCATGCGCCGACCACCTTCACCGCCTTGCCGCACAGATCGTCATAGGAATCGAATCCGCGGATCGGAAGGCTGGGCGTTCCCAGAGCAGTCAGTGCCCGCTCCGATTCCGCCTCGAACGCCTTGACCGCCGGATCGTCGGCGGCGGGCGGCGCGCCCGGCGCGGCCAGCTTCGCCGCAAGCGCATCCGCTGCGGCGCCGAACTGGTCCTTCGTATCGGCGACTTTCGCCCCGTTTTCGCCATCGGCGCCGTCGCCGCAGCCGGCGAGGAGAAGTAGGCAGGCGGAAGCAAGCGACGCGCGCAAGACCAGTCTATTCATGGTGAGCGATCCCCGGTTGAGACCGGGAGAACTATAGACGGGCCGTCGTCGCGTCCAGCCTCAAGCGCGCCTGCCGGCTTCGCGGACGATCAGTCCTCCGATGAGCCGAGGGCGTTCGACACTATGCCGCACGAGCTGCCCCGGCGCGCGTCGGCCGAGACCGAAGCCAGCTTCGACATGAACTTGGCGCGATCGTCCGGCGGAAGCAGGGCGATCTTCTCCTGCTGGCGCGGATCGATCAGGGCAACGTCGCAGGCGCGGTTGAGGACATCGTCCTGGACCGCCCCGCAGCGGTCGATCGCGGTGATCAGCTGCTCCTTGCGGTTGGTCTGGGCATAGATCGCGATCAGCGCCGGAAGGAAACCGTCATCGTCGCCGAACCGGGCCTTGGCGAGACCGATCACCGAGAGCGCCTTGTTGTAGTTCCGCATCAGCAGAAGAAGGCCGACATGCTCCTGAAAGCCTTCCAGGCTCTGCTGAAGGTAGGGATCGGGCCGTGCGACGGGCACCGGGACTGGGGCCGGAGCGGCGGCCTTGCCGCGCCCGGCGCGCCGCCGCGCCGGCGCCGGCGCTGGGGCGGCCTCCGGGCTCCGGTTGGCGATGTCGAACGACCGGTCCGCGCCGGCATAATCGTGAACCGCCATGTCGATCTGGGCGATCGCATTCTGGATCAGGGGAGTCCTGGCAAAGCGCGTGTTGAGAGCCGGAGAGATTTTGACAAGAGCGCTCGTCGCCGCGGCATAGACCCGCGCGACCTCCTTCGGATCGGTGGGATCGGTCGGCGAGACGAGGGAGTTCAGAGCTTCGGCGCGGGCGTTGACGGCAAGCTGGGCCTCCCTGAATTCGGGGGTCGCGCGGATGGCGTCGAGCCACGCCCTCTTCTCCTCGGGCGGGGTCGCCGCCGAATAAGCGGAAACGAAATATTTCGAGAGGCCCTCCTTGCGCTTCCCGGCAGGCCGGTGCCCCGCCTTGACCATGTCGAGCACCTTGTCGAAGGCCAAGGCCGCCGCATTTCGAAGAAGCCCCTTGAAGAAATTGTTGGCGACGTTGCCGCCGTCGCCGCCCTGGGCGAGCTGCGCGCCGGATGTCAGCGCCGCCTGCTGGGTGTAGCGCGCCATGTCCTTTCCGAAATCGTCGATCAGCGAGCCGTGGCGCCTCTGCTCGGCGGCGACCGTATCGAGCGCCGTGCCGAAGCCCGCATCCGAGAATCCGGCCTTGAGCGCCAGATCGAGCCCGGCGACGTCCGCCTGGTCCTCCTGCTTTCGGGACAGGCGCTGGTTGTAGATTTCGAGAATCGTCCCGACCATCTGGCTCTTCGCCCAGACCTGGGCGGACAGGGCCGAAATGCCGCGATCCTCCTGGCGAGTCAGAAGCAGCCGGCCGTTGCTGGAGCCGACCCTGTGCTGGGCAAGCTCGAATCCGATCCGGGAGCAGGCGACGATGCTGTCGACGCTGCTCTTCAGCCTGCGCTGCTGCGCCTCGCGCGAAAAATGAGCCAAGGCGATATGGCTGAATTCGTGGGCGATGACCCAGGCGACCTCGTCGTCCGAGCTCGCCTGGATGAGCAGCCCGAGCGGCACCACGATCACTCCGTCGGGCTTCGCGACCGGGCTGTAATCGGTCTTCCCGATGATCCGGACCGAAGTGGGCATCGGCGCCCGGTGAGGCCAGACTCCCCTGATCTTCGTCAGAAGCTGCATCAGCGCAGCCTCGGTGCCCGGCATGGAGATTGCGGTCCCGGCGAATCCGCCCTTGTTGACCGACGCACTGGAGAGCGCCCGGCCGTCATTGAGTCCGGCCGCCATCGAAGCGTCCGCGCGCTGGATGGTCTCAGCCATTACCTCGCGATCGAGGAAAGGCCCCTTCTTGCCGCTGATGCTGAACTTGCAGGTCATCGGCAGGCACTGGGCCAGCGCCGACCCCGGCAGGCTGAGCCCGAGGGCGGCCCCGGCCAGCAGAGCAGCGCCCACGGCCCCCAGCCGGACCTGGAAGGCCGTCACTGTGCGTGCCGGACGCAGGGTGCGGATTTGTTGCTCATCCCGGAGCCGATACCCTCCGAGCCGGCGACGGCCTGGCCGGCCGGGCGGGCCGTCTGGGAAACGGTCGCGCAGGGATCGGGAAGGCCCTTCACCTGGACCTCGGAATTGCGGACGTAAACGGTCTGGCCGTTCAGGCTGATTCCGAGCTGGCCGACCGAATTGCGGCCGACCACGTTCGCCTCTTTGGGAAGCTCGGCCTTAGGCGCTCGACGGATGAGATTTCCGCCCGAGTCGTAAAGCCCCACGGTCGGACGAAGGAAAGACGTGATCCTGCCCTGTCCCTGCGCGAATGCGGCGGACCCGATGACGATCGCGGCCGCGACCAAAATATATGCTCTCATGCATCCCCCCTCCCCTGCCGGCGCCTCCCCTTTGGCGCGGCTTTCTTCCGTCCCCGGGCCGGGCGCTCCGACTCCTCGTCGAGCGGCGCGAACAGCCGGCTCCAGAACCGCACGAATGCGGAATGCCTGAGCAGCCAGACGCGGACGGGGTCGGCGGCCACCCAGGCGAGGCGCAGCAGACCGAGCAAGCATACAAGAGTGACGGCGACGAGATTGAAGCTTTCGGGAATCAATCGCACCGACCCGATCATCGTAATCAGAATAAGCACAAGGAAAAGAGCGAAAATGAGCGCGATTACGAAACGCTTCCCAAGATCCGCCCCAGTCTGCGACAGCGACAAGGCCTGGCCGCTTCTTCGAACGAGCAGGATCCGGGTGGCGAAGGCAAGAACAAAGCCGACCAGGAATATGGCGAGCAGGGTCGACATATCGACCCAGGTCATGTCGAGTCCGGGCGCGATCGGCTGGGCTATCTTGGGATAGGAGGCGCCTCTTTGAATGAGATTGTCGAGCGCCATGGCATGATAATAGATTCCGGGCAGCGCCTCGAATGGGGGCGCCCTCACGATATCATTCGAGTCCGCGAACTGGCCGCCGATCAGCACCAGCCGGTCCTTGAGCAGGAAGGCGAGATCCTCCTGCGAGATCGGCGACTGGAAGATCTCGTACGGAATCGCGTCGGTATAGACGCAGGGCGACTTGGATTTCGTGTTGATCCCGGCGGTCATCAGCCTGAACAGGGTTCGGATCGCGGATGCGTTGGAGGCCGGCTGGCAGCGCTGCTTCAGACTTCCGGCAAGCCTCTTGTCCATCATCTTCGTGAATTTGGATTCGGGCCCAATCCCCCAGGTGACGTCGATCGGAATCTCATAGTGCCACGACCAGGCCGCCCTTTCCTGGTCGTCGAGCCTGGTCGGCGTCGCCGGGTCGCAGGGCGAAGGCCCGCGATAGCAGTAAGCGGCGTACATCGCGGCGGCCGGGTACAGCTGGAAGGGCTGCTGCTCGCGATCCCCGGCCAGCTGCGGATCGACCATCCGATAGCCGACCTCGTCGACGGCGACCGGAGCAATGGCGGCGACGGTCGAAAGCGCGTCCAGAGCCGGCGATTCGAGGCGAGGATCATTTTCATCTCGGGCGGGCGGGCGGGGATCGGCGAAGATGACAGGAGTCCCTCCCGTCTTCAGGATGCATCTGATCGTCGCCAGATTGCTCTCCCGGCAGAAGGGATCGCCGGCCCAGTCCTTGTATCGGGTGATCTCGGCGGTCCGGGCGACCAGGCACTGGAACGGCGACAAGGAAGGCCCCTCGGCCCTGCGCTCCGCGCAGGCCGCGCTTTGCGAGGGAATGGCCGAAACGAGATTCGCGCCGGTCGTGTCCGCCGGCGCCGCATGGGTGAGAAGGAAATCGACGAAGATGGCCCGGGGCGCGGCGCCCTCGCCCCCGGCGTAGAGCACGTCGTCGATCATATCGATGAGGGCGAAGGCGCTCAGAGGCCGGGTCTGATTGAGCGCCTCGAGCGTACGGTCGTCGTTATAGACGATCGTGATCCTGTCGCGGCCGTAGGCAGTGCCGGGACGCGACGGCGGCGGATCACCTTCCGCGTCGAGCTGGACGTAGCGCGGCGCGTGAATCCGCTGCCAGATGTCGCGGCTCCGTTGCTCGCTCCACTGGACGATCTCGAACGGGTTGATGAGCACCAGCAGGAGGAAGACGAGCGCTTCCGCAGTCGCCCGTCGCGCGGCCGCGCCCGCGTTCGCTCGCAATCCCCCGCTCATTCCGCTCCCCCCGCAGAAATGCGGGCCGGACGCTAACAGGGACGGGAGCATGCGCAAGGCGCGTCGAGCGGGGACCGGACCGTTACGGACCAGTCTCCCGATAAACGAAGGATGCAGACGGCGGGATCGACCCCCGCCGGCAGGCTCAGCTCTTGCCGAGCCCCGCGATCGTCTCGTCGACCAGGGCCTTGTCGCCCATCTCGTCGAGATCCTGCTCGATCAGCGCCGCCGCCGCGGCCGCGGCCGCGCTTGCGGCGCGGGCGCGGACCTGGTCGATCGCGCTTCGCTCGGCGGCCGAGATCTTCTCCTCGGCCATTCGGGTGCGGCGCTCGATCAGCGCCTCGCTGTCGGTCCTGGCCTGCTCGACGATGCCCTCGGCCTCGTGGCGCGCGCGCTCGATCATGGTCGCGGCCTCGGCGTCCGCGGCAGCGGCCTTGGACTCATATTCGGCCTTCAGGGCCTCGGCCTCGGAGCGAAGCTGGGCCGCCTCGTCGAGCTGCTCGCGGATGACCGCGATCTTCTTGTCGAGCGCGGCGCCGATCGCGGCCGGAACCTTCTTCCAGATCAGGATGGCGATCACCACGACCATGGCGAGGGCGACCCATTGGGTGGCGTCCATTCCGAAGGCAGTCGGCTCGGCATGGCCGGCGGCCGCGCCGTGCGCCTCGGTCGTCGCGGTACCGTGTGAGTCGGCGGCGGGTGCGTGTGCGTTCTCAGCCATTGTGCATCGCCGCCTTCACGGCCTCGGCGGCGCGGGCACGGCCGACGGAGAGCCCGGCAAGCTTCGCCGCCATCTCTTCGGCGGCTTCAGCCGCGACAGTCTCGATATCGGCGAGCGCCGCATCGGTTGCCTCGCGCAGCGTCGCTTCCGCGGCCTCGGTCTTTTTGGCGATCTTCTCGTCCGCCTTGCGGATCCGGGTCTCGGCGTCGCGCGCGGTCGCCTGCTTGGCTTCCTGGGTCACGCGCATCGCCTCGGCGCGGCTCTGCTCCATCCGGGCGCGATAGGCGGCCTCGGTCTCGTCGGCCGCCGCCCGGGCACGCTGCGCCTCGGCCAGATCGTCGGCGATGCGCCTGTCGCGCGCATCGACCGTCGACTGGATCTTGGGCAGCATGGCCTTGCCGATGCCGAAATAGATGATTCCGAGCGTCAGAAGCAGCCAGAATAACTGCGACCAGGCGACGTCGGCGAGCTGATTGAGCTGAGGCATGCTTGTCCTTCACGCGGCCGGCGGAGGATCGCTCCTCCGCGGCCGTCATGGATTACATGAACAGGATCATCATCGCGACGGCGAAGGCGATCAGTCCGAGCAGCTCCGCGGCGGCGAAGCCGATGAACAGCCGGCCCTGCTGGCCGTCGGCCGCGGCCGGATTGCGAAGGGCGCCCTGGAGGAACGAGCCGAAGACGATTCCGACGCCGGCGGAGGCCGCTCCGACGCCGATCGCGGCGAGTCCGGCACCGATCATTTTTGCAGCTTCGAGTTCCATGATTAGCTCCTTTGAGAGATGATTGAGATCGTTGGTTTCAGTGAAGGTTTTCAGCGTCGTTTATGTAGAGCGACGTGAGCAAAGCGAAGACATAGGCCTGGATCGCGCAGACCAGCAGCTCGAGAGCGCTGACAAAGATGATGAACAGGAAGCTGAGAAGGCTGATCAGCGGCCCCATGAAGCCTTCGGCATTGAGGCCGCCGACGATGAAGCTTCCGAACACCTTCACAAGGATGTGGCCGGCGATCATCGCGACGAAAAGCCGCAGCGCCAGGCTGAAGGGTCGCACCAGGAAGGAGAGAAGCTCGATCAGGAAGATGAGCGGCAGCAGCACCTTCGGGGTCCCGCTCGGGATGAACAAAGAGAAGAAGTGGAAGCCGTGCTTCCAGAAGCCGACGATCAATACGATCGAGAAGCTGATGATCGCCATCACGCCGGTAATGGTGAACTGGCTGGTGACGGTGAAGGGATGGACACCGGGCAGGATCCCGAACGGCATCATGCCCATCAGGTTCGCGAACAGGATGAACATGAAGACCGTGAACACCCAGGGCACATATTTGCGGCCTGCGGGCCCGATATTGGTATCGAGCATCGAGGTGACGAAGCCGGTCACGCCCTCGACCGCGGCCTGCCAGCGCCCGGGGACCAGCTCGCGCTTCATCCCGCCGATCATGAAGATCCAGATCGATGCGAGAACGATCAGCATCCACAGGGCGCTGTTGGTGAAGGCGAACGGAGTCGACAGATCGCCGAAAACCGGATCGATCTGGAACTGATGCATCGGGTCGATCTTGGATTCGGCCGCCACTCAAACCTCTATTGACTGTCCCACCCGACGTTCATTCGGGCGGCTGCTTCGAAATCTTCCACACTTCCCGGAAGGCAATGACGAACCCCAGAAACAGCATTGCCACCAGAATCCAGCGAGTCCCCAGCCAGCGGTCGAACAGCCAGCCGAGCAGCGCGCTGCCCATCGGATACCCGAACAGGACGGAGAGAATCCGCATCCCCTGGGCCTGGCCCTTCCGGGATGTCGGCTTCGCTCTGCCGGTCCGCGCCGCTTCCGCCTGCTGCGCCTCTCTCAGCCGCTCGTCGAGCGCCGCGAGTCGCGCGTCCTGGGGAAGCTTCGGGTCGTAGTCGGGCTCGTTTTCCGTCATGCCGTTCTTCCAAATGCGGCCGCGCCCGATGGCGGGGTGCAGCAAAGGCGTTGGGACATGCCGGCGAACGAACCCGCCAGGGCGCCGCCCCTTTAGGAAGGGGGCAGGATCAAGTCAACATAGCTGGCGCTGCACTGCAGCACGGGCTCCGAGCCTCCCGCAAAACGGGAGGGCGGGAAGATCAGCCGCAATAGCCTGGAAGCGGGATCGGGGCGCTGTCGCGCTGGCGCCAGACTCCGTCGGGGAGCCGGTAATATTGGCCGGGGCCGACCTTGGTCCGGAACAGCTCGCACGCCGTGGTCGCGGCGACCTCCTCGATCTTGGCGCCTCGCTTGGCGGCGAGATCGGTGTAATAAGCGCGGCGCTTGATGTTGACCGCGTCGACCTGGGCGCGGATGTCGGCCGAGGCCGAGCCGACGAGGCCGAGATAGCCATCGGCCTGCTCGCCGGCTTGGCCGGAAGAGCGAAGCTGCGCCGACGCATCGGCCTGGAACGCGAGTGCGACGCCCGTGCCGCCCACGAGCAACGCGGCGCCGAGCGCGGCGGCGAGGATCAGTCTGGTTCGGCGGTTCATGTCAAAACACTCCCGGGTTGTTCTCTATGAGGTTCTTCACGTCCTGCTGGAGCCGGACGACGACCTCCTGCCTGATATTGATGTTGAGGTTGATCTCGATCGGCTTTTCGGGCGCGCTCACCTGAACGCACCCCGCCGAAAGAGAGCCAAGGAGAACCACGATCAGGCCCGAAGCCGTTCTCATGACGCCCCGCGTCGCATCGCGGCGCACTCTCGTCAATATCGCAGGCTTCATGGCTTAGTCTCGCTTTCCTGAGGCTGAACAATTGTCGTGGTCGGCTGATTTCGGAGAAGGTCCGGAAGGACCGACTGGATGAGATTGGTCGGGTCCTCGAGCGACCGGGTCGTCGCCATCAGGGTCCGGAAGGGCCCCTTGACCGTGATGTTGAACTCGAATGGGATCCGGGCGAGCTGATTGAGGGCCCGGCGGGCGACCATGCCCCGGATTCCGCCGCCGGCCGGGCCTCCGATCACCGAGGGATCGCGGGCGATTCCGTCGAGCTCGATCGCGGCAAGGAATTCGCCTTCCAGCGAGCCGTTAAGGACTATGACCAGCTTGTTGTAACGAAGCGATTTCAGAGCGTCGAACGCCAGCTTGCCATAGGCTCCGAGCTCCTTGTCGGTGAGCTCCCCGATGTAGGAGAGCGTGCCGCCCGCCGGGCGCGCGGTGAGGCGGCCGTTGACGATCCGGCCGCCTCTTTCGTCGAAGACCATCGGGATCACGCCGTCGAACGTGCCGGTCGCCGATATGTTGGAGAATTCCATCTGCTGGACGAACCGGGCGGCATCCATGCCTTCGACCCGGAAGGTCAGGTGCTTGGCCGAGGGCTTGCTGAAATCGAGGATCGTCTCCTCGAGGACGAGCTCGCCGCCGGCGAACGGCCAGCGCCCGCTCTCGACCTTGACCCTGAGACCCGGGAGCAATTGGTAACGAAGCTTTCCGTCATAGACGTCGATTCCGGTCCGGATCAGCTTCGTCTCCGCGAGCTGGCCCGGAGCGCTGACCAGGCCGAGCAGATCGGTGAAGTGGAGCGTGGTGGACAGGCCCTCGACAGGTCCGAAACTGGCGGCGAAATCCATATCGTCGGTCGAGAAGGTGCCCGAGCTGGTCACTCCG
This sequence comes from Allosphingosinicella sp., assembly GCA_036525315.1. Lineage (GTDB taxonomy): Bacteria > Pseudomonadota > Alphaproteobacteria > Sphingomonadales > Sphingomonadaceae > Allosphingosinicella. Next base: position 84,597 of record DATDAS010000089.1, read on the forward strand.
CCCGGGGTCCAGGCGATCTCGCCGGTGCCGCGCAACATGCCGCGAACGAGCGCGACCACGCCTGTGGTGAGCGGGGTCAGCGCCTCGGGCTGGAAGCCCTCGGTGAAGGCGAGGCCCGGCATATCGAACAGGGCCCGCCCGCGGCCCGTGGCGAGCGAATGGGCGATTCGGGTATCGACGACGTGAGTGCCCGTCTCGGGGTCGTTCAGGCCCGCGCTCGCCTCGATCCGGTCGCCGGCCAGGGTCAGCCTGAAATCATCGGTGACGAGGGGCAGGATTCGCGGTGGAACGGTCGTATCGACGACCCGCAGATTCCCGCCCATCGCGAGCCGCCCGCCGTCGAGCCGCCAGTCGCCTCGCCCTTCCTCGACCCGCAGGGCGACGCTTGCGAGCTTGGCCGAGAGGCCGGAATAGGCCCCGGCCGCGCCGCCCGCCCGGATCCGGCCCGACAGGCTGCCGAGATCGAGCCGGTGGGGTGCCCCGGCCGACCCGAGGCTCACCGCCACGTTCGACCCGGCGAAGGATTTGCGCGCGAGATCGAAGCGGAATTGCGACGAGGCCAGGCTGACCGGCGAATTGCCGAGGCGGCCCGCCAGGCGGAGCTGGCGGACGAGCGCGCCGCCCTGGACCCCGCCCCCGCCCGATTGCCAGACCAAAGCGCGGCCGGTCGGGCAGAGCGGGAGGCGGATCGGCCCGAGGCTGAGTCCGGAGACCCGGAGCGCTCGGAACGAGACTCTCGTACAGCCCTCGCCGAAGGCGAAGCCGCCGCGTCCGAATCGTCCCGACACCGGCACCACGAGCCCCGACACGCGGCCGCCTTCGATCGGCCCGTCGATCGTCGCGACCGTGTCGATCCGGGTGGTTCCGCCGCCTCCGGCGCCGAAGCGTATCTCCCCGAGAGCGAGCCGGGCGCCGCGCACCGCGATCGGCGCGATCGTTCCGCGGCCCGAGATCGGCCCTCCGATCCGGCTCTGGCTGAGAGTGAAGCGCGAGGCCGGGAAGCCTCCGCCCAGCAGGGTGAAACTGCCGTCGATTCCGACCCCGCCCTTGGGCCAGCGGTAGGAAAGGCCGTCTCCTCCCGCCAGGGCGATCCGGGCGCCGCCCTTGCCCATCGCGCTCAGCCGCTCGAATCGGACGGCGCCGCCGGCGGTCTCGTTGACGACCTTGAGCGCGCCGTCGACGTCGAATCCCTGCTGAAGCCGGGCCACGGCGCCGGCCAGCTGCTCTCCGACCGGCTCGACCGGCGTTCCGCCGACCGAGGCCAGCGCCTTCCGAAGCGGGCCGAGCAGCCCCTCGCCACCGGTGACTCCGCGGGCATTCGCGTCGGCGATCATGGTGAACCGACCCTGGCGCGCGGAGAAAGCGTAGCTTCCGTCGACCGCCGTCTTGGCGGCGACGAAGCTCTCTACCCGCGCCCGCTCGGCGCCCACGTCGAGCCTGCCGCGCGTGTCGGCGGCGTCGCCGTCGAACGAAAGTCGCCCGGCCAGCCTCGCCATGCCGGTATCGCCGTAGCGGAGCGAAGCGGCCTCGATTCCGGTCGTTCCCTTCCAGCGGTCGAGCGCGGGCTCGAGCCGGGTCCTCATGTCGAGCTTCATTGCGGTCACGCCGAAATCGGGCGGGCAGGCGACCGAGTCCGAGAATAGGGGCCCGTCCAGGCCGGGCCTGAGATCGTCGATCGCGACGGCCCAATAAGCATGCACGGATTCGAGCCGGCAGCCGCCGGCGTCGAGCAGGGGCGAGGCCGCGGCGAGCTTGCCCCGGAAGCCGTCGGCGAGATTGCCCTGCCCTTCAAGCGCCGCGCCGATCCGGCCGGCCGGCGTGTCCAGCCGGATCGAGGCATCGGCGACGTCGATCGCCTGGTCGGGCAGCCGGAACGGAAGCCCGGTGGGCGGGGGAAGCAATTTGTCGACCTGGCCGAGGCTCAGCCTGCCGTCCGCGATCCGGCCGAACAGCCGCACTCCGCGGGCCCGGATCAGGCCAACCTTGGGCCGCCTCAGGCCCCAGCTGAGCTTTACCTCGACCCAGCGCGCGGTGAGATCCGGCTTTTTCGGATCCCCGATGACGAGATTTTCCAGGCGCTGGGTCCGGAAGCCGATTCGGGTCACGGTGTAGCTCGCCTGGACTCCGCGGCGGGCGAGCTCGTCCTCGATGAAGCCGGTCGCGATCGAGATTCGCCGGGTCCACATGATGGCGAGGATGACGAGCAGAAGCACAAGGAAGATCGCGGCGACGATGCGCTTCATCGGCAGCCGGCGAATCTGTGCGTCCTTCTCCACCGGGCGCGCCTAGACCGGATGCGCCGGAAAAGCTTCTGTCACGGGCATCGCTTCTCAACCTCCGTCAATCGCCATACGTTCCGCGCCCGTCACTTTACCAGCAGGCGGAAATCCGGGCGGCGTAACCCGGCCACCGGCCGCCTCAACCTCAACTCCGCGCGCCAGTTCGCAAACGGTTGCGACCCAATTGGAACAGATATAGAACGGCAGCACCGACTCGAAAGGGCGATGCGATGCAAAATGCTGCTCGTGAGGCACATCCTTCTTTCTCTCTCAGCCTCGTACCGGCGCGTTCGAGCGATGGCGACGGGCATCGGTCGCGGCTTCGCAAGCGGCTGTTCGAGGGCGGGCCCGACGCCTTGCTGGAGCATGAGCTGGTCGAATATCTGCTGGCGCTCGCCCTGCCCCGGCGGGACACCAAGAAGCTTGCGAAGAAGCTGATCGAGGATTTCGGCGGCTTCGGTCCGTTGCTCGCCGCCGATGCCAAGGCGATCATGCGGGTCGGCGAGGTGAGCGAAAGCGCCGCGGCGGCGATCAAGATCGCCCAAGCCACCGCGGTCCGGCTTCTCGAATCCGAATGCAGCCGCAAGCCCGTGCTCGGAAGCTGGCAGGCCCTGCTCGATTACCTTCGGGTCGACATGGCCTTCCTTCCGATCGAGCGGGTACGCGTTCTCTATCTCAACGCGCGGAACATGCTGATCCGCAACGAGCCGCTTTCGGAAGGCTCGGTCGACGAGGCGGCGGTCTATGTCCGCGAGGTGATCAGCCGGGCGATCGAATACCGCGCCACCGCGATCATTCTGGTCCACAACCATCCGAGCGGCGACACCCAGCCGAGCCAGCAGGACATCCGCCTGACCCGCGAGATCATCGACGCCTGCCGGCCGCTCCGGATCGAGGTGCACGACCATGTCATCGTGGGATCAGGCGGACACAGCAGCATGCGGGGGATGGGGCTGATCTAGGCGATGGTCCAAGGCGAAAAGCTTTAGCGATTCCATCATCATGACCCACTAGACTCGTCTCTGCACCAGGGGGGAGGCCTCATGAAGCGATATTCATTGTTCCTCGTCGCCGCTTTGGCGGGCTGCTCGCCAACGCGACCTAGCGCGATGGACGTGCAAATAGCCGTAGAGCGCTTTTTTTTCGCGCACGCCGTGGGTGCGCAAGGGAATCACGACATCGTAATCGGCTGCCCTCCAATTTCCGAAATGGCCAACGACGACAGCGATGGCGAGTTGGCGCATGTTCGGTTTGGATTCGACACGGCTGGCGGTCGAGGCAATCGAGGCAGCAGGATATATACGGTCGCGCTGATACAAGGGGGCCAAGGCTGGCACATTCCATTCGAAGCCAAATTGGATAAGCTCCCCTGCGAGGCAGCCAAGGTACGCGAGATCCCCAGATCCTAGATTCAAGGCCTAGGTCAGCTGTGCGTGCCTGGCTTGTCGGTGATTGCCGAACTCGCATGCAGGTCACATGATTTCGGTGGCGGAGACGGAATTTGATGAGGCTCAATCGCCGATCTTTGCTGCTCGGTGCCGCCGCGACGGCCGCCTTGCCGGGCCTTGCGAAAGCCCAGGCGGCGGGCCGTGCTGCACGGCTGATCGCCGCGGCGCGGGCCCAGATCGGGGTCACCGTGAAATACGACCCGGCCTACAGCCGGATCCCCTATCCCAACGGCGACGTTCCGCGCGTGAAGGGGGTGTGCACCGACGTGATCGTCCGCGCCTATCGCGATGCGTTCGGGATCGACCTCCAGGCCTTGGTCCATGCCGACATGCGCGCGGCCTTCGGCGCCTATCCGAAAAGCTGGGGGCTGAGCCGTCCCGATTCCAACATCGACCATCGCCGCGTGCCCAATCTGCGCGCCTGGCTGGCCCGAAGGCGCGCGACCCTCCCGGTGCCTCGAAACGCCAGGGAATGGCGGGCCGGCGACATCTTCACCTCCCTGGTCGGCAACCGCCCCCATATCGGCCTGGTCTCCGACCGGAGAGGCCCCAACTCGCTGCTCGTCATCCACAATGTCGGCCAGGGCACGCGCGAGGAGGATGTGCTCCTCGTCTGGCCGATCACCGGCCGATACCGCTGGAACATCGACTAGGGCCCGGACCAAAGGCCGGCGCCTCGCGCCAGAGGTGAATGTCGATCCTGAGCCGTCGGCTGCATTCCCCACTCGGTATGCAGGTCCGGGCAAATCCGATATTGAAGCGAGGGGGGCAAGGGATGGACGAGGACGACTCCAGCGACAAGACCGACGCCGCGGCGCTCGGCGCCGGCGTCGTCGCCGTGGCGATGACCGTGTTCGGCGACCCTTCCGTCTACGACCTGCTCACCGTCATCGTCTCCGCGGCCCTGATGCTGCTGGTCCTCGGCTATGTCGCCCGAAGCCGGCGCGACCGCTTCGAGAGCCTCGCCTTCGCCGCCGTCCTGGCGATCATAATCCTCCCGATGATCGGATACGCGGTCGAGGGCCGCCCAGGCCCCTGGGCCAAGCCCCCTGCACTCGTCCCGCCCGGCGAGTCGACCGTCTCCGACGAGTCGACGGCGATCGCCTGGCTCATCTTCACCGCCCTCCTCTACGCGCTCGATCGCTCGCGCCAGGCGAAGCGGAACTCGGGGCGGTAACGGGCGGCGGCGAAGCAGGGACCCCGAGCCGGGCGGCGCATTTGCCGCTCCCACCCGTCTTTGCTACCGCGCCCGCACCTTGAACAGGATTCATCCATGATCCCTCGCTACGCGCGGCCCGAGATGACCAGCATCTGGGCGCCGGAGACCCGTTACCGAATCTGGTTCGAGATCGAGGCGCATGCGCTCGATGCGATGGCCGAGCTCGGGATCGTTCCGAAGGAGGCGGCCGAGGCGGTCTGGGCGCGCGGCGCCTTCGATCCGGACCGGATCGACGCGATCGAGGCGGAGGTGAAGCACGACGTCATCGCCTTCCTGACCAACGTCGCCGAGCATGTCGGGCCCGAGGCGCGCTTCCTCCACCAGGGCATGACCAGCTCGGACGTGCTCGACACCTGCCTCGCCGTCCAGCTCAAGCGGGCCGCCGACCTTCTGATCGAGGATCTCGACGCTTTGCTCGCCGTGCTGAAGCGCCGCGCCTTCGAGCACATGCTGACCCCGACGATCGGGCGAAGCCACGGAATCCATGCCGAGCCGGTCACCTTCGGCCTCAAGCTCGCTTATGCTTATGCCGAGTTCGCCCGAGCCCGCGCCCGCCTGGTCGCGGCGCGCGAGGAGATCGCGACCTGCGCCATTTCGGGCGCGGTCGGGACCTATGCCAATGTCGATCCGCGCGTCGAGGCGCATGTCGCCGGGAAAATGGGTCTCGGGATCGAGCCGGTCTCGACCCAGGTCATCCCTCGCGACCGCCACGCAATGTTCTTCGCGACCCTCGGAGTCGTGGCCTCGTCGGTCGAGCGGCTGGCGACCGAGATCCGCCATCTCCAGCGCACCGAGGTGCTCGAGGCCGAGGAATTTTTCGCGCCCGGGCAGAAAGGGTCGTCGGCAATGCCGCACAAGCGCAACCCGGTGCTGACCGAGAATCTGACCGGCCTCGCCCGGATGGTCCGGTCCTATGCGCTTCCGGCGATGGAAAATGTCGCGCTCTGGCACGAGCGCGACATCAGCCATTCGTCGGTCGAGCGCTACATCGGCCCCGATGCCACCGTGACCCTCGATTTCGCTCTGGTCCGGCTCACCGGAGTCATCGACAAACTGCTCATCTATCCCGAGCGCATGCAGAAGAATCTCGACCGGATGGGCGGGCTCGTCCACTCGCAACGGGTCCTGCTCGCCCTCACCCAGGCCGGCGCCTCACGCGAGGAGGCGTACGGCCTGGTCCAGCGCAACGCGATGCGGGTGTGGGAAAGCGACGGAGCCCTGTCGCTGCTCGAGCTGCTCAAGGCCGATCCCGACGTCACCGCGCTCCTGCCGGCGGCGAAGATCGAGGAGAGCTTCGACCTCGGCTACCATCTCAAGCATATCGACACGATCTTCGAGCGGGTGTTCGGCGCCTAATATTCCGGCCCCATGAGCATCCGGCCGCGAAGGTCCGGAAGCGCGAACGTTTTCTGGCCGTCGCCGCCATATCGATCGCCGATCATCGAGTAGAGCGGCATGTTGTCGAGGATCGACAGCAACGCGCCATCGCAAAGCGCCCAGCCGGAGGGCGCCTTTGCCCCGGCAAAGGCGATCACCTGGCCGTAATAAGAGTCGCGCGAGGGAAGATCGCCCTTGCCGTCCGACGGCGGATACATGCCGCTCGTGCAGATGAGATAGTTGAGCCCCAGCCGCGGCACCTCGCCGCTCATCTTCTGGCCGAGCTCGACCGGCGGCAGGCCCGGTCCCCGGCCCGCGCCGACTGGGGCAGCGTCCTTGAGGTCCGGAAGCGCGAAATCCTTCACGCCGTCGCCTCCGTAGGTCGTTCCGATCGCGTCGAACAAGGATCGGTTGGAGGAGATGGGCAACAGGCTTCCGTCGGCGGCCAGCCATCCGTCGGGAACGTAGCTCCCGCCGAATGCGATGAGCGTTCCCGCGAAAGGCATGTCGCTCTTGCTGGCGGCGATCAGCCAGGTCAAAGCGAGGGTCTGCGGCCCCTCCTTGCCGACCGGCGAGCCGCCGACAGCGACACGCCCCTCCAGGTTCGGAAGCCGGAATTCGTTGCGGCCGTTGCCTCCGAAGCTCGTCCCGAAAATCGCGAAGAGCATGTGGTGGCCGGAGATGGACAGGTGCTGGCCCTGGGCCGTCGGAGCGCCAAAGGGCCGAATGGTGCCGGCGAAGGGCTCGATCATGCCCTGGTGGAAGAAAGTGTATCCGCCCTCTCCTCCCCGAGGCGGAAAGACGCCCTCCCAGCTGACGAAGTGCGGCATGGCGAGAGCGGCAAAAGAAGATGCCATGGCTGATCCCCCTGACGGCGACCACGCGCCCAGGGGAAGCATAGGCCGTTACGGCGGCGCATCAATCCCGTTCCGGCCGATCCAGGCCTCCGGGCCGCCCGCGGCCTACATCAAAACCACACGCTCCTTGGGCTGGTTCTTCAGGCTCTCGTAGACGAACTCGACGAACTGGTCGGGCTGGATGAAGCCGTCGGCCATCCCATAGGCCGCCGCCGGAGCGCTCGCCTTGATTTCGGCGAGGCTGCGCTTTTTCCTGATCCCCTTTGCGACCTTGTCGCGGATGTCGACGAGCATGTCGCGATAGGCGACCAGCTCATGCCGCGTGGCGACCGGCCCGTGGCCGGGGATGATCTTCGTCGTCGCGTTCGTCATCCGAAGGGCCTGCTCCACCGCGTTGATGAGGCCGTTGATCGAGCCCCCGGAGCTCAGGTCGATGAAGGGGAAGGTCACCTTGTGGAAGAAGGTGTCGCCCATGTGCAGGACGTTCGCCTTCTCCCAATGGACCAGGGAATCGCCGTCCGTATGGGCGCTGAGAACATGCATGGTTCGGATCCGGTCGCCGTTGACGTGGAGAGAAACGCCGTGATCGAAGGTGACGACGGGCAGCGCGGCCTTGGGGGCCGGCGGCACGTTCATGTTGAAGAATTGGATGAGCTGGCCCGCCTCCATCCGCACACGGACATTCTCGTTGGCGAGGATGACCGCGCCTTTGCCGCCGAGATTCTCGTTCCCGCCGCTATGGTCCGAATGCCAGTGGGTGTTGATCACGAGGCGGACCGGATCGGGATCGAGAGTCGCGATCGCGGCGAGGATCTTCGGAGTGAGCGGCGCATATTGGTCGTCGACGATGAGATTGCCGTCCTCGCCGTAGGACAGTCCGATATTGCCGCCCGCGCCGAACAGCACCGCCACTCCCGGCGCGAGTTGCTCGATCCGGATCTCGACCTTCGAGAAATCCTGCTGGGCGGAGGCGGGAATGGCCGGAAAGGCGGCCAGAGCGGCGAAAATGGCGAGGCGGCGCATGTAGAATCCCCCTGTTGCACTCATCCCTTTACGTCATTCCCGCGAATGCGGGAATCCAGTCGGGATCCCAGGCAACGACCTCAACCAGAGAGCGGATAAGAAGAAGCTGGATCCCCGCCTGCGCGGGGATGACGGAGAGTGACTAGAGCATCGGACGCGATTTCTGAATCGCGCCGCTGCTCCAGTTCCTTGTTGCCGCATCGTTTAAGCGGAAAACCGGTTCCCACTTTTCCGCACGATGCTCTAGCCCGCCCACATGCCCTTGAGCTTCTGGAAGAAGCTCGACGAGGCCGGGCATTCCTCGCCGGTCTCGGTCTTCCGGAATTCCTCGAGGATTTCCTTCTGCCTGGCCGACAGGCGCGTGGGAGTCTCGACCTCGACCTGGATCACCATGTCGCCCTGGCCGCGGCCGTTCAGGGCCGGCATTCCGGCGCCGCGCTGGCGCAATTGCTTGCCGGACTGGATGCCGGGCGGGATCCTGATCTCGTGAACCTTTCGGTCGAGCCCCGGCACCTCGATCGTTCCGCCCAGAGCGGCGGTGGTGAAGCTGACCGGGCAGCGCGCGAACAGCGTCGTCCCCTGCCGCTGGAATATCGAATGCCGGGCGAGGTGGACGAAGATGTAAAGATCGCCGTTGGGCCCGCCGCGAACGCCGGCCTCGCCCTCGCCGGAGAGCCGAATCCGGGTGCCCTCGTCCACCCCGGCGGGAACGTTGACCGTAAGCGAGCGCCTCTTCTCGGCGCGGCCCTCGCCGCGGCAGCGATCGCAGGGATCGGAGATCACCTCTCCGACTCCGCGGCAGGTCGGACAGGTCCGCTCCACGACGAAGAAGCCCTGGTTGGCCCGGACCTGCCCCCTTCCGTCGCACATGGTGCATCGGCGCGCGCTGGTGCCCGGCTTCGCGCCAGTCCCTTCGCAGGGCTCGCAAGGAACGGTGGTGTCGACCTGGAGCTCGACCTGCTTGCCGGCGAAGGCCTCCTCGAGGCTGATCTCGAGATCGTAGCGAAGATCCGATCCGCGGAGCACGTTGGTCCGCCGGTCGGCCTGGCCGCCGTGCATGAACTCCCCGAAGATATTCTCGAAAATGTCGGAGAAGGAGCCGAAATCCTGCGCGGCGCCGCTCGGACCGCCGTTCTGGAAGGCGGCATGGCCGAACCGGTCGTAGGCTGCGCGCTTCTGCGGATCCTTCAGGCAATCGTAGGCGACGCTGATCGCCTTGAACCTGGCTTCGGATTCCTTGCAGCCGGGATTGCGGTCGGGATGGCATTCCATCGCCAGCCGCCGATAGGCGGACTTGATCGTCCGCTCGTCGGCGCCCCGGTCGACCTGGAGCAGTTCGTAATAATCGGCGTCGAACATGACGGGCACCTAGAGGGGGCCCGTCACCCCGGCGAGGGTCCCCATCGAAGTATTACTTCGATGGGAGCCCTCGAAGGCCGGGGTCTCAGCGAGCAGGTCCGTGACCGTCCTCCCTGAGATTCCGGCTTCCGCCGGAATGACGGTTTGAATTTTGCCGCGCCCCCGCACGGCTTACGCCTTCGGTTCGTCGTCGACCTCGGAGAATTCGGCGTCGACGACTTCCTCGTCGCCGCCGCCGGCTGTCTCGGCCGTTCCGGAATCGCCTTCGGCGCCCGGAGAGGCGGCGCCGGCCTGCTCCTTCTCGTAGATTGCCTGTCCGAGCTTCATCGCGACCTGGCGCAGGGTCTGGGTCTTCTCGTTGGTCGCCTCGGTGTCGCCGCTCTCCAGGGCGGCCTTGGCTTCGTCGACGGCCGCCTGGATCTCCGACCGCAGGCTCTCGTCGATCTTGTCCTTATGCTCCTCGAGCTGGCGCTCGGTGGCGTGGATCAGGCTCTCGGCCTCATTCTTCGCCTCGGCCGCGGCACGGCGCTTCTTGTCGTCCTCGGCGAACTGCTCGGCATCCTGGACCATCTTCTCGATGTCGGCGTCGGAAAGGCCGCCCGAGGCCTGGATCCGGATCTGCTGCTCCTTGCCGGTGCCCTTGTCCTTGGCGGTGACGTGGACGATGCCGTTGGCATCGATGTCGAACGTGACCTCGATCTGGGGCACTCCGCGCGGCGCCGGCGGGATTCCGACCAGGTCGAACTGACCGAGGATCTTGTTGTCCGCGGCCATCTCGCGCTCGCCCTGGAAGACGCGGATGGTGACCGCGTTCTGATTGTCCTCGGCGGTCGAATAAGTCTGCGACTTCTTGGTCGGAATGGTCGTGTTGCGGTCGATCATCCGGGTGAAGACTCCGCCCAGGGTCTCGATTCCGAGCGACAGCGGAGTAACGTCGAGCAGGAGCACGTCCTTGACGTCGCCCTGAAGGACTCCGGCCTGGATCGCGGCGCCCATGGCGACGACCTCGTCCGGGTTCACGCCGGTGTGCGGCTCCTTGCCGAAAAATTCCTTCACGACCTCGCGCACCCGAGGCATTCGGGTCATTCCGCCGACGAGCACGACCTCGGCAATGTCCTCGGCCTTCACGCCGGCATCGGCGAGCGCCTTCTTGCAGGGCTCGAGGGTGCGCTTGATCAGGTCTCCGACCAGCTTCTCGAGGTCGGCGCGGGTGATCGTCTTGACCAGATGCTTGGGCCCGGTCTGGTCGGCGGTGATGAAGGGCAGATTGACCTCGGTCGTCGCCGCCGAGCTCAATTCGATCTTCGCCTTCTCGGCCGCTTCCTTGAGGCGCTGGAGAGCGAGGCGATCGCCGCGGAGGTCGATCCCCTCGTCCTTCTTGAAGCCGTCGGCGAGATATTCGACGATCTTGGCGTCGAAATCCTCGCCGCCGAGGAAGGTGTCGCCGTTGGTCGCCTTCACCTCGAAGACTCCGTCGCCGATCTCGAGGACCGAGATGTCGAAGGTTCCTCCGCCGAGATCGTAGACGGCGATCGTCTTGCCGTCCTGCTTCTCGAGCCCGTAGGCCAAGGCGGCCGCGGTCGGCTCGTTGATGATCCGGAGAACCTCGAGGCCGGCGATCTGGCCGGCATCCTTTGTGGCCTGGCGCTGGGCGTCGTTGAAATAGGCCGGAACGGTGATCACCGCCTGGGTGACCGTCTCGCCGAGATAGCCCTCGGCCGTCTCCTTCATCTTCTGAAGGATGAAGGCGGAGATCTGGCTGGGAGAATAATCCTTGCCGCCGGCATTGACCCAGGCGTCGCCATTGGGGCCGCGGGTGATCTTGTAGGGGACGAGCTCCATGTCCTTCTTGGTCACGGGATCGTCGAAGCGGCGGCCGATCAGGCGCTTCACCGCGAACACGGTATTGTCCGGATTGGTGACGGCCTGGCGCTTGGCCGGCTGTCCGACCAGACGCTCGCCGTCCTTGGCGAAGGCGACGACCGACGGGGTCGTTCGAGCGCCCTCCGCATTTTCGACCACCTTCGGCTTGCCGCCTTCCATGACCGCGACGCAGCTGTTGGTCGTTCCGAGATCGATACCGATAACTTTAGCCATATGAACCTCTTATGCCCCAATATCTCTATGACCCCGCGCCCTGCCAACGAGGCACGCGGGAGGTTACGCGACCGATATAGGTGCGCTTTCATCGCCGACAAGAAGCAGGCGAAGCGGCTGGCGCCAGGGGCGAACCGCTCCTAATTGGCGGCGATCCGTCCCGGAGACGAACATGCGCCTTCCAATGCTTCTCCTGACCGCGCTCGCTGCGCTCGCCGGCTGCAATCCGGGCAGCCAGAGCTCGCGCTCCGTCAGCAATGCCTGGATCCGCCTGCCGGCGGTCGCCGGCCAGCCGGCCGCCGGCTATGTCACGATCGCCGCGACCCCGGACCACAAGGCCCTCATATCGGTCACCTCGCCCAGCGCCGGGCGGATCGAGATGCACGAGACGATGACGACCGGGCAGATGGCGGGAATGCGCAAGCTCGACCGGATCGCGCTGACGGCGGACGAGCCCGAAATCCGCTTCGAGCCCGCCGGCAGGCATTTGATGCTGTTCGATCTCGACCCGAACCTGAAGCCGGGCGGCAAGGCGATCCTGGTCTTCCACTTCGAGCACGGCGGCACGTCGACCCTCCCGGCGGGAATCGTCGCCGCGGGCGACGAGAGCCCCTACGGTCATTGACGGTTCAGCCCGCCTGGTCCCCTTGGCTCTCGACACGGCGCGGGAGCGCGTTAGGCTGAGGGCAAATTTTGAAAGGCTTTCCATGACATCGCGCAGCCTCACCGGCCGCTTCCTCGCGGCCCTGGCCGCCTTCACCTTCGTCCTCGCGCCGGTCCATGCCGAGGCGCCCCTGCCGGCGGACGCCCGGATCGCTCCGGATCCGGCGGTCCGCATGGGCAGGCTCCCGAACGGCCTGCGTTACGCGGTGATGGAGAACAGAACGCCGGCCAAGATGATCTCGATCCGGCTCGCGATCGAGGTCGGAAGCTATGAGGAAGAGGATAAGGAGCGCGGATTCGCCCATTATATCGAGCATCTCGCCTTCCGTTCGACCAAACTCGCTCCGGACGGCGGCTTCGACGACCGCTTCGCGGCGCTCGGAATCGCCATCGGCAAGGACCAGAACGCATTCACCGGGCTCCGCGAGACGCTTTACCGGGTCGATCTCCCGGCGGGCGGGACCCCGGCGGCGAAGAAGCTCCTCGAATGGATGCGAAGCGCCGCCGACGGGATCCTGATCACGCCCGCGGCCGTCCAGTCGGAGCTTGGAGTCGTCCTCGCCGAGATGCAGGCGCGCGAATCCCCGATGGCCCGGATCGCGCGCGAGACGGCCCTGTTCCAGGCCCCCCATCTCCGCTCGTCCGACCGCGACGTCGGAGGCACCGAGGCGAGCCTGAAAGCGGCGACCCCGGCCGCCCTCCAGGCCTTTTACGACCGCTGGTACCGGCCCCAAAATGCGTTCGTCGTCGTCGTCGGAGATGCGCCCGCCGCCGAGCTTCAGCAGGCGGTCGAGGAGGCTTTCGGGAGCTGGGCTCCGCGCGGACCCGCGGGAATTCGGCCGGCGCCGCCCACCGCGGCCCAGCAGCGCGGCCTCGAGGCGATGAGCAGGTCCGATCCCGGCCTCCCCTCGCAGATCAACGCCTGCCGGGTCGGGCTTCCCGACACCGACCGGACGCCCACGCTCGGAAGGCTGCGCCGCGACATCTATTCGCAGATCTGGACGACGATCATCGACAAGAGGCTCCGCCAACTCGCCGCAACCGAGGATTCGGTCGTTCTCGCCGCCGACGTGGGCGTGAGCCGCGAGGCTCCCGATCTGCTCTCGGCCTGCCTCGCGGTCGCGCCCACCAACGGCCGCTGGAAAGAGGCACTTGCAGCCGCCCAGGGCGAGCTTCGCCGGTTCGCCGAGCAGGGACCGACTCCGCTCGAGGTCGAGACGGTGGCCGAGGAGCTCAGATCGCGCCTTCGCGCCGCCCAGACCACGGGCGGCACCCGGAACAGCTCGGCGGTGGCCGACCAGCTCGCCTCCGCCGAGCTCAACGATCTGGTCTTCCAGGATCCGAACTCGGCGATGGAAACCTACAATCTGGTCGTCGACGGACTGACCCCCGAGGACATCCGCAAGGCCTTCGCCGCCGACTGGAGCGGGGCCGGGCCGTTCCTCGTCGCCACCGCCGAACATGCTCCGGCCAGGGAAGAGCTGGTCGCGGCGTGGCGCGCCAACGAGGCGGCCGCCCCGTTGCCCGCTTATGCCGACCGGAAGGACAGCGTATGGGCCTATCGCGGCTTCGGAAAGCCCGGCAAGGTGAAGAGCCGCCGGGACTTCGAGAACCCCGCCTTCACCCGATTCACCTTCGACAACGGCGTGGTCCTGAGCTTCAAGCGGACCAGCTATCAGGCCGAGGGCGCGGAGATCCGGATCCGGTTCGGCTGGGGCGAGCGCGCCTTGACTCCGGCCACCCGGGTCTCGACTGCCCTCGCCGCGGGCCTGTTCCCGATGGGCGGGCTCGGAAGGATGGATTTCGAGCAGATCGGCTCGGCGCTCCAGAACACGACCTGGGCCTTCACCATGTCGGTCGATCCGGACGCCTATACATTGAGCAGCAGCACCCTGGCGAACCAGGTGCCGCAGCAGATGCAATTGCTCGCCGCCTACATGACCGACCCCGGCTTCCGTTCGATGATGGACGACAAATTGCCGACCACGATCGACTATATGTACCGGGCCTACCGGACCCAGCCGAACATGGTCGCCGTCGAGGCCCTGGAATCGGCGGTCTTTCCGGACAAGCCGTCCCTTCCTCCGCGCGAGATCATGGCGGCCTACAATGTCGACGATTTCGAGAAGCTGCTTCGGCCGGTCCTGACCGGAGCGCCGATCGAGGTGACGATCGTGGGCGACATGCCCGAAGGCTATGCCGTCAATGCCGTCGCCCAGACGTTCGGAGCGCTTCCGAAGCGCAAGCCGCTTTCGCCGCCGAGGGGCGAAGGCCCGTTCCGCCGATTCCCGAGCAGCCTGCCCGGGCCGATCAAGGCAAAGCATGAAGGACCCCCGGAGAAAGCGGCGGCGATCCTGATGTGGCCGCTCTGGGTGGCCACGCCCGAGCGGCGGAGCGAGGAATATGCAGTCCTTCTGCTCGCTCAGATCTACGAGACGAGGCTGTTGCGCGAGATCCGGGTCGGAATGGGCAAGGTCTATTCGCCGACCGTCGCTGCCGTAACTCCCGACGATTCGGACGAAGGCTATCTCGCCGTCTCCCTCGATTCGGCACCGGCCGACATCGACCTGCTCACCGACGCGGCCCGGCGAATCGCCCGCGAGCTTGCCGCGGGCACGATCAGCCAGGCCGAGCTCGATGCCGCGCGGGACCCGATGATCGCCGCCCGGCTCCAGGCGCAGAACCGCAACGAGGCCTGGGCCGGGATATTGGCTGCGAGCCTCCGCCATCCGGAGGCGATGGATGAGCTGCTCGCCTATGAAAGGCAGCTGCGCGAGCTCAGCCTCGAGGACGTGCGCAAGGCGGCCGCCAAATGGGTCGCAAGGGATCCGCTCGTATCGACCGCCTATCCGGCCGCTGCGGCGGGCACGCGGTAGCGCCCGTACCGCGAATGAGGGGAGCCTGAGCTTCCCTCATTCACCTTCGCGCCCTCACCCTCCCTTGATCAGGTCGCCATGTCTCCCAGACATGGCTGCGACGTGCGGGGCACGTCGCACCTGATCAACTTTCGCGGCGGCCCCTCCCTCTCCCGCGCGCGGGAGAGGGGATCAGGGGTCAGATGCGCTTGCGGGCGGTGATGCCCCAGGTCCGCGGCTGGCCGACATGGTAGCCGAGGCGGGCCCGGCCGCCGCGCTCGCGGTCGAACGACAGGATCGGATTCTCGTCGAACACATTGTTGACGTAGAGCGAGACGTCGAAGCTCTCGTTAATGTCGACTCCGACCCTGAGATTGAGGACCTGATAGTCGGGAAGCTTGAGATCGAGAGTCGTCGACGAACCCACCGGCTGGCCGCCGAACGGAAGGCCGTGGACGAAGGTTCTCGGATTATTCTCCTGGTCGGCCGCCTGGGTGTAGCGGCTTCCGACATGCTGGAAGGTCGCCCCCATGTAGAGGTCCTTATTGTCGGCGATCGCGGTGGTGTAGAAAGCGCTCGCCGCCAGCTGGAAGTTCGGCACCGAGGGAAGGCGGTTGCCCTCGCGGATTCCGGCCAGGATACCGCCGGTGGCGGTCAGCCTGGTCTCATCGAACTCGGCCTCGACCCAGCTTCCCGCGAGCGACAGATCGAGCCCTTCGACCGGCTCCGCCGCCAGCTCGAACTCGAGACCCATCGTGTGGGCATCGGCATTGAACACGACGCGTGACGAGCAGCTGCCGGCATCGGCCGTGATCTGCAGGTTGGAGATGTTGGTATAATAAGCGGCCGCGTTGAAGGTTATGTTGCGGAACTGACTCTTCACGCCGGCTTCGTAGTTCCAAAGCTGCTCGTCCTCGTAGGTCGGGAACCCGCCGAACGTGGCGGCGTCGTTGGGGCCGCAAAGTCCGAGGTTGAGCGGATCGTTCGCCCCGCCGAGACGGAAGCCCTTCGATGCCTGGGCGTTGATCGTGATATTGTCGGTGGCCTCGTAGCTGATCAGGACCCGCGGCGAGAAGCCATCCGACTTGGTCGTGTCGGTCTCATTGTCGCCGTTTGAGAAAAGTCCTCCTGAAACGAAGCTCCTTTCCTCCTTGAAGTCGTAATAGCGAAGGCCCGCCGTCGCGGTCAGCCGTTCGCTCAGATCGTAGCTGGCCTCCCCGAAGATGGCGATCTGCTTGATGTCGTAGGGCAGGTCGGCATTGTAAGGCGAGTTCAATGGGAAGCCGTTGGCGACCGCGACCGACGTTCCCGCTCCGAAGCGGGCATCGGTGAACAGGTCGTAGCCGGGAGTCGGCAGGCGCTGCGCGTAGATCCGATCGACCTTCGAATAGAAGGCGCCGACCAGCCACTGGAACGGTCCGGGACGGTCGGAGGCGAGCCGCAGCTCCTGGGTGAAGGTCTCGAGCTCGGTCGTATCGCGGAGATTCGACGGCAGAAGCACGCCGGCCGCCGGGAAGCCGAGATCGACCGAAACCGACCCGGTGAGCGCGCTCGCGTCGCGGCTGACCAGGAGCGAGCGGTCGATGTAAGAGGTGATCGAGGTCAGCTCGACTCCGCCGAAGCCGAACTTGGCGGTCAGATCGGCGAGGAAGGTGTCGTCCTCGAACGCCTCGTCGAGCCTCAGATATTGCTCGCGCTCGTCGAACGTCACCGCCCGGCGGGTGGTGTTGAACGGGTTGGCGTAGAGATTGTAGACCTCCTGCCGGTTGAACCCGTCGGCGCGCACTTCCTGGTAGACGACCCGCGGCGTGATCGAGATATTCTCAGTCGGCTGGAACAGGAGCGAGATCCGGCCGCCGAGACGGGTTCCGTCATTGACGTCGTCCTCCTGGGTCGTCGACTCGTTCAGAGCGTCGATGAAGCCGGCATATTTGGTCGCATAGCCGACCATCCGGATTGCGAGCGTGTCGGAGATGGGCAGGTTGAAAGCGCCCTTGAAATGGCCGCCCGTGCCGCCGTCGGCGAGGATATTGCCGTTCGCCTCGACCACGCCCTCGACCCGGTCGGTGCGCGGCTGGTTGGTGATGTAGCGGATGGTGCCGCCGACCGAGCCCGAGCCGAACAGGGTGCCTTGCGGTCCGCGCAGAGTCTCGACGCGGTTGAGGTCGAACAGGTCGAGATCGGGATTGAACAGGGAAAGCGAGATCACCGAATCGTCGAGATAGACTCCGACCTGCTCCTTCACGCCCGGCTGGTCGCGAATGATCTGGCCGGCGGAGACTCCGCGGATCGAGACCTGGCTCTGGCCCGGCCCGAGATTCTGGACGCTGAGGCCGGCGACGTTGCGCGAGATGTCCTCGATCGTCGTCGCGCCGGTCCGCTCGATGTCGCGTTCGGTCTGGGCGTTGATCGAGAAAGGCACGTCCTGGATCGTCGATTCGCGCAGGGTGCCGGTGACGATGATGTCCTCTTCGGTGCTTTCCGCGCTGGTCGCGGGCGCCGGCTCGTCCTGCGCGTAGGCGGGCGATGCCATCGCGACGAAAGCCGCGAGAGAGCTTCCGGCCAGGAAAACTGTTCTTGCGAATGACTTACCGTCGAGCGCGCGCGCCATTTCTATTCTCCCCCGTTTTGGAGCCGAAACATTACTCCGTTAATCCGAATCCAGACAAGCGAGTGTTGCGCAAACGACGCGCATTGACTCTGCCCTGTGGCAAGTTTGCGACAGGGCCGGGCAAGCCGGCGCTTATTGACTAACGCCTCCGCGCCGCTGAACGTGCGGACGAAGCCGGGGGAAGGATGACCGATAAGACGCGGCGAGAAGCGATGAGTATTGCGGGCGGCGCCGCGCTTGCCGCGGCTGCGCCGGCGCGGCGCGCCCGGGCCGCTGTCCGCCCGGCCGATACGATCGTGGTCGGCGCCGGCGTGTTCGGTGCCTGGACGGCGCGCCATCTCCAGCGGCTCGGCCGACGCGTGATGCTGCTCGACGCCTGGGGACCCGCCCATGCCCGCGCCTCGTCGGGCGGGGAATCCCGGCTGACTCGGGGCAGCTATGGAGCGGACCTTGTCTATACAGACATGGCCCTGGAATCGCTGGCCGAATGGAGCGCCCTCTCCGCCCGGGCGGAGCTGCCCCTGTTCCACCGCGCCGGCATTCTCTTCTTCTTTCCGACCCGCGAAGACTATGTCGACCGGACGATAGAGGTTCATCGCCGCCTCAAGCTCCCCACCGAATTGCTCGACCGGCGCCAGCTCGACCGCCGTTTCCCCCAGATCGATTTCGACGGAATCCAGCTCGGCCTGTACGAGCCGCAATTCGGAGCATTGATGGCCCGCCGCTCGGTCCAGACCCTGGTGGCCGAGTTCGTCGCCGCAGGCGGCGAATATCGCCAGGCGAACGTGCTGCCGCCGCCCGACCGAGCGAGCGGGCCGCTGCGGCGAATCACGCTGGCGGGGGGCGAGCATCTGTCGGCGGACCGCTACGTCTTCGCCTGCGGGCCCTGGCTTCCGAAGATTTTCCCGAGCCTGCTCGGCCGCCGGATCTTCCCGACCCGGCAGGAGATCTTCTTCTTCGCTCCGAGGGCCGGCGACACGCGCTACGCGGTCGGGAGCCTCCCCGGCTGGGCCGATTTCAACAATGGGGACATTTATTACGGCTTTCCCGACCTGGAGGGCCGCGGATTCAAGATCGCCCACGATGCTCACGGCCCGCCGATCGACCCGGACATGGGCGACCGGGCCTTTTCCGAAGCCGCTCTGGCAGACGTGCGCGCCTTCATGCGGCGCCGCTTCCCGGACCTGGCGGACCGGCCTCTCAACGAGGCGCGGGTCTGCCAGTACGAGAATAGCGCGAACGGCGATTTCCTGATCGATTTCCATCCCGAAATGGCGAACGTTCTTCTGGTCGGCGCGGGATCGGGGCACGGCTTCAAGCACGGGCCGGCGGTCGGCCGTTACGCGGCGCGGCTGCTCGAAGGGGCTCTCGACCGGGTCGAGCCGCGCTTCTCGCTGGCGACCAAGGGCGAGCAACAGAATCGGGCGGTCCATTGAGGCCGCGCGCCACAGACGATCTGGAGGGCTGAAAATGACGATTGAGCAAGCGCAGGACAGTTTCCGATCCTCGACCGGAGGCTGGCTGATCGCCACCGCGGCGGGTCTTGGCACATTGCTGCTCGGCCTCGCCGGCATCGTCCTCGCGGCCGTGGACGCCGGCGGCTACGGCCTGGCCCCGCTCGGCCTGACCGCGATCGCATTGCTGATCGTCGTTGCGAAATGGGTCCAGAACCTCGCCGCCAGCTATTCGATCACGCCCGAGCGGCTGATCATAAAGCGGGGGATCATCTTCAAGAGCGTCGACGAGATCGAGCTCTACCGGATCAAGGACGCCCGCATCGACTTCTCGCTGCTCAACCAGATGGCGGGGCTCGGCCGGATCACCGTCACCTCGAGCGACGAGACCACGCGCGACGGCGATCTGGTGATGCGCGACCTTCTGAAGGCCCAGGAGAGGCGGGAGCTGCTGCGCCGACTCGTCGATGCCGCGCGCCAGAAGCGGCAGGTGCGCGAGATCGACATGGTGCACGAGGATATTTGAGGCGCTTACCACCGCGTCACCCTGACGAAAGTCAGGGTCCATGAACACGATGGGTGCCTATTCGACATCGGCAGTGTTCATAGATCCCGGATCCCTGGATCAAGTCCAGGGCAGGCAAGTCCGGGATGACGATAAGGGCCGGCGCTAAGGCTGCTTCGCCACGCCCACCAAAGCCGGCCTCAGCAGACGGTCCTTGATCATGTAGCCCGACTGCATCTCCTGGACGATCGTGCCCGGCTCGAACTGGTCGGTAGGGACCTCGAGCATCGCCTGGTGGCGGTGCGGATCGAGGGCCTGGCCCATCGATTCGATCCGGGTGATCCCGTTGCGCTGGAGCGCGGACTCGAGCTCGCGCGAGGTCGCCTCGATCCCGGTGATGAGCGCGCCCATATGGTCGTCGTGCCGCATCTCGTCCGAAACGGCGGCGAGCGCGCGGTCGAGATTGTCCTTCACCGAGAGCATGTCGCGGGCGAAGCCGGCCGCGGCATAGGAGGCCGCGTTCTGCTTCTCCTGCTCGAGCCGGCGCCGGACGTTCTGGGTCTCGGCCTGGGCATAGAGGACGTGCTGGCGGACCTCCTCCAATTCCTTGACCAGCTCGGAGAGGCGGTCGAGCTCCTGGCCGTCGCCCTCCCCTTCCTCGGGTGCGCCCTGCTCGTTCACCAGCTCGTCCTGCACTTCATTCTCTTCGTTCATGCCATCAATCTCGATAATGCCTGGGCGGTGAAATCCACCATGGGAACGACCCGCGCATAGTTCAACCGCGTCGGACCGATCACTCCGACCACTCCGACGACTTTTCCGTCGCCGCCGCGATAGGGCGCGGCGATCACCGACGAGCCGGACAACGCAAAGAGCTTGTTCTCCGATCCGATGAAAATCTTCATCCCCTGTCCGGCCCGGGCGCTGTCGAGCAGCCGGGCTATCTCCTCCTTGCCCTCGAGCTCCTCGAGCAGCTGGCGGATCCGCTCGAGGTCGGCCGCGGCGCCCTGGTCAATGAGGTTGGCCTGCCCGCGGACGATCAGGACGGGCCTCTGGCTTCCATCCTCGGACCAGATCGCAAGGCCCCGGGCGATGACCTCCTGGGCGGCCTTGTCGAGCGCCGCCTTGCCGGCCCCGATCTCCTCCGCGAGCCGGGCCTGGGCCTCGGGCAGAGTGAGGCCGGAAAGGCGCGAGCTGACGTAATTGCCGACCTCGGCGAGAGCGGAGGCGGTTACTCCGGGCGGGAGATCGATCACCCTGTTCTCGACGCTGCCTTCGCTCCCGACCATCACGGCGAGCGCCTGTCGGGGCGAGAGCATGACGAAGCCGAGCTGGCGGAGCACCGGCTCGTGCTTGGGGACGAGGACGATCCCGGCGCAGGCGGACAGGCCGGACAAAGCCTGAGTCGCCGCCGCGAGCGCGTTCTCGATCGGCCCGCCCTTGTCGAGCCGGCCCTCGATCGCGGCTTTCTCCTCGGCGCTCGGAGCCGCGGCCTGCATCATTCCGTCGACGAACAGGCGAAGCCCGCTCTCGGTCGGAACCCGGCCCGCCGAGGTGTGCGGATGGCTGAGCAGGCCCAGTTCCTCCAGATCCTGCATGACGTTTCGGATCGAGGCGGGCGACAGGTTCATGCCGGGAAGCCGCGAGATGGTCCGCGAGCCGACCGGGGCGCCGGAGCCGAGATAGGAATCGACCACCTGCCGGAAGACGTCTCGGGCGCGCTCGCTCAGCTCGGTGACGGGGGTGGAGGTCATAAGCGCGGATGTAGGCGAGGCGCGAGGCGCGCTCAACCGCGCGGCTCGCGGACTTCCTTGACCTCGATCGTCTCGCCCGCCTCCGCCAGGGACTTCACATGCTCCCGGGCATCGTGGAGCTGCCGATAGATGGCGTTGGCCGTGGGAGACAGGCAGCCAACATTGAACGGCACGCCGAGCGCCTCGCCGCCCTCGCTCCAGGCTATACGGCCGTAAAGGCCGTCGCTGATCTGGAGAGTGCACGGTATCGCGCCGCCGGCATAGGCCCGCGCTCCGGCGAGCAATGCCTCCACCCTGGCGAAATCGGCGGCGCCGACGGCAAAGCGCTTGGTCACCAGGTCGTAATCGCGAAACCTCCCTCCCGGGACGTCGCGGGAGAAAGTGTAGCGGCCCTTGCCGTCACGCCCGATCGTCCAGTCCGTGATCGGCTTCCCCCAGCTGTTGGTCTGGACCGAGATCGATTGAAGAGTGGACGCCGGCGCCATGCCGGGCTCCGGCCGCTCGGTGCTGCACGCCGCGAGCGCCGCGCAAGCCAGAACGGGCGCTCCAAACCTAACCCTCATCCCCCGCTCCTTCCTGCCTCATCCTTCGGACTGGACCGCCGAACGGCGCCTGTCTACAGCCGCCGCCCATCGAAGGAGCCTGAACAATGCGCCCGTCCGGCCGCGCCCCCGATCAGATGCGCGAAATCGTCATGGAAGCGGGCCATACCCGCCACGCGGAAGGGAGCTGCCTGATCAGCTTCGGACATACGCGGGTCCTCTGCACCGCCTCTGTCGAGAGCAACATTCCGCCCTGGCTTCGGGGCAAGGGCAAGGGTTGGGTCACCGCCGAATATGGAATGCTGCCCCGCGCCACCCATACGCGCGGACGGCGCGAGGCGGCGGGCGGAAAGCAATCGGGGCGCACCCAGGAAATTCAGAGGCTGATCGGCCGCTCGCTCCGTGCGGTCGTCGATCTCGAGAAACTGGGCGAGCGCCAGATCATCCTCGATTGCGACGTCATTCAGGCCGACGGCGGAACGCGGACGGCGGCGATCTCCGGCGCCTGGGTCGCGCTTCGGATCGCGGTCGACGGGCTCCTCAAGGGCGGGCAGCTGTCCGTCGACCCGATCCGCCAGAACATCGCGGCGGTGAGCTGCGGGATCCATGGCGGAACCGCCGTGCTCGACCTCGATTATGATGAGGATTCGACCGCCGGCGCGGACGGCAATTTCGTCCTGACCGCCGACGGAAGCATCGTGGAGACCCAGGTGACGGCCGAGGGCGAATGCTATGACGAGGAGGGCCTGCTGAGGCTTCTCCGGCTCGCGAGGATCGGCTGCGGCGAGATATTCGCGGCCCAGAACAAGGCGACCGGCCGGTGAGGAAGCTCAAGCCCGGCCGGCTGGTCATCGCCAGCCACAATCAAGGCAAGGTGCGCGAGATCGCCGAGCTTCTCGGGCCTTACGGAATCGAGCCGGTCTCGGCGGCCGAGCTCGACCTGCCCGAGCCCGACGAGATCGGCGCCACCTTCGCCGACAATGCCGACCTGAAGGCGCGCCAGGCGGCCGATCTTGCCGGACTGGTCGCTCTCGCCGACGATAGCGGGATCTGCGTCGACGCATTGGAAGGGCGGCCGGGAATCCACTCGGCGCGCTGGGCGCTGACCAATCCGTCCGTCTCGCCCGAGGCCGGGCCGGGCGAGGTCCAGGGGGGCCGCGATTTCGGCCTTGCCATGCAAAGGGTCCAGGACGAGCTCGAGGCCGCCGACCCCGAGGCCGGCCGCAACGCCCATTTCACCTGCGCGCTCTGCGTCTGCTGGCCCGACGGACGGTCCGAGATCTTCGAGGGGCGGGTCGAAGGGACATTGGTCTGGCCGCCGCGCGGCGAAAACGGCTTCGGCTACGATCCGATGTTCCAGCCGATCGGCCACGACCGGACCTTCGGCGAGATGGACCCCGATGAGAAATATGCGATCAGCCACCGCGCGGACGCCTTCCGCAAGCTGGTGGCCGCGCTGATCGAGTGAGGGCCGAGAACGCCCCTATTCGTCATCCCGGCGAAGGCCGGGATCTCATGGGGGTGACTCACGGAGAGACTTTCCTCGCCGAGGTCCCGGCCGCAGTTTATCCTGAGCGGCGCCGCAGGCGGAGCCGAAGGGCCGGGACGACGGCGGCCGCGCGGCCCCTCGCTCTCTACGTCCACTGGCCGTTCTGCGTCTCCAAATGTCCCTATTGCGACTTCAACAGCCACGTCCGCGCCTCGGTGGACCAGGCCAAGTGGCGCGACGCTCTGCTCGCCGACATGGCGTGGGAAGCCGCCGCCCTGCCCGGACGAAGGCTCGGATCGATCTTCTTCGGCGGCGGCACGCCCTCGCTCATGCCGCCGGAAACGGTCGCGGCCCTGATCGATGCGGCCGGCGGGCATTGGGGCTTCGAGCCCCGCATCGAGATCACGCTCGAAGCCAATCCCTCCTCGGTCGAGGCGGCGCGTTTCGCCGATCTCGCCGCCGCGGGGGTGAACCGGGTCTCGCTCGGCCTCCAGTCGCTCGACGACCGGGCGCTTCGCTTCCTCGGCCGGGCGCACGGCGTCGCCGAAGGGCTGGCGGCGCTGGAGACCGCGCAGCGGGCCTTCGAGCGGGTCAGCTTCGACCTGATCTACGCTCTGCCGGGTCAGTCCGAGCGGTCGTGGAAGGCCGAGCTCGAGCGCGCGCTCGGCTTCGGCACCGGCCACCTCTCGCTCTATCAGCTCACCATCGAGCCGGGAACGCGCTTTGCGGCGATGGCGGCCAAAGGCGAGCTCGAGACGCCCGATCCGGATTTCGGCGCCCTGCTCTACGAACAGACTCAGGAGCTGACCGAGGCCGCCGGCTTGCCCGCCTACGAGATCTCGAACCACGCTCGCGCCGGCGAGGAGAGCCGGCACAATCTCGCCTACTGGCGCTATCAAAATTATTGCGGGATCGGCCCCGGCGCTCACGGCCGGCGCGGCGGCACCGCCACGCAGCGCCACCGCAAGCCGGAAAACTGGCTCTCGGCGATCGGGCGCTCGGGCAACGGGATCGTCGAGGAGAGCGGTCTCGATCCCCGCGACCAGGGGATGGAAGCCCTGCTGATGGGCATGCGGCTGCGCGAGGGGATCGATCTCGACAGGCTGGGCGATTTCATCGATCCCTTGGCTGCCGACAAATTGGGCGACCAGGGCCTGGTCGAGCGCGAAGACAATCGCCTCCGCGCCACCCCCCCCGGAATGCTGGTGCTGAATAGCCTGCTGGCCGAACTGGCAAAATGACCGTCATCCCGGCGGAGGCCGGGATCTCAGGACCAGAATTCACGGACCTTCACGACGAGACCCCGGCCGCAGTTTATCCTGAGCGACGCCGCAGGCGGTGTCGAAGGGCCGGGGTGACGGAAAGGGCGGCTGCTTACTCGAATCCGCGCGGCGCGGGTGAGACGATCGTCGTCCCCGTCGCGGTCACTTCGAGCACTTCGAGCGATCTTTCAGCGACGCCCAGGCGGTCGAACCGGAACGGGCCGTCGACGCCCGCGAACCCGCCGGAATCGCGAAGCTCGCCCTCGGGGAACGGCCGGCCGACCCGCCACTCCTTGCCGATACGTACGGCCAGGAGGACCGCGTCGTAGCCCAGGCTTGCAAGCCGGTAGGGATTGGCGCCGTAGCGCGACCGGTAGCGGCTTCGAAGCTGGCTGAACATGGTCTCCGACACGCTCGCATACCAACTTCCGCGAAGCCCCGGAGTCCGTCCGAGATCGCTCTCGGCGGCCCATAATTCGGTGCCGAGGATCCGGGCGCCGGGCGAAGCGGAGTCGCGGATGAGCGGAGCCGCCGCAGACGCGATCCGGCCGCCGTCGGCGACGAGCACGGCGTCATAGCCGCCCGAGCCGTTCATCCGGGTGATCGCCGTGCGCAATGCGCCCGGGCCGCGGTCGTAGCTCTGGCTCGCGACGAGCTCGCCGTCCGCCCCGGCCATCGCCTGAACCATGGCCTGCGAGGCGCGGGTTCCATAGACGCCTTCGGGGACGAGCGAGGCGAAACGGCGGACTCCGCGGCCGCGCGCATATTCGACGACCCGCTCGACCGACTGGCCGGGGGTGAATCCCATCACATAGACTCCGTTCCCGGCGACGCTGACGTCGTTCGAGAAGGTGATGACGGGGATGTTGGCCCGGCGGGCGATCGGGGCCACCGCGCGGACGTCGTCGGCGAGCAGCGGCCCGAGGAACAGGCCGTTGCCCTCCGAAACCGCAAGGTTGGCCGCCGCGGCAGCGCCCCCCTTCGCGGTGTCGTAGACGGTGATCCGGATCCGCTCGCTGCCCGCGTCGAGCAAGGCGAGATTGGCGGCATTGGCGATCGACTGGCCGACTCCGGCATTGGCGCCGGTGGTCGGGACGAGCACCGCGACACGGTTGCGGGTCTCGCCCTCGGGAAGCGGCGGACCCTCCGGTTCGGGCTCGGGCCTGGCGGGCTCGGCGGTCTGGGGCTGGGGGGCCTGTTCCGGGCGGGACTTGGGAACGAGCTGGCAGGCGCCCAGAGTCAGTGCGAGGCAGGCGGCCGCGGCCAAGCCGAAGAACGAGCGCCGCGCTTGCGGCCCATAGGACGCCTCTGCCATGACCACCGCCTCATGAACGCCAGACTTGATCCCGGCCTGTACATCGTGGCGACGCCCATCGGCAATCTTTCCGATCTGAGCCCGCGCGCGGCCTCGATCCTCGCCTCGGCGGACCTGATCGCCGCCGAGGACAGCCGGGTCACCGCCAAGCTCCTCAACCATATCGGCGTCCGGCGGCCGATGATCGCCTATCACGATCATGTCGCCGACAAGGTGAGGCCCGAGCTGATCGCCCGGATGGCCTCGGAAGCGGTCGCTCTGGTTTCCGACGCTGGAACCCCGCTCATCTCCGATCCGGGCTACAAGCTGGTCCGCGACGCGCGCGCAGCCGGGATCCCGGTGACCACCATTCCGGGCCCCTGCGCCGCGGTCGCCGCACTGACCCTCGCCGGCCTGCCCACCGACCGATTCCTCTTCGCCGGCTTCCTTCCCGCCAAGGCGGGCGCCCGAGCCGCCGCGATCGCCGAGCTTGCCGGAGTCCGCGCAACGCTCGTCTTCTACGAAAGCGGCCCACGGCTCGCGGCGGCGCTCCAAGCCCTGAGCGAAGGCCTGGGGGACCGCGAGGCGGCGGTCGCCCGCGAAATCAGCAAGAAGTTCGAGCAGTGCGTGACCGGCACCCTCTCCTCACTTGCCGGGCGATATGCCGAAGCGGCGCCCAAGGGGGAGATCGCGATCGTCGTGGCGCCGCCCGGCGCCGCGGAGCCGGCGGGCGAGGCCGAGGTGGATGCGGCGTTGCGCGATGCGATGGAGCGGCTCTCGCCGTCGCGCGCGGCGGCCGAGGTCGCGGAAATGCTCAGCCTGCCCAAGCGCCAGGTCTACGAGCGGGCATTGCGGCTCAATGAGAGGTAGGAAAGAGGCCGAACGCGGCGGCCGCCGGGCCGAGACCCTCGCCGCCTGGTGGCTGAGGCTGAAGGGATGGACGATCCTCGCCCGCCGAGTCCGAACGCCGGTCGGTGAGATCGACCTGATCGCCCGCCGCGGCCGGACCCTCGCCTTCATCGAGGTGAAGGCGCGCGCCAGCCGCGCCGAGGCCGATCTCGCGCTCGACGATTATCGCCTTCGCCGGGTCGCCGCTGGCGCCGAGGCGGTCGCTCATCATTATGCGCGCAATGGCGATCAAATGCGGATAGATGCGATGTTTCTCATTCCCCGCCGACTGCCCCGACACGTCCCCGATGTCTGGCGCGGCTGACAATTCAGGATCGATCATGCGCCTTCTGCTCGCCTCACTGCTGCTCCTCGCGGCCTGCGATGGTCCGCCGGCGCCCAAGCAGGCCGTCGCCGCCCCGCCCGCCGAGCTCTGCGGCCAGGCGAGCAAGGCGCTCGAACAGCTCAAGACCAAGGGTGCGATCGATTACGATTCCAAAGGAGAGGCGACCATGCCGCAGGACGCATGGATGCGGATGGGGGCCACCGAGCACAGCCAGTTCGCGCGGATGCTCGCTTTCCATGCCGCCTGCGTAAGCCCGGATGGAGCCGCCGAGCGCCAGGTGAGGATCCGAAACGAATCCGGGATCATTCTGCTCGAGAACATGGTGCCGGTGACGGTCGATCTCGGAGCCGCGACCGATTAGATATTCGTCGTCGCATCGTTTCTTGCGGAAAACCGGCAGCCGCTTTTCCGCACGATGTTCTGTGCCGGTGACAAAGGCATCGCCCGCCTTTAGGGCGTCGCCTTCCGATCCCGAGAGGCAGGAATGACTTTGCGCGTCGCCGTCCAGATGGACCCGCTCCAGGGCGTCAACATAGAGGGCGATTCCACCTTCGCGATCATGCTCGGCGCCCAGGCGCGCGGCCACGAGCTGTTCTATTACGCGCCCGAAGATCTGAGCTGGGCCGAGGGCCGGCTGTGGACGATGGGCCATCCGGTCAAGGTAAAGCCCATCGCGGGCGCCCATTACGATCTCGGCGAGCCCCGGATCCTGGACCTGGGCCGCGACGTCGACGTCGTCCTGATGCGCCAGGATCCACCCTTCGACCTGGGCTACATCACCGCCACCCACCTGCTCGAGCGGATCCGGAGCGAGACCCTGGTGGTCAACGATCCCGAATCGGTCCGAAACGCCCCCGAGAAGGTCTGGGTTCTCGATTTCGCGCGCTTCATGCCGCCCACAATCCTCACCCGCTCGGTCGGCCTCTCCCGCCGGTTCATCGAGGAGCATGGCGACGTCGTGATCAAGCCGCTCCACGGCAATGCCGGCAAGGCGGTCTTCAAGATCGGGCGCGACGGCGCCAACCTCGCCTCCCTGATCGAGCTGTTCAACGCCGCCTATCGCGAGCCTCATGTCGTCCAGGCCTTCGTTCCGGAGATCGAGCAGGGCGACAAGAGGATCGTCCTGATCGACGGCGAGGTGGCGGGCGCGGTGAATCGGGTGCCGGGCAAGGGCGAGATTCGCTCGAACCTCGCCGTCGGCGGAGTCGCCGCGAAGACGGAGCTGACCGAAACGGAGAAGGAGATTTGCGCGGCGCTCGGACCCGAGCTCAAGGCGCGCGGGCTCCTGTTCGTCGGGATCGACGTGATCGGCGGCAAATGGCTGACCGAGATCAACGTTACCTCGCCGACCGGCATCGTGGCGATCGACAGGTTCAACGGCACCGATACGCCCGGCCTGATCTGGGATTCGATCGACGCGAAGCTGAACGAACGCGGCCCGGCTTGATATGGCCGACTGGACGATCCGCCTGATCGACGAGACCGGCTATGTCGGCATCTTCCTGCTCATGCTCCTGGAGACGATCTTTCCGCCCATCCCGTCCGAGGTGATCATGCCGATCGCCGGCGTTCGCGCCGCCAACGGTCCGCTCACCTTGTGGGGCGTGATCCTGAGCGGCACCGGCGGAGCGATGCTCGGCAATTTCTTCTGGTATGCGGTCGCTCGGGTGATCGGGGTCGCGCGCTTCCGGCCGTTGATCGAGAAACACGGCCGCTGGCTGACCATGGACTGGGGCGACATCGAGAAGGCGGAGAAAATGTTCGGACGGTTCGGCCACTGGCTGGTCATGGTCGGGCGCGTGCTTCCCACGATCCGCTCGATCATCTCGATCCCGGCAGGCGCTCTCAACATGCGCCTCAAGAGCTTCCTGATCTGGTCGACGATCGGAACCGCCGCCTGGACGGCCATGCTCGCAAGCGCCGGCTGGGGGCTCGGCCACATGTTCGAGGATGTCGAGAAGATACTCGGGCCCCTTTCCACCGGAATCGTCATCCTGATCGTCGCGGCCTATCTCTGGCGCCAGCTCACATGGCGGAAGAGGCATCCGGGGGAGGAATAGCCCTCGTTCGTCATTGCGAGCGAAGCGCGGCAATCCAGAGCCGCTTCGGAGGCCCGCTGGATTGCCGCGTCGCTACGCTCCTCGCAATGACGAAGTAGGGACACTCATGCTCGCGGATGCGCGTTTCGATAGACGTCCATCAGGTGCGCGGTGTCGACCGCCGTGTAGATCTGGGTCGAGGACAGGCTGGCATGTCCGAGCAGCTCCTGGAGCGAGCGCAGATCGGCGCCGCGGCCGAGCAGATGCGTCGCGAAGCTGTGGCGAAGTGCGTGCGGGGTCGCCCGGTCCGAGAGGCCGAGCCGCACCCGCGCCTTGCGCACCGCGCGCCGGATCATCTCTCCGTTGAGAGGCCCGCCGCGCGCGCCTCGGAAGATCGGCTCTCCCTTCGCGGCCGGCCAGGGACACAGATCGATGTAGCGAAGGATCGCTTCGCGGACCGGCGCGAGCAAGGGCACGATCCTCGTCTTGCCGCGCTTGCCCGTCACGCTGAGCGTATCGCCGAGCGGAAGCGCGCCGCAGTCCAGTCCGAGCGCCTCGGCGACTCGGAGGCCCGAGCCGTACAGCAGGAGCAGGACGGCGAAATCGCGCGCGGAGATCCATGGCTCGGCCGCGTCCTCGCCCGCTTCCTCGGCCAATGCCACCGCCTCGTCGGGCGAGACCGGCCTGGGCACGCTTCGCGCCTTCTTGGGTCCCTTCAGGCGCGGAATGTTCGCCTCCGCGCCGCTCTCGGCCGCAGCGAAGATCAGGAAGGCGCGAACCGCCGAAAGCTCGCGCGCGGCCGAGCTGTTGCCGAGCCCGGCGGCGCGGCGGCGGGTCAGGAAGGCGCGCAGGTCCGACGCCTGCAGATTGCGGAGCGCGGCCGAGTCCACCGAACCGCCGAGATGCTCGGCGAGGAAGTCGATCAGGCGATGCGCGGTCGCGACATAGGCGCGGACGGTATGCGGCGACCGGCGCCGGTCGCGGTCGAGGTGATTCTGCCAGGCTTGCGCGATGTCCCGCGCAGGATGGGATCCTAGGGAATCAGCCACCGGCCCATGCAGCGCGTCAGCACTCGGCCGAGGAAGACGAGAAGCTCGGAGCCGTGGCGGGTCTCGAAGCCCTGCTCTCCGCGCTGGCCGAGGGCGAGAAGGCCGCTCGGGAGCGGCGCCTCGCTGTCGAGCCTGACCAGGGCCTCGGCTCGGATCAGGTCGCAGGCCGGCCCGAACAGGGGATGGCCGCGTTTGACGCCGCGAAGAACGACCCCGTCGAAGCCCGAAATGGATCTGCGGATGACTCGCGGATCGACGAACTGAAGCCCCGACGCATCGGCGCGCATGCCCTTGTCGCCGACGAACAGGGCGACAGCGACCGCGTCCAGCCCCAATATCTGCGGCCATTCCTGGGTGACGATGTGGATCAGATGGTCGAAGCCCTCGGCCTCGACGGCGGCGAGAACCGCGGCGTGGATCGAGGCGACGGCGCCGCTGTGGCCGCGCGCGAAGGCGATCAGATCCTGATTGGCCTCCTCGGCGGCCGCGACGCGCGCCCGCAAATTGGCAACCGCCCGATCCTCGAAGTTGATCACCGTCCCCATCTCGAGGCGAAGCTTAGCCCCAAGATGGTTAAGATGCCATTCCTCCCCATGATTTCGTGCGGAGGGGGCCACCCGAAGAAGGGTGGAGGGGTTGGTCGAGGCCCGCGCAGGGCCCCTCCGCCGCGCTTCGCGCGGTCCCCCTCCCCTGCGAATGCAGGGGAGGAACCGGGCTAGGCGATGCTTTGCTTGGTCTTCCGCCAATCCTCGAGGAAGG
Organism: Allosphingosinicella sp.; assembly: GCA_036525315.1. Taxonomy (GTDB): domain Bacteria; phylum Pseudomonadota; class Alphaproteobacteria; order Sphingomonadales; family Sphingomonadaceae; genus Allosphingosinicella. The sequence goes on from DATDAS010000089.1 coordinate 115,766, forward strand.
CTTCGAGGCCGCGGTCGGTGAGCGGATGCTTGAACAGCTGGCGGATCACGGCGGGAGGAGCGGTCATCACGTCGGCGCCGATCTTGGCGGATTGGAGCACATGGATCGGATGGCGGATGCTCGCGACCAGGATCTGGGTCTCGAATCCGTAATTGTCGTAGATCAGCCTTATGTCGGAGATGATCTCCATGCCGTCCTGCCCGGTATCGTCGTGGCGCCCGACGAAGGGCGAGATGAAGGTCGCGCCCGCCTTGGCGGCGAGCAGGGCCTGGTTCGCGGTGAAGCACAGGGTCACGTTGACCATCGAACCGTCGCCGGTCAGCGCCTTGCAGGCCTTCAATCCGTCGACGGTCAGCGGCACCTTCACCGCGATATTGTCGGCGATCTTCCGAAGAACGGCGGCCTCGCGCATCATCTCGTCATAATCGGTGGCGACCACCTCGGCCGAGACAGGTCCGGGGACGATCGCGCAAATCTCCTTCACCACTTCGAGGAAATCGCGGCCCGCCTTGTGGATCAGGCTCGGATTGGTCGTGACTCCGTCGAGCAGGCCGGTCTCGGCAAGGTCCCTGATCTCGGCGGTATCGGCGGTGTCGACGAAGAATTTCATTTGCGTTTTGCCTTCTCGAACTGGATTCGCCGTTTCTATTAGCGCGGCGGGGACGGGCTTGGCGACCATCGAAGAGCAGGGCGAAAGTCGAGCCGGCCTCAACCGCGCGATCTGGGCGATCGCCCTCCCCTCGATGCTGACCAACGTTGCCACCGCTCTGTTCGGACTCGCCGACCTGTGGGTGATCGGCCAGCTCGGCGAGGCGGAGGCCCAGGCCGGGGTCGAGATCGGCGCCAAGTTCATGTTCGGGATGCTGATCGTCTTCAATTTCCTCCGGACCGGGACGATCGCGCTCACCGCCCAGGCCGCCGGCCGGCGCGACGATGCCGCTTTGGCCGCGACCCTCGCGCGCGGGCTCGGCGCGGCGATGGCGATCGGCCTCTTCCTGCTTCTGGTCATGCCGCTCGCGATCCGTCTCGGCCTCGACATCCTCCACGCCCGCGGCGGAGTCGCCGAGGAGGCGCGCGTCTATGTCGGCATAAGATATTGGGGCGGCCTGCTCTGGCTGCTCAACGCCGCTTTGGTCGGATGGCTGATCGGGCGCCGCAGGGTCCGGGCCGTGCTCGCGATCGAAGTGGCGGCCAATATCCTCCATATCGGCCTCGATCTTCTGTTCGTGCTGGGCTTCGGATGGGGCGTGGCCGGAGTCGCCTTCGCGACCCTGAGCTCGGAGGCTCTGAAGCTGCTCGCCGCAATCGCGGTCGCGGCGCGCGAGCCTCCGGCCGCTTCGGTCTGGACGCGCTTTCGCACCCGAGCGACCTGGGCGCGCTCGGAGGTCGGAGCGCTCGCAAGGATGAACCGGGATCTCTTCCTTCGCACCCTCATCCTGACCGGGGCGATCCTTCTGCTCGTCCGCGACGGCGCCCATGAAGGCACGCTGGTGCTCGCCGCCAACGGCATCCTCTACCAGCTCTTCATCCTCTCGGCTCTGATCCTCGACGGCTTCGAGAGCGCTGCGCAGGTTCTGTGTGGGGAGGCTGTCGGCGCCCGCGACCGCGCCCTGTTCCGCCGGCTCGTCCGATCTCTCCTGCTCTGGGGCCTCGCCGGCGGCGCCCTGATCAGCCTCGTCTATTATTTCGCCGGGGAGCCGTTCGCGGCAAGCTTCAGCAAGGATCCGGGCGTGGTGGCGACGACCCTGACCTATTTCCCCTGGGCGATCCTTTTGCCGCTGCTCGGAGTCAGCTCCTACGTGTTCGACGGCATCTACATAGGCGCGACCTGGACCCGCGCTCTGCTGCTCACCATGGTCGCGGCGGTCTCGGTCTATGGCGCGCTTCTTCTGGCCACCGGCACGCTCGGAAACCACGGGCTCTGGCTCGCCTTCAGCCTGTTCCTGCTCGTCCGCGCCGTCGGGCAGGCACTGCTCATGCCACGCCTGGAGCGGATGACGTTCAATTCTCCCGGGGACGCCTCGGTCGCTGCTTCGCCGACACCGACTTGATCACCAGCTTCTGCTCCGCGGCGGGATCGAAAGGCGGCTCCGACCGCGAAACCGCCTCCTCGACCAAAGCGAGGATCCGGGGATCGTCGAGCGCGGCTTGCTCGTGCAGCCGGACATGGCGGACCCGGCTGCCCTCGCCGCGCAGGAGCCCGTGAGGATCGGGCAGGCCCTTCCCGAACAAAAAGCAGAGAGTCACCCAGCGCGGCATCACCGCGAGCGAAAGCACGGCGTGCGACACTTTCTCGTCCGCGCAGAAGCCGATCGCGAGCGCATTGTAATTGTCATAGACCATGATCGTCGCACCGGGGACGAGCGTCTTCATCCGATCGAGGAGCTTGTGGGCGAGCGAGTCCACCTCCGGCGTGAACTTGGCCAGGAAGGAATCAAGATCTCGTGTGGCCTCGTCCATCGCCCCCTCCCGGGGCGTTTTACGCGCTTCACACGATGCCGAACACCCCGATCAGCAGAGGATCGTTCGTCGCGCGCGGGTTGGCCCGGATGCCCGCCTCCTCGCGGCCGATCGCCCGATAGATGCCGTCCGCGGCCCGCTCGGCCACGTGGCGCTGAAGCCCGCTGAAATCGATGCCCGTCGCCGCCGAGATGGCGCGATTGACGAGGCCGTTGTCGAGGACTCGCAAGGCCGTGCCGACGCCCGGGAACATGGCGTCGACGATCGCATTGCCCATGCTTCGCCTGAGATAGTCGGTCGCCGCCTCGGGTCCGCCCCGGACGATCGAGACCGCGTCCGAGATGCTCATCGAGCGGATCGAATCGTAGACCACCGGCGCCGCCGCGTCCGCGGCGTCCGCCGCCGCTCGGTTGACCAGCCTCACAAGCCGGTCCTGGACCAGGCCCGTGCCGAGCAGGACGGCGAGCGCATTGGTGACCCGGCTTCCGCCGAGCTGCTCGGGAAGCGGGATCCGGGCGACGTCGTCCTGGAAAAAGCCCTCATCGGTGAGCAGACGGTTGAAGGCGCGCTGCGAGGAGAGCGTGAGCAGCCGCCTGATCGCGTCCTCTATCCCGAATCCGCCGAGCCCGCCGGCGCAGCCGGGCAGGGTGAGGAGAGGAAGAGCGAGGCCGGCGCCGATCAACGCGCGGCGGGAAAGCAACTGGTCCATGGCAAACACTCCGGCTTCGGGACGGAGCGGTAACGAAGTAGGCGGGGATTGGGTTCACCTGCCCTTTTTCGTCATTCCCGCGAAGGCGGGAATCCAAACTGACTCCGAGTGTCACGAACGCAGTCTGGATCCCCGCGTTGGGCTACGCCCGTCTTCGACTCCGCGGGGATGACGGCAAAGAGTTTAGCCCTCCTCCACCTCGAAATGCGTTACGAGCGGCTCCATTTCGAGCAGGAAATCCGGGTCGAACTGATAATATTTGGCGCGGGTCATGTCGTCGCCGGCGAAACGCCTGATCGCCGCTTCATCCTCCCAGAAGGTCAGCATCTCGACATGGACGACGTCGCCCTCGCGGCGGTGGAGGCACCAAGCGCCCCTGTTGCCCTCGGTCGACCGGTAATCGGGCAGGCCGACCCCGCGCATCAGGCCGAGATATTCCCCGGCCCTGTCCGCCATGACCCGTCCGTGCCAGCGCCGAGCGATCATCTTTCTCTCCTGTTTCCTACACCGCCCGAATAACCATATGGCGGCGGACAATGAACCGTGTGCGAATCCTCCTTTTGAACAGCGCCCTCGGCCCGCTCGACTATCGCGTGCCCGAAGGCATGCCTGTCGAGCCGGGCTCGATCGTCCTCGCCCCGTTGGGCCCGCGCCAGCTCACCGGCGTGGTCTGGGAGCCCGAGCGGCTCGAGGCCGAAACGGTCGAGGAGAAGCGCCTCCGCCCCCTCCTCCAGGCCTACGACCTGCCGCCGCTCGCGGAACCCTTGCGCCGCCTGATCGAATGGACCGCCGACTATTATCTGTCGCCGATCGCCGCGGTTCTGCGGATGACCCTCGCTTCGGCGAGCGCTCTCGACGGCGGCCGGACCGTCACCGAATATCGCGCCACCGGCTTCATGCCCGAACGGCTGACCGCCCAGCGAGCCGCCGCGCTCGAACGGATCGGCGAGCGCCAAGGCCTGGTGCGCGAGCTCGCCCAGATCGGCACCGTCTCGGACGGCGTGATCCGCGGCCTGGTCAAGGCCGGCGCGATCGAGCCGGTCGAGGTCTCGGTCGACGACCCCTTCCCAACGCCCGATCCGGACCACGCGCCGCCCGCGCTCGAATCCGCCCAAGCCGAAGCCGCCGCGACCTTCGTCGAAGCGGTCGGCAAGTCCGGCTTCGCGCCCTTCCTGCTCGACGGAGTGACCGGATCGGGCAAGACCGAGGCCTATTTCGAGGGCGTGGCCGAGGCGCTCCGCCGCGGCCGCCAGACCCTCGTCCTCCTGCCCGAGATCGCTCTCACCGAGCCCTTCCTCAAGCGCTTCGCGGCCCGCTTCGGGCACGAGCCGGTCGCCTGGCATTCGGGCCTTCGCCAGTCGCAGCGCCGACGCGCCTGGCGGGCGATCGCGAGCGGCGACGCCAAGGTGGTCGTGGGCGCTCGCTCGGCCCTGTTCCTGCCCTATCCCGAGCTCGGCCTGATCGTCGTCGACGAGGCCCACGAGACCAGCTTCAAGCAGGAGGACGGGGTTCAATATCATGCCCGCGACGTCGCGGTGATGCGGGCCAAGCTGGAGGCGATCCCGATCATCCTCGCCTCGGCGACTCCCGCGATCGAAAGCCGCCAGATGGCCGAGATCGGGGTCTATCGCGAAGTCCGGCTCCCTGACCGCTACGGCGCCGCCCGGCTTCCGGACATCGAGGCGCTCGATCTGATCCAGGACCCGCCCCCGCGGGGCCGCTGGCTCGCTCCGAGCCTGGTCAAGGCGATCGACGAGACGCTTGCGGCCGGCGAGCAGGCTTTGCTCTTCCTCAATCGCCGCGGCTATGCGCCGCTCACGCTCTGCCGTCATTGCGGGCACCGGTTCCAGTGCCCAAACTGCACCGCCTGGATGGTCGAGCACAGGCTTCTCGCCCGGCTCGCCTGCCACCATTGCGGCCACGTCATGGCCCCGCCCCGCGCCTGCCCCGAATGCGGCGAGGAGGATTCGCTGGTCGCGGTCGGGCCGGGAGTCGAGCGGATCGCCGACGAGGTGCGCGCGCTCTTCCCCGACGCTCGGACCGCGATCGTCACCTCCGACACGATCTGGTCGCCGGCGAAGGCCGCGGAGTTCGTCGGCCGGATGGAGGCGGGTGAAATCGACATCGTCATCGGCACCCAGCTCGTCACCAAGGGCTATCATTTCCCGAACCTTACCCTGGTCGGGGTGGTCGACGCCGATCTCGGCCTTGCCGGGGGCGATCTCCGGGCGGCCGAGCGGAGCTTCCAGCAGATCGCCCAGGCCGCCGGCCGGGCCGGGCGCGGCGAAAAGCCGGGCCGGGTCCTGGTCCAGACCCACGATCCCGGCGCGCCCGTGATCGGGGCGCTGGTCAGCGGCGACAGCGAGAGCTTCTACGCCGCCGAGACCGAGGCGCGCCGGGCGGCGGCCATGCCGCCCTTCGGCCGGCTCGCGGCGATCATCGTCTCGTCCGAGGATCTCGGCGAGGCGACCGAGACCGCCCGCGCGATCGGCCGAGCCGCGCCGCGAGTCGAGAACATGGCGGTGTTCGGACCCGCCCCAGCCCCGCTCGCGATGCTTCGCGGCCGTCACCGCCAGCGCCTGCTCGTCCATGCCGCCCGGGCGCTCGACGTCCAGGACGTGATCCGCGAATGGCTCGGCAAGCTCTCCTGGCCGCGAAGCGTTCGGGTCGCGGTCGACGTCGATCCTTATTCCTTCCTCTAGGGTCCGAACCCGCCCCGCTTGCCTATTCGGGAAGAATCCCGGAAATGCCGCGGGTCATGGCCCGTTTCATTCTGTTCCTGCTCTGCCTCGCGGCCTTCGCCGCGCCGGCGCGGGCGGACGACGTGACGGCGGCGAGCCGAAGCGTGGTGCGGGTCGTCACGGTTGCGATCGAGGATGGCGAGGTGGTCGGCTTCGGCCATGGCAGCGGAGTCGCCGTCGGGCCCAACCGGATCGTCACCAACGCCCATGTCGTCGCCATCGCGGTCCAGTATCCCGACAATGTCATCGTCGGGGTCGTGCCCTCCGAAGGCAATCGGTCCTACGGCGCCCGGCTGATCGCCTTCGACGCCGAGCGGGACCTCGCCTTGCTCGAGATGAACAGGGGGAGTCTTCCGCCCGCGACGCTCTATGCCGGAGCGCTCGCGGACGGGGCCGACGTGGTCGCCCTCGGCTATCCCGGCAATGTCGACATGGCGACCGCGCGCTCCGCCGACGATTATATCCGGCCGCAGCAGCCGACCCGTTCCGAGGGCAATTATTCGAACCTTCGCGACGTCGGATCAATCTCGGCCCTGCTCCACACCGCGAGCATCGCGCGCGGCAGCAGCGGCGGCCCCCTGCTCGACCGCTGCGGCCGGGTGCTCGGGATCAACACCTTCCTGACCCAGGGCGAGGACGGCGACGCGCCCTTCGCCTTCGCAATCTCCAATGCCGAGCTGACCGCCTTCCTTCGCGAGGCGAAGCAGCCGTTCGCGATCAACTCGTCCCCGTGCGTCAGCATGGAGGAAAGGCTTCGCCAGGAGCAGGAGCGAAATGCCCGGGAGCTCGGCGCCACAGCCGCGGCCGAGCGCGACGCGATGAGCAGGGCCGAGGCCGCGGGGCTCGAGAAAGCGCGGGCGGCGAACCAGGACGCCCGCGAGAACCGCCTGGCGATCGCGCTTCTCCTGACCATTCTCGCGGTCGCAGCGTTCGGCGCCGGCGGTCTGATGCTGGTCAAGGACCGGAACCGGCCGGCCTATATCCTGGCCGGCGCCGGCGGCCTTCTCCTGGTCGGAGCGGTGATCGCCTTCCTGTCGCGCCCCGCCCGGGACGATCTCGACATCGAGCCGATCCGCGCCGCCAGATCGGCCCCCTCGCCCGAGCGGCTCGGCCCCAGCCTGTGCAGGCTGCAGCCCGAGCGGAGCCGAGTGACCGTCTCCTCCACCGACGACGTGAAGCTCGATTGGGGCGCCGACGGCTGCATGAACGGCCGCACCCAATATGCCCGGCGAGGCGACACCTGGACCCGGATCCTCGTGCCCAACAGCGAGCAGACCATCTCGGTGCTCGATTACAATCCCGTACGCGGCGAGCATGTCGTGACCCGCTATCTGGTCGGCGCGGAGTCGATGGCGAAGGCGCGCGACCTCAGGCGCCAGGTGGAGATCAAGGCGTGCAGCGCCGATCCCGAGGCCGTGACCATCCTCGGCGACCGCCAGGAGTCGATCCGCCAGAGCCTCCCCGAAATCCCCAACGAGCGCCTGGTCTACGCCTGCAGCCCGGAGTGAGGCTTCGAGCCGCGGTCGCGATTTCAATCGCGCGGCCGCTCTATTTGCTTGTTGCCGCATCGTTTAGGCGGAAAACCGGTTCCCACTTTTCCGCACGATGCTCTATTAACTTTTCCCCCGAATGGATTTGAAACGCTGAGCCCGCTTCGCTTATGCTGCTCGTCTCCGGGGGGAAATCGCCATGCTTCGCAAGCTCTTGCTTCTCCTGTGCCTGCTCGTTCCGACCGCCGCCAACGCCGAATGGTTCGAAGCCAGGTCGCCCAATTTCATCGTCTACAGCCAGGGCAGCGCGGAAGATGCCCGCGAGTTCGCGATCAAGCTCGAGCGCTTCGATTTCGTCCTTCGCACCGCCCACAAGGTGAACGCTCCGCCAGCGAGCAATCCCCTGCGCGTCTTCCTCATGCAGAGCGTGGAGGGGGTCCGCGAGATGGCCGGCGCACCCGGATCGAGCATTGCCGGCTATTACATGTCCAGCGCGCGGGCCCTGATGCTGGTCGGAACCCGCAACCGGCTTTCGGGCATGTCGGCCGACATCCGGACCGCCAGCCAGGAGGTGGAGCTGGATCCGGAGACGATCCTTCTCCACGAATATGCCCATCATTTCATGTATCAATATTTCCCGGCCGCCTACCCGACCTGGTACAGCGAGGGCTTCGCGGAATTCTGGGGCACCACTCGTCTCCTGCCCAACGACGTCGTCGATGTCGGGCTTCCCGCCGACCATCGTTTCTCCACCTTCCGCGACCTCGGCTGGCTGCCGCTTCAGCGAATGATGAAGGCGCACAATTATAGAGAGCTCGCCGCCACCGACGTATTCCTCCTCTATGCGGAAGGGTGGCTCGTCCTCCGCTATGTTTTCGAGCATCCCCAGCGCCGCCGCCAGCTCGACCAGTATCTGGCGCTGGTCAACCGGGGAACGAGCTATGAGGACGCGGCGCGCCAGGCCTTTCCCGACCTCGATAAGTTCAATTCCGAGCTTTACGAATATGCCGGCACAGGCAGGTTCAGCTACATCCGGCTTCCGTTCAAGACGAGGGGCCTGGGTACGATCGCGGTGCGCAAGCTTCGGCCGGCCGAGCAGGCGCTGATGACCCGCGAGATCCGGCTCAGCATGGGCATCGCCCAGCGCGACGCGGCCGAATTCGCTCGGGACGTTCGCGGATCGGCCTCGCGCTTCCCCGACGATCCGTTCGCCTTGCGCCTGCTGATGGAATCCGAATGGCTCGCCGGGAACAAGGACGCCGCCCTGGCCGCCGCGGACCGGCTCCTCAAGATCGAGCCGAACCACGGCCGGGCGACCGTGACCAAGGCGCGAGTCCAGATCGCCGCTCTTCGAGCGGCAGGGTCGAGCGACGCCGAGGCCTGGTCGGCCGCCCGCAAGCTCCTCGCCCGCTCGATCGACCTCGCGCCCAACGATCCGACCGTTCTCGAATCCTATTACGACAGCTTCGCGGATCAGGGAGTGATGCCGACCGAGGAAGCCCAGAACGCGCTCTACACGGCGATGGAGCTCGCACCGAGCGACGGCGAGCTGCGCTACAAGCTCGCCCGCGATTTCGAGCTTCGAAACATGATCCCCGAAGCGATCGCGATCATCCGCCCCGAGGCATTCTCCTCACCCCATATCCGCAAGGAATCCGAGCGCGAACGCAAGGAGAGGGAACGTCGGGAGGAGCGGTACCGCGAAGCCGGCAAGGCCAGGCACGAAACCGCCCGGGAGATGCTCGCCCGGCTCGAGGCGAAGCTTGCCGAGTCGCGCAAGGCGCCGGCAATCGCAGGCAAATAGAAGTCCGGAACGGGGCGCGGCCGCAGGCCCGGCCTATCCCGCTTCCCTCTCCAGCAAGGCCGCCTTGCGCTCCAACCCGTAAGCGTAGCCGCCCGGCGAGCCGTCGCCCCGGCGCGCCCTGTGGCAGGGGATGAGGACGGCGATCCGGTTCTGGCCGCAGGCGGTGCCCGCCGCCCGGGCAGCGCCCGGCTTTCCGGCTTTCGCGGCAAGCGCGGCATAGGACAGGCTCTCGCCCGGCGGGATCCGCGAAAGCTCGCGCCAGACCGCTTCCTGGAAAGCGGTTCCGCGGACGTCGAGCGGGAGGTCGTGGGGCCGCTCGGGCGCGTTGACCGCGGCGATCGCCCGCTCGAGCAACGCCTCCATCCGCTCCCCGCCCTTCTCGATCCGGGCGTTGGGGAAGCGGCGTCGCAGCGAGTCTTCGTCCTCGTCGAACGAGAGGCGGCAAATGCCCTTCCCGGTCGCTGCGACGAGCATGGTTCCGAGATCGGTCTCGCCGGTCGCCCAGGCTATCGTCTCCCCTCGGCCGCCGTCGCGCCAGGCCGACGGGGTCATTCCGAGCCGCGATCTGGCGTCGGCATAGAATCGGCCCGGGCCCGAATAGCCGGAATCGTAGATGGCGTCGGTCACCCGGGCTTCCGACTGAAGGCTGTCGGTCATCATCCTTGCTCTCTTTCCGCGCGCATAGGCGGCCGGGGTGACCCCGGTGGCGCGCTTGAACAGTCGGTGGAAATGGTGTGGCGAATAGCCGGCGCGGCCGGCCAGGTCCTCGAGGCTCGGCGGGCTCTCGGCCCGGTCGAGAAGCCGGAATGCCTTGTCGAGCGCGACCGCCTCGCGGCTGACCTCGTCGGGTTTGCAGCGAAGGCAGGCGCGAAGGCCCGCCGCCGCCGCTTCCGCGCCGGTGGCGAAGAAGCGGACATTGTCGCGCTTCGGATGCCGGGCCGCGCAGGACGGCCGGCAATAGATTCCCGTGGTGAGGACTCCGGTCACGAAGCTTCCGTCCTTGGCCTTGTCGCGGGCGAGCACGGCCTTCCAGGCGGCGTCGGCGTCTATGGTCTGAAGCTGTTCCATGCGGACTAGATAAGCCCGATTCGCGCGCCCCGCATCCCGCCGCTTGCTTTCAAAGTGATGGGAACCTTCTCCCCTTGCGGGAGAAGGATACGAAGCCTTGGCGACGCAGGAGCCTTAGGCGAAGTTGGATGAGGGGTGCGAAGCGAAGCTTCGCGCGGCGCCTAAGGCTCCGCACCCCTCACCCCGACCCTCTCCCGCAAGGAGAGAGGGAGATTTATGGGCCGGCCTCCTTTGCGTTTTCGCGGGATGCGAAACCGGCCGCCACCGCGAGGAACAGGAACGGCATCAGGAAGTAACGGTGCCGCTCGCCGAACTCGAACGGCAGGGAGAAGACCAGGATCTGGACCGCGCAGGCGAGCAGGACGAGGATCAGCCGCTGCCCGCGCGCTAGGGCCCAGACGCGCTGAAGCAGCAAAGCCGTGCCGGCCAGCACGGCGAGAAGCGAGCCCTGGAGCACCGGGAAATAGGCGGCGAAAACCGCGTCGGCCGGAACCGGCCTCAGCAGATTGAGCCGGGCGAGGTTGAACTGCTCGATCCCCATCGCCTTGAACAATTTGAACAGGGTCAGCTTGATGAAATCGAGCGGGTGGGCGCCGATCCACTGCACCGCTTCCCGCCCGGCCCGCCGAGACATCTCGACTTCGGGCATGCCCTGATAGCTGGCCGGCATCGGCACCCAGCCGCCGGTCGCGTCCGGATTGTTGCCGATCCACAGCCCGATGCCGCTCGTCGTGGTCAGGGGCACGAACGATCCGAGCAGCTGATAATTGCGAACCCACCAGGGCAGCATGAGGAGAAGCGCGAACGGCGCGGCGACGAGCCCGAGACGGAACAGCGCCCGCCAACCGGCGGCGGGCAAAAGGAACAGGCCGAGCAGGGCCGGCAAAACCGCCAGACCGGGCTGGGTCAGCATCAGCGAAGCCCAGAGAGCGCCGAATGCCGCGCCTTCCCACCAGGCTGCAAGGCGCCCCTTCTCCATGCGAAGCAGCACCAGGACGAGCCCAAGCACCTCGAGCAGAACCAGGCTCTCTTTCTGCGCGAAGGGCGTGCTCATGATGAAGGCCGGCCAGATGGCGAAAAGCCAGGCCGCCGCCCGCCCCGCCGGCGCCGATCCGAGCCGGGCGCCGATCGCCGCGACCAGCACGGCCGATCCGAGGTCGATTGCGATATTGAGCCCGAGATACGTCCCGGCGCCCAGGCCGAACGCCGAGCCGAGCCCCGCGATCAGCAGCGGATAGAGCGGCGGATACATTGCCCGGAAATCAACCCCGGTGAGCGGATCGTGGAAGACCAGCCCCTCGCCCGCGATCAGCGAGCGGGCGATCTTCTCATAGATTTCGGGGTCGCCGGTCGTGGCAGCGCCGTCGACCAGGCCATGGGCCGCCAGCCGAGACAGGATCAGGATGGCGGCGAGCCCCGCCCAGAAGAATTGCCCGGCAAGCTGGCCCCGGGCGATCGGGACCATGAGCGCGGCAAGCGCAAGCCATCCGCCCAGGATCAGGATCCCCGCCGGCGACGCGCCCCAGTTCGCGAGGGCCCATGGGAGGGTGACGAAGGCGTTCAGCGCGAAGAGCGCGAATGCGATCCTGATGCGCGGAGTCGCCCCCTGAACCCGGCCTGTCATGCCCGTTCCTAGCTTCTCCCGGGCGCTCCGGGAAGGCTCACAGCTGACCATTCTTCCGAATGACGCGACTAGGTTTAGAGGGGCGGTTGCATCGCAGCATTGCCCCTGCTAGTGCGCCCGCAACCCGCCGGGGGGCTCTTTGGAAGCCCCCGTTCCGCGCGGGTGCATATCCGATCTGGGAGTGACAGCGCGCGTGGAGAATTCCGGCGGCATTCAGGCAAGTCTGGCGGGACGCTATGCGACCGCATTGTTCGAGCTCGCCCGCGACGAGCGGCAGCTGGAGGCGGTCGGCAAGAGCCTCGACTCGCTGAAGCGGGCGCTCGCCGAATCGGCCGATCTGCGCGGCCTGACGACGAGCCCGCTCACCTCGCGCGACGAGGCCCTCCGGACGGTCTCGGCCGTGGCCGGATCGATGAAGCTCGATCCGATCACGACGAAGTTCCTCGGGGTGCTCGCCCAGAACCGCCGGCTCGCCAAGCTCCCCGAAATCGTCCGCGCCTTCGGCCTTCTCGCCGCAGCCCATCGCGGCGAGACGAGCGCGGAGGTCATCTCGGCCCGGCCGCTCGACGACGACCAGGTCGCGGCGATCCGCTCCAAGCTCAAATCCCGTCTCGGCCGCGACGTCGCGGTCGATCTCAGCGTCGATCCCGCCATATTGGGCGGGCTCGTCGTCAAGGTCGGCTCGCAGATGATCGACGGCTCCATCCGCACCAAACTCGATACCCTCGCGCAAGCGATGAAAGGCTGAAAATGGACATCCGCGCCGCTGAAATTTCCAAGATCATCCGCGATCAGATCGCGAGCTTCGGCAACGAGGCGCAGGTCAGCGAGGTCGGCACAGTGCTGTCGGTCGGCGACGGCATCGCCCGAATCCACGGCCTCGACAACGTCCAGGCCGGCGAGATGATCGAGTTCACCGGGGGCATCAAGGGCATGGCCCTGAACCTCGAGGCCGACAATGTCGGTGCCGTGATCTTCGGCTCGGACGCCCAGATCAAGGAAGGCGACACGGTCAAGCGGACCGGCACCATCGTCGACGTTCCGGTCGGCAAGGGCCTTCTCGGCCGGGTGGTCGACGGTCTCGGCAATCCGATCGACGGCAAGGGCCCGATCGAGGGCGCCGAGCGGCGCCGGGTCGAGGTCAAGGCGCCGGGGATCATCCCGCGCAAGTCGGTCCACGAGCCGGTCCAGACCGGCCTCAAGGCGCTCGACGCGCTCGTGCCCGTCGGCCGCGGGCAGCGCGAGCTGATCATCGGCGACCGCCAGACCGGCAAGTCGGCCGTCGCTCTCGATACCTTCATCAATCAGAAGAGCATCAACGCCGGCGACGACGAGAGCCAGAAGCTCTACTGCATCTACGTCGCCATCGGCCAGAAGCGCTCGACCGTCGCCCAGATCGTCCGGGCGCTCGAGGAGAATGGCGCGATGGATTATACCATCGTCGTCGCCGCCACCGCGTCCGAGCCGGCACCGCTCCAGTTCCTCGCGCCCTACACCGGCTGCACGATGGGCGAATATTTCCGCGACAACGGAATGCACGCGGTCATCGTCTATGACGATCTCTCCAAGCAGGCCGTCGCCTATCGCCAGATGTCGCTTCTTCTGCGCCGCCCGCCGGGCCGCGAAGCCTATCCGGGCGACGTCTTCTATCTTCACTCGAGGCTTCTCGAGCGCGCGGCGAAGATGAACGAGGACAACGGCTCGGGCTCGCTCACCGCGCTTCCGATCATCGAGACCCAGGCCGGCGACGTATCGGCCTATATCCCGACCAACGTCATCTCGATCACCGACGGCCAGATCTTCCTCGAGACCGAGCTTTTCTACCAGGGCATCCGCCCGGCCATCAACGTCGGCCTCTCGGTCAGCCGCGTCGGCTCCGCCGCCCAGACCAAGGCGATGAAGAAGGTCGCCGGCTCGATCAAGCTAGAGCTCGCCCAGTATCGCGAGATGGCCGCCTTCGCCCAGTTCGGCTCGGACCTCGACGCGTCGACCCAGCGCCTTCTCAACCGCGGCGCCCGGCTCACCGAGCTTCTCAAGCAGCCGCAGTTCAGCCCGATGCCGATGGAGGAGCAGGTCGTCTCCATCTATTCCGGCGTGAACGGCTATCTCGACAAGATCCCGGTCGACGCCGTCGTCCGCTTCGAGAGCGGCCTCCTGAGCCACATCCGCCACGATCATGGCGACATCCTCGCGACGATCCGCGACAGCAAGACGCTCGACGACGACACGGCCGGCAAGCTCAAGACCGTGCTCGAAGATTATACGAAGACGTTCGCCTGACCCCCCCCGACCGTCACCCTGAACTCGTTTCAGGGTCCAGCTGGATGACGGTCGCGAGAGTTCGAAACTGGATGCTGAAACAAGTTCAGCATGACGAATAGAGAGAAGCGTAGGTAGCAATGGCCAGCCTCAAGGCGCTCAAAGGACGGATCGCGTCGGTCAAGTCGACGCAGAAGATCACCAAGGCGATGAAGATGGTCGCCGCGGCGAAGCTTCGGCGCGCCCAGATGGCGGCCGAGGCCGGCCGTCCCTATGCCGAGCGCATGGAGAAGGTCATCTCCAGCCTCGTCTCCGGAATCGTGCGAACGCCCGACACGCCCAAGCTGCTCGGCGGCACCGGCAGCGACCGCACCCATCTGCTCGTCGTCTGCACCTCGGACCGGGGCCTCGCCGGCGCGTTCAACTCGAACATCGTCCGGGCCGCCCGCAAGAAGGCGGAGGAGCTGATCGCGGACGGCAAGCAGGTCTATTTCTACCTGGTCGGCCGCAAGGGCCGGGCGGTGATCCAGCGGCTCTACCCCAAGCAGATCGTCCACCAGTTCGACACGAGCGCGATCAAGCAGGTCAGCTTCGCCGACGCCCAGGCGATCGCCGCCGACATCGTCGAGCGCTACACGACCGACGGCCTCGACGTCGTCCATCTCTTCTACGCCCGTTTCCAGTCGGCCCTGGTGCAGGAGCCGGTCGGCCAGCAGATCATCCCGGTCCCGCCCGTGGAGGGCGGCGCCGCCTCGGCCGGCGGAACCCCCGCCGCGGTCGAATATGAGCCGGAGGAGGACGAGATCCTCGCCGAGCTTTTGCCGCGCGCCATCGCCGTCCAAGTCTTCCGGGCTCTGCTCGAGAATGCCGCGTCGGAGCAGGGCAGCCGGATGACCGCGATGGACAATGCCACGCGCAATGCCGGCGACATGATCAACCGCCTGTCGATCCAGTACAACCGGACCCGCCAGGCCGCGATCACGACCGAACTGGTCGAGATCATCTCGGGCGCCGAAGCGCTGTAATTCAACCCTCTCCGTCATCCCGGCGTAGGCCGGGATCTCGGCGAGAACTCACACTGAGATGCCGGCCTGCGCCGGCATGACGAAAGAAGAAGGCAAGGAAAGAAGCCATGGCTACCGCCGCAAAGACCAAGTCTGTTGGCCGCGTTTCGCAGGTGATCGGCGCCGTCGTCGACGTCGCGTTCGGCAGCGAGCTGCCCGCGATCCTGAGCGCTCTCGAGACCGACAATCAGGGCAATCGCCTCGTCCTCGAGGTCGCGCAGCATCTCGGCGAAGGCACTGTGCGAACCATCGCCATGGATGCCACCGAGGGCCTCACCCGCGGCCAGGAAGTGCGCGACACCGGATCTCAGATCCGCATGCCGGTCGGCCCGCAGACCCTTGGCCGGATCATGAACGTGATCGGGGAGCCGATCGACGAGCAGGGACCGATCGGAGCGACCGACACCGCCCCGATCCATGCCGAGGCTCCGCTGTTCGTCGACCAGTCGACCGAGACCAGCATCCTCGTCACCGGGATCAAGGTGATCGACCTCCTCGCCCCTTACGCCAAGGGCGGCAAGATCGGCCTGTTCGGCGGCGCCGGAGTGGGCAAGACGGTGCTCATCCAGGAGCTGATCAACAATATCGCCAAGGGCCATGGCGGCACGTCGGTGTTCGCCGGAGTCGGCGAGCGCACCCGCGAGGGCAACGATCTCTATCATGAGTTCCTCGACGCCGGAGTCATCGCCAAGGACGCCGACGGCAAGCCGACCCCCGAGGGCTCGAAGGTGGCCCTGGTGTTCGGCCAGATGAACGAGCCGCCCGGCGCCCGCGCCCGGGTCGCTTTGTCCGGCCTCACCATCGCCGAATATTTCCGCGACCAGGAGGGCCAGGACGTGCTCTTCTTCGTCGACAACATCTTCCGATTCACCCAGGCGGGCTCTGAAGTGTCGGCGCTTCTCGGACGGATCCCCTCGGCGGTGGGCTATCAGCCGACCCTCTCGACCGACATGGGCGCTCTTCAGGAGCGGATCACCTCGACCAACAAGGGCTCGATCACCTCGGTCCAGGCGATCTACGTGCCCGCGGACGATCTCACCGATCCGGCCCCGGCCACCAGCTTCGCCCACCTCGACGCCACCACCGTTCTGTCGCGCGCGATCTCGGAGCTCGGCATCTATCCGGCCGTGGATCCGCTCGATTCGACCAGCCGGGTCCTGACCGCCAGGGTCGTCGGCCAGGAGCATTACGACACCGCCCGCCGGGTCCAGGAGACCCTCCAGCGTTACAAGTCGCTCCAGGACATCATCGCGATCCTCGGCATGGACGAGCTTTCGGAAGAGGATAAGCTCGTCGTCAACCGCGCCCGCAAGATCCAGCGCTTCCTGTCGCAGCCCTTCCACGTCGCCGAGGTGTTCACCGGAATCCCCGGCAAGTTCGTGCAGGTCGAAGACACCGTGCGAAGCTTCAAGGCGGTGGTCGACGGCGAATACGACCATCTTCCCGAGAGCGCCTTCTACATGGTCGGCGGAATCGAGGAAGCGATCGAGAAGGCCCAGCGTCTCGCGGCCGAGGTGGATTGATCTTCGTGAAGCGACTCCTCGCCGCCGTCTGTTTCCTGCTCGCATCGGCTCCCGCCGAGGCGCAGCAGCGGGAATGGCTGATCGAGGAGATGGCCGCGGACCTCGCTTACGGTTTCTGCCCCCTCTATCTGGCCGGCCAGTTCTCGCTGACCGCGCCCGAGCTTGCCGAGCGGGGCTTCGGCGCGACCGTCTCCAGGCAGCCGCACCCGCGGGTGGGCGATTTGGAGACGGTCAGCGCCAGGCATAAGGACGGCGAGGTCGTTTTCGGCGGAGCGCCCGGCAAGGCCTGCACCGTCATGGTGTCGGGACCGAAGCGGCCCGAGACCCTTGCAAAGCTGCGCTCCAGCATGGCTTTCATGGGCCTCGACTTCCAGCCCGCGCCGAGCCCCGGACCCGCAGTGGCGGGCGTGACCGCCGAATCCTTCAGGGCCCCGGTCGACGGTCAGATGCTCTACGTGCAGCTCGTCCAGACGGATGTGCCCGTCCCGACCGTGGCCGCCCAACTCTTCGCGATGGAAAAATAGAAATGGCCGATCTTCATTTCGAGCTGGTCACCCCCGAGCGGCTGGTCCGCTCCGAGGAGGTTCATATGGTCGTCGTTCCGGGCAGCGAGGGCGATTTCGGAGTCCTCGCCGGCCACGCGCCGGTCATGTCGACGATCCGCGACGGCGAGCTCGCAATCTACCGCACTGCCGGCGCCGAGCCCGAACGGATCGCGATCACCGGCGGCTTCGCCGAGGTGAATGAGAACGGCCTCACCGTGCTCGCCGAAAAGGCTGGAGACGAAGGCGCCGCTTAGCGGCCACTTTCCTGTCATGCTGAACTTGTTCCAGCATCCAGTGGCGAGCCTCGGTGCGGGCGGAGAACTGGACCCTGAAACAAGTTCAGGGTGACGACTTTCCGGACGCTCAGCGCTAGTCCCTTATCCTCTTATATTTCCACGTCTGCGCGTTCGAGCCATCGGCCAGCGACGTCGTTGCGGTCATGCCGCGCCCCGTCCGCCGATAGACGATGCGCTGCGGATAATCGTGGGTGGGACTGACGAATACCGCCTCTCGATCCGTGGCTGACTCAAGCCGAAACGGCACCGGCGCTGCGCCCTGCGGCGATCCCCAGAAGGCGATCTCGCCTTTGTCGTCCACGGCGATCCGCATGAACTCGTAGCTCAGCGCCTTGTCGCCGCGCCCGCTGAGGCCGGTGCCGAGCATCGTGCCCGCGCGCCGCGGCGACCATCTTTCCTCGGTCCAGCGAACCGCATCGCCTTTCGTCTCGGTAGCCCACGCTCCGGCCAGCCATTCGAGGTCGGCGAGATCGGCGGCGCCGGCCGGCCCGGCGGCAAGCAGGATCGCGGCGGCGATCATTCCCTTGAGCAGCATTCGCCCCTCCCCTTTCGCGCATCATGCCACAGGTCGGCCAAAGCTAGAACGGACGATAGAACCCGTCATTCCAGCGAAAGCCTGTCCTGAGAGTGTCGAAGGGCTGGAATCTCATTGGTTCTTAAAGGGGAAGAGAGATTCCAGCTTTCGCTGGAATGACGAGAAGAGGCCTACGGCGTCTCGCATACGTCCTTCACCCGTTGCGCGCGCCACAGCCACAGGCCGCCGGCGATGATCAAGGCGGCGCCGCCGAACGTGGCCGCGTCTGGCGCATCTCCGAACCAGGCCCAGCCGAGGCCGGCGGCGACGAGCAATTGGACATAGGTCATCGGCGCGACGGTCGCCGCCGTGGCACGCTCGATCGCGGCGAAGATCAGGCTGTGTCCCAAGGTCGCGAACAAAGCCACGGCCAGGCATTTCAGAACTACGTCCACGCTCGGTGCCGGGATCGCGAAGATCGGCTCCCCAGTCGCCGACAGCAGGGCGGCGGCGGCGGCGAGGATCGGCGCCGCGATCGCAGCGAGGAGCAGCTGCATGACCATCACCGGCGCGTCGCCCGCCGCCATGCGGTTGAAGATCATCAGCCAGGACATGCCGATCGCCGCGCCGAGCGGCCAGAAGGCGGCAAGTCCGAGCGCGGTCACGTTCGGCCTCAATACGATCAGGACTCCGGCAAAGGCGAGCAGGGTGGCGAGCAGGACCGCGAGCGAGGTGCGCTCGCGAAGCACGAGGGGCGCAAGGATCGCGGTGAGGATCGGGCTCGAGAACTGGATCGCGGTCGCGTCGGCGAGCGGCATCGCCATGACGCCCATGAAGAAGCAGATTGTCGCCACGCTCACCGCCAGCCCGCGACCGAGCTGAAGCAATGGCCGGGGCAGAACGAAGCCCGCTCGCCCGCGCGTCGCCGCGATATAGGCGGCGAGTCCGACCGCACCGAACATATAGCGTAGCGCCGAAACCGCGGTCCCCGGCCAGGCGCCGGCCATGGATTTCACCACCGCGTCGCCGAACGACAGGCTGAGAAATCCGCACAGCGCGAGCAGCACAGCGGAGCGGGGGCCTGGGCGGGTCACTCGGCCTCATCCGGCCCGGTTAGGCAATTGTCAAAGTTTCCCCCTTATTCACCACTCTATCGATTTCCGACTGTGGTGAGGGTCAGCGCAATATGAGTGCTTTTGGACGGCGTGGGGGAACGGGCGCGGCAGGTCAGCGTCCCGCATTCGGCGTGGCCCGGCCGATGAAGGGCCCAGGCCCGCTTCCGATCGCCCAGGACGAAGGCGGAGACCAGTTTCCGCCGCTCGATTCCATGGAGCTTGGCGAAGACGGCGCGATGGGCGCTCCCCAGGTCCCGATGGAGCGCGGCGACGCGATGCAGCGCCTCACCGAACGCCAGGCCGCGCCGAACGAGAACCCGACCAGCAAGAATGAGGGCTTCGAGGCCTCGATCCACCGAATCAAGGAACAGGTGCTTCCGCGCCTGCTCGAGCGGGTCGATCCCGAGGCCGCCGCGACCCTGTCGAAGGACGAGCTGGCCGAGGAGTTCCGCCCGATCATCGGCGAGGTGCTCGCCGAGCTGAAGATCAACCTCAACCGCCGCGAGCAGTTCGCTCTGGAAAAGGTCCTGGTCGACGAGCTTCTCGGCCTCGGCCCGCTCGAGGAATTGCTCAACGACCCCGAGATCAGCGACATCATGGTCAACGGGCCGAACCAGACCTTCATCGAAAAGAAGGGCAAGCTCACCATCGCGAACATCCAGTTCCGCGACGAGGAGCATCTGTTCCAGATCGCCCAGCGCATCGTCAACAAGGTCGGCCGGCGAGTCGATCAGACCACGCCGCTCGCCGACGCCCGCCTCCAGGACGGAAGCCGCGTCAACGTCATCGTCCCGCCGCTTTCGCTTCGCGGAACCGCCATCTCGATTCGTAAATTCTCCGAGAAGCCGATCACGCTCGACATGATGAAGAATTTCGGATCGATGTCGGACAAGATGGCGACGGCCCTGAAGATCGCCGGCGCCGCGCGGTTCAACATCATCATCTCGGGCGGCACCGGCTCGGGCAAGACGACCATGCTCAACGCCTTGTCGAAGCTGATCGACCCGGGCGAGCGCGTGATCACGATCGAGGACGCGGCCGAGCTTCGGCTTCAGCAGCCGCACTGGCTCCCGCTCGAGACCAGGCCTCCCAACCTCGAGGGCCAGGGCGCGATCACCATCCGCGATCTCGTCATCAACGCCCTTCGTATGCGTCCCGACCGCATCATCCTTGGCGAGATTCGCGGAAGCGAGTGCTTCGATCTGCTCGCCGCGATGAACACCGGCCACGACGGCTCGATGGCCACGCTTCACTCCAACTCCCCGCGCGAATGCCTCGCGCGTATGGAGAACATGGTGATGATGTCGGACATCAAGGTGCCGAAGGAGGCGATCAGCCGCCAGATCGCGGACTCGGTCGATCTGATCGTCCAGGTCAAGCGCCTCCGCGACGGCTCGCGCCGGACCACCAACGTCACCGAGGTGATCGGAATGGAAGGCGACGTCATTGTCACCCAGGAGCTCTTCAAGTTCGAATATCTCGACGAGAGCGCCGACGGGAAGATCATCGGCGAATATCGCTCGATGGGCCTTCGCCCCTATACGCTCGAAAAGGCAAAGCAGTTCGGCTTCGACGGGCCGTATCTCGAGGCCTGCCTCTAGTCCGGGTAAAGAACTGCAGAACAAGCCCGTCGCGATACTCTTGTGACACTGTTCGAATCGAATTAACCTTCTTCCTTCGGGGAAGGGGGCGAATATGATCATGATCCGCGGCTTTGCGCTGGCGACTGCGCTGGCAATGATTTCAGTGCCGGGAGCGGCTCAGAAAGCTGATGCCCGAAGCGACCTTCCTCCCGACTTCCGCGGTCGAATCGTCTATCAGGGGAGCTTCAGCGCCCAGGTTTTCCGGGCCGGCGTTACGACGCCCAACGCCAACGCGCGGATGCGCGCGATCGCGCGCCGCAACGATCGTTCGTTCCAGGAGGATGGTACGATCACGCTCACCGTGACTTTCGACGGGACCAGGATCCAGGGGAGCTATGTCGGCTCCGGCGGATTTGGCAGCGGCACCTTTACCGGCACGCGCGAAGGCTCCAGCTGCACGGTCTCCGAGGGCCGTGGCGACATCAACACGGTGCATTGCGACCGTGCCTCGTGGAGCGGAGTCACAAGGAGCCCGCCCGGCTCGCGGATCATGGCGACGACCCGAATCGACGCTAGGCAGTCGCAGTTCGTGGATTCGAGGGTTGAGGACGAGCAACGGCGGATCGCCGCGGCGGCAGCGGTCGAGCGCGCGAGGGCCGCCGCAGCCGCTTACGCCGCCCTGCCAAGCGCGGGAGCGGCCTTGACCCGGCGGCTGGACGGCTTCGTTCAGACCGACTCGCGCGGCTGGGCCTTCAATACTTACGATTCGAGCAGCATCGCCAACGTGAAGATAATTGAGGGGTCCGCCGGAACCGGCAACTTCGTCATGCAGGGCTATTATACCTACAATGGCGGCAGCCGGGGCTGGGTCATGGCGAAGATGAGCGGCGGCAGGCTCGAATGCATCCAGTTCCATGATTCGGTGATCGGCTGCAGAGGGCTTCGAACGGCAGAACAGGGTCAGGCGATGCGTGATGCCGCGCTTGGCGCGGCTGCCGGTTTGCTGGATGGCGGCCCATCGGGGCAGTCCGATTCGAGTTCCGAGGGCCGTGACTTCGTTACGGGACAGCAGATTCAGCGGCAGACTCAGCAGCAAATCGAGAACGCCCGGCCGCCGAACTAGGGTCCCCTTGCCCTCCCGGTAATTCGCCCGCATTCTCCTCCGAGAGGAGGAATGCATGCGCGCTTCCGCTTTGCTCATCCTTTCGGCCGCTCTCTTCATTCCATCGGTGCCGGTGTCAGCCGATCCCACCACCCCCGCCAAGCCTCAGCTGATCTGCCGAAGCGCCCAGAAGGCGATCGGAAGCCGGATCCGCAAGCCGCGCAAATGCATGACCGCCGAGCAATGGCGGGAAGCGGACGAGGACGCCGAGCGGGTCCCGCTCACAATGCGGGTCGGGACGGCCAGGAATGAAGGCAAGCAGCGCGGCCAGTGAGCGGCCCGCTCGGGCTCGTCCCGGCTCTCTCCGTCAGCCGACCTTCAACGCCAGCGCGGCCGCGACGATGGCGACGAGGAAGGCGATGATCTGGATGAGGTTCCATGGAACCCAGCCGACCTTGTCGAGATCGCGCCTGCGGATACGGCGATGCTCGGCCAAAGCGGAGACCGCGGCGACTGCCGCCGAAATCCCCGAGGTCCACCAAAGCCAGGCTTGCGTCGTCATGGCCCCTCCGTCATGAGCTTGGCGCCGATGTAGGGAGTGCGAGCCGATGCGCCAGACCAGATTGAGAGCCGTCCTTGCACTCGCCTTGATTTCAATCGCGGCCTCGTCGTGCGGCCCAAGCCGAAAGGCGGTCCAGTCGGCAGAGGATGCCTTGTTCCGGGATACCGCGCTCGACCTGGCGATCGACGCTCCGACACGAACGCCCGCGAACGTCCTGCGCGACCGTTACCGGCACCCCCGCGAGACTCTCGCCTTCTTCGAGGTCGATCCCGGCGACACGGTCGTCGAGATCTGGCCCGGCGGCGGCTGGTACACCGAGATACTGGCGCCCTATCTGTCGGCGCGCGGCTCTTATTATGCCGCCGGCAACGAACGGCAGCTGCGCGACGCCAAGGCGATGGCCGCCAGGGACCCGCTCGTTTATGGCGAGATCAAGTTCGCCGCTTTCCCCGCCGCCGCGGGCGACACGCGCGTGCCCGAAGGGACTGCCGACGTCGTCCTAACCTTCCGCAACGTCCACAACTGGATCATGCCCGATCCGCCCTTCGGCGAGGAAGCGTTCCGCCAGATGTATGCGATGCTGAAGAAGGGCGGCACTCTCGGAGTCGTCGAGCACCGCCTGCCCGAGGAAGCCGACGCCGCCCGTGAGCGCAAGAGCGGCTATGTCCGGGTCTCGACCGTCCGCGCGCTCGCCGAGCGCGCCGGCTTCCGCCTCGTCGCTGCGTCCGAGATCAACGCCAATCCGCTCGACACGAAGGACCATCCCAACGGAGTCTGGTCCCTTCCCCCCGCCCTTCGCGGCGGCGCGGCGGACCGGGACCGCTTCCTGGCAATCGGCGAGAGCGACCGGATGACGCTCAAGTTCGTGAAGCCCTAGGTCGTGTGGACACTTAGCGAAGCCATAGGATGATGGCGGCGAGTGTGATTACGGCGAGATAGTTGCGGGCGGTCTTCTCGAAGCGGGTTGCGACCCTTCGGAATTGCTTGAGCTTGGAGAAGCAGCATTCGACCAA
>DATDAS010000090.1:0-93084 GCA_036525315.1 Allosphingosinicella sp.
ACGGCTGGGCGCTGGTGCGCGAGCGCACCGATGTCAGGGCCGATCGCCTGCCCGACTGGCTGAGCCGGGGTTGAGCTCCGTCGCCTTGCCTTCGGAGAAGCCCCTCCCTATCGCGCGCTCCATGGGGCGGATCGTGATGAAATTCGGCGGCACCTCGATGGCGGGCATCGAACGCATCCGCCATGTCGCGAGCCTGGTGAAACGCGAGGCGGAGCGCGGCCACCAGCTTGCCGTCGTCGTCTCGGCCATGGCCGGCGAGACCGATCGCCTGATCCAGTTCTGCCGCGAGGCCGCCTCGCTCTACGACGCGCGCGAATATGACGTGGTCGTCGCCAGCGGCGAGCAGGTGACCAGCGGGCTGCTCGCGATCACCCTCCAGGGCATGGGCCTCAACGCACGCTCCTATATGGGCTGGCAGCTTCCGATCCGGACCTCGGGCCATGCCTCGGCCCTGATCGACGATATCGATGCCGGCGTCCTCGAGCGGGTGTTCGCGGAAGGGGGCATCGCGGTCATTCCCGGCTTCCAGGGAGTCGCCGCCGACGGCAGCCTCGCCACCCTGGGCAGGGGCGGATCGGACACGTCGGCGGTGGCGCTCGCCGCCGCGGTGAAGGCCGACCGCTGCGACATCTATACCGACGTCGACGGAGTCTACACGACCGACCCCCGGATCGTGCCGCGGGCGCGCAAGCTGCCCATCGTCACCTATGAGGAGATGCTTGAGCTCGCCTCGGTCGGCGCCAAGGTGCTCCAGACCCGCTCGGTCGGGCTCGCGATGCGCGAGAACATCCCGATCAAGGTATTGTCATCCTTCGCCGACCGGCCCGGAACGCTCGTCGTGGCCGAGGATCATATCGAGGACCAGAAGATGGAACGGCAATTGATCACCGGCGTCGCCTACGACCGGAACGAGGCGCGAATCACCCTGGCGGGGCTTCCGGACACGCCGGGAACCGCCGCCTCCATCTTCACTCCGCTCGCGGAGGCCGGGATCAACGTCGACATGATCGTCCAGAGCGGCCCGCGGAGCGAACGGTCCGATCTCACCTTCACGGTGCCGGCCGCTTCGCTGGCTCAGGCCGCCGATGTGCTCGGCAAGGCCAGAGAGAAGATCGGCTATACGGAAATGCTCACCGATACCGATGTCACCAAGCTGAGCGTGGTCGGAGTCGGGATGCGAAGCAATCCGGGCGTCGCGGCGACCATGTTCCAGACCCTGGCCGACCGGAAGATCAACATCCTCGCAATCACCACCAGCGAGATCAAGGTCTCTGTGCTGATCCCCGAAGACTATACCGAGCTTGCCGTGCGAGTCCTGCACACCGCCTACGGCCTCGACCAGGAGGATGAAGGATGAGGGACCCGGCGACGGATCTCGACATCGGCCGCGACCGCCTCAAGCGGCTGATGAAGCGGGGCACCGACTTCCTCGGCTGCGAGGTCGCGATCCTCGGCGGCGCGATGAGCTGGATCTCCGAACGCCACCTCGTCTCGGCTCTCTCCAATGCCGGCGCGTTCGGAGTGATCGCCTGCGGCGCCATGACTCCGGACCTGCTCGACACCGAGATCGCCGAGACGGCGAAGCGAACCGACCGGCCGTTCGGGGTCAATCTGATCACCATGCACCCGCAGCTCGCCGAGCTGATCGACGTGTGCAAGCGGCACCATGTCGGCCATGTCGTGTTCGCGGGCGGACTTCCGCCCACGGGATCGATCGACAGGGTCAAGGAAGGCGGAGCGAAGCTGATCTGCTTCGCGCCGGCGCTCGCGCTCGCCAAGAAGCTGATCCGATCGGGCGTCGACGCACTCGTCATCGAGGGGATGGAGGCGGGCGGCCATATCGGGCCGGTCTCCACCTCGGTGCTCGCCCAGGAGATATTGCCTCCGCTCGCCGCCGACGTGCCGATCTTCGTCGCGGGCGGAATCGGCCATGGCGGCCTGATGGCCGGCTATCTGGAAATGGGGGCGGTCGGAGTGCAGCTCGGCACCCGCTTCGTCTGCGCCACCGAATGCATCGCCCATCCCAATTTCAAGAAGGCCTTCATCCGCGCCTCGGCGCGGGACGCGATCACCAGCGTCCAGATCGATCCGCGCCTCCCGGTGATCCCGGTGCGCGCGCTCAAGAACCGGGAGATGGAGAGCTTCGCCGCCAAGCAGCGAGTGGTCGCCGACCTGCTCGACAAGGGCGAGGTCGAGATGATGGAGGCCCAGCTCCAGATCGAGCATTATTGGGCCGGCGCCCTCCGGCGGGCGGTGATCGACGGAGACGTCGAAACCGGATCGGTGATGGCCGGCCAGTCGGTCGGAATGGTCAAGGACGAGGCCCCGGTCGCGGACATATTGCGCCAGCTGGTCGACGAAGCGGCGCACGCGCTCGAGCGGCGCGGCGCGCACGGCTGAGCCAATGCTTCGGCGGCGCGTTCGAGCAGGATGACGAGCAGCATCGAAGAGCTTCGCCTGCGCATGGAAGCGGCCGCCGCGGCGATGGATTTCGAGGAAGCGGGCCGCCTTCGCGACCGCATCAGCCTTTTGCGCGGGGCCGATCCGGACGCCGCGACCGATATCGACACCAGCGGCCTCGAGCGCCAGCAGCCCGGCCGGATGGGCCTCGGCACCAGCCAGCAGGCCGTGGCACCGCCAAAGGGCTGGAAGCCTCCGCCCAGGCCGGACCCGATGACGAAAGGGCGCTCGCGTCCGCGCGGTGGGCCGGGCAGGAAAGGACAAGGATGAGCCGCCTCTTCACGCCCTTCAAAGTCGACGGGATCGAGCTTCGCAACCGGATCGTCATCGCTCCGATGTGCCAATATTCGGCCGAGGAGGGCCGCGCGACCGACTGGCATTTGATTCATCTCGGCCATCTCGCCCTGTCGGGCGCGGCGCTGCTGACCATCGAAGCGACGGCGGTGGTGCCGGAAGGGCGGATCTCCCCGGCCGACCTCGGCCTCTGGTCGGACGAGACGGAGGAAGCGCTCGGGAAGGTGCTGGAAAGCGTCCGGCGCTGGTCGGACATGCCGATCGCGATCCAGCTCGCCCATGCCGGGCGCAAGGCCTCGACCCGGGTGCCCTGGGAGGGCGGGACCCAGATCGCGCCCGACGCGCCCGGCGGCTGGCGGACGGTGGCGCCCTCCCCCCTACCCTTCGCCGATGGCGAGGCTCCGCCGGTGGAGCTCGACGCGGAAGGGCTCGACCGAATCCGCGAGGCCTTCGCCGAGGCGGCGCGGCGCTCCGCCCGCCTGGGCATCGACGCGGTCCAGATCCACGGCGCGCACGGCTATCTGCTCCACGAATTCCTGTCGCCGCTCTCGAACCGGCGCGAGGACGAATATGGCGGATCGCTCGAAAACCGGATTCGCCTGCCCCTCGAGATATTCGATTCGGTCCGCGCCGCCTTTCCCGCCGGCCGGCCGGTCACGATGCGAGTCTCGGGCACGGACTGGGCCGAGGGCAGCTGGGATGTCGAGCAGACCATCCAGCTTGCGAAGGCGCTGGAGGCGCGTGGCTGCTCGGCCATCCACGTTTCGAGCGGCGGCCTGACGCCAGCCCAGAAGATCCCGGTCGGCCCCGGCTACCAGGTTCCCCTCGCCCGGGCAGTCAAGGCGGCGACGGCGATGCCGGTCGTCGCGGTCGGCCTGATCACGGATTACGATCAGGCCGAGCGGATCGTGGCGGAGGGGGACGCCGATCTCGTCGCCCTGGCGCGTGGCATCCTCTACGATCCGCGCTGGCCGTGGCACGCGGCGGCGGCGCTCGGCGGACGGGTAAAGGCGCCCAACCAATATCTGCGCTCGCAGCCGCGCGAGCATAAGGACCTGTTCGACAATGAGGAACTGGCGCGCTGAAAGGGCGCCATTGGAAGGCTCGGGCCTTCCTGCTACCGCAACCTCATGCCCACCCAGTCGGCCGCTTCCGCTCGCGAGATACTGACCGGGCTTCACGACGTGATGGCCTCGCGCACCAGCGCCCAGGCCAAGCTCAACAAGGTGGTGCAGATCATCGCGGAGGCGATGGAGAGCGAGGTCTGCTCGATCTATCTGCTCCGCGACGGCGTGCTCGAGCTGTTCGCCACCGTCGGCCTCAACCAGAGCGCGGTCCACGTCACCAAGCTGGCGATGGGCGAGGGCCTGGTCGGAACCATCGCCCGCGACGTCGACGTCCTCAATCTCGACGAGGCGAGCCGGCACCCCGAATTCGCCTACCGGCCGGAGACCGGCGAGGAGCTTTACCACAGCTTCGCGGGAGTCCCGATCGTTCGGCGCGAGCGGGCGATCGGCGTCCTCAGCGTCCAGCATGCCGACCCGCGCCCCTATGACCATCTCGAGATCGAGGCGCTCCAGACGGTGGCGATGGTGCTCTCCGAGCTGATCGCCAATGCGGGCCTCGCCGACAAGGCGAGCGCGGCCGCGACGACTCGCGAATCCGGGCCGGTGCGGGTCGAGGGCCTGAAGATGGTGACCGGCATGGCGCGCGGAATCGCCGTCTATCACCAGCCGCGGGTGCTGATCGAGCATACGGTGGCCGAGGATACGGAGGCGGAGCGCCACCGGGTCTATTCGGCGTTCCGCAAGATGCGCGAGCAGATCGACAACATGACGAGCATGGCCGAGTTCGGAACGGCCGGCGAGCATCAGGAGATACTCGCGACCTACAAGATGTTCGCCTACGACGAAGGCTGGTCGCGGCGGATCAACGACGCGATCGACTCCGGCCTGACCGCCGAGGCGGCGATCGAGCGGGTCCAGCAGCGCACACGCATGCGGATGCGCGAGATCGACGATCCCCTGCTCGCCGAGCGGATGCACGATCTCGACGATCTCGCCAACCGCCTCCTCAGGATCGTCTCGGGCCAGCTCGGAACGGCGGCTCAGATGGGCCTTCGCGGCGACGCGATCCTGATCGCGCGCAACCTCGGGCCGGCCGAGCTGCTCGAATATGACCGGCGGCGGCTGAAGGGCGTGATCCTGGAGGACGGGTCGCTGACCGCCCATGTCACGATCGTCGCCCGGGCGATGGGCGTTCCGATGCTCGGGCGGATCCGCAACATCCGCCAGACGATCGGCGAAGGCGACGAGATATTGCTCGACGGCGGAGCGGGAGTCGCCTTCATCCGGCCGACCGGCCCGGTCGAGGAAGCGTTCAAGGCGAAGCTCGCGGTCGGGCAGAAGAAGCGGGCCCAGTTCGCCGCATTGCGCGACGTCGCTCCCGTGACGAAGGACGGCCGGCGGATTACAGTGATGGTCAATGCCGGCCTTCGCGACGACGCCGCGGCACTGGACGCGGTCGGCGCGGACGGGATCGGCCTGTTCCGGACCGAGTTCCAGTTCCTCGTCTCGGCGACGCTGCCGCGCCGGGAAAGCCAGCAGAAGCTCTACAAATCGGTGCTCGACGCCGCCGGAAGCAAGCCGGTCGTGTTCCGGACCGTCGACGTGGGCGGCGACAAGGCCCTGCCCTATCTCGACATGGGCGACGGCGAGCAGGAGGAGAATCCGGCGCTCGGCTGGCGCGCGCTCCGCCTGGCCCTGGAGCGGGACGGGCTGATGAAGTCGCAGGCCCATGCCCTGCTCGAGGCGGCGGCGGGGCGGGAGCTCAACGTGATGTTCCCGATGATCTCCGAGCCCTGGGAGTTCGACGAGGCCAAGGCGATCGTCGAGAAGCAGCGCGAGGCCCTGGCCAAGCGCAAGAAGCGCCTGCCCTCATCGATCCGCTACGGAGCGATGCTCGAGGTGCCGTCGCTCGCCGAGACCCTCGACATCTTGCTTCCGAAGATCGACTTCCTCTCGATCGGCACCAACGATCTCACCCAGTTCCTGTTCGCGGCCGACCGCGCCCATCCCAAGCTCGCCGAGCGCTACGACTGGCTCTCGCCGGCGATCCTCCGCTTTCTGAAGAGGGTGGTCGACGCTGCCGATTCGGCCGGGGTGCCGGTGGCGATCTGCGGCGAGATGGGCGGGCGAACCCTGGAGGCGATGGCACTGATCGGGATCGGGCTGGAGCGTTTCTCGATCACGCCGGTGGCGGTCGGGCCGATCAAGGCGATGATCAGGTCCCTCGACCGCGAGGAGGCCCGGAAGGCGCTTGCCAAGATGCTCGCCAAGCCGCCCAGGAACATGCGAAAGGCGCTCGCGCGCTGGGCGGATTCGCATGGAGTGGCGATCGCATAGCAGCCGACTCGCCCGGCGGCGGCTCGGGTCCGCCGGAATGAGCCGCGTTCAGGTTGACAAGCATGCGCGGGTGCGACGACATGATCCAAACCATAAGAATGTTGGCGGGCGAGGTGGGACGGGCTTGATGGCGGAACTGGAACAGGAGCAATTGTTCGGCACGCCCGTCGGCGAGCGCCTTCGCGTGGCCCGCGAGGAAAAGGGCCTGAGCCTCGACGACGTCGCCCGCCAGACCCGG
Organism: Allosphingosinicella sp.; assembly: GCA_036525315.1. GTDB lineage: Bacteria > Pseudomonadota > Alphaproteobacteria > Sphingomonadales > Sphingomonadaceae > Allosphingosinicella. The sequence goes on from DATDAS010000090.1 coordinate 6,397, forward strand.
ATCCCGATCCGGCACCTCGAGCATATCGAGCGCGGCGAATGGGAGGCCCTTCCGGCCGTGACCTACAGCGTCGGCTTCGCCCGTTCCTACGCCAATGTGGTCGGCCTCGACGGCCCCGCGATCGGCGCCGAGCTCAGGGAGCAATTGGGCGGCATGCGCGGCCCGTCCACTGTGCCCGCTTATTACGAGCCGGCCGATCCGGCGCGAGTCCCGCCGCGCTCGCTGGCCATATTGACCGCGATCATCGCCGCGCTCCTCGTGGTCGGCTATCTGGTCTGGCGCAACAACGCGCTCGACGATCCCAGCGTCGACGAGAGCGCGATCACCGAAGGGCCTGCCGCCCCGGCGGCCGCGCCGCCCGCAAACCAGGCCGCTACGCCCGCCGCGCCGGCGACCGGCCCGGTCGTCATCACGGCGACCGAAGAAGTGTGGCTTCGGGTCTATGAGCCGAGCGGAACGAGCCTCTATCAGGGCATATTGCGGCCGGGCGAGCGCTACGAAGTGCCGGCCGGCGCGGCCGCGCCGATGATCCATACCGGGCGCCCCAACGTGCTTCGGATCACGGTCGGAAGCACGGTGATCCCGCCGCTCGGGGAGCCCGAGAAGAGGGTGATGGGGGTGAGCCTGAAGCCCGCCGATCTGGTGGCCCGGCTCCAGGGTGCGGCGCAGCCGGCCGCGCCCGGGCCCCAGGCCGCCCCGCCCGCGGGAACCGCGCCGGCGCCGGCGCAGCCTCCGCTCGAGGACTGAGCCGGAGGGGGTGCGGCGCTTAATCCTGGCGACAGACGCGGGTGGCTAATATAGAAAAAGGCGTGAGTTCGGGGGGTAAAGCCATGCGTTATCATCTTCTTGTCCTGGCCTTGATGGCCGGAACGGCCGGGCCGGTCTTCGCCCAGGCGAGCAACGAGACCAGGCAGGTCGAGCGGCGGATCGAGCGGATCGAGCAGGAGCTGCGCGCGGTCCAGCGGCGGGTCTTCCCCGGAGGCAATGTCGAGCCCGAGATCAGCAGCGCGGCCCAGCCGGGCACGACGACCGGCCTTCCGGCCACGAGCGCGGTCGCCGACCTCACCGCCCGGCTCGACTCGGTGGAAAGCCAGCTCGCGGCACTGACCAATCAGGCCGAGGCGAACGAGAATCGGATCCGCCAGGCCGAGACGGCCCTGGCCAGTCTTCGCCAGTCGGTCGGCGACCGCCTCGACCAGCTCGAGGCCCGGCCTTCGACGCCCTCGGCCGCGACGACGACGGGCTCGAGCCAGACGCGTCCGGCCGCGACGACGACCGCCGGCGGCGGATCGGGCGGAACCCGGCCGGCGGCGAGCGGCGGGACCGGCATGGCGCGTCCCGCCACGGTCACGGCGGCGGCGGCGGCGGCGGCGACGGTCGATACGGGCGACGGGGAAGAGGCCTATAATGCCGGCTTCCGGCTGTGGGAGCAGCAGCGCTATCCCGAAGCGCGGCAGTCGCTCGAAACGATGATCGGCAAATATCCGCGAAGCCGGTTCGTGAGCTGGGCGAAGAACCTGCTGGGCCGAGCCTATCTCGACGAAGGCAAGCCCGCGACCGCGGCCCGCACCTTCCTCGCCAACTACCAGGACGATCCGCGCGGCGAACGGGCCGCCGACAGCCTCTTCTTCCTCGGCCAGGCGCTTCAGAAGCTCAACAAGGCCGCCGACGCCTGCAAGGCCTATGACGAGTTGCAGGACGTCTATGGGGAGACGATGCGCTCCTATCTGAAGGAAAGGCTGCCGGCCGCCCGAGCGGCGGCGCGATGCCGCTGATTTTTCGGTGACTTCCTGATCGCGGGCAATTGCCCGGCCCGAAGCGCGCTCTATAATCAGCAGCGTAGCTTAAAGGGGGTTGCTTGAGATGAAGATGAAACTGGCGTTGCTCGGAACGAGCCTTCTCGCGCTCGGAACGGTTGCCGCGGTCGCGCAGACGCGCTCCGGCGGCACCGCGACCTACTGGATGACGGCCGAGACCAGCTCCGGAATGGCCGGGATGGCGGCGGGCATGAGCGGGCGCGGGAACGCGGCCTCGGCCGCGATGGCGATGCTCGGCAATCGCGGTTCGCGCTCCTCCTATGTCAGGAACCTCCATCTCCAGCTCGGAACCGGCCAGCGCCCGGCCGGCGCTCCGACCGCCGAGCATCTACCGCCCGCGGGCCTTCAGGCCGGTCCGAGCCTTCCGCTGGTGAGCCCGCAGGGCGCGGCGCCCGCCGGTCCGACCGGCAATTACCAGATGCCGACCGAGCGGCCGCGCGGCCGGATGTTGATCTATTGGGGCTGCGGCGAGCATGCGCGGGCGGGCCAGCCCGTGATCGTCGACTTCGCGACCATGACGTCGGGACGGATGCCGCCCGCCTTCGCCAACTCGCCCTTCCGTCCGATGACCCCGCCGGGGCCCGGCACGAGCACGACCTATGGCGAATGGCCGAACGAGCGCTCGGGCACGCAGGTGCCGGCCAACGGATCGCTGATCGGTCCCCACACCGTGCGCGGCAATTACACGCCCAACATCAACTTCACGCTGGGCGCCGGCCAGGACTTCCTGGCGCCCGTCGTCCTGACCCAGAACAAGGCGGGTGCGTCCGGATCGGTGCCGCTGGTCTGGCAGCCGGTGCCCGGCTCGCAGGCCTGGCTGGCCATGACCATGGGCGCGGGCCAGAACGGCGACTTCGTGCTCTGGTCGTCGAGCGAGAGCCAGGTGGCGATGATGGGCATGGGCATGGACTATCTGCCCCAGGCCGAGATCGCCCGGCTGATCGGATCGCGGGTGCTGATGCCCGCCGCCGCCGACCGCTGCACGGTCCCGGCCGAGGTCGCCCGAGCGGCGCCGCAATCGATGCTGATGCTGACCGCGTTCGGCGGCGAGGCCAATTTCAGCCACCCGGTCCGACCGGCGCGCGCGGCCGCGTCCTGGAAGCCGGAATGGACGGTGAAGCTGCGCACCAAGTCGACCTATTCTGGGCTGCTCGGAATGAGCATGGAGGAGATGATGGGCGACAGCGGGCGCGACGACGGGTCGCAGCCGGGCGAGCCGCCGAAAAAGAAGAAGAACAAGCTGAAGCGCGGCCTCGGCACGATCCTGGGCCAGTGACGGGCCGGCGCCGCGGCGGGTCGTCGGGATGAACTTCGACGACCTGCTGCAGCGCTATTTCGGCACCGCGGACCTGGGGGCGATCGCTCCCGGCGCGCTCGAGGCCGGCCTCGACCGGATGCGGGTCGATCTCGGCCTCGAAAAGGATCGGGGCCGGCGCTTCGCGCTCTGGGCGTTCATGCACATGCTCGGCGCGGCGCCCGCTCTCGACGTGGCCTTCAAGGAAGAGGCCGACCGCGAGGCGGCGCGCAACTTCATGGACCTGGCGGCCAGCTCCGCGCCCGAGGAATAAGGGCGAGGCGGACCAGGCACCTTAACCGTCATTGCGAGGAACCGTCATTGCGAGGACCCCGGACCTGATCCGGGGGACGAAGCAATCCAGTCGGCGATCGCGACCGTCGCCGTACTGGATTGCTTCGCTCCGCTCGCAATGACGGCGGAGTGACAGGATGCGCGCCCTCCCTCCCGACACGGGAGAGAGGGCTCGAGGTCAGCCTTTAGAACTTCACCTCCGCCGCCACGGTGAAGGAGCGGCCGCGCGGATCGGCGATGCGCGGCTCCCAGGAGCTGCCGGCGCCGGTGTTGCTGTCATAGGTGATTGCGAAGGGCGGATCGCGATCGAACAGGTTCTTGATGCCCGCGGTGAGCCGAAGGCCCGGTGCCGCTCCGCTATAGGTGACCGACAGATTATAGAGGATGTAGTCGCTCACCCGCGGATTGTAATCGGGACGCGTCGCCGAGGCCGGCAAGGCGAAGTTCTTGTAGCCCTGGCGGAAGATCTGGGTGAGCGTGATATTGAAGTCGTCATTCTGATAGCTGACGAACGCGTTGTGCTTCCACTTGATGCCGAGGTCGCCGGTGAAGGTGAATATGCCTCTCACATCCGTATATGCCAGGCTGGGCAACAGCTTCTCGCGCTTGTCGAGCAGGTAGGTTCCGTCCAGCCCGGCACTGACGGTGCCGCCCATGGCATCCAGCGCACCACGCAGCATGAAGTCCAATCCCTCGGTCCGCCGCGAACCGAAATTGCCCGTCCGCAGATCGACCCCGGTGATGATTCCGTTCGTGCGCTGGATCCGTTCGGGGAAAGCGGCGATATTGGCGAGCAGCTGCGGGATGGTGATCGTGCCGATGGTGTTGTCCACCGCGATATTCCAGTAATCGACCGAAAAGCTGAACTGGTTCAAAGGCTGGAAGACCACGCCGAGCGTATATTGCTCGGAAGTCTCCGGCTCGAGGTTCAGATTGCCCCCGCTCAACGATTCGGGCGTGATGGGAGCGCAGGCAGGCTGCGGACCCGTGGTGTTGCCCGTCGGGCACAAGGTCGGATCGACCAAAGTGTTGCCCGGATTGGGCGATACCGTGGTTCCGTTGAATATCTGATTGAAGGTCGGGACCCGGAAACCGGTGCCGTATGAGCCGCGAAGCAATATGGGCTTGAACGGCCGGTACTTGATCGACAGCTTCGGGTTCGTCGTCGAGCCGAAGCCGGAATAATCGTCGATCCGGACCGCGCCCGTGACGTCGAGATTGTCGAGGATCGGCAGCAATATCTCGGCATAGGCCGCCTTCACGGTGCGGTGCTTGGGAGTCAAAGCGTTGATATTGTCGAACGCCACATTGAAGATGTCGGGCTGGTTTGCCGCCGCGGCGGCCGAGCCGTTGAACTCGTAGCTTTCGCGGCGATAGTCGACTCCGGCGGCGAGCTGGGCGTCGCCGCCCCAGATGTGGAACAGGGACCCGGAAACCGAGGCATCGAACTGGCGCACCTGATAGCGGCCGCCATAGAGCGTGGTGCCTTCGGCCGAAACCGCCTCCAGTCCCGCGAGCGCCTGAGGCGTCTGGATCAGCGAGAAGGGATTGAGGATGCCGGCGTTGATCAGTCCGACGATGCCCGGGCCGGCGGCGCCCGGCGCGGTGGGCGCGCGGGTGTCGTAGGCGCCGATCTCGTTCTGGGGCGTAGTGGGATCGTTGCTGAGCAGAACGCCGCGATAATGGTAGCCGGTGCCCAGCACCGACGAGGATTCGCTCCTGGCGTAGGAGGCGCCGGCCCGATAATCCCAATCTCCCCCGAGCGGGCCCTCGATGCCGAGCGCGGCACGGAAGGTTTTGGTGTTCGTCTCATATTCGCGAGGTCCGCACGCGATGCAGCGCCAGCGGCCGGCGATCGGAAGCCCATATCGCGCGTTGAGCGCCGCGATCTGCGCGGCCCGGTTCGGATTGCTCGGAACGTCGAACGCGCTGCGGATTGCGTTGAACACCTGATCATAGGTGGCCGCGGTCAGCGCATTCCGGGGATAGGCCCAGGGCATGGTGGTCGCGCTGGCGCTGTACTGATTGGCCGAGAAGCTCTTGGACGAGTCCGCGTCCGACCCGGTGACCTCGAGCGATATCTCATGATCGCCGCCGAGGCCGACGACTCCGCGGCCGTAATAGGTCAGGGTCTGGATCGGCTGCTGGATCACCGCCGCCCGGCCGGTATCCCATGCGCAGCCATATTGCGCGGTCGGGAGCGCCCAAAGGACTTCGTCATAGGCCATGCCGCCGTTCATCGTCTCGCAGCCGGCGCCGCCGGGCAGGTCGAGGATGTTGATTCCGCCCGCGGCCCCGTTCGCCCCGTTGGGCAAGGTGAGCGTCAGGCCGGTGAGCAGGGTGCCGCCCGGAGTCTGGTTGACGTTGGCGCCGATGTTGAACACCGACGCGATCGGCGTTCCGCGCGTGTCGATCGAGAGGCCGCGATTGGGCTGGTTGCCGTTGACGAAGTCGCGGTCCTCGCCGCGCAGGATCTGGTTCCAGCTGTACGAAACGGCGCCCATGACGTTGAAGCCGTCATCGTCGAGATCGCCGTAGCCCGCGATCCCCGAGATCCGGTAGATGCTGCTATCGCCCCTCTGGGTGAAATCCGTGAAGGCCTGAAGGCCGACGCCCTCATAATCCTTGCGGGTGATGAAGTTGATCACTCCGGCGACCGCGTCGGTGCCGTAGATGGCCGAGGCGCCGTCCTTGAGGACCTCGACCCGCTCGAGGGCCGAGAACGGGATCTGGTTGACGTCGACCGCGGAGCCGCTGAGGCCGTGGGCGGCGACCCGGCGGCCGTTCAGGAGAACCAGGGTCGAGGCACTGCCCTGGCCGCGCAGGTTGGCGGTCGAAAGGCCGTTGGTGCCGCGCTGGGCGCCCGAGACCACGTCGGCGTTCGAGGCGAGGTTGTCGGCGCCGCTGGCATTTGCGGTCATGTGCATCAGCAGCTGCTCGGGGCTGCTGATTCCGTTGCGCTGGAGCTCCTGGGTAGTGACGACCTGGAGCGGCAACGCGCTGTTGTTGGGATCCTGCTTGATTCGCGATCCGGTGACGAGGATGTCGCCGCCCTCCCCGCTCTCGTCGGTGATCTCGGCGCCCTCGTCGGGCGTGACCGCGCCGGTCGGCGTGGCGGCCGGCTGGGTGGTCGTCTCCACGTCCGGCGTGGTCTGGGCGAAGGCGGCGCCGGGCGCCAGGATCGTGAAGGCGGCGAGCGCGGTGCCCGCCGCGAGGACAGCCCTCAGGCGCGTGGAATCAGCCATGTCGAAATCCCCCCGAATTTACGTTTCCCTGCGCGACTTAAGTAACAAGATTGAAACATGGCGCCAGCCTTTTCGTCGGGGTGTGCCGGCGGGGGATTCCCGGAGGGTGCATTCGCCACCCTCGGCGTCATGCCGAACGAGTTTTCAGCATCCCGTTTCGAGCCGCTGCGCGGGTGGAGGACTGGACCCTTAAGGAAGTCAGCGTTGGCGTTGGATCGTGGGATTCTCACTCCGGGTCGCTCGCTCCCCGATCGTCATGCTGAACTGGTTTCAGCATCCAGCGACGAGCCGCCGCGCGGGTGGAGGACTGGACCCTGAAACAAGTTCAGGGTGACGAGCTGTGGGCTCCTCAGTTCAGGGTGACGGGGTGTGGGGCTCGTGGGTTCAGGGTGACGAGCGCGGGGCGTTGGGGCGTCGGATTCCCATTCCGGGTCGCCCTCGCCTTTACCGTCATGCTGAACTGGTTTCAGCATCCAGCGACGAGCCGCCGCGCGGGTGGAGGACTGGACCCTGAAACAAGTTCAGGGTGACGAGCTGTGGGGCTCGTCAGTTCAGGGTGACGGCCCGTGGGGCTCGTCAATTCTCCGCGGCGATGAGGAGTAAAGCGGCGTCGATCGCGTCCGTAGCGGCGGAGCCTTCGGCTATGTCGTTGGCATAGGCCGAGAAGGTCAAAGTGCGGCCGCTCCTCGCGATCATATATCCGGACAGCGCCGAGGTGGCGTTGAGGGTGCCGGTCTTGGCGAAGATCCTGCCCTCGAGCGCTGTGCCGCGGAAGCGATCGTCGAGCGTTCCGTCGACTCCGCCGATCGGGAGGGTCGAGCGCCAGGCCTCGCCCCAGGGCCGGCCGGCGATCCAGCGCAGGAGCCGCACCATGCTCCGGGGCGCGGCGCGATTGTAGGTCGACATGCCCGAGCCGTCCGAAAGGTCCCAGCCCGCGCGCGGAACGCCGGCGGCCTCGATCATCCGGCGGACGACGGCCAGGCCGTCGGCGATCGATCCCGAGCCTTCCAGCTTGCCGAGCCGGCGGAGCAGAAGCTCGGAATGGAGATTCTGGCTGTCCTTGTTGATCAAAGTCAGATCGGCGGCGAGCGGCGGCGGGGCGAGAGAGGCGAGCGGCTCGCTCCGCGGCGGACGCGGGGCGGGCGCGCCGTTGCGCACGGCGGGATCGTCGGACGGGACGGGAGGCCGGTGACGCACGCCGACCTTGCCCGTGACCCGCACGCCGCGCGCCTCGAGCAGGTGCCTGAGGCGCCAGGCGGCGAAATGGGCCGGATCGTCGATCCCAAGGCGGAGGGACTCAGGCTCGGCGGCGTAGCCGATCGTGCCGGTGAGGCGAAGCACGAAGCCGTTCGGCGCCCGATCGAAGCCCAAGGCGGAGGCCGAGCCGGGGACGGTGACGGCGCGGTTGTCGACCTCGTAATAGAGCGGAAGGTCGAGCAGCGGCGCCCGGCCCGGCCGGGCCGGGGAGACCCGAAGCACCAGCTCGTTGTCGTCGAGGCTGAGGGCCGAGGTGGCGGTGCCCGAGCGGGTCGGGATGTTGTTCCAGCTCATGCCCGGGCTCCAGCGCTGGTCGGGGAACCAGCTGTCGTCGCCGATCACGTCGCGGACCGTCCGGGTCCTGGCGGCGACCGCGTCGGCGAGGGCGGCGAGGCAGTCGGTCACGCAGTCCGCGGCGCTGGACAGGCGCGCGTCGCCACGGCCTTCGAGCACCACGTCCGGAGCACCCCTGCCCCACGCTTCGAGCCGGACCGATGCGCCGCCCTCCAGGTCCGGCCGGTCGAGCCCGGTGAGCGCGAAGAAGGCGGCCGCGGTGGTGAACATCTTGGTATTGGAGGCCGGGATGAAGCGCGAGTCGGGCGCGATCGCGACCAGCTCGGCGCCGTCCTCGGCGGCGACGACCAGGCCGAAGCGGGTGCCGGGCCCCGCCTCGGCGAGCCGCGCCTCGACCCTCTGCTGGAGCGCCGAGTGGGCCGGCGCGTCCTGGGCGCCGAGCGGGGCCGCGAACGCAAGACCGAAAGCGAGGATCGCGGCCCGAAGCCCCCCTCCCCTCATCCGGCGGACCCGAGCCATGGCGCCGGCCTCTCGTCGCGGGTCAGCGAGTCCATGCTCTGCCGTTCGCGGACGATTGCATATTCATCGCCTCTGACCAGCACCTCGGGCGCGAGCGGGCGGCTGTTGTAATTGTTGGCCATGGTCGCCGCGTAGGCGCCGCAGCTTCGGACCGCCACGAGGTCGCCCGGCTCCACCCAATCGATGGTTCGAGAGAAAGCGAAGCTGTCGCCCGTCTCGCACAGAGGTCCGACCACGTCCGCCACCATCGTCCGCCCGTTCGGAGCGACGGCCTGGATCGCATGCCAGGCGTCGTAGAGGGTGGGACGCATCAGATCGTTCATGCCCGCATCGACGATGACGAATGGGCAGTCCGGCCCCGGCTTGACCCGGATGACGCGGGTGAGGAGCAGGCCGGCATTGCCGACGATGACCCGTCCGGGCTCGACGATCAGGCGCGTGCCCCAGCCGCCCGCGACCCGGCCAAGCATCGCGCCATAATCTTCTATGCTCGGCGGCGGCGGCGAATCCGGATCGTAGGCGATGCCGAGACCGCCGCCGAGATCGGAGGTGCGGATGTCGTGCCCCGCGGCGCGCAGATCGGAGATCAGGCCGCCGATCTTGGCGAAGGCCGCCTCGAGCGGGGCGAGGCTGGTCAGCTGGCTGCCGATATGGACCGCCACGCCCTGGACTCGAAGCCCGGGCAGCGACGCGGCGCGGGCGTAAGCGGCGGGCGCGTCGGCGATCGGGATCCCGAACTTGTTGTGGGCCGCCCCGGTCGAGATCTTGGCGTGGGAGCCGGCCGCGACGTCGGGATTGATCCGGAAGGCGACGTATACTTCGCGGCCCATGGACGAAGCGACGGCGGAAAGGGTCTCGGCCTCACCGACCGATTCGAGGTTGAGCTGGAAGACGCCGCCTTCAATGGCGAGCCGCATCTCCTCCTCGGTCTTGCCCACGCCCGAGAAGAGAATGCGGGCGCCGTCGATCCCCGCCGCCCGCGCCCGGGCATATTCGCCGCCCGAGACCACGTCCGCGCCCAGCCCTTCAGCCGCCAGGGTCGCCAGCACGGCGGCGTTGGGGTTGGCCTTCACCGCGAAGGCGATGAGCGGATCGCCGAAAGGCGCCAGGGCAGCCTTCAGAAGCCGGGCCTGAGCGACCATGAAGGCGCTGGAATAGACATAGGCCGGGGTTCCGACCGCACGCGCGATCGCTTCCAGCGGCACCCGCTCGCAATGGAGGCGGCCGCCGAGCAGGGGGAACGGGTCGGGAGCCTCGCACCCGCCGGGCGCGTCTTCGCTTTGAATGGCCGCCTCTCCTGAACCGGAAAGCGCATCCTGTCGCGGACCATCGGCAAGGATGCAAGCGCCCCGGCGGTTGAGTCGGCGGCGCGGCCCTCTATGTAGGCGGGGAGAGAGGGAGATCAGGTGTCGAGCAATCCGGCGATCGAGGCGCTTCTGGGCGCATTTGCGGCGAGCGGGGACTCGCGGCTGCTGGCGTCGGCGCTGGACCTGGCGGCCTCGGACGCCGACCGGCGGGCGGTGACCGCGGCGGCGGTCGGGGCGCCTGACGCCGAGCTCGACGGCGAGACCCGCGGGCGGCTGGCCCGCGCCGCGCTCGACATGGGCGATGCCCTCGACGCGATCAGCCTGTGCGGCGAGGAGCGCGACCTGCTCCCGCTCCGCGTCGACGCCTTGCTCGTCGCGGGCCGGGCGGCCGAGGCGGAGAGCGTCTATCGCGCCGCAGTCGCCGAGGATCCGATCCTCGAGGATCCGGCGATCGACGCCCGCCTGGAGGAAGCGAAGGCGGCGGAGCCCGAGCTCGCATCGAACGTGATCGGATTCGCCCAGGCGGCGCGCGGGCTTCGCGGCGCCGAGCGGAGCGAGCGCGAGGAGGTGGCGGCCGCCCGGGCCATGTTCGAAGAGACTGCGAGCACGCTTAGATTCGACGACGTCGGCGGCCTGGACGAGGTCAAGAAGCAGATCACCCGGCGGATCGTCACCCCGTTCCGCAAGCCCTCGCTCTTCGCCAAGTACCGGCGCAAGGCCGGCGGCGGCGTTTTGCTGTTCGGCCCGCCGGGATGCGGCAAGACCCTGCTCGCCCGGGCGACCGCGGGCGAGTGCGAGGCGCGCTTCGTCAACGTGCCCGTCGTCGACGTGGTCGACAAATATATCGGCGAGGCCGAGCGCAAGCTCGCCGCCATCTTCGCCGACGCGCGCCGCGACACTCCGACCGTGCTCTTCTTCGACGAGCTCGAGGCGCTTGCCGGATCGCGCAGCGGCCATGCCAACCAGAGCCATGTCAGCCTGGTCTCGACCTTCCTCGCCGAGATGGACGGGTTCGCGCACAACAATGAGGGCGTATTGATCCTGGCCGCGACCAACATGCCCTGGGCGGTCGATTCGGCCTTCCGCCGGCCGGGGCGGTTCGACCGGGTCCAGTTCGTTCCTCCGCCCGACCGGGCGGCACGGGCCGAGATATTGAAGCTCCATCTGGACGGGCGGCCGCTCGCCCCGGACGTCGACCCCGAAGCGCTCGCTGCGAAGACCGCGGGCTATTCGGGCGCCGACCTCGAGAATCTGGTCAACACCGCGGTCGACCTGGCGATCGAGGAGGCGCTCGAATCGGGCATCGAGAGCCCGGTCTCGCAGGCCCATCTCGCCGAGGCCCTGGGCGAGGTCCGGCCGACCACGCTCGAATGGCTGAGCACGGCCCGCAACTATGCCAAATATTCCAACGCGGGCGGCCAGTATGACGACGTCGCCGCCTTCCTGAAGGCGAACGGCCTTTGAGCGACAGCCTCCGTTACCGGCTGGTCGATGAGCCGCGCCCGGGACCGCTCCAGAAGCTCGCGCTTCCGCCCCTGCTCGTCTTCATGGTCGGCACCTTCTTCCTGCCCTGGGGCCTGCTCCTGGTCGCGGCCAATGCGGTCGCGCTCAACGGGCCGCGGCGCAACCGCGAGATCCTCTTCGCGCTGATCCCGATCGCGGTCTATTTCGGGGCGCTTGAGGCGCTCGACGGGCTGGTGGGCGGGGGCGTGATGAGCGTCGACACGGCCCATTATTTCTTCGTCGCCGCGATCGGGCTTGGCCTGGTCTTCGTCGCGATCGCCTATGTCTCGCAGCACCAGACCGCCGAGCTTCGGCGCTACATCAGGCAGCAGGTCTGAGCGTGGACCCCTATGAGCTGGCGATGGCGCGGGCCGAGGCGCTGCTTCGGGCCGGCAACAGCGCCGGGGCGATCGAGCCGCTTCGCGACGCCTTGACCGCCGAGCCCGATCAGGCGGTTCCCCACATGCTCCTGGCCCGCGCGCTGCGCGACCAGGCGCGCCTAACCGGATCGCTTTACGAGGCGCAGCGGGCGATCGAGCTCGCGCCGCTCTGGGCGGCCGCGCATCTCGAGCTGGCCCAGACCTTGCTCCTCCAGCAGCACCGCAAGCCCGCGCTCGCCGCGACCGACAAGGCGATCGAGCTCGAGCCCGGCAACCCTTACGCCCATCTGATGCGGGCAAAGCTGCTCCGGTTCCAGGGCCGGCGGCCAGAGGCGGAGGCGAGCCTCGATATGGCTTTGAGGCTGGAGCCCAACGCCCCCGACATCATCGCCGAGCAGGGCTATGCGGCGCTCGAGCAGGGGCGGATCGACCGGGTCGAGGCGGCGGGCCGCGAGATATTGAGCCGCAACCCGAGCCATCCCGACGGACTGATCCTGACCGGCCATTCGAGGCTCGCGATGGGCGACAGCGAGGAAGCGCTGAGGCTCGCGCTCTCGGCCCTCGCCAATGCTCCCAACGACCTCGAGGCGCTCCACCTCCTCGCCTCGGCCAAGATGCGCAAGAACCCGATCGGCGGGCTGTGGTGGCGCTGGAACCGGCTCCTGGTGAAGCTCGGCGAGACCCGCGCGATCTTCCTCGTCGTCGGCCTGTGGGTGGTCTACCGCTGGTCGGTGCTCGCCAGCGGAGACCTGGGGCTGCCGGCCGAAACCGCGACCATCCTCACCATCCTCTATCTCGCCTTCGTCCTCTACACCTTGTCGGCCGGAGCGATCGTCAGCCGGATGGTGGCGAAGGAGGTTGAGCGGGTGCGGCTGAAGCCGGGATTCTGAGCTACCGTTCGCCCTGACCCCGGATCAAGTCCGGGGTGCCTGTCCCTGCGAAAGCAGGGATCGAAGGGCTTCCCTTACTTGGGGCGCAGAAAGAAAGAGAGGGCTTCGACAGCCCCGGATCAGGTCCGGGGCCGAACGGATTCTGAGATTCAGCCTGTTTCGGAAAGGGCCTAGCGGCGGACAAGGCGAGGGCGGCCGCCGGACCCAGACCGTCATCCCGGCGGAGGCCGGGATCTCAGCGCGAAGAGTCACCTGCCTGCGAAGCCAGCCAAGGCCGCCAATTTTTCGGATTTTTCGGCTGGCGTGGGGGTTCGGAGCGCTTTCCGGCTCGGCGCCAGGCCGCGGAAGTTTAGCAAGTTTAGGCTGACGTAGAGCGCGGGAGCGCTCCTCGACGCGAGACCTGATGCGGGTGCGGGCGGAAAGCCGGGTGCGTTCGGCCGCTCCCGGGTCAGCGAGGTCTCCGGGCCCCCTCCACCAGCCTACGCAAAGGCTGCGGCTGGTCCATGAGCTGGTCGCCCTGTCCCCCGGACAGGGCTGAAACGTGCGGGGCACGGTTCACCTGCTCATCCCCGTCCCGGGGCGGATCGCTGACGGGGGATGCGAAGGCATCTCCGGCCGGCGCGGCGCGCTCCGAAGTTTACGAAGTTTACCACCACGTCCGATCAAAAAATACTTCTGCCCCGGCAAAGCGGGGCCAAAGGTAAGCCCAAAGGTAATGAAGGTAAGCACCACGGGGGTGTCGAAAACGCCTCCGCCCCGGTCAGAGGTGCCCGGCCGAGGCCGTGCCGACGGCCGCGAATGTCTCTCTGGGCCCCCTCCACCATCCGCCTTTGGCGGCTGGTCCCCCTCCCCGTCCCGGGGAGGATCGCTGACGTGGGGGTTCGGAACGCTCCTCCCCGAATTCTTCCCGGGCAGCAAAAGACCGGTCTCGCCGTCGCGCCGGGCGCAAGGCCAGGGCGCGGCGGCGGGCCGTGGTTTCGGTCGAATCGACGATGTCAAAGAGCCGGAAAAATCCAGATCACCGACATAGCGGACGAACTCCTATTTTGAAAGCAAAAAGAGAACATGTAGGGAACAAAGTTCGCGGCTGTGACATTAAGGCATCCATCAGGCGGGAGCCCGAGCGCGCTGCGCCAGGCGGCGGATTTCAAGCATCCGGGGCTTTCCGACCTCCAGGCTTGGGACCGCGTTTGCGGTTCAATCCCGCTACGCCCAGCTGACGATAGGACTTTCACCAACCGTACAGCAGCTTGCGCCGAACCCCCAGCTCGGCGGCCAGCGCCGAAAACTGCTCACCGGCCTCCAGGCGCAATACCGCTTGCTCCTTAAACTCGGTCGTAAATACCCTTGGCATCAAGTCCGACACGATCCCTCCTCGGCTATCGTGTCACCCAATTACCGTGTCTCACTCAAGGGGTGCAGTCCAAAACTGTTACCGTAATTCTAGACTTCGGGACTACCAGTTGTGCCATCGTCATTCCAATACTCCCAATGGCCTATCTCCTTGCCACGCTGATAGTGGCCTCGCGCTGCTTGTTGTCCATTTGGATGATAATCAATCCAAAGGCCCTGTTCATGGCCATCAACAAATGTCCCTTCAGATGCAAGTTCTCCATTCGGATGATAGCAATAAAACAGCCCATGCCTAATCCACCGAGTGCCGTCCTGAGACATATATCGAGCGTATCTGTAGTGAAGGGTACCATCTTCGTAAAATATTTCTGCAATGTTCAGATCGGCCATCATCGTACTTTCGGCAAAAAGTCGTATGGGGTATACAGCTCGGTCACAACTGGTTTTGACGTAACGGGATCATATCGCTGGATCGCAATCGTCTTAGGTAGATGTCCTTGAGTTTGACGGAACGCTTCAATAAACCTAATCATTTCCTGACGATCTTTCGAAATTGCCCGACCGAGCGGTTTGTCATCTAGGATCAAGCTATTTTTTAACCTGACCGCATCAGGCCGCACCATCTGGACCTGTTGATCCAACGGGGCGCCAGTCCTCAAATCCACGCGCTTAGGCACAAGTATAGGCGAACCGCTGGAGTTACGGTGACAGTTTACTAAATACACGAATTACGCGGCTTCGGCCCGCGCTTTTGCGGCGCCAGGGTGCGGCCGGTCCTCTCCTCGATGCTCGCAACCCAGGCGGCGCTGCCCAGCGGCCGTCCGGAGGTCTCCGACCGCCGAAGCGATCGCCAGGCATCGGCCGTGTCGGCGGAATCTCCGAGGAACGCCGCGAAGATGCCGTAACGCTCGAGCGCCGGCGCGACCCGAACCAGCTCATCGTCCTCGCCGGCAATATGCGCGCGCACGCTCGACCAGCGCCAGTCCTGCGGCCGCTCGACCAGCCGTGCCCGCACCGGATTGAGCGACACGTAGCGCATCGCATGGCCGAGATGCTCCTCGTCCATCACGACGGCGCCGAAGCGCCCCTGCCAGAGGTGGCCGGTCCAGCGGTGCCGCGCGTTGATGAATCCGGTGTAGCGGCGGTGGGCATCGGCGAAGGTGCGCCGAAGGCCGTCCTCGTCCGACGGCACCACGATCACGTGGACGTGGTTCGGCATCAGGCAATAGCCCCAGATCTCCGACCCAGCCTTCCTGGCCGCCTCGCCAAGTAGGTCGCGGTAGAGCTCGTAGTCGCCATCCTCGAAGAAGGTTTGCGAACGGCGATTGCCGCGCTGGGTTACGTGATAGGGATAACCGGGGAGCACCAGGCGGGAGAGGCGAGCCATTCCGGAATGCTAGCGATTTAGTGCATTTAGTAAACTGTCACCGTAACTTATGCTACAATAAGCGTGTCACCCATTTAAGCGTGTCTCACCTACGGGGTGCACTCCAAAACTGTCACCGTAATTCCAAAATTCCAAGATCGGTGCGAATAGCGTTCTGCTCGATCGGAAAGTCAGCAAGCTTCACGGTCGCCTCCAAGGTTAGGTGGTAGCTAACTGCATCCTGCCAATGGCCGGGCCGCTATCCACCCCCCATGGGATCTGTCACCGTAATAAGCATCATTCACAAGGGCTTGGCCATCGTTCCGGATCGTAGTTCGGATTCTGGATAAAATCACCTACGATGCAGCCGTTAGCGTCCACTTTCCAAGCGCCCACGATCGCCTGAGGCGGCACTCCCTCAGAGGGACCGAAATCACCCGCGATTCGATAGACTCGGCCATTGGGGTAGTTACGCGCCTCGGCGACCTCCTCCGGATGGGGAATCATGTCCGCAATCTTTCCTAGAGGGATACGATCCATTGCTCTCTAAACCGCTGCTGCTCATCAACCGTGGCAATTTGGTCGGCATGCGCAGGTTCGAAAATATCAACCAAAATAGTAGCGGGCTCTCCCAACTTCATCACGTACGCCTTTCTAGCGCTCCCCATGCTTCTGGCCATCCCCGAAGGAAATACATCACGACGCGCGCCAGCGCACAACAACTTCTTGCCGCTCGCGTCCAATTCGCGTCTCAGAGCAATCATCGCTTGAAAAAGATCTCTTCCTGTGAACTCTTCCTCTTGGAGCTCTCTACCAGAGACACGCAGGATCCACGGCAGTTCCGATGAAAACTGCACGCTAAGCACAGTTATTCCGCCCTGTGCGTCCATCAAATCGAGGTTCACGAAGTTCATCGCGGCCTATAACCAGGATTCAGAATCGAGATCCCTTGGGATGGCAACGTTACCGCACGAATGTCCTGAGGCTGTATCTTTCCCAAAACAGCAATCTCATGATCAGCTGGATAAGGGGATTTCAATCCCAATGCGCGGTTCACGTCAATCCCGTTCGGTGGCCGAATGACGTACACATGATCGCCATACTCGGTAGCCTTTCTATAGGTGGTACTAGTTGGTATGTAAGCACTTGGAGGGTACTGGCTGTCCCACGCATGGGCAAGAAGGTCTGTGCTGGTCCCCCGTGGCGAAAAACCGTCTCGGAAAATTTCGCTCTCCAGCCGCGAGTCGCCACGATACACCCACTTTGGAATGGGGGGCATAGCATCGGCAACAGTTATTACCGGGGCGGTGACGGAAGTTACGGGCGCCCGAAGCAAGTTGACGGTCGCACGCGCGCCCGTGGCACTGGTAATAACCTCGGTGGCTCCCAGGACGGCCTTCGTCGTCTGGGCCCCTGCCTCCATCATGTTGTTGTTGATGAAGCCGGCGTCATGGGCTCGCGCAAGGGCCACGCCCGTCCCTATCGCGGCATCCTTGAACCCGATTATCAGGTTCAATCCTCTCTTACCCATCCGATCAATCGCACCCTGCCGGTCTGGGAGGAGGCCGCTTGGATCCGCGATGGCCGCCACATCATAAGCGGTGAGGAGGAGAGCAGATCCCGCCGCCTGCCACCGGGGGTTATTCAGCTTGCTGAGCCGTCCGAGCTCGCGGTCGTAGCCCGGATTCATTGTAGCCACAGGAATGAAGCTTCTGAGGCCCACCATGCCAGCCTGCTTCAGCATATCGCCGGTTGGACCGAGACTTTCTCTGATGACTCCCCTGGCACCGGCAATAAAGCCAGCGTCTGCAGCGCGTACCCGGCTACCGGTTACGTAACCATCTTCGTGGATCATCGGTTCGAAATCATTATAGACGGCCGTCAGGCTTTTACTCAGTTCCGGATTCGAGTTTGCTCCGGCTTGGATGTAGTTCGCCAATGCTCTTGCCAAAGACGGGTGATTTACTGATTCCCTACCCATCTGCTGGCCAATGGATCGGCTCTTCTTGGAATAATAGTCGTTCATTTCTGCGAGCAGTCCAAATGCGTCTTTGCCACGAGCTAATTGGCTGTAAATGGTATAAATCGCAGAACCAGTCCCTCCTTTGACGACCTCTGCCCAAGCACTGCCTACCAAGAAGTCTTTTGAAAGCCCCTCCTCTTCAGTGTTTTCGAGCGTTTCTTGTGAGTGAAACTTCACGGACGGTTGATCGATTTCCTCAACCATCTGCATGAACTGTTGTTGATAATGGGTAACCATCTCTGCAGACGTCATCTGCTGAATATCAACATGTTCAGCCGCCCCTTTGGCATATTGGGCTGAACGCACTTTCTCCTTAGGTCTCTCACTTGCGGCAATTGCAACGCCATCGGCAATAAGATTGCCGATCGTCGATCCGATCACATCCGGCAGCGCCGCGATGAGATTGTCGCCGAAATCGGTGCCGTCGATGAGGCTGCGGACCCCCGCGTTGTAGAAAGCGCCCACTCCGCCCGCGATCATCTGGGCTTCATATTTGTTGAGAGAACCGAGAGCACCGCCAACCTCAGCCGAAGCACCGCCGCCGATTCCCGCAGCTGCTACGCCGGTCCAGTCGAACCTCTTCTGCATCTTGGTGGCGACGCCGATGCCCTGGGTGATCATCGAGCTCGCGACGCCGCGGGCAGCGCCGCCGACGAAGCCGGTTTGGCCGAGGACCCTGCCGACCTTTCCGAGCACACCACCGATCTTGGCACCGGCCGCGACTGACTTCCCATTCGCGATGACCTTGCCCGCCGCTTCCCCCGCCGCTCCTACCTTCGACAGCGCCGCGAACTTGCCCAGCCCGGCGCTGACCGCGCCGGCGAGCGCGGCCATGCCGACGCCCTTCCAGCTGAACTTGTCTTGCAGACGGGTCGCGACGCCGACGCCCTGGCTAACGATCGAGCCGACCGCGCCGCCGACGGCTCCCGCAGTGATCATCGCAGCCGTTCCCGCGGAGGCCGCCGTGAATGCGGAGATGCCCCCGAGAATGCCTCCCCCTGCTGCCGCGGTAGCAGTCGGCGCCAGCGCAGCGAGAGCCGCACCTGAGGTAATCACCGTCACCGCTACCGCAATCGCCACCAGGATGAGCTTGCCCATGATGCCGCAGCCGCCGGGCTTGGTGGGCTTGGGCGTGGTCGGCGAAAGGTCGCCGATGACCTTGGCCGGATCGTAGGGCCTGAAGGTCGAGGCGTTGTGCGTGACCTTCGATACGCCCACCGGAATGGTGAGCCGCTGACCGTCGACCAAAGCAGCCGAACCGCTCATGCCGTTCGCGTCGGCAAGCTTGTACCAGAGGGACGAATCCCCCCAGAGCGCCGATGCTATGTTCTGCAGCGTGTCGCCGGCGCGCGCGGTGTAGCTTCCGCCGGAACTGCCCTGGGCGAAGCTGTTGATGGGATCCATGCTCTGCGCGAAGTCGACGTGAGTCGTCGGACCCGTGTCGCCGTAACGGAAGGTGCTATTCTGGACATTGATCGGCTTTCGAGCGCGATCGTAAATCGAGTCGAGATAGTTTTTGTCGGTCGTGCCGTTGTTGCCGGTGAAACCGACCTGCTTCCCGTTGAAGCGATACCAGATTTCGTGCGGATCCCCTGCCGTGATGGCTGGGTTGAGGTGCGCCTCATCGCGACGAAGGACCTGCCCCGACATGTCGTTGACGAAGGTGACGGTGCGGTCCCTCTCATCGTCCACCGATGCGGAAAGAAGCTGTCCGGACGGGCTGTAATTGAAACCGGTCGTCCAGGTCTTGTTGGAATCGGGATGGTGCACGATGGTGTCCTGAACCGCCCCATCCCACCATTCGAAGGTGTTGGTCGTGGACGTATCGGGCGCCAGGTTCTCGTCGTCCCTGTAGGCGCCGTTGTTCCATTTGTAGGCATCGACCGTCGTCGAGACGACCGCGCCAAGCGCATAGGACGAGCCGCTGCCGTACTGATGGGTCGAGACGTTCTTGTAATAGTCGGTCAACTGCCGGCTGAAGACCGTCTCGGACGTGACCTGCCCTTTGTCGTTATATGTGATCGCGCGATCCCAAACGTCCATGAAACCCGGGAATCCGTCGACCTGATGAGTCAGTCGCCCCATCGCGTCGTAATCGTGGGTGCTGTGCAGCTGCAACGTGCCGGGCACATATCCGGTGCTGCCAAATTCATCCTGCGAGATCCAAACCTCGCTGAGGGTACCGTCAACGCTGTATTTGAAGAGCTCTGCATTATGGATGTCCTGATATCGGGTGATGTACGTACCGTTCTCGTTGTTCAGGAACTGATATTCCGCCTTCTTCGTGGAGCTCGATGTCGCGCGCTGGCCATCCTTGCGATAGGAGTAGGTGACCCCGGAGTAGCCGTGCGCGACACCGGAGACGCCCTTATCGATCACCAGCCAGTTTCTTTCGTTATAGGCGAACCAAAAATCCTGGGTCTCAGTCGTGGAGCCGGCATTCCCATTGGCGCCGATGATCCGGTAGGTCGCAAGCGAATGACGGATATTTCCGTTGAGATCATATTCGTATGCGATGGTAGCCGGCGGCGAACCGGTGCTGTTCGTGCCATTCCCGGCCTCGGCCCAAGCGGTCATGCGCCCCAGGGCATCGTACTGGGCGGTCGCGTTCTGTACGACGACAGACGCCCGTTGCGTCCATTCGGACGTCCGGTTGCCGTCGGCATCGTAGCCAAACTGGCTCGAGCTTCCGACCGCGTTGCTGACGATCGAGGCCATCAGGCCGGTGTTGAAATAGGTGTAGTTCAGAGTCTCGCCGGTGACGGCCTGGCTCGTCCTGCGCCCGGCTTCGTCGTAGCCGAAACTGAAGACGTTGCCGCCGAGATCCTTGCGGCTGACCATGTGACCGAAAGTTCCGGACTGCTCGATCGTGGTCTTGAAGTTCTTGAAGGTCGCGGTGACCTTCCAGCCGCCCACCGATCCAATCCCCGACACCGAGAGGGTCGGAAGCCATTCATAGGCGGTGTCGACTACATCGCCGCCGAACGCGATCGTCTTGGTCACGCGGCCCTGCAGGTCGTAATCGGTGCGCTCGAAGTCGTCTGAGGTCAGAAAGTCGAAGTTGTTGGTGTGCCGGATGCGCTGGCCGAGGCCGTCATAGACGTAGCTATCGGTCAGCAGGTTACCCCGATGCTCGAGGGTGATCAGCCGGCCCATCTTGTCATAGGTCATGTCCTGATCGCTGACCGTAGCGTTGGTGCCGTCGTAAAGCTCGTTTCGCTCGACCCGGACATCGCCGAATTCGTCGACTAGGCGCTGGAAATTGCCGAGGGTGCCGGGATGATATTCGGTAAGGACCGTGGCCTCGGAATCGCCGTATCCGGTCCCGGCAAGCAGCTTGCGCGTGGTCAGATTGCCGTTGGCGTCCTGGACACCGATCAGACGGCCCGAAAGATCGTAGGTGTAATTCTCTGTGGGGCGCACCCCGGTAAAGACGACTCCGGTGGCTGACGTGTAATTCGTCTTGGGACGCTCCAGCTTCGTGAGCCTGCCCATGCTGTTGTATGTGTAATTGGTGACGTAATCGTCCGTCGGGTCCGCGGTCGCATTGCCCCGCGCGGAAACCTCCTGAGTCACCTCACCGAACGCATTGTAAGCGCGGCTCCTGACGAGAGTCACCGACGGCGGGCTCGAGGAGAGCTGGCGGCCAGGCTCGCGCGTGGCGACCTCCTGGCCCCTCTTGTCGTAGACCGAGATGGTGGTGACGGCGCCGACGATGCTGGTCTCTCCGCCGGTGATGGTCGCGGCCGCGTCGGCGAAAGCGATGGTGGAGAGGTCGGCCGTCCCAGACGACGCGAGGGTCAGACTGACGTTGCCCGCCTTGTCGTAAAGGTAGATCTTGGCCGAACCGTCGCCGGAGTTCGAGCGCCACAGCCTTCCGCCGGCGTCATATTCGAAGGTCTCCTGGTAGATCCCGTTGATACCCTTGCCGGTGACCTCGCCATAAGCGTTGTAACGAAGGTGCGTGGAGTCGCCGAAGCTCCAGCTCGGGCCCGTGTCGGTCGCATTGGCCTGGAAGGTGAGGCGGCCCGCGAAATCGTAGCGATAGGCGATGCCCTCATTGTGGTAGGTCGTCAGGTCAGAGGATTTCAGGCGGTCATAGCTCTCCTTCACGACCCGGCCGTCGACATCATAACCGTAGGCGCGCGTGAAGCCGGAAGCGTCCGTCACGGACTGGAGCCGGCCGCCCGCGCCGTATGAGTAGGTCGTCACCCGGTTGTTGGCGGCGACGTCGTTCTTGCTGCGATCGATGGAGCGAGTGACCTCGCCCAGGCCGTTATAATAAGTGTCGGTTTTGCGGCGGGCCAGCCCACCGGCATAATGGGAGTATTCGGCCCCCTGAACGCTGGTCTGACGACCGATGGAATCATAGCCATATTCCGTCGTGTCGCCATTGGCCTCGGTCTTTTTCACGACCAGGCCAAGGCCATTATATTCGTATCGGATCTCCGAGTGCGCGGCATCGGCGATCAGCGCGCCATAGACGTCAAGCTTCTTGCCGTCGACGTTGAGCCGCTTCTCGTGCGTGCGGCGACCGTTCAAATCATAGACGAACTCGGTGACCCGATCATTTACGTTGGCGGGAATGGCCGCGTTGGCGCGCAGGTCGGATAGAACAGAATCGACAGTGACGGCGACGGTCAACTGGCGCGCGAACCTCTCCTCCTTGGTAACGTTGCCGTCGCCGTTCACAGTATAGATGGTGAGATAATTCTCCTGGTCGACGCGCGCGACGCGACGGCCGAGCTTGTCGTAGAAATTGTATGCACTGTTGCCCCGGCCGTCCTTCTCGACGGTGACGTTCCCGGCCTTGTCGTAGGACAGCTCGGTCAACACGCCGTCGCTCGACTTCACGTAGTTGG
Source organism: Allosphingosinicella sp. (assembly GCA_036525315.1). Lineage (GTDB taxonomy): Bacteria > Pseudomonadota > Alphaproteobacteria > Sphingomonadales > Sphingomonadaceae > Allosphingosinicella. The sequence goes on from DATDAS010000090.1 coordinate 28,801, forward strand.
CGCCATATTCGCCCGTCAACAGGCCGGCGATCGTGGTCTTGGTAAGCCGGTCGCTTCCGTCATATTCGTAAAGCGTCTCGCGCCGATTGGTCGAGGTGACGGACGGTCCCGGACCTCCCGCCTGGGCAGGAACGTCGATCAGATCGCCATAGACGCGGGTTTTCTCCACGTTTCCGTTGTCGTCGTAGAACCACTCGCTGAACGCGCCCTTCGCCACGCCGCTCACGACCTCGACCTTTACCACCTCCTTCGTTTTTCGATTAAGATCGTCGTAGAAGTGGAGAGTGCGCGAGCCGCCGCTGGTCAGGGTCTCGATCAAATTCCCGCGCTTGTCGTATTTGTAGGTTTCCGTCGGTGCGACAGGCGTTGGCGCGGTTTCCATATCCTGCCCGGTCACGAGAACCGAGTCGCCCTTTTTCTCGATCAGGCGATCGACCTTGTCGTAGACAAAGGTCGTGGTGCGAACCTCGGCAAGCCCGAGACCTTCGATCAGCGTCTTACGGTTGCCTCGACCATCATATTCGAACTTGTTGACGATCGACGTGGACTGAACCGTGCCGTCCGCCTTGATCGAGCTCGCGGGTAAAGTCTCGGTGACCTGCCGGCCGAGCTTGTCGTAGGTGTAGGTGGTGGTGGCGGTGACCGCGGGCGTCTGAGCCACAGCGAGCTTTATCGTCCTGGTGACGCTTTCGCGGCTGCCGAATGCATCCAGCACATAGGTCTGGGCATAGTTTTCGGCGTCGGTTACGCCGGTCAGGCGCTCCAGCCTGTCGTGGGTGAAGGCGGTCGTGGCGCCCGGCGCATTGGTCGGAATGTCGGGCGGAGATGCTTCCGTCCAGCCGCTGAACGGATTCGAATAGCGCGTGACCGATTTGACCTCGCCGCCGACCGTATAGACAGTCTTCGTGGCATATCCTTCCGGATCGCCCTGCAGCGTCAGCCGGCCCATCCCGTCATAATAGAAGTAGCCGAGATTGTTCCTCGGATCCTTCACCTTCACGAGATTGCCGAAGGCATCGTAGTATTTCTCGGTGACCGCGGTCTGACCCGATCCGAGCGGGACGGTTTCCTTTATGACCCGCCCGGCGGCGTCGTAATCATATTGGGTCGTGAAGTTCCGGCCGTCCGTGACCGTGCGGAGCCGGCCGAAATTGTCGTAGGTGTAACCCGTGGTCGATGCCTCGGCCGTCAGCCAGGCCCCGGTCTCGGAGGATAGCCTGCCCGTGGCGTCGAAAACACGATGTGTCCTGCTCTCGTCGGCGGTTTGATAGGCGACATAGGTGTCCGTTATCAGACCGCTCGCATCGAGCACGAAATGCGTGCGGCTGAGCTCGCCGTCGACGGTGTCCGTGAGCCGGCCGGCCTTGTCGTAGGTGTTCTGAACGGAGCTTTCGTCGGCGGTCAGATAGGCCGTTTTCGTCTCCTTGATCAGCCCTGTCTTGTCGTAGTCGTGGTGAGTCCGGTTCAGCGAAGCGTCGACGATGTCGGTCAGCCGGCCGGCCTTGTCGTGGGTGTAGGACGTGACCGCAGCCGCGGTCTGAGCTCCGAGAGCCGGCATGGTCGCCTGGGTCGTCGTGTCGGCGATCGCATATTTGCCGGCGTAGCGGATCCGTTTCGAAAGGCGACCGGCCCCGTCATACTGGAACTCCGTGACATAGCTTGGATTCTGGGCGTCGGCGGTTTCCTGGGCCTCGTACACGATGCGGGAGGCGCGGTCGTAAATTGCGCGGATCACGCGAGCCGAAGCCGTCGGCTGTGCGGCAACCCAGGCCTGGAAGTTGGCGGGCGTGCGGTCGCCGGTGTAGAAATCCTTGAAAACCGTGCGCTTCACCACATTGGAGGCGGCGTCGTAGACCAGCGCAGTTACGCCGCCAGCCGAATCGATGCTGTACGTCTCGCGGCCCGCGGAATCGTACACAGACCAGTTGATTCGAGCCGGGAGCAGGGCGACCTGCCCCTCGACATAGAGTTCGCTATATGTCGAAGCGAGGGCGATCGGTGCGGCATATTCGCGCGTGCTGAGGAGGTTACCCAAGCCGTCATAGACATATTCGCAGGTCTGGCCGAGCGGGTCGATCTTGAATCGCAACCGGCCGTCATCGTCATAGACGTAGCTCGTCACCTCCCCGACGAAAGACCCTGCCGGCGGCGTGAGCGAATATTTGGCGATCCCGTTGTCGACACCAGTCTGGGTCAAGCTGGCGAGGGCGGCGTAGCGACGCACCGCGGAGACGCGCCCTTCCGCATCGTAGATCGTCTCGGTGAGGCGGCCCGCAGCGTCAGCGGTGAATTTCAGTCTGTTCTCGTCGTCATAGGTGTTCACCGTGACCCGGCCGGCCGGATCGGTCACATTGAGGACGTTGCCGTTCTTGTCGTAGAGATAATGGGTGCGCAGGTTGAGACCGCCGGTCGCCTTATCGACCCAGGAATCCACCACGCGGCCTGCCTTGTCATATTCGTAGGTCGTGCCGCGGGCATCGTCGGTGCCCGCACCTTCGATTACCTTCAGAACGCGGTCCTGGGGGTCGTAAGTATATTCGGTCTTCAGGTTCAACTTGCCCGCCGCCGTGCCGTAATCGACGATCACGGCGGTCTGGCGGCCCTTCTTGTCGAACTCGACCTTGGTGACCATGTCGGTTGGGTCGGTGATCAGGAACTGGCGGCCCTGGCCGTCATATTCGTAAGTCGTCGTGAGGTTGAGACCGCCGTCATCAACCTTGCGAGTCACGATCCGATTGGCGGCGTCATGGCTGTAGCTGGTCTTGATCCCGCGGCCATCGATCTCCTCGAACAGCCGGCCGGCCTTGTCGTAATTGTTGACCCGCTGGCCTGCGGCATCCGTCACCGTCTTGAGGTTGCCGTTCTTGTCGTACCCATAGGTCGTCGTCGTGGTGACGTCGGGCGCCGGACCGGGGACGATCATGACGGTTTGAGTGACGTCCGTCCGTTCGCCATGGGCGTTTCGGATCGTCGTGATCGTAAGGCCTTCCGGAGTGGTCATCGTGACCTTCCGATTGAACCGGTCGTAGGTGTAGGTGGTGACCTTGTTCGTGCGGTCGGTGCTGGTCAGCATGTTGCCGCGCGCATCGTAAGTGAACCGCTCGACGGCGTTGGCGGCATCGGTGCGGCTGACGACTCGTCCGATACGATCGTAAGCGGTCTTCCGCAGCTCGAGGGCAGGATCCGTCTCGCTGGTACGGCGTCCGAAGGCGTCGTAACCGAAGGACGTCAGAAGCTGTAGACCGCCCGCGGAATCGCGAGTCTCGCTCTTCAGCAGACCACGGCGGTCGTAGCCGAAAGCGGAGGAAGCGGTGATGGCGGGATTGGTCGAATCGAGCGGATCGACACGGCTCGTCATCTCGCGGAAGGCGTTGTAGCCGTAGGTGGTGACATTGGAGAGCGCGTCCGTGCTCCGCGTCAGCGTACCCGTGACGTTGTATTCGAACTGAGTGCGGCTATCGGCCAGGCTGTTGGCGGTGACGGCGGCCAATGCCCCCAGCGATACCCCGCCGTTCAATCCGGATAGGGTCGTCGCCTCGATTCGGGTGTCGTAACGGTAGGTATCGGTGCGATTGCCGAGACTGTCGTAGACGTGCTCGACGACCTCGCCCTTGGCGTTGATCTCGTAACGAAGACGATCCTCGGAATCGTAATAGAAGAGCGTCCGGTTCGCATTGGCGTCGACCCCGTTGGGCGTGGTCATCGACACCAGACGGCCGGCGGAATCGTAGGCGTAGGTCTTGCCCCAGGTGCGATAGACGGTGTCGACGGCCGCGGCGGTCGGATTCGAACCGAGCGCGGCGAGCGCGGCATTGCCCTCGCCTGGAAGCTCTCCGATCAGCCGACCGAAAATGTCGTAGCGCTTGTTCCAGGTGCGCGAGTCTCCGGCACCGTTGACGGTCGTGGCGAGAAGCTTGCGGAGCTTGTCGTAGCTGTAGGTCGTCGTCTCTGCGGCGCCCGATGCGAGCGTCCGGGTCTCGGTGGTAACGTCGCCGGCGCCGTTGCGCGCATAGCCGATCATTTCGAGGGTTTCCGTGGCGCCCGGCGCGGGAAGAGTCTCCAAGCGCGGCGGCGCGTACCGCAATGCGATGGCATCGAGCTTCTGGCCGCGAGTCTCCTGCTCGAGAAGCCCCGTCCGGTCGGCGTAGCGATAGCGGGTGAGGTTGCCCTCGCCGTCCACTGCCGCCAAGAGCAGCCCGCGCCCGTCGTAGACGTAATGGCTGCGAACATCGTCGGGGTTCAGAACCCCCGAGACCTGCGCCGGGGCAAGCCGGAAACCGCCCCATGTGCCGATGCCGCCGGCAGTCTGGACCCAGACGTTATAAGTCACCGCCCCCGCGGGCTTGGTGACCTGACGCTGATAGGTCGTGAACTGGGTGGTGTTCGAAGTGGACACGGCACTCTGGGAGATCAGAGCGCCGCTGGCGTCGAACCAACGTATGCCGGCGACGAACGACTGTCCGAACGTGCCGGCTTTCAGCGAATAGGTCAGATCGAGAGTCGTCGCGGCGGGCACCGGCGCCAAACTTGAATCCGAGGATGCAAAGCCCTCGCTCGAGGACTGGAAGAAATAGGGCGCCGGATCGCCGGAGGCTCCGGCAACGCGTTGCGCGTTGAAAAGCGTCCATCCCGTCGTATCGGTGGCAAGATCCGGATTCGCGATGACATTGGCCTCAGTCAGGCGGTGGCCGCCCCATAGGGCGGTCGCGCCCGCAGCTGCCGCGGATTCGATAAGAAAACTGACCGCGTTTGCGGGCCTGGTCAGCTGCTCCGTGTAGGTCGTGAAATTGGCGGTGTCCGTCGGATTTTGCTCGAAGGTTTTTATCCCGGCCAAGCCGCCGCTGGCGTCAAACCATCTGACTACGGTCTGGAAGAGCTGCTGGGTGACGCCGGGCTTAACCATATAAGAGAGGGTGAACCTGTCGCCGATCGGCAGCGGCGCAGTGACGGTGTTCGCGTTGGCGACCAATTCCGTGCTGACGTTGCGGAAAAGGAAGGGCAGAGGGTCGGTCGCCGACCCGGCGATGCGCTCGACGTTGGTAAGGGTCCATCCGGTCGTCCCGGCGAGGAGCAGAGGATTGGCGAGAAGATTGTTGGTCGTCGTCGGCGTAACGCTGGCGAGCAACTCGTCGAAACTTCCACCCGCGCGGAAGGCAATTGCAGCGGCGGCGGCATAGGCGATCGCCTGGGTCTTCAGGCCGGCTTTGTCGTAGATATTGTGGGTGAGATATCCTTCGGCATCGAGCGTGCCGACGAGGAGACCGTCCTTGTCGTAGAAATTGCGGACGGCCCGATCCTTGGCACTGTCCGTGACGGGCAGAGCCAGCAGGCTGGGCGGGGTGACTTTCCACGCAGCGAGGTTCGCGGACAACAGCGCATTGTAGCTCGTCGTCGAAAGGAGCCGCGATGCGCCGTCATAGGAATATATACTGGTCGCGCCGACTCCGTCGATCGTCTGGATCAGACGCCCGGCATTATCATAGATGTTCCATTCCCATCGGTCCGCGTCGAGGGCCGTCGGTCGCACCGTGTCGACGGTCGCGTTGCTCGGGTTGCCATTCGAATCGACGAGCAGGCCGACATCGATCCTGGTGGCGTAGCGTATCGTCCGGTTGACGAGATTGTTGGTGGTATAGCCATATTCGGTCATCGATCCGTCCGCCTCGATGTCGGCGGTCTTTCGGCCCAGCCGATCGTAGAGGACGTAGGTGCGCTGCCCGGTCGCATCGACCGTCCAGCGCAGGCGGCCGAGGCTGTCATATACGAAGGATGTGAGGGCGGATCCCCCGGGCGTCGCGGTTTCTACGTAGCTGATCAGCTCGCCGGCGCGATTGTAGGTCGATGTCTGGGTCAGTCCATTCGCCAGGGTGACGACGCTCGTGCCAGCAGAATCGTTGAAGGCGAAGCTCGTGGACTGGTTGCTGGAATCGGTCGAGCCGATCATTCGGCCGAGGCCGTCATAGATGAACGTCTCGGGGGCGAAGTTGCCCTTCAGCCGGCTGAGCAGATTGCCAGCTGGATCGTAGACATAATCGGTTGTCGTGACGGCCGAGCCCGAGAAGCCGACATCGAGGAACGCGCCGTTATGATTGAAGGATGAGTCGAAAAAGTAGGCTCCCGTTACCCCCTCGCGGGCCCCAAGCGACCCGGCGGCCATCGCCGATTCGAGGGTCGCGCCCTTATAATAATTGATGGTGCCGCCCGTGCGGACGATCCAGAAATTGTCGCCGGCGGCATAGGTGCCGAGCGAGGTCCAGAACAGATTCTCCAGTACCGTGCCGTCGTTCTTGAAATAGATGCCGTAATTTACGTCGGTATATGAGGCGCTTGCCGGATCCGCGGCGACGCCCGCGACGACATTCTTGTCGGCCTGGCCTGGACGAAGGCGAAGCACGAAATCGGACTCGGCGCGGCTCGTGGAGCGGCCGTCCGCGTCCCAGGCCGTCAGCGCGCCCGTCTTGGTGATCCGATAGAGTCCGTCGGCCTGCTGAACGACGGATGTGCCCACACCGTTCACGATCGGAGCGGGCTTGAAATCGACGTCTACAACCGTTCCCGGATCGCGCAGCGAGGAATCGAAATAGAATGTTCCGGTGATCCCGGTACGCGTCCTCAGCGAGCCGGCGGCGACCGCCGATTCCAGGCTCGCGCCCTTATAGTAATTGATCGTGGTGCCCGAACGGACGAGCCAGAAATTGTCGTTGGCGGTGTAAGTGCCGAGATTGGCCTGGAGGCTACTCTCCATATACTGGAACGTACCGCTGGTCAGGAAATTGAAGCTGAAGGCCAGATCGGAGAATGAGGCGCTCGTACCGGGCGCAGTCGACACGCCGGCGAGAAAGGCCTTGTTTCCCTGTCCCGGCCGAAGGCGAAGGACGAAATCCGCTTCCGCCTTGATCGTGGAGCGGGCATCCGCGTCATAGTTCACGACGGCGCCGGTCTTCGTGACCCGGAAGAGTCCGTCGGGCTGCTGAACAACCGATGTGCCGACACCGTTCACGATATCGAGCGGCGTGAACTCCACGTCGAGCGCGGCGTTGGCCGAGTAGAGGGAGGAATCGAAGAAATAATTCCCCGCGACGCCGGGCGAGTTCCTGAGGGAGCCGGCGGCCTGAGCGATGGCGAGAGTCGATCCGCGATAATAATTGATCGTGCTGCCGGTCCGGACCAGCCAGAAATTGTCGCCGGCGGCATAAGTGCCCAGCTGGAAAGCCGAGCCGTTTTCCATCGCATAGACGGAGCCATCGGCCAGGAAATGAAAACCGTATTGGAGATTTCCGTAGGTCGAATTGGCCGTTGGAACGGTTGCGACGCCGCCGGACCTGGCCGATCCGGTCGCCGGCGGGCTGATTCGAAGCACGAAATCGCCGTCGGTCCTGACCGAGGAATGCGCCTCCGCATCCCAGGCGGTGGCGCTGCCGCTCGTCTTGCTGATCCGGTACGTTCCGTTGGGCAGCTGCGAGACGCTGGTGTTCGCGCCGGGCGTAATCGCGAGGGGCGAGTTCGAAGTCTCGCCGAAAATGGAAACGGAGGAATGGCTGACGGTGCGGCTCACGTTGCCCCGGAAATCGTAGAAGGTATCGGTTCGGGTCGTCGCGCTCCGGTCCGCGATCGCGGACACCCAACTATTCAGGCTGGCCTCGGAAATTCCAACGGTCACCCCGAGCCCCGAAACGTCGTACGCCGCCCCGCGGTATGCGATCTCGGACACTCGCTGACCGGATCCGTTGTAGCGGAACTCGGTCACCCTGCCTTCGGCGCTGACGACATAGCGAAGGTGATCTTCGGAATCATAGGTGTAGCGCGTAGTGAGCGGGACGGCAGCCGGACGCGTTCCAGCGCCATCGGGATCGGCGACGAGATAGGTCGTTTCCGTCAGGAGCGCGTTCGTTGCCAGATCATATGTGCGCTCGACTGTGTTGCCGGAAGCGTCGCGGCTGAGCTTCTGGTTGCCGTTCACATCATATTGGTAGGTCGTGACCTTTCCCGCGCCGTCGGTGACGCTGGTGACGTCCCCGTTTGCGAGATAGGCGAAGCTTTGTATCTGAGCGGTTCCGCCCGTGACCGGGGCAGGCAGGGTCAATTGGGTGAGTTCGCCCTTTGCGTTGTAGGTAAGCGTTGTGACTGCGCCCTGCGGATCGGTCACCGTGGAGTAGCCAGTGAAATAAGCGAGGGTGGTAATTCGAGTCACGCCCGTTGCGGCGGTCTCGGTCAGGGTCTCCACCCGTCCCGAGCCGTCATACAGAATTGAGATCAGCGAGCCATCGGTCTGGGATATTGAGTCGACACGCCCGCTCCCGTCATAGGTGTAGCTGAGGGAATAATTGGTGCCCGTCGTCTTCGAATTGTCGGCCGGATCGAGATTGACCTTGACGGTCAAAAGCCGGTTCGACCCGTCATATTCGTAATAGACGCGCGTCAGCGCTGTCGCGGTCTGCGTAACGACATGAGTGAGCAGGGTGCCAGCATAGACGAGCTCGGTATACTCGCCGTTTGCGGTGGTAGCGCGGACCTTCCCGCTCGGATACGTGTAGGTGAGGATATTGACGTCCTTGTCCCGCACGTTGAGCAGCGTCCCGGCGCTGTCATAAATTTCGCTGATCGAGCTGTCGCCGTCGTCCCAGGTCCATTGGCTGGTCGAAGTCGACCAGGTCAGGGTGTCGTAGGCGCCCTGTCCGTCCGTGGTGACGTAAACCGTGCTGGTTCCGACCCGAGTGTAGACGGTGTCCGATCCGTCCCAGTCCATCCGCTTGACGGTCGCGTCGCCATAGGCGCCGGCGATCTTGCGGTAGACGCTGGCCTGCCAGTCGTCATTGTTGTCGCCGTCGCTCGTCGCCTGGCTGTTATAGGTTCGCGCGATCAACGAATCGGGCCCCTTGCCGATCAGGATCTCGTCCTGGCGGGTGATGACGAGATTGCCGTTGGCGGCATTGACATAGACGCCCTCGCCGGCGCGGCCGAGCGGCGCCGAGCCGATCTGTCCCCGTGATCCGAGCACCATCGCCGAACCGCGCTCGAGCCCAGTGCCGGTGCCCGTGAAGATCGCGACCATCAGGATTTTCCCCCTGCTTCATACGGGGCGCGAAAATGCCCCTTTTGAACTCAGGTCCGCACATTCCGAGAAACGTTCAGGACTTTTTTCGGCGAGCTCCGAAAATTCGCACAAGCGGCTGTTTTCCAAAGTAATTTTTATTTTTTCAAATGAGACCGGGCTGCGGTTGCAGCGGCCGCGGAGCACCGATAGGCTGGGGGACCGAGACCAATTCCGGCGGACCCAAAATGAGCGAGACAGCAACGCCAACCGCGCCCTCGCGCGCCGATCGGCTGAGGAGCTTCCTGGAGCAGGATCCGGGCAATGCGCGCCTGCTCGCCGACGCCGCGGCGGCGGCGCTCGACGAAGGCGAGCCCGATGCCGCCGCGCAGCTGATCGGCCGCTACGGACCGGCGCCGCTCCCGCCCGCCCTTCTCAACCTCAAGGGCGTGGCGGCGCTCCAGGCGGGGCGGCCGGCGGACGCCGCCGAGGCGTTCGAGGGGCTCGTCGCCGCGGGCGAGGCCGACCCGGTGGTGCGGTTCAACCTCGCCTGGGCGCGCACCCTGACCGGCGACCATGAGGGCGCGCTCGAGATGCTCGACGACGGGTCGGCCGAGGCAGCGCCCGGCGGGCCGGCGCTCAAGATCCACGCGCTTCATCATGTCGGCCGGCTCGAGGAGGCGCTCGAGACCGGCGCCGGGCTCGCCGAGCGCCATCCCGAAGACGGCGCGCTGATGGGCGCGCTCGCCGCCGTCGCGATCGATTCGGAGGATTCGGCGCTGGCGCGGAGCTATGCCGAGCGCGCGGGCGGGAATGACGAGGGGCTCGCGGCGCTCGGCACGCTCGAGCTCGACGAAGGCAGGCTGGAGCAATCGCTGGCCCTGTTCGGGCGGGCGCTCGAAGCCGACCCGGGCAACGCGCGCGCGAACATCGGCATGGGCATGGGGCTTCTCGCCCGCGGCGACGGCAAGGCGGCGATCCCCTTCATCGAGCGCGGGGCCGAAAGGTTCGGCGACCATCCGGGATCGTGGATCGCGGCGGGCTGGGCGCTGTTCCTCCAGGGAGACCATGAAGGCGCCCGCGACCGGTTCGAGAAGGCGCTGGCCTGCGACGACAGCTTTGCCGAGAGCCATGGCGGGCTCGCGGTGGTCGACATCGCCGAAGGCGACCTGGAGAGCGGGCGAAGGCGCACCGAGATCGCGCGCCGGCTCGATCCCAACTGCTTCTCCGCGGCGCTGGCGAAGAGCCTGCTGCTGGAAGGCGAAGGCCGGGGGCCGGCGGCCGAGAAGGTGCGGGCGGCGGCGATGGCGACTCCGATCGCCCCGGGCGGCAAGACGATGGCGGAAGCGATCGCGGCGATCGGCAGGCGGGAGCGGCGATGAGCCGCGCCGGGACGAACGCGCTCAGCCCAGCTCGCGGAGCACCCTTTCCATAAGCTTCCCGGCCTCCGGGTCGCTTTCGATGGCGTCGACGACGCGGTCGACAATCTGCTGGAACTCCGCCTCGTTGATCGCACCCTTGCCGAACTGATCGGCGAGAAGCGCCTGGATGACCCGCCTGCGCGCGCCGCGCCCGTCGCGATCCTCGATGCCGGGGACGGTCTCGATGCGGTCGACCGGGCCGGCGGATCCGCGGGGGGCGGATTCCTTGCGCCCGCCGGCGGCGGCGCCCCTGGTCCGGGCGCGCTCGGCCAGCCTTTGGCGAAGAAGCTGGAGAAGCCGATCGGCGTTCGAGACGGGGTCCATGGCCATGGGGGGCGCCCTAGAGCATCGTGCGGAAAAGTGGGAACCGGTTTTCCGCCCAGACGATGCGGGAACGGGAAACTGGAGCGGCGAGCGCGATCCTGAAATCGCGCTTGCCGCTCTAGTGGCGGGTGCTCCGCGCCGCGGACTGGCGAAGGGCCAGCTGGGCGAGCGACATGGGCTCGTCCTCGCCGCTGGAATCGGGCGGAATCGCCTCGATCTCGGCGATCAGCCGGTTCATGTCGGCGTTGAGCGCGGGATTGAACCGGTTCGCCGCGATCCCTTCGCGGAGCATGGCCGCGGCATCGGCGAACTCGTCGCGGGCGAGGTGCGCGAGCCCGCGGACGAACAGAGCGAGCGAGTCGCCTTCGGGCGCTTCGAGCAGGGGCGCCCAGACCTCGGCGGCCGAATCCGGATCGCCCGAGGTGAAGAGCAGGAAGCCGAGCTGGAAGCGGGCGATCGCGAAGCCGGGCGCGATCTCCACCGCCTCGCCCATGGCGCGACCGGCCTCCTCGATCCGGCCCATCCCGGCCAGGATCGATCCGCGAAGGAAGTGGAGCCGCGGATCGCGCGGATATTCGAGAAGCAGCCGATCGGCCTCGGCCACGCCCTTCTCGTCGTCGGCCGCGATCTCAAGAAGATCGGCCAGCGCCTGCTCCGGGCATTCGTCCTTGTCTGAAATCACCTGTCCCTCCTATCTTTCGAGCCTAAATTCGCCGGCATGCGCCAGCCGTTTTCGGATCAGCGCGAGCGCGCTCCCGTGAAGCTGCGACACACGGCTCCTGCTCAATCCCAGCAGCGACCCGATGCGATCGAAGCACAGCCCTTCCGCATAATGATGGCGTATCACGTCCTGCTCGCGCTTGGGCAGCCTGCCGACCTCCGCGCCGACCCGGCCGACCAGCTCCTTCCAGGCCAGGCTTTCATAGGCGTTGGAGCGCGAGTCCGGCGCATTTTCGGGCAGATAGAGGCCGGTGCCCTCGAGCATGAAGCCGAGCGCCATCCCGACCGCGATCTCGGCCAGTGCGGCGACCGCGCGGCCGGCATCCATATGATCGGGATCGCGGTCGGGCGCGAGCGACCGGAGCCGCTCGCGCCGGACCCGGTTCCGGAAGCTGATCTGCTCGCGGACCTCGCTGGTCCGGGCGATGCCGTCGATCACGCTTCCGCCGATCCGGCGCGCGGCATAGCCGCGGAACGGCACACCGCGCCCGGGATCGAAGAGGTCGATCGCCTCGAGAAGGCCGGCGCAGGCGAGCTGGAACAGATCGGCGAACTCCAGGTCGCCGCTGGTCCGATCGAGGAAATGTCGGCTCGCGATCCGTCGGGCGAAGGGCAGATGGATCGAGAACAGTTTCTGGCGGGCCGCGGCGCCGTCCTTCCCCGGCACCGCGCGCCACAGCGCCTGCTCCTCTTCCTCCGGAACGGCCCGAACGGATTGCGCGAGGAGAGTCATCGGAAGCTGCCGAGGACGCCTTCAATGACCAGGCTCCAGCCGTCGATCAGAACGAACATCAGCACCTTGATCGGAAGCGACAAGGTGGATGGAGGCACCATCAGCATGCCCAGAGACAGAAGGATGCTCGAGACGACCAGATCGATCAGGAGGAAGGGCAAGAGGATCACGAATCCGATCTTGAACGAGACCCTGAGCTCGTTGAGCATGAAGGCGGTGGTGAGCTCCATCAGCCCGACATCGGCCGCTTTGGCGGGAAGCGGGCGCCTGGAAATTTCGTAGACCGTCTCGAGATCCTGATCGTGGACCTGGCGAAGCATGAATTCGCGAAAAGGGCCCGAGCCGCTGTCGAGCGCCTGCTCGACGCTGACCTTGCCCTCGAGGAAGGGCTGGACCGCGGTCCGGTTCGCGGCGTCGAAGGTCGGCATCATCGAGAAAGCGGTGAGGAAGATCGCGAGGCTGATCAGGACCTGGTTCGGCGGGGTCTCGGGCATGCCGAAGGCGTGCCTGATCATGGACAGGACGACGACGACCCGCACGAAGGTCGTCATGCAGATCAGGATCGCGGGAAGGACCGCCATCATGGTGAGGATCAAGGCGATCCGGACCACCTGGCTGGTCTGGGCCGAGCCAAGGTCCGAAGCCGCGGGGGCCGCGGCCTCCAGGGGCACGGCCAGAGCAAGGCCCGCCAGGCCCAGCCCGGCCAAAGCGAAGGCGCGCCGGCAGGTCATCGGCCCGACTCCGCTTCGCGAGCGGCCGAGCCCATTTCGATGAGGTTCGCCCCCTGAACGGACGCGGTGAGGATCAGCTCGCGCTCGTCGATCCGGACGATGCAGATATCGACCTGATGACTGAGCCTGAGGCTTTCCACCAGGCGAAGCCGCCGATCGCCGCCGCGGATGATCGGCATCATACCGCCGAGCTTTCCGCCGAGCTTCCCGCGGAGCGCGAAGGCCGCGCCGGCGGCGAGCATGATGCACAGGATCAGCGCCCCGACGACGCGCCAGAGGCTGACGTCGGTGCCGCCGCCCTGCCCCAGGGTCTGGGCGAAAGCGGGCGCCAGGGGAATTCCGAAGGCAAGCGGAAGAGCGGCCGAACGAAGCAGGCGGAGATTCGTCGCGGAGATCATTTCAGCTCCGCGATCTCGACGATCCGGATTCCGAAATTGTCGTCGACGGCGACGATCTCTCCGCGCGCCACCGGCTGGTCGTCGAGGATCAGCTCGACCAGCTCGTTCATCCTGAGATCGAGGGTGAGAACCGATCCGGCCTCGAGCGCCAGAAGCTCCTCGATCGACATCTCGACCTTTCCGAGCCTCGCGTGAAGCGAGACCCGGACATTCTTCACGATCGCCGATTCGATCGACAGGAGCGGCGCCTTCCTGGCGCCGGATTCGCCCCGGCCGTCCTTCCGCTCCGACGGGAGCTCGTGCTGTACAGTCATCTGCTGGTCCAATTCGGTTCAGGATTCGAGGGTGAGCGACATCGAGTCGGCCCGTTCGGCGAGGCGCGCGCGGGCGAAGACCCGGTCCGATCCGGCCAGGGACAGGTCGGCCGGCTCGGCGAGGGTCCGATCGAGGATGAGCACGTCGCCCGGAACCAGGCCGCGAAGATCGGAGAGCGGGACCTGCGCCTTGCCGAGACGCGCCTCGACATCGACCCGCACCGGGCGGAGCGAGCTCGAGCGGGCCATGAGCGGCTGCCGCGGCGAGGGTGCCTTCGCGATCCGGGACTTGCGGAACGCGACCAGCTCGCCGAGCCCGACGGCGAGACGAAAGGCCTCGCCCTTGTCGTCGACGACCCGGACCGTCGCGCCCTCGGGCGCCGGCCAGACCTCCTTCACGTCGGCCGGGCGGCGCCGCGCCTCGGCGCCCAGCGCCTCGGACAGGCGGGCCGCGAGATCGGCGAACATCCCGTGCTCCAGGCCCTTGAGAAGCGCGCGGTCCCGATCGGTTTCGGCCTTCTGGCCGGGGCCCGAATCGAGCGCCCGGGCGACCAGAGAGGCGGCCGATACGGGGGTCGCGGCGATGGCGACCGACTCGGCATAGCCGAGCCAGCGCAATGCCGTGCCTTCGTCGGTCCAGGCACGGCCGCCGGGCTCGATCTCGCGCGCCTCGAGGCGAAGCGCCGGGAACCAGGCGGCCGACCAGGCCCGGACCGTCTCGGCGACGGCCGAGCGGAATTCGGGCCCGACCAGCGCTTCGCGGGGAAGCCAGGCGCGGTGGGAGATGCTCATCCCTGGCCTCGCATCGCGAACAATTGCTGGATCATGTCGTTGGAGACGCTGACCACCTGCGACGAAGCCTGGAAGCCGCGCTGGATGATGATCAGCTCGCCGAACTGCTGGGCGAGATCGACGTTGGACGCCTCCATCTGGCGCGACACCAGCTTGCCCGCGCCTTCGGAGCCGCTGGCGACGAAGCGGCGCTCGCCATTGCCCTCCTGGACGAAAAGGCCGTCGCCGACCCGCGTCAGATCCTGAGGATTGCGGAAGTCGGCGACCGCGACCGAGCCGAGTAGTTCCGACTTGCCGTTCGAATAGACGAGCTTGACCTTGCCGTCGGCGTCGAAGGTGACGCTGGTGAGCGCGCCGGCGCCGCTGCCGTCGACCGACGCCGCCCGAATGGTCGAGACCGTGCCTGACGAGAAGGAGGTCACGCCGTTCGAGAAATCGAGCTCGACGCTGAGCGGATCGGCGCCCGCGGGCGTGGTGGCGATGGTGAGCTTCGACGTCGTCGGATCCACGGTGCCGCCGATGAACTTCAGGGTGGACGTCCCGACCGTCGCGCCGGTCTGATCGGTGACGGTGACGGTCCACTGGTTCGGAGCCGTCGCTCCGACGGCCTGGAACTTTACCTGCCAGTTCTGCTGGCCGCCGCGCGAATCGAAGACCGCGATGTTGGCGACCGAGGCCTCGGTCGCGCTCGACGAGAGATTGTCGGCGAAGCTGATCCGGGTGGTGGCGGCGGGAAGGCTCGAGCGCTTCGAATCGATGTTGATCGGGACGAGCTGGCGCGAAGAGTCCAGCATCGCGAGCCGATGGCCGGTCCCGCGCTGCGAGATGAAGCCTTCGCTGTCGACGACGAACTCGCCGGTCCGCGCGTAATAGGTCTTTCCGCCGCCGAGCAGGGCCAGGAAGCCGCTGCCCTGGATCGCAAGATCGAGATCGTTGCCGGTCTGGCGCAGATCGCCCTGGCGGAAATCCACGTGCGGCTGATCGAAGCTGACCCCGGTGCCCGACTGGCGCAAATCCGTGCCGCCGGTGAAGGTGAGCCCGCCGCCGCCGTAGCTGAACGTATCGCTGAAGCTGGTCGTCGAGGATTTGTACCCGGGCGTGTTCAGGTTCGCGACGTTGTTGCTGATCGTCTGGAGGCCCTTCGAATAGGCGCTCATGCCGCTCAGCCCGATATAGATTGCTCCAAGCATTTCCCTGTTTCTCCCTTCAACGAACCTGCGAAATATTTGCGATCGAGACGCCGGCGATCGACTGGCCGGAAGCGGTCTCGATGGTCGCCTCGGGCTGGCCGTTGGCGAACGAGATGGCCTTGACCACGCCGGAAAAATTCCCCTGCCCGGCACCGAAATCCACCGTTCGCCCGAGCAGCCCGGTCGCCTGGTTCGCGGCCTGGGCGGAAAGCAGGCTGGTGATCTGATCGTTCATCACCTGGCCCTGCTGAAGCTGCGAGAATTGCGCGAGCTGCGAGACGAACTGGAAATTGTCGACCGGCTTCAGCGGGTCCTGGTAGGTGAGCTGGGTCAGGATGATCTTCAGCAGCGACTGAAAATCCAGCCCGAGAGGGCTCGCGGCGGGCGCCGCGGCCGAGCTAATTGGTGCGAGGGCCATCGGCGTCTCCTGTTGGATCGAAGGTTGAACGGGGCAGATTCTCGCCGTCGAGCCGGAACTGGCCGAGGGTGAGACCGTGCTCGCGCAGGAGAGCCTCGCTCTCCACGAGCAACCTGGCGCGCTCCGCGGGATCGAGGCCGCGGGCGAAGGCGGTCAGCTTCACCATCTTCTCGCTTTCGAAAACGGCCAGGCTGAGCGGCTCCCGGTCTCCGGACGGAGCATCGGGCGCCTCCGGGCTGTCCGGCGCCGGCTCGGCCGGTTCGACCGCGGGCTCGGCGCGCGCGATGGCAAGGCGCGCGGACGAAACCGGCGCGGCCGCGATCGGAGAAGCCGGCCGCGCCGGCATTTTCGGTGCCGGGGACGGTTGGGCGGCGGCTTCGGCCGGGCCGATGCGCGCCGGGGCTCCGGACAGGGGCGCTGCGCTTTGTCCGGCCGGTATCGCGGCCGCCCCGACGGCCGCGACAATCGGCGCACCGCGATCCGCCGGGCCACGGACGGGCGTCATGACCGGCCCGACAGCCGCGACAATCGGCTCATCGCGATCCGCGGGGTGGCGGACGGACATGTCGATCCTGTCGGTGCTCGGCGCTATCGGGGGAGCGCTTTCCGGGATCGAAGAGACCGACCGGATCCTCCCGAACATGCCGAGCTCCACGAATTCGAACGCTTCCTCCGGAGACGTTTGAGGGTCGCCGGGGACGGCTCCGAGAAGCGCCTCGAACGGCTGCGACGGATCCTGGGCCGCAGGCTCGGTGAGCCGGCGCAGGGGCTGAAGCTGCAAGGGTTCGATCTTCACGATTCGCTCCTCCCGCGGGCAGTCCGGTCCTCGATCGCATTCAGCGCGGCTTCGTCCTTGTGGCGGCGGCTGTCCCGGTCGGCCGAGCGCAGCAGGGAACGGACCAGATCGGCGCGCGCGCTCGAGCCGCGCCAGTCGCCGGTCCGCGCATGGCGCTCGCTCTCGGCGTCGGAGCGCTCGGCTTCGACCTCCCGAAGCGCGTCTTCGCCGAGATGCAGCGAGGCCGACCATGAGGCGGCCATCTGAAGGCTGAGATAAGGCTGGGAGACGGCATCCGACCAGCCCTGCTGGCCTGCCTCCAGCGCTTCCACGGCCTCGTCCCTGCGGAGCTCCACACGGCGCAGCGCGTCGTTCGATTCGGCGAGGCGCATCTCCGCCTGACGCAGCTGGAGCTCGCGCACCTGCTTCATTCCGGCCAGGGCCGCGAGCCGGTTTCGCCGCGCCATCTCAAACCGCCTTTCCGACGACCGCGGCCAAGGCGTCGCAGCCGGCCCGATAGGCGACCCGCTCGCCGGAGGGCTGGCGCAGGAATCCCGTCAAGGCGGGGCGGAGATCGACCGAAGCGTCGATGTCCGAATTGCTGCCGCGGACATAGACTCCGGCCTCGATCAGAAGCTTGGAGCTGTCGTAGGTGCTCAGCATCTCGAGCGCCCTCGCGGCGTTCGTCCGCTGCGGCTCCGGCATCAGCGAGCCGGAAAGGCGGCTGATGCTTCTCGGGATGTCGATCGCCGGGAAATGGCCCTGCTCCGCAAGCCCGCGCGACAGGATGATATGTCCGTCGAGCAGCGACTTCATCATTTCGGAAACCGGATCGTCGACGTCGTCGGTCTCGCTGAGCACGGTCATGACGGCCGTGATCGACCCGCCCGATTTCAGTGCGCCGCACCGTTCGACAAGCTTCGGAACAGTGGCGAAGACGCTTGGCGTGTAGGCCCGGACCGTCGGGGGCTCCCCCGCCGCGAGCCCGATCTCGCGAAGCGCCATGGCGAGGCGCGTGACGGAATCGAGGAAGAAGAGGACATGATGGCCCTCGGAGCGCCAATGCTCGGCAAGAGCGAGCGCATAGTCGCAGGCGCGGGCGCGCATCGCCGCCGACTGGTCCGAGGTCGCGGCGACGAGGGTGGTCCGAGCCTTCGCCTCCGCGGGCAGCCCGTCCGACCAGAGCGATTCCACCTCGCGTCCGCGCTCGCCGACCAGGCAGATCACGCAGCGATCCGCATCCACCTGACGAGCGAGCTGCGCCATGAGGCTGGTCTTTCCGACTCCGCTCGCCGCGAACACCCCTACGCGCTGGCCCTTCCCGAGGGTCAGAAGCCCGTCGATCGCCCGGATCCCGGTCTCCAAAGTCTTCCTGGGCGACACGCGCGACAGCGGGCCCGGAAGAGGCCCTCGGAGCAGCCGGCGCGGCGCCGGCCCGATCGAGTCGCCGCCGTCGATCACCCGGCTCAGCGCGTCGACCGCCCTGCCGAGGAACGAGTCGCCGACCGGCACGGTCCCCGGATCGGCGCCGGCCGCGACCCGAGCGCCCGGAAAGGTCGCGACCCCGTCCTCGAACGGAACCAGAATGACCGATTCCTCCTTGACCGCCACGACCTCGGCAAGCGCGGCCGCTCCGTCGGCTCCCCCGGTTTCGATCGCGCACAGCGTGCCGAGCGGGACTCCGGGCCCATCGGCCTCGATGAAGGTCGGCAGAATGCGGCGGACGCGCCCGGTCCGGGCGACGGGGTCGAACGCGCCGAGCCGATCGAGGAGAGCCTGGGCCTTCACCGGGGCTCATCCTGGACGGCCGAATCGAGCAGCTCGCGGATCGCCTCCCATTGCCGGCCGAGGCCGACCTCGAGCGTTCCGAGGCGAAGCCTGATCCTGCAGTCTCCCGAATCCAGATCGTCGCTGATCCGGATCGCGATTCCGCTTCGTCCGAGCAAGGGCGCGACTTCCGCCTCGGACTTGAAGTTGGCGCTCGAAACTTCGACCGCGACCACGGCCTGGCCCTCGATCTTCTCCATCCGGCCGCGGATGATCCGCGCGATCAGTGCGGCATGCTGTTCCGGATCGCCGACGATCCGCGCCAGGCTCTCCCGCGCAATAAGGACAGCGAGGCGCTCGAGATCCGCGAGGCCGGCGGCCATTTCCTCGAGGGCGCCCGACACTCCGTCCCGCAGCGCCTCGAGCATCTCGGCGGAGCGCGTTTCGGCTTCCTCGAGGCCGAGCGCACGGCCCTGTTCCTTCGCCTCCCGAGCGGATTCGGCGACCTCGGTTTCGAGCCGTTCCAGCTGCTCGTCCCGCGCGGCGACGGCCGCGAGAGCCGAATCGAGCTCCAGGCGCAACGCGGCCATCGCGGCCTGTGCTTCGGATACCGGATTGTCCGCGAGGCCGGGAACGTCCCACAGCGGCCGCACGTTCGCGGCCGATGTTCCGCCGAGTCCCTTGAGCAAGCCGTTCATGCCGGACGGCCCCGGCCGAGCAGGGCGCCGTGGACATGGCCGAGCAGGCTTCTGCCGCGGCGCGGCTCGGGCGCCGGCGCCGGCGGGCGCAGCTCCGCCGCGGATCGGCGAAGCGCGTCGATGGCGGCGGGAGTCATCTCGAACTTGCGAAGCCGGTCCTGCCTGGCAGCGCTCCCACCGCTCCCGGCCGGTTCGCCGCCCGTCTCCTGGCGCGAGGCGATGCGGGCGGAGAGCCAGGGGGATATGCCCTCAAGCTCCGCGAGGGGGTCGGAGTCGGCCGAGGGGGGAAGAGCCTGGGGCACAGCCGCCGCTGCCTTGCCCGCATATTCGGCGAGCAGGGCCTCGACCCGAGCGCGCTGCGGGCCGAGCTCGGACAGGATCGCCTCGATATCGTCCTCGCTCGCCAAGGCCAGATCGGCGACGAGACGGCGGAGCGCGCGTTCACGCATTGGCGCCCTCCGTCTCGAGCAGGGTCCTGAACCGGCCGACATAGTCCGCGCGCTGCGCTTCGGTCAGCGCTCGGGGACGGCGCCGCGCAATCGCGACCGCGACGAGGGCCAGTCCGACGAGAAGGAAGGCGGCCCAGATCGCCCAGCCCGGCAGGGCCTGCGAAGACTCCCGGCCTTCCGTCTCGCTTATCCGCACCCGCGCCTGGACGGGCTCGGAGTCCGGCGGCCCGTCGAGCAAAGGCGCCTCGCCGACCGACAAAGAGATGAAATCCCCCCGACCGGGATCGAGGGCCAGAGCGGCGGCGGCGGCTCCGCGTATCTCGTCCTCGACCCGGGGGCCGACCGCGGTTGAGAGGACGATTCCGACCTGCAGCGGGAAATTCCTGCCTCCGGCGGATGACGACGCCGCATTCGTCCCGTCGGCCAGGAGCGCTTCCTCGGCCGGGCGGGATCCGGGCGCGCCCGCGGTCACCCGGACCTGGACGCTGCCCGGCGGCACCAGATCGGCGATCGCCTGGCGCACCTGGGTCTCGTATTGGCGCTCGAACTCCCGTTGCTCGGGCGTCTGCGCGATGATGCTGTCGGGAAGGGCCGGCTCTCCGCTCACGACTCCGCCGTCATCCGCGACCACGACCACATCCGAAGCGCTGAGCCCCGGCACGGCCGCCGCAACCAGCCGCTGGATTCCGCGCACGGTGGAGCGGGCGATCCGATGGCCCGCGCGCGGGACCAGAGCAACCGAAGCCTTTGGCGGGACCCGGTCGTCGCGGAAGATGGTGCGCTCGCTGAGCGACAGATGGATCCGCGCGGTCTCGACCGATTCCATCGTCATGATGGTTCGGGCCAGCTCGCCCTGGAGCGCGCGCTGGTAATTGATCTTCTGGGCGAAGTCGGTGAGCCCCATGTCCGATTTGTTGAACAGCTCGAAGCCGACCTGGCCCTTGAGCGGGAGATCCTGGCTCATGACGCTCAGCCGGGTCGAATCCACGAGATCCGAAGGCACCAGGACCGTCGTTCCGCCTTCTTCCAGCCGATAGGGAATCTTCTGCTTGTCGAGCTCGGCGACGATGGTCGCCGCGTCCATCGTGCGCATGTTCGAGAAGAGCGTTCCGTAGCCGGGACGAAGAAGAAGGAAATAGGCCGCGATCATCAGCGCGCAGACGGCCGCCCCCGCGAAAAGCAGGATCCCAAGCTGCCGTCCCTGCGGCGCGTCCTTGAAGCTCTGGAACAATTTGAAATCCAATCTCTGCTAGAGCTGCATGCCCATGACTTGCTGATAGGCTTCGACCAGGCGCGCCCGGACCTGCAGCATCATCTCGAGCGACATCCGGGCTTCCTCGAGCGCGAAGGTGACCTGGTGAAGCGGAATGGAATCGTCGAGCGCGAAGGCGCGGACCTGAGCGTCGGCCTCGATCACCTTCTCGTTGACCCGGCTCACCCCATCCATGAGGATTTTCGCGAAGGACGAGCCTTCCGCCGGAGCTGCAGCGCTCGGCGCGAGAAGCCCCTCGAGACCGGCCGCGCCGACCGCCTGAACGGGAACCACGCTCATGCGCCTTTCCCGAGCTCGAGGGCCTTGATGTACATCTGGCGCGCCGCGTTCATGGCGACGATATTCGCTTCGTAGGAACGGGCGGTCTTGACCATCAGGGTCATCTCGCCGGCATGGTCGACTCCGGGATAGGTGACATAGCCATCCGCGTCCGCGTGCGGGTGGCCAGGCTCCCGAACCCGCCGCGGCGCCGCGCCCGTCGACTCGACACCGTAGATCGACACGCCCGCGAGCTGGCGGCCCGCTTCCCCGGCGCCGAGATGATCCGAGAAGCCCGTCCGCGGCCCCGACACCAGGCGCTGCGGCCGATAGGTTTCGCCGGTCGCGGTGCGGCTGCTGTTCACGTTGGCGAGGTTCTGGGCGATGATCTCTAGCCGGCGCCATTCGACGTCCAGCCCGGTCCGGCTGATCTCCATTGCGTGCATCTTATCTGTTCCCCGTGATCGAAAGAGCGTGAAGCTGGATCTGGCGGCCGAGCAGCTCGATCAGCGCCGAATATCGCATCGCCGTGGACGAGGCGGTCGCCAGTTCCAGATCGAGCCGCACTCCTTCGGTGCCCGCCAGCTGCTCGAGGCGGGGCCGGACGGACCGAACGGCATCGGCGCCGCCGGGCGCGGCGGCCGCCATCAACTCCTCGAAGGCGACCCGGACGGGCCGGTAGTTCGGGCTTCCGGCATTGGCGATATTCTCGGCCGTCGCCGCGGATCTCGCGGACAGGCCGTCGAGCGCCTTCAGGATCATCGTCGTAGAAATGGCGTCCATTTCACCCCCTCCTATTGAACCACGACCTCGGCATGCAGGGCGCCGGCCGCCTTGATCGCCTGAAGCACGGCAATGACTCCGCGCGTATTGACCCGAAGCCGCGACAGCCCCTCGACCAGATCGGCGACGCTGGTGTTCGGGAAACGGGCGACGGCGTCGCTTCGCGCTTCCGTCACGTCGAGGCGCGTATTGGTGACGATCAGGCTCCGGACATTGCCTCCGAAGCCGCCATAATTGTCCGGTTGCGAAGCATGGTTCTCGGCGGACACGGTGACCTTCACATCGCCCTGCGAGACCACGACGCTCGAGATCTGGACTCCGCCCCCCGCGACGACCGTCCCGGTTCGCTCGTTGATCACGACGCGGGCGCGCTGGTCCGGAGTCACCATCACATTCTCGAGCTCCGCGATCAGCCGGCTGACGTCCGCGCCCGCGCCCGACGCGTCGATCTGCACGGCGCCGGCGTCGCGGACGCGCGCCCGGGCGAAGCCCAGACGATTGATGCCCCCGGCGATCCTCTCCGCGGTGGTATGGTCCGGATCCTTGAGGATGAAGGTGAGCGAGCCGCCGGAATCGACCAGGTTCGAGCGTACCGACGATTCGACCGTTGCGCCGTCGGGCACCCTGCCGCTCGTCGGGTAGTTGCGCTGGCTGACATTCTGATCGGCGTCGAAGCGATGGCCCCCGACGACCAGAGGTCCCTGCGCGAGCGCGTAGCTGCGCTGGTCCGGCCCAAGCATGGGAGTCATCAGCAGGGTTCCGCCGGCGAGGCTGCGAGCGTCGCCGATCGAGGAGACGGTGACGTCGATCCGGTCGCCGATATTGGCGGCGGGGGGCAAAGTGGCGGTCACCAGCACGGCCGCCACGTTGCGGCTTTGCATCTGATCGGGCGTCAGGTTGGCGCCCATTCGGCCGAGCACGTTGCGCATCGCCTGGCGCGTGACTTCGCTCCGCGGGGAATCGCCGGAGCCGGCGAGGCCTATGACCACTCCATATCCAACCAGCGCATTGTCCCGCCAGCCGAGGAAGCGGCCGAGATCCTTCACGCGCACGTCGTCGGCGGCGGCGGCGGGAGAGGCGAGGCCGGCGACGATCAGCAAAAAGACCAGGAAGGCGCGCATCACAAAATTCCCAGGAAGTTGAAGATCCGGGCGATCAGTCCGGGTTTCGTGCTTCGCGTGATGAAGCCCGATCCGTCATAATCGATCTCGGCTTCGGCAAGCCGGGACGAGAGGACCTGATTGTCGCGTATGTCTGCCGCGCGAACGCGGCCGCGGATTCGGATGAAGGTGCGCTCGCCGTTGATCTTCAGCATCTGCGAGCCGGCGATCCGCAGATCGCCGTTGGGCAAGACCGCCTCGACGACGACGCTGATCGTCGCCACCATCCGGCCTGCGCGGGTCGTTTCCCCCGCCCCCTCGTAGCGGCCGCCGAACGCGAGCTTTCCGGACTCGTCGAGCCCGCTTCCGGCGGAGATCTCTCCCGAAATGCTCGTGTCGCGCCGGGTCCCGCTCTTGGCCGAATTGGCCGCAACGCTGTTCTCGAAGACGACCACGGTCAGGACGTCGCCAACCTGCTCGGCTCTTCGGTCGCCCACCAACGCGGCCCATTTGTCGTGCGGATAAAGATCCTCGGCCGCGGCGACGCCCGGAATTGCAGCCATCAGCGTGAAAAAGGCGAAACCACCGGTTCTCGACGGGATCATTGGACGGCCTCCGGATAGGGGATTGCGAAGATCTTGCCGTCGTCGGCGCGCACGAAGACCGGCCGTCCAGCCGGAGCCGCAACCACGGCCTCCACCTGCCGATCGATGGTGACGGCTCCGATTCGGGTCGAAAGGAGGATTCGCTGGCCGGGGCGGATGCCGGCGAGAAACGCGGGCGAGACGGCCGGCACGATCTCGCCGGGCTCGAGGGCGCGCGAGGCGCGGACGAGCCGCGAGACGGGATCGTAGCGGAAGCCGGGCTTCGCCGCCTCGTCGCCGCAGCCGGCGATCGTCACATCGCCCGCCACGGCGAAGTCGCCCTCTGCCAGCGGCTTTTCGACGCGCATGCAGCCGCCCTCGACGGGGAGGGTCCCCGGAGCGGGCATGGCCGCGGCCACGATGGCGATGATGGCGATCGACATTCCGGCTTACCGCTTCAGGCCGTTGGCGATCGCCATGAGCTGGTCGCCGGCCTGCAGCACCTGCGCGTTGGCGGCGTAGGCGCGCTGGGTCAGCATCAGAGCCACCATCTCCTGGGTGAGCTCCACGTTCGAAGCCTCGATCGATCCCTGGACCAGTGCTCCGGCCCCGGCCTCGCCTGGCTCGAAGCTGGCGACGTCCTCTTCGGAAGCCGGCCGGAACATGCCGCCGTCGACCGCGGAAAGCCCGCCCAGGTTGCGCACCTTGACGATATCGATCTTGCCGATCTCCGTGGCGGAAGCCTCGCCGTCGACCAGCGCGGACACGATTCCATCGCGGCCGATGGTCAGTGCGGAAGCGCCTTCGGGAACGGTGATCATCGCCTTCAGCGGAAGGCCGTTGGCGGCGGCGAGCAGCCCGTCACGGTTCACGGTCAAAGTGCCGCCGCGCCACAGCATCATCTCGCCCGAAGATCCCAGCAGCTCGATGAACCCTTCTCCGCCGATCGCCACGTCGAGGGGATTTCCGGTTTCCCTGAGCTCTCCCTGGCCGAGCGACCGCGACGACGTCTCGATCGCCACTCCGCCGCTCGAGCCTTCGATTCCCGGGCGGATCGGCTGGCCGGCTTCCGGCGATGCTCCGACAAGCTCCGAGAAGCGGACTTCCGACTTCTTGAAGGCGGGCGTGTTCATGTTCGCGATGTTGTTGGCGATGACGTCGAGAGCACGCTGCTGCGAGTCCAGACCGGTCGCTCCGATATAGAAGGCCCCGTTCATATCAGGCCTGCCCGAAGGCCGAGAGCGCGCGGCCCATCAGCTCGTCATATGTGTTGATCAGACGCTGCGCCGCCTCGGCGCGCCGCAAGGATGCCATCATCGCCACCATTTCCTCCCCGGTCGATACGTTGGATGCTTCGAGCGCGCCCTGCCGCACCATCGCGGCGACCGGCTCGGCCGAAGCCTCCGAGGCGGCGTTGAAATAGCCGCCGCCGCGATCGGTCAGCGCGTCGAGGTTCTCGAACGACTCGACCGCGATGCTGCCGACCGGCGTCCCGTCCTGGAGGACGACCCCATCGACGCCGACCTCGAACGGGCCGTCGCGAAGCACCAGGTCTCCGCCGCCGCGCGCCTGGAGCGCGAAGCCCGCTCCGGTGAGCAGGCGGCCGTCCGGGTCGCGCTGGAACTGGCCGTGCCGGGTGTGGAGGAGGCCGTCCCCGGAGCTCACGACGAAGAAGCCCGAGCCCCCCAGAGCGAGATCGAGCTCGTTTCCGGTCTCGATCTGCTTCCCGGCCGCGAAGTCGACGAACGACGATTCCACGGAGGACGCCTCACCCGCGGGCCTGCCCGTGCTCAGCAGGTCGGAGAAGCCGACATGCTTCTTGTAGCCGGGCGTGGCGACGTTCGAGACGTTCTGGGCGGCCAGTTCGACCCGCTGCCCCGACTGGGACATTATGGCTGCCGCTATGTCTATCAATCCCATGACATTCCCCGTGAATCCTCAGCTGTTCAGTCCATTGTTCCAGTGGGCGACGCTCACTCGATATTGAGCATCGCGAAGGAGGTGAGATCGACCGTGTGCGGAACTTCGTTGACCGAGACGATCGCAAGCCGCGGTATGCTTCTGCGCGTGAACACCTTCAGATGACGCCGGATTTCAGGACCGCAGAGCAAGACCGGAGCCCGGCTCTCCTTCATCATCGATTCCGAAAGCGGAATGAGCTTGCGCATCAGCTGCTCGGCCAGGCGCGGCTCGATCGCGAAGGAATTGGCGCCGTCGCTTCTGCGGATGCTGTCGGCGATCTGCGCCTCGACCCGCGGGTTGAGGCTGAGCACCGACAATTGCTCGTGCGCGCCGCGAAGGCCGTGGCAGATCCCATGGCTGAGCCGCTGCCGCACGAGCTCGGTCAGCTCGGCCGGATCCTTGGTGTGCCGGCCCACGTCCACGAGCGCCTCGCAGATGAGGTCGATGTTCCGGATCGAAACCTCTTCGGCCAGCAGGTTCTGGAGGACCCTCTGGATGTCCGAGACGGTCATGATCGAAGGGACCAGCTCCTCGATCAGGCCGGCCTGGCGGGACCGGACGCCTTCGATCAGCGGAATGACCTCCGAACGCGTCAGCAGCAGCGGCGCCTCGCGCCTGAGGACCTCGGCGAGATCGGTCATCAGCACCGTCAGCGGATCGACCAGAGTATAGCCGGTATCGAGCGCGTGCTCTCGAAGCTCGCTTGCTATCCAGGTAGCGGGAAGGCCGAAGGCGGGATCGCGCGCCTCGATTCCCGGCAAGGGATCGGAGGGCGGAGTCGCCCGGATCGCGAGCACCTTGTCCGGGTGGATCTGGGCCTGGGAGTAACGGGAGCCGTACAGCGAAATCTCGTAGTCCAGCGGAGCGAGCTCGGGTCCGTCGCGGACAACGACGGCTGGAAATGTGAATCCCGTCAGCTTCTCCTGCTGGGCGCGAAGCGCGGCGATCCGGTCGCTGATTCCGGTCTTCGCGGCATTCCAGTGCGCGCTGAGGTCCCGGCCGAGGAGGATCTCGATCGCCGCGGCCGGCGAGTTCCCCGCGTCCGCGCCGGTTTCGGCGGTCTGCTCCTCGCGCGCTTCGGCCGAGCGGCCGCGGCGAGTCGAGAACCACATCGCTCCGGAAACGGCCGCAAGTATGAGGATCGGCCATTTCGGCATGCCCGGAAGCGCGACGAGAACGAGCAAGGTCCCGAGCACGATCAGCGCGATCTTGGGCACCGACGTCAGCTGGTTGAATATCTCGGTGCTGAGCTGACGATCGGCGGAGGAACGGGTGACGATGATGCCGGTGGCAACGGCGATCACCAATGCCGGCACCTGGGTGACGATTCCGTCGCCGATCGTGAGCAAGGTGAAGGTCTGAAGCGCGGCGTTCCAGTCCAGGCCCATCTGGGTCACGCCGACGATCCATCCGGCCAGTATGTTGATCAGCAGGATGACGATTCCGGCGATCGCATCGCCTTTCACGAACTTGCTGGCGCCATCCATCGCCCCGTAAAAGGCGGCTTCCTTTTCCAGCTCCTTGCGCCGCCGCTTCGCCTCTTCCTGATCGATCAGGCCCATGTTGAGATCGGCGTCGATGCTCATTTGCTGGCCGGGCACCGAATCGAGAACGAAGCGGGCCGCCACCTCCGACACTCGCTGGGCGCCCGAGGTCACCACGACATATTGAACGACGACCAGAATGAAGAAGACCACCAGCCCGATCACGAACTGGCCCTGGACAGCGAACGCGCCGATCGCGTCGATGACGTCGCCGGCATGGGCGCCGGTGAGGATCAGTCGAGTCGCCGCCACGTTGAGCGACAATCGGAAGAGCGTCGCCACCAGCAGCAGAGATGGGAAGGTCGAGAATTCGACCGGCTTCTGAACATAGAAGGTCAGAAGCAGGATGGTGAGCGCGAAGGCGAAGTTCACGATCAGAAGCAGATCGAGCATGACCGGCGGAATGGGCGCGAACAGGATCAGAAGGATGGAGAGGACTCCGCCCACCAGAAGCAGGTCCTGATTCCTGCCGAAGGCTGACCTAAGCATGGGCCGTCGAGCCCCCTGCCGGCTGCGGCTGCGGCCGCGGCCTGATTGTCCGGTAGATGTCGGCGACGCGCCGGTAATGTTCCTCGGATATCTCGCGGCCGGCTTCGCATTGCCTGAAGAGCGCGCGCGCAAGGATCTTGTCCTCGACGATGACCACATTGTGGATGAAGGCCAGCCCGCGGATCCGCGCTGCGAATTCGTTGGCGCCCTTCGCCACCAACTTCGGCGCCGACATGAGTGCCGGATCGTATCGAAGGGCGATCGCGAGACGCGTGGGATTGGTGATCACGACGTCGGCGCCGCGGACATTGCGGAGACTCTCGCTATGCTTGGTGAACTGTCCGTGCAGCTGCTTGCGGCGCTGCTTGATTCGCGGATCGCCCTCGCGGTCGCGCGCCTCCCGCTTCACTTCCCGCCGGCTCATCCGCATCTGCTTCAGGAAATCGCGCCTGACGATCATCTGGTCGACCACGACGAAGAGAAAGGCCGCCGCGATGAAGCCGGCGATGAGCCGAAGGCCGGTCCCGGCCATGGCCTCGGCAAGATGGCCGGAATCGGTGATGCCCGGAGTGCGGCCGCTCAGTGCCGCCGAGATGATTGCGAAAGCGATCGCCACATAGATCGCCATCTTGAGGACGTTCTTCAGAGTCTCGATCAGCATCCGCACAGAGAAGACGCGCTTCAAGCCCTTGGCCGGATTCAGGCGGCCGAAATCGGGCTTCAGCGGAAAGGCCGTAAAGATCACGCCCGTCTGCGCGAGCTCGGCGAGCAGAACCACGAGGAAGATGGTCCCCGCCATGAACAGGAGCGGACGCGCCGCCTGGGAGAAGATGAGCGCGGTCACCGCGACGATCTCGCTGCCGCTGCCGGTCAAATTGGGTGCGGTGACCAGGGCGCTGCCCAGCGCTCGGGCCATGTCCGCTCCGAACGCCGGACCGGAAATCCAGGCATAGGCCGCGAAGGCGCTGAGTCCGGCGAAAAATCCCAGATCCATGCCGCGTGCGACGACTCCCTTCTCGCGCGAGCGCATCAGCTTGAACGGGGTCGGACGCTCCGATTTATCCTGTTCCGATCCGTCCATCTCAGAGCAGCCCCGGCAAGGCTTCGAGGGTCATTCGAAGCATTCGCGCCATCAGCGCCGCGGCGAATCCCATGGTCATCGGAAGAGCGATGAGGAGGACGAGAGTCTTCACCTGAAACCCGAGGACCAGGACGTTCATCTGCGGGATCGTTCGCGAAAGCATGGCGATGGCGAGATCGGTCAGGAACAGGCACAGGATGACGCCTCCGGCCACGCCCATTCCGACGACGAAGATGGCGGACATGAAGGCGAGCAGCGGCCCAAGCGATTCGGTGAAATGCGGCGAGCCGAGCGGGATGGAGTCGAGCGAGGCGGCGATGACCCTGAGCAGGTCGTAATGCCCGTTCATCGCGAAAAAGAGGATGCCCGCGACCAGCGCGTATATGGTGCCGACGAACGGCGTCCGCGATCCGCTGGTCGGATCGATCAGCAAAGCCAGGCCGAAGCCGGCCTGAACGTCGATGGTCCGTCCGGCCAGATAGATCGCGCCGAAAGCGAGCTGGAAGGCCAGCACGAATATCAGGCTCACCATCAATTCCCTGGCGGCCGCGACGACGAGGAAGCCCGGCTGAGCGCTCACCCCGTCCAGCGCCGTCGGATGGAACGAGACGATCGTTGCGGCGAGGCCCGTTCCGAGCAGCACCCGGAACAGCATCGGGAACTTCACGAGGGTGAACGGAGGCGCGAGCGCGAGCACCGGCCCGATCCTCAGGCTCAGCAGCAAGCAGCCGCAAATCCAGGTAGTGAGCGTGGACACCGGATCGAGTCAGCCGAGCTGCGGTATGATCTTGATGGTGGAAACCGCGAACTGAGTCATCCGCGCGAGCATCCAGGGCCCGAGAGCGATCAGGACGAATGCCGAGACGAGAAGCTTCGGCACGTAGCTGAGGGTCATTTCCTGAAGCTGGGTCGCCACCTGCATGACGCTGATCAGCAGTCCGACCACCAAGGCCGCGATCAATACCGGCGCAGCGATCACGATCGTGTTCCAGAGGAGCTGGTTCACCAGCCCCACCGCTTCATCCGCACCCATGAAAAATCCCCACCCCGAATCTGGTCGGCGCGAATCTTGACGATTTCATAAGACCTCATCAAGTATGTTGATAAAAAATGGATAATCCGTGTAGAAGCTGTGGATGACAACTCTCGGATTCGACAGTTAGCCTTGCAGAATGAATCGGTTAGTTACGCTAGCAATACTGTTCGGTAGTGTAACGAATGCCGCATCGATCTATGGGAATTGCCGCCACGGGGTTTGGGCTGTTGGATCTTACTGATACCAAGGCCGGAAGATCATCGTATGTGCTAGGAGAAGAGCGGATCGTTATTGGACCGCTCTGCCGGCGGCCCACGGAATCCCGAAGAATGAGTGCCGCCCTAGGCGTGGACGCGGTCGAGCGCTCGGGTCCTTGGGCTCAGTACGTGCTCTGATCGCCGGACGTCCGGGTGCGAAACGCGCCTCCATTCCAGGTTGGCTCCGGCGGGCCTCGCCGCAGGATTCCGCCCTTTTCATCCCACGAAACCCGCCTTCCCGGCCGACAGATGTGCCAGTCGGGCACAGCAAGAAATTATTTACCTCAAAGGGGTTCCGATCAATTGACGCGTCGAAATTTCGTAGCTAAGCGAGCCACTTAGGGGCAAACGCACTGCCGTTACTGGTTGTGTTTTGAAACGGGGCAGGCGTGGGGAAGTCATGCAATTCGGGTCTTTTCCGCTGTGCGGAGCGGCGGCGCTCGCGATATTGTCCGCGGCCGGCGGAGCGCCGGCCGTGAGCGGCCCGGCGATGGCGGCGACTCAGCCCCTGATGTGGCAGCAGATCGCCCGCGCGCGGGTGCTCTGCCTGGTTTCCTCCGACGTGCCGGCCGACCATCGGGCGCTCCAGGACGCGCTTTGCGCGCGGGTGCGCGCCATGGCCGCCGAGGGCGCCCCAGTCCCGGTCGAACCGGTCGGCTTCGGCGACCCGGCGGTGCTCGAGCCCGACAGCGTGACCCTGCTCGTCCACGCCTCGGTCCAGCCCGACGGCGACGGACGGCTTCTCATATTCAGCATCCGGCCCTTCCGGCCGGCCCGCCCGGACGCGGCGGAGCTGTTCAGCGCGGCGCCTCGAGCGGTGCGCCTTTCGGGCCCGGCGCTGCCGGGACCGGAGCTCGACTCGGCGCTCGCCGCCGCGCTCACGCAGACCCTGCCCTGGAAAATGGGCAACTGATCAACCTCGAAGCAATCTCAACGCAATGAAAAATGGGAGTGGGAAGAATGTCTGAAGAAAGCATCATCAGCCTCGACGCCAATGCCGACGGCACCGGCGGCTCGATCGGCGGCAAGCCGGTCTGGACCATCGAGCAGGTCATGGCGCACCTCAACCGCACCTCCTATCCGGGCACCGGCATTCCGGGCGCCGGCTGGAGCAACGAGGGCGTCGACGCCCGTCCGGCCAGCGGCGACCCGATGGTCCTGCGCTTCGGATTCCAGACCGCGCAATCGATGTTCGGCCTGCCCTACGTCTATCCGAACGCGGCCGGCACCGGCCTTCTCGGGCGGATCGAATATTTCGGCTTCCAGCCCTTCTCGGCTGCACAGCAGGACGCCGCGCGAAAGGCGATCACCCTGTGGGACGATTTGATCGCCCCGACCTTCGTCGAGACCGCGCCGCAGCAAGCCGACATCAATTTCGGCAATTACACCAACCAGCCGGGAACCCAGGCCTACGCCTTCCTTCCCTATAATTATTCGTCGCCGCAGACGAAGCTGGCCGGAGACGTGTGGGTGAACGGCACCGCCGCCAGCAACCTTCAGCTCGGCAACGGCTTTTACGGCCTGACCACCCTGATCCACGAGATCGGCCACGGCATCGGCCTCCAGCATCCGGGCGCCTACAATGCCGCTCCGGGCCTCTCGATCACCTATCCGGTCAATGCCGAATATTTCCAGGACACCCGGCAATATTCGTCCATGTCCTATTTCAACGCCGAGTTCAGCGGCGCCGGCCATATCGACTGGAACCGCCTCAACTGGGTCTACGGCCAGACGCCTTTGCTCCATGACATCGCCACGATCCAGGCCATGTACGGCGCCGATCCGACGACGCGCGTGACCGACACGGTCTACGGCTTCAACAGCACCGCCGGCCGCGACGTCTACGATTTCGCCGGCGCCAACCCGATGCCGGTCATCTCGATCTACGACGCCGGCGGCATCGACACGCTCGATTTCTCGGGCTGGAACAGCAACTCGAAGATCGACCTCAACCCCGGCCAGTTCAGCAGCGGCGGCGGCAGCGGGATCGTTCCGCTCGACGTCCTGAAGGCCCGCGGCCTTCTGCCCGCCGGCTATACCGAAGCCGATTATGCCGCGCTCCGGGCGCGCTACAACGCTCCGGACGGAATGCTCCACGACAATATCTCGATCGCCTACGGGACGACGATCGAGAATGCGACGGGCGGCGGCGGCGACGACATCATCGTCGGCAACTCGGTCGACAACGTCCTTCTGGGCAATGCCGGAAACGACTCGATCGAGGGCCGGGCCGGCAACGACACGATCAACGGCGGCCTCGGCGCCGACCAGATGCTCGGCGGTCTCGGCAACGACTATTTCCTCGTCGACGACGGCGGTGACCTGGTCGCCGAGCTGATCAACGAGGGCAATGACACCGTGTCGAGCGCGATCAGCTACACGCTGACCGACAATGTCGAGAATCTGCTGCTCACCGGCACCGCCGCGAACGGCACCGGCAACGGGCTCGACAATGTCATCACCGGTGACGCGATCGCCAACCAGCTGTTCGGCATGGCCGGCAACGACCGCATCACCGGCGGCGACGGGGTCGACCGGATGACCGGCGGCGCGGGCAACGACGTGTTCGTCGGCGAGATCAACGCCACGACCGTCGCCAGCAAGACCGGCCCGATCTCGCTCGACCTGATCCTCGACTTCCAGTCGGGATCGGACAAGATCGACCTGAGCGGAATCGACGCCAACTCGACGCTGGCGGGCGACCAGGCCTTCACCTGGGTCAACAACGCCTCCGGCAACAATGCCGGCGAGGTCTGGGCCCGCACCTTCGGCAACATGCAGGCCGCCGAGAGCGCGCTGGGCATGGACATCGACGGTGTCGCCGGCGCGAGCCCGTTCGGCGGCAAGGTGACGGTGGTGTTCGGAAACGTCGACGGCGGCGCTCCGGACTTCGCGATCGTGCTGACCGACAATGCGATCATCACGCAGAACGACTTCCTCTTCTAAAAGCGGTCATCACCCGACCGCCTGGGCGCCCCGGCTTCGGCCGGGGCGCTTTTTTGTGTGTAAGGGCACGGACGGACCGGCATAGCTGCCCGAGTCGAGGAGCCCCGAGCTATGCTTGGGCGGCACCTCACTCCCTCGGATTCTACCCTCCGAAGTATTGTTCGTTCTGCGACTAGGATTAGGTTCGCACTCTATGGCGAAACGCGGATTGGCACGGTTCAAGGCCCAACACCCATTCTGTTGCTTTTGTGGGGGTCATCGCGAAACGGCGTCAGCTGACCACCAACCAGCGCGCGTGTTCTTCCGATCGAAGCGCATGCCAGATGGGTTTGTGTTTCCGGCGTGTAGAGATTGCCAAGATGCCTCCCGAGAGGCAGAGGGCGCTCTATCCCTGCTCATAGTCCCCCGCGATGGCCGGGAGGAGGACCGGAAAGCCCTACGAGCCCGCGCCGCCCACTATCACCGCAATGACCCAAAGCTGATTAGTGATCTTTGGCCGACACGCCAGCAAAAGCGAAATATGCTGCGTGGTCTTGGTATCGCTCGACCAGATGGGCTATTTTTTGATGACATTCCAATGGTTAAGTTGGATGTTGAGAGGTGGAGCCCACACCTCAAAATCATCGCACTCAAGCTTAATCTCGCGCTCCACTACCGGTATGTTGGTCGCCCCCTGTCGACCGAGGGTCGAGTGCTTTCCACCTTCTCGTTTAATGCTCAACTAGGAGACGGTACCGCTCTTCGTGAATTTCAAGAAGCTGCCGAGAATCTAGATAATCCTCGCCATGGCAATGAGGACCTTGGAGACCAAGTTCAGGTGCGGTGGAGCGTGGACGCTGAGCACGGCGCAGGCGCGTTCTTGATTCATCTCCATGGCACCCTCTTTGTATTCGGGATCACTGCAGATCATCCGGAATGGTGTAGGGTTCTTTTGGAAGACGGCGAAGAGGACATGCGCGGGCCCCTACAATGGGATTAAGTAGAACGCCAAAATGAGTCGAGAATTCACCGCAAGTATGCCCAACCCTGAAACCCGCTCACTTGTTACAAGGCTCCGAGCGCTACCGGCGAGTGGCAGCGGCAGCTTCGAAAATCTAGTTCGGGACCTATTCTCGCGCACCACCGGAAGGCGCTTCACACTCGCAAAGTCTGGACCGCAAGGTGGGGTGGATTCGCGAACTGATGGAGATCCATCCGCGACTGTAATTGGCATCGAGGCCAAGCGATATGGCGCAGCCACACCCCTGCCTCTCGACGAAATCAAGAGCAAGCTGCGTGATGCGGCGACTGCGCATCCCGACTTGGAGCTATGGGTCCTAGTCGCGAGCCGCGAGGTCAAGGAGCCTGATGCCGGACAAATGCGCGCATTGGGCGATACGCTGGGGATCGAGGTGTTGCTCCTCGATTGGCCAGAGTCGGCGGAAATTCTGCCCGGCCTCGCGCTTCTCGCCTCGGCGCATGAGGATGTCCTAGCCGCCTACATCACCGTCACGCCTGGCATCTCTAATCTGCTTGAGCGAGCGCGCGTTCACCCGACCTACGCTTCGCAACTCGGCGCTCTCAAGGATCGCCTGCTCTCTCCAACGCTTGGATATCAGAATGCGCGCGATGCAGTCTCGGAGCATTTCCGTCACCAAATGGCGAGCCTGCCTTCGGCGACAGCGCGTGTCGGGCGCTACACCAACCTTACCGATCCTTCGGTCATTCGGATTGCTCGCCCAGAGTTGCGGCAGGCGGTCTCGAGTTGGTGGAGTGGATCGACGCCCCGACCAGCTTTGATCCTTCTGGGAGCCGAAGGTCTCGGCAAGACCTGGGCGGCACTCAGCTGGTGGCTGGATCGTGAACTTTCGGGGTCGCCACTGCCGTTAACATTGATCATTCCTGCTCGCTTCATCGCAAATGCGACTCCTGACGCAGTGATCGGGACTGCCCTCCATCAAGTATTTGCAATCCGTGACCCCGCCTGGTGGGCGCGGCGCGCACGACGCTGGTGCGCTGGAGCCATCGAAACACGCCTGATCCTCATCGTGGACGGCCTTAATGAACGGTTCGACGGGGTGGATTGGGCAAGGTTGGCAAGCGAAATCAGCCTTGAGCCTTGGGGACAGGCCATCGCGATTATCTTCACCGACCGGTGGGACCATTGGCGGCTCGTTCCCGCTAGCTTCCAAGCCGCGGCCATCCCCTACGCCGAGCAGACTGTAAATGGTTTTAGCGATTCCGAAATGGACGAGGTGCTGGGCCGCGCAGGCCTCGAGCGAACGAAGCTGGATCCCGGCCTCATTCCGCTGATGAAAGTTCCACGACTCTGCGCACTTGCAATTCGTCACTGGGAGAAGCTCGGCAGGAGTGGCGATATCACCCCCGAGCGACTTGTCTATGAGGACTTCAAGGACCGAATTTATCCGGGGCTCGACGATGAGGAGATGCGCAATCTTATAGCCGGCATCGGCCAGGAAATCCTTGCCGCGGGAACCTTTGACGCGACCGTACTGCGGCGCCGCATCGGCGAGGCACTTGCCGAGGAGAGCGGCACGCCACCAACTGAAGCCACGGTCAGCTCGATTGTGAGCGGCGTTTGGTTCGAAGCTCAGACTGGCGAGCCGCATCGGTTCCGCATTAACCCCGAGTTGGCACCGATCGCGATGGGTCTGGCCTTAGTCCGCGCGGTCCAGTCACTTGACACTGTTGCTGAAGTCTCGTCGCGTATCGAGGGCTTCGTAGACGATCTGCGTGGGCTCGAGCTTGGTGTCACTGTAATTGGCATCGCTGCCTCTTTCGCTACAATCTGGCCCGACTGCAGCCCCGTCGCCCGCGGAGTGTTGCTCGACCAATGGCTCGGCAGCGACAATTTCTTCGGCGATGAGCTCAAGCGCTACACTCGCTTGATCGCGGAGGACCCCGCGCTTTTCCTCGCGCGCACCGAGGTGGTGTGGCGCGATCGCCAAAAGCTGCACGACGATCGCAACATCCATTTGGCTGGACTAGTCAATGCGGCGGAAGAATATCCGGCCGTGATGACCGCGTTTGTCGAGCGGGCAACATTTTGGCTCGGTGAAACCTTCGGCTGGCGTGACGTGGTGAACGAAACCGACCCACCGCCCGAAATCGCGGCGCCTGCAGTCGAGTCGCGGGTTCGCGCCTGGAACGAGACGCGCGGCTCGCTGCCACCGCTCACCTTCAAAGCATCAGCCGAAGAGGAAGATTGGGTATCGGTGGCGAGTCCGACGATCAGCGCTATTTCTTATCTTCCGCGTGCTCCCTTTGCCGCCGCGCTCGGCAGCCATGCGGTCGCAACTTCGATCATGCGCGAGGTAAATCGCCGCGACCAGTTCGATTGGCTCATGCGAGCCAACACCGAGGATCCGCGCGAGGCAGAGACAGAACTTGTCGCAACGGCCCGATCGATTGCTGCAGTCGCCAGCGATGAGGCACTAGCAGGTGCCGACCTTCTACTCTCTGCGCTGTCATCGCTCGATCCGGACGCTCAGCCAAGCGGGATGCCCGAAAAGCGCCCGTTCGGGCGAAAGGACAGCGTGGAGCGCGCCGACGTTGGAGCACTTCAGTGGAAATATGTTGCCGACAGGAGCAACGCTAACTGGGCGAAGGCGGCGCTGCGCTATGCGACTGACCTGGCCAAGCACGCCCCCGATCCTAATGCTCAGCTTGACGCGGCTGGAGAGGCATTACTTCGAGAGTCATTCTCCAACTTAATAGCCGCTGATGACGACCGCGAGTTTCAGCTGTCGGACGAGATCAGGATCGTGCTGGCGCGGTGGGCGCCTGATTTGCTGGCGACTTATCTCAACCGCATCGACGCTATCGACACCTCTCGGCACGATTTTGGCCGCATCGTAGGCGGGTGGATCTCCTCATTGGTCACTCACGGCGAATTGGTGCGAAACGGCATTCGTGCTGCGTTCGAAACAACGCTTCGCGCGCATCGCGAGGCGAGCGTCAACCTTGATCCAAACCTTACTGTTTTGACGCTTGCAGGGGCGACTCCCGCGGCACAACTCGACGCTTTACTCAAGATGCCAAAGGGGCCCTCCTGGCCCAAAGCGCATATTGACCTTCTGAAGCGGCCCACCGCTGCTGAGTTTGCTCGACTTGAGACGGTACTGACGGACGACGCTGATCCTGCGCTGGTTGCCGGATGGCTCACGCTCCTCGCCCATAGCGATCTCAATGACATGCCGCCTGGCTATGCCCCGGTTGCACGGCTGATGCGTCATCCGGATACAAAAGTGCGCGCCGCCGCTATGCACGTCGCGTGGCAAGCAGACGACAAGATACTATGCAACAGGCTTCGGGATGACGGCTGGACGACGTCGCAAATGGAAGGCGACGAAGCGTTGCACGGCAGCACCGCACTTTGCTGCGCTGAGCCGATTGATAGCGACAACCGCTCCAGTCTAATCCTGCCACTCGCGATCGGTTGCCTCTCGCGCACCTGGCCCGACCAATCGGAGTATCGCGAGGCATTCGCGCGTCATGTGGAACAGCGCATCCGCAGCGAGCTCAATCCGCCCCGTAGCAGTGAGGGTTTCGGGTACAGATTCGACGACCGACTCTCCTACCGCAAGCTCGTCGAGGCCAATCCCGAACGAGTCGAGCAATGGATCGCGCCTGCGCTCGAGGGCGCGCGTATTCCCATCGGCCATATGCTGTTTAGCGCCGATCAAGCGATCATCGAGGTCACCCGAGCACTGCTTTGGATCGGTCGGCCATCCGGACAAACGCTGTGGCGTGCGCTCGTCAAGAGCATGAATGAGTCCAGCGTCAGGTCGGACGGGCTCCGACTGATGCCATTCGAAACTCCGCTCAATTCGGTGGTTGAAGAACTACGCCACGATGGTCTCGACTCCGCTACGCTCGACCAACATCTCTTTGACATAGCCTCGGCGTTGCGCCGGAGGAAGGAGGAGGATTGGCTGATCACCGCCATTCGCCCGATGCTGAAGAGCAGCGTCTATGACTTGGCGCGCGCGATCGTGCTCGCAGGTGAACTCGACAATCATGCGGGAAGCGAAGCACTGTGGGATGACATTCTAGCGCTCAAGCTCTCTCAATGGCTTGATGAGGTGCGCGACCTCGCGTGGCGACGCTATCTGTCAAATATCCAAGCGCGAAATTGGCTCGGCGCCTTTATCACCGCGCCCGATCCTATCACCGCTTTTAGCGCCTTTGAATTATTTCGCCTGACCGCAAGCCGGACTGCCGGAAGTTGGGCTACCACGATGATGGAGTCGGCCAAGGAGAAAGTACCAGCACGCTGGTATGATCATTGGCTCATTAATGTGCCCGGCCTCAACGCCCAGATGAAAGCTGTAAGCAAAGCAGCTAAGGACCACCTCGCATTTACAAGGGTGCCGCGCCACGAGCAGGCGCCATGGCGCTGAGCGCGCGTCCTCCATCAGCAATCGGTCAATACGGCAGCGCGAGCCCAGTTAATCTGTGCGTTGCACGCGACTAAGCGCTGGCTACTGCAACTTGGCAGATCGCGGCAGCGGCAGCCGAGAGAGCGGCCATGCCGTTGAGAGCTTTCTGCCATTTCCAAGTCCGCCTTAGGTCAATTCCATCGAATGCGACCAAGTTTGGTGCTCCGCCAGGTGGCGCTTTGAAACTCACGAAGGCGGCGGCAATCCAGAGAATGCCGGAGGCAACCGCAAGGGCGATGCTAGCGTTTGTCATTTCCACTCCTCGCAACAGCTGATTGTAACGCCTCTCCCAGCGCTGCCGCTTGAAGCAAAGCGATCTTGGAAATCGCCGCTAGAAGCTGTGGTCAACCCGGTGCGGTCGCCGTGAACCTAGGATTTATCGAGGTCGGCTGGACTAAGTCTGAGCCTCTGATCTTCCGGCATGCCTTCTAGATGAAGCTTACGAGAGGCAGCCTCCTCCAACACCGTCTTTTCAGACATCGACCAGATACTGGGAGCTATGCGGGAAACAGCATACGATCTTTCTCGCACACGTTGCATCACGGAGCCATCTACCAAAATGAGGAAGGACTGGTCGCGCCACCGCGCCGGGAAGCCTTTGACATCCCAATCACCAGTGTCGACTGGCTCTCCAAGCGTCGGAATGGTCACTTCCGCCATAGCAGAAAGGTGGGTATCTTTTTGCTCTGATCAAGGCGATGGGTCTCTACGCCCGTCTCTCCTGATCTAGTCGCCGGACGGCGGCCACGTACAGGGCGCCGCGGTTGTCGGCGGCTTCCTACTTGGTCTCAGTGACAGTCACGCCGTCCCAGCCTTCGCCCGGAGGGTTCTCGCGGCAGGTGGCGATCGAGGCGCGGTAGCGGGCGTAGAGTTTGGCAAACCGCAACGACGTCGCGGCGTTGAGATTCTCGTCGAGCGCCGTTGGCTTCGTCCCAATCGCGGTTTCGATAATCGTCGAGAAGCTTTGCAAGGCGCGTGGCGAAATTTATCCTGGCTGCCTTGGGCGGCCCGCTCCCGTTCTTGGACGGGGGCAACTACTGACTGCACAGCGACGGGAGATGTAGACGCCATTTAACTGGAAGATCTTGTCTCCCTCTCATCCAGGTTACTTCAACCAACGAGGCAACCGCGTGCTCCTGTCGATTTTGGCCCTGTCGAGCTGCCCACGACGAACCCCATTTGCCCAACTAAAATCAGCGCCTCTGAGATCCGCGCCACTGAAATCTGCGCTGTGAAGATTGCAGCCAGGGAAACTCGTTCCTTGAAGAGAAGCTGCAGAAAAGTCGGCCTCAGTGAGGATGCAATCTACAAGCTGCGCGCCTCGCATTTCACATTGCCTGAACCCACTACGAAACAGGTTCGCACTGCGCAGGGCGACAGCATCGAGGTTCTGACCGCTGAAATCAACGTTATTGAGGTACATCAACCAGGCTGGAGACGCCTTAGGGATGAAAGAGGTGAACTCGTGTCGCCACTCCCACTCCACCACTTTCCCTTGGCTCGAGATTAGATCGATGATGGTTCTGGCGCTATGGGCAGGTACAGACCCTAGCCTTGTAAGCCGCTTGCTCCCCATAGCTGCGGCGCCTCGCGCAATCGTTAAAGCTCCGAATAGTTCGCGAAAACGGGTGTTCGAAGTGCCGACTCCCCCGCCGATCTGTCTCGCCAGAGCTGTCCATGTGCTATCCACCGCGGTGCGCTCATCGTCGGACCCGGCCATTGCAAAGCTCGCCAATATGTTCGCGAGATCAACACTCATTTCACCGCGCGATAGGAACGTTGCAAGTTCTTCAACTGAAATGCCGCGGGCATCGCCGTCCACGTCGGAGATTGAAGCGATGTAACGAAAAATCAAGCGCGCCGTGAGATAGTCTGAAAAGCTTTTGTGCGTAAACTCAAAGCCGATGTCGTCAAAAGTTCCAAATGGCTCAAGGTAAAATGACAACAGCGCCTGCGCATATCCGCGATCCTGAGTAAGGACTCCTGAGTCGATCATGTCAGCCCGAAATATCGACGCCACTTCTCGGAGTTGCCCGCCGCTTGTGCCTCTACCGCCAGTTATCCAAGCCGAAGCTGCCATAACCTCAAGCCTGCCAATTGTCTCTGTGTTTGCCTTAAACTCGGTGTTCTCACTTGGACTGCGGTTATGCCAGTTAGTTATGACCCTTGAGATCATGAACTCGTATAAGGCGTTGCGATTTGACAATGCCGGAGCAGACGCTTCGTGAGCGCCGGTGCTACAAACCAATTGTAGGAGAAGTGGCTCTCGCGAGAGTTCAAAGAGAGGGCCAGTGAGCAGGCGATCGGGCAGCGGTCTCTGAGGCTCATTATGGGCCCTCAGCCAACGCCGCCACCATCCGACTCGCTGATCTAAGCCCCCGTCCCTAGATGTATTTATCGCCGAGGTATCACTTATTACATATGGGAGCAGCTTTAATACTTGGTGTTGCGCAAGCGATAGCTCGTTCTCAACATTGTGTAGCGCAAGGTCTCGACCAATTAGCAAGCCCAATATACTTAGGTTATCATGGTTATACTTGTCCAATAGTTTCGTCAGCTTGCGCATGAATCTGAGCGAGGTTTCCGAAGAGGAAAAGCTCTCAATCGAGAGTTCATCTAAGCCATCAAAGACTAAAAGCGATTTTCCCGGACCGCTATTAATCAACCCCGCCAAGGAGCCATTTTCGACAACGTTTTCACGAATGAACTTGTCGATTGATTGCTCTAGTGAGGGTTCGCTGTCTTCAAATCTCTGAAGGGGGATAAAGAGAATTTCTCTTATTTCTAGATCATCGAACG
Source organism: Allosphingosinicella sp. (assembly GCA_036525315.1). GTDB lineage: Bacteria > Pseudomonadota > Alphaproteobacteria > Sphingomonadales > Sphingomonadaceae > Allosphingosinicella. The sequence continues at coordinate 70,115 of DATDAS010000090.1, forward strand.
GGGCCTTTGCTTCAATCAGGCTATGAGTAACGAACTTCGCAAACGTCGACTTGCCTGATCCTGGACCGCCACGAAGCACACGAATCGCGTCCGAGCTCTCGGTCTGAGCCGCAAGCCACCTCGATACAACGTCGGCAGCATCAGCAATGATCTTGAAGACCCTTTGCGGCGTCGAGTCGTAGTTAGATTTCAGCTGTGACTTTTGGGCTGAGCTCAGACGGCTCCACACCTCGGAGTATGTAACTCTTAGTGGCGTATACAGCTGAGAAAGTGGAATCTTGCTTCCTGGGATATTTTTCCTGAATTCTGCGCTTAAATTGCTCTTATAGCGATTCCATGCGTCGTATTGCGGATGAGCGACTTCAGTCTCTGCTAAACCCGGCTTATCAACTGGATGGCGTTCGGAAGAGTCGGCCGGTGGCCATTGCAGAGAAGTGGGGACAGATCGGCGGTCGATACCTAGCGCAGTGGCAAGCTTTCTGACGGTTTCACGCGTAATATTTGGGATAAGTCCCTTTTCAACGCGAGACACATATCCCTTGCGATCTGCATTCCCCAACGCCGCTTCGGCAAGCCATTCCTGAGTCCAACCGTGTTGGGTGCGCGTACCACGGACCGCCAAACCAAATTTTTGCGCATCGCTTTCTCTCCCATCAGCACCCTCAGCCATCATACCTGACCATTCTTCGAAGTTACCTGGTGGTTACGCGCGCGCGTCCCCCGGAAATAACGCGGATCACGCGCGGATTTGCGAGGAGGATGTCGTCGACATTCTCATTTGGCTGGGCCCAGCTCCCCTCCGTTGGAGAGCAAAAGATGACACGTTGGTACTGGAGCATGTACACGGTATTTGTTGCCAAATTAGGAGCATTGAACGCCCGATTTCTTGTCCATCGCAACATCTATGCATCCTTGGCCTTTTGGCACGGTGTAGCCGCTGTTATGACCGGCAAGCTAGAAGTGTATCTTCCGATCGCGACCCTCTATCTACTCCTTGCCGCAAAGCGGTGAATGCTCGGCTCAAACCCGCCTTGACTATACAGGAAGCCGCGGGCAGCCGCGGCTTCCTATTTGCTCTCCGCGACCGTGACGCCGTCCCAGCCATCCGGGGGCGCGCACTCGCGGCAGGCTGCTATCGAGGCGCCGTAGCGGGCGTAGAGTTTGACAAGCCCAAGCTTCGTCGCTTCATCGAGATTCTTGTCGAGCGCGCGCTCGGCTTCGTCCCAGCGGCGGCTCCGGTAATCGTCGAGAAGCTTTGCGTGGCGCTTGGCGAAGCTGGCGAAATCGGCTGATCCGGCAAGCGTCTCGTCGCCGAGCAGGGCATGGACCGTGGCCGGCTTCTCGCGGCCGACGACGCGGACGCGGTCCACCTCCACGATGGCGAATTCCCCATCCTGACCGGCGAGGAGCTCGCGCGCCAGCTCGTCGCCGATCAGGATGGGGATTCCGTAGGGCTTGGTCAGGCCTTCGATCCGGGAGGCGAGGTTCACCGTGTCGCCGATCAGCGAGTAGGACAGGCGCCGGTCTGAGCCCATGTTGCCGACGCAGCAGGGGCCTGCGTTGAGGCCGATGCCGATCTCGACCTTGCCGGGCCAGGTCGAGCCCTCCCGTTCGGGCATCTCCGCGTTGAGGCGCTCCAGCCGCCCGATCATCTCGAGCGCGGCGCGGGCGGCGTTCCGGTGCTGGTCGGGATCGTCGAGGGGGGCGTTCCAGAAGGCGAGGATGGCGTCGCCGATATATTTGTCGATCGTCGCGCGGCGGGCGAGGAGGATGTCGGTCATCGGGGTGAGGAAGGCGATGAGGAAGCGGATGATCTCCTGCGGGCCCATCCGTTCCGAGATGTGGGAGAAACCGCGGATGTCGCAGAACAGGACCGTCATCTCGCGGACCTCGCCGCCGAGCTCGAGGCGGCTGGGATCGTCGGTGATCCGCCGGACCAGCTCGGGCGACAGATAGCGGTCGAAGGCGCCGTGGATGTAGCGCCTCTGCTTCTCCTCGCGGAGATAGGTGAACAAAGTGACGACGATATAGCAGGCCAAGACGGCCAGGATCGGCGCGGTCGGATCGACGAGCAGATGCCTGGCCTTGAACGCATACCAGCTTCCGCCGCCGACCGCCGCGGCGAGGCCGCCCGCGAGCAGGGCGCCGGGGAGAGCGCCCATGATCGGGAGAAGGAAAGCGAGCAGGATTCCTGCGGCGAGAAGGAGGCTCATCTCGAGGCCGGCGGCCCAGTCCGGCCGTTCGAGGAAGTCGCCGAGAACCATCTGCTCGACCGCCTGGGCGTGGACGACGACCCCGAGCTCGCGCTCGCGCATCGGAGTCGCGACCAGGTCGCGGAGGCCGATGGCGCCGGCGCCGATCAGGACGATCCGGCCGGAGAAGAGGCGCTCCATCTCCGCGGGCGGAAGCCGCCCCGAGAGGATCTTCCAGGCCGGCACGGTGCGCTCGGGCACGGGGCCGGTATAATGCATCCAGATCTCGCCGCGCTCGGTGAGCGGAACCTCGGCCTCGCCGATCTTGATCCCGACCGCCTCGGCGGCGCCCGCGGCGATCTCGCCGCTCGAATCGCTGCTCCTGACGACCAGCCCGCCCGCGCCCTGTGCGACCCGTAGAGCCTCAGCGGAGAGCGAGGGCACGAGCGCTCCGTTCGACCTGGCGACGAGCGGCGTTCGGCGGACGATCCCGTCGGCCTCGCTCCGGATCGACACGAAGCCGAGGCCGGGCGCGGCGTCCTGGAATTGGGGCAGCGGCAGGATTGCGCCGGTGTATGAGGTGAGGCTCGCGCCGGGATCGCTTCCGGCGACGGCGAAGCCGGCCTTGGGGCGGACGGGGGCGCCGGGCCTGTCCTGGGTCAGGAAGAAGCCGAGCACCGAGGGAGTCGCGGCGAGGGTCTCGGCGAGGCGGGAATCGTGGTCGGGCAAGGCGCGGAGCATATCGAGCTGGGCCGGGCTCGCGCCGTCGCGCGCCTGGCGCTCGGCGAGGAAGCGCGGCGAGGTGCGGTCGGCCTCGGAGAGGACGATGTCGAAGGCGATCGAGGCCGCGCCGGCGTCGGCGATCGATTTGGCGAGAGCGGCGAGATCGGTGCGCGGCCAGGGCCATTGGCCCAGGCGCCTTATGCTCTCGTCGTCGATGTCGACGACCCGGACGCCCGCATCCCGGTACGGCCGCGGCGAAAGGCGCTGGTAGGAATCGAAGACGAGGCCGCTCGACTGCTCGAACGCGGCGGGGGCCGCGAGCTTGGCGAGCGCGATGAGGAGAATCGGGACAAGGCCGGCGAGGACGATGGCGGAGCGGCGCGCGGCCACTGTTGCCCTCTTGCGCTTCAAGCCCAGCATTGTCCCCGCCACCGCTTCAGGGCGAATCGACATTCAGTCCTCCCTGTCGCCGCAGGCGATGGGGAGGGGGACCGCGGAACGCGGTGGAGGGGCCAACGCAGCATTGCCCCTCCACCACCCTTCGGGTGGTCCCCCTCCCCGCGAGCTACGCACGCAGGGAGGATGAGTGCAGGCCGGCGGGACATGGCTCCTTGAATGTCGATACGGCCTAGGTCCGAACCTCATACCTCGGCCCCGGTCGAATTCCGAAGCCGAATGGAAGTTGCTGCGAGGGTGGGCGAATGATAGCCCTTAGTCAAATGAGGGGGCGGCGTAGCGACCGGCGCCCTTCCCCGGCTCCCGAAGGGAAACGACTATGGTCGGTAAAATGCCGCGTTTGCTGCTCGCTTTGTCCGCGTCCGCCCTGCTGCCAGCTGCGGCGGCGGCGCAGGACGATCTCGACGCCTTGGCGACCGCGACCGAGCAGGTGGACAGCGGAATGGCGCTGGCGCGCCGGCAGATCGCCGCCTCGGACCTGCCCGGAGCGCTTGGAGCGCTCGAACGCATTCTCCTGGCCCATCCCGAGGCGGTGCCGCCGCGGCTACTCTATGCTTCACTGCTGTGCCGGCTCGACGACCGCCAGGGTGCGGAGCTCGAGCTCGGGCTGCTCGCCGGAAAGCAGATCGGCGATCCGGACTGGGCCGGGGTCGAGGCCGCATGCGGGGCGGTCCAGCGCCCGGCGGCGCCGAGAAGGAAGAAGAAATGAGCGGCCGGGCCTTCAGGACGGCGGGCCGGTCCGCCGCGGCGCTCGCAGCGATGAGCATGGCCGCCTCGCCGGTGCTCGCCCAGGCGAGCGCGGTCGGAGTCAATGCGGCGATCCGGAACAAGGTCGAGATCAGGAGCGGGCGGCAGGTCCGCCCGGCGGTGCTTCGGGCGCGGGTGATCCTGAACGACGAGGTCAGGACCGGACCGGCGAGCCAGCTCCAGATCCTGCTTCTCGACCGGACGACGTTCACCGTCGGCGCCAATGCGCGGGTGGCGGTCGACCGCTTCGTCTACGATCCGGCGGCGAACAGCCGGTCGACCAGCGTGAGCGTGACCAAGGGCGCCTTCCGCTTCATGTCGGGCCGCAATCTTCGCAAGCCCGCGGGCAGCGTGCAGGTGCGAACGCCGGTCGCGACGATCGGAATTCGCGGCACCATCTTCGAAGGCGTGGTCGGCGAGGACGCGCTCAGGATCGCCAGGGCCGAGCCGGCGGTCGGCAAGAAGGTCAAGGCGAAGAAGGAGGAAGCCTCGCTGATCGTCCTTCGCGGCCCCGGGCCGCAGACCCAGGGGGATGTGAGCAGGGGGGCGATCGACGTGACCGCGGGCGGGCAGGCCGTGACGATCGACGGACCCGGGCTTGCGGTCTTCGTGCCCCGCCAGGGCGCGGCGCCGATCGGACCGTTCAGGCTCTCGGCGGCCGGGCTCCAGGCGCTGCAAGCGCTGCTCCGGACCACCGCCGAGCCCGGCGGCGGCGGGGGCAAGAAATCGAACAAGACGCGCAATACCTTGCTCGGAGTCGCGGGCGGGGTGGCGGCGATCGGCGGTGCTTCGATCCTGGGGGGGAAGAAGAAGAAAAGGACGCCGCAGCAGCAGCCGACCCAGCAGCCGCAGAAGCCGCGATAGCTTCAGGTTACACCCCTCTCCCCTTGCGGGAGTGTTGCGTAATTAGAGAAGTCTTTCTCAATCCGTTCGGGCTGAGCCTGTCGAAGCCCTCTAATTCCTTGAAAGGGAAGAAGAACAGGAAAGGCCTTCGATCCCTGCTTTCGCAGGGACAGGCGCCCCGGACTTGATCCGGGGTCAGGCCGAACGGTGAGGGTTTTGCGAGGGTCCTCTTGGGAGAGATCGGCTCTTGCAGAGCCGGTCGCTCTTCGAGCGCCGACCCCTCACCCAGCTTCGTCTAAGCTCGCCAAGTGGCTCGCTAAGGCGAAGCGTCCGCGGCGCGCTGGCTCGTCCCCCGGACGAGCCTTGGTCGCGCGCCGCCCCGCAAGGGGAGAGGGGATTCCGACCCGCTACTTCCGCGGCTTGTTGGTTTCCTGGATCGCCGGGGTCGGGGCGGGCTTGGGGGCGGCGGCGCCGGAGACCATGGCGTTGAGGCTGCCGCCGTTGATGCCGAGCTCGCCCATCAAAGCGTCGATCAGGGGGCCGCCGACACGGTAGCGCAAAGCCGCGGCGACGGCGGAATCGGCGAGGCTGCCGTTGCCGTCCGAACCGTCGGCGCCGCCGCCGTCGCCGTGGAGGCCGCGGGCGTCGAGGATGCTGATCTTGTCGATCTGCTCCATCGGCTTGGCCGCCGCGGCGATGATCGCGGGAAGCGCTTCGAGCATGGCCTGGCGCACGCGCAGGGCGGTCTGGGCCTCGTTGAGGACGTTGGTGGCCTCGTTGAGAGCGCTCTGGCCGGCGGCGTCGACCTTGAAGGCGGCGGCGCGGCCTTCGGCTCGGACCTTCTCGGAATCGGCCTCGGCATTGGCCTCGGTGCGCATCGCGACCGCGCGGGCCTCCGCGGCCTCCTTGTCGGCGCGCGCCGAGACGGTGATCTGGACCGCTTCCTCCTCGGCCTTCTGGGTGGCGGCGATGACCGCGACGTTCTTGGTCCGGTTGGCGATCTCGGTCGCCTTGGCGGTTGCGACGCTTTCCTCGGCCCGGACTGCGAGCGCTCGCGCCTCGTTGGCGGCGGCGGTGGCGGTCGATTCCTCCTCGGACTTCTGGGCGGTCTGGACCGCGGTGGTGATCCGGGCCAGCTCGATATTGCGGTCGCGCTCGATCGTCGCGGTCTGCACCGCGCCGTCGCGGGCGATGGTCGCGGTCTGGGTGACCTTGTCGGCCTCGGTCTGGGCGACGGCCTGGGCCTGCTCGGCGGTGATCCGGGCAAGCTCGGCGAGGCGGGTCTGCTCGGCCTCGGCGGTGGCGATCGCGGTGGCCTGCTCGGCGCGGCGGGCGGCGAGGGTCTGCTCCTGGGTCAGCCTGGCCTGCTCGGCCTCCTGGGCGATCGCGAGCGACTTGTTGTTGGCCTCGAGGTTGCGCTGCTCGATCTCGACCCGGTTGGTGGCGACGATGTCGTTGCGGATCTTCTTGCGCTCCTCGATCGTGCGGGTGAGCACGGTCAGGCCCTCGGCGTCGAACGCATTGTTCTCGTTGAAATGCTCGAAGGCGGTCTGGTCGAAATGGGTGATGCTGACCGATTCGAGCTGGAAGCCGTTCATGTCCAGATCGGTCATCAGCGCTTCCTGGACCTTCTGGATGAAGTCGGCGCGATTGGCGTGGAGATGCTCCATCGTCATCGTCGCGGCGACCGAGCGCAGCGCCGAGACCAATTTGCCGTCGAGCAGGGCCTTGACCGCATCGGGGCTGTTGACCGAATCGCCGAGGGTCTGGGCCGCCGCGGCGATCGATTCCGCGTCGGGCTTCACCTTGATGTGGAACAGGCCGACGACGTCGACCCGGAGCTTGTCGAGGGTGATGAGAGCGTCCTTGTTGAGTCGCGAGACCTCGAGCTTCACGGTCGTCAGCCGGACCTGCATGAGCTCGTGGAGGACGGGGATGACCATGACCCCGCCGTTGAGCACTACCTTCTCGCCGCCGAAGCCGGTGCGGATCAGTGCGACGTCCTTGGTGGCGCGCCGGTAGAGCCGAGTCAGGACGATTCCGATGACCAGGAAGGCGACCAGCACGATGCCGGCGTAGATCAATATGTTCAGAAGGGAGGCGGTCACGTCGGTCTCCTTGGGATCGGGCTAATGGGTCGGCCGAAGGGTCGGGTGGTTGTCGGGCAGGAGGAAGAAAAGGGAGCCTTCGCGGCGGACGAGCAGGCCGGTCTCGCCCTGGGCGATGACGTCGTCGTCATTGTGCGGCTCGACCATGACGTAATGGACCTGGCGATGCTGGTCGATCACCTTGGCCCGGGCGGGAGAGCCGCGGCGGGCGGCGCCTTCGGTGACGGTGCCGCGGCGGCGGACCAGCTCGTCGCTCGAGATGATTGTGGATTCGAAGGTCGGCATGATCCGGGCGAAGGCCCCGGCGACGAAGCCGTTCACTACGCCCCCCGCCACAAGGGCGCCGCCGGCCGCGATGCCCCAATGGAGCGGGGCGCCGAGAAGGAGCGTGGCGATCTGCTGGATCGCGACTCCGGCCAGGCTGAAGCAGGCGAGAAGCGAGGTGAGCCAGATCAGGATCGGGATCTGGGCGCCGAGGCCGAGCCAGTCGAGCAGGGTGCCGCCGTCGACATCGGCTTCGAAATCGTGGTGGACGCCGAGATGGCCGATTCCGAGGCCGATCGCCTCGATCAGGCCGATTCCGACCATGATCACGAAGGCGAGCGCGAACGGGGCATATTCGGGCGTCAGGAAGATGGCGAACACTTTGATCTCGTTTGCGAATGGTCTTGGCGCCCCCACGATTGCCGGCGCCCCTCGGCAGGCGAAAAGGATGTCAGGATTCGGGGGTGGACACAACTAGGGTCCGGACTCACTACCGGCAACGGCCATGACGTGGCGGAGAGGCGGTCCTGGTTAGGAGCGAGGAGGGAGCGATGCTTGATGCATCGTGACCGACGAGCGACGACAGCAGGGCCGTCTCTCCGCCGCGCCGCTTCGCGGTCGCCCGGACAAGGGCACCGGCTGCGTCGGAGCGCTTGTGCGGGCAACCAGCCCGCCCTGCGCACTCCTCCTTGCCGGTGCCCTTCTCCGGGCGATCCTGGCCATTGCCGGTAGTGAGTCCGGACCCTGGAGTCGCGGACCAGGCACTGTCATTGCGAGGAGCGGAGCGACGAAGCAATCCAGCCACGAAGCACGCGGCCCGCACTGTCCTGGATTGCTTCCCCCGGATCAAGTCCGGGGTCGCAATGACGGAGAGCGGTGCGTCGACCCGCAAGCTCCTTCACCCGGTGACTCTAGACTTCGCGGCCCCGCCCCCGCCCCTCCCCTTGCCTCGCTCCGTCCGCCGCCTTAACCCCACGCGCAAAGGGAGACCAAGATGCGGATCGCATGCCTGGGCGGAGGTCCCGCCGGGCTCTATTTCGCGATTTCGATGAAGCTGCGCGATCCCGCGCACGAGATCGACCTGTTCGAGCGCAACCGGCCCGACGACACGTTCGGCTGGGGCGTGGTCTTCTCCGACCAGACGGTCGAAAATCTGATGGCGAACGATCCGGCGAGCGGCGCGACGATCCGCGACGAATTCGCCCATTGGGACGATATCGATGTCCATATCCATGGCCAGACCATCCGTTCGTCGGGGCACGGATTCATCGGAATCGGCCGCAAGCGTCTGCTCGGCATATTGCAGGAACGGGCGCGGGAGCTCGGGGTCGCCCTGCATTTCGAGCATGAGGGCAGCCCGGACCTCGACCACTGGGCGGGGTACGACCTGGTCATCGCCGCGGACGGCGCGAACAGCCGGATCCGGAACGCCCATCAGGAGCATTTCATCGTCGACGCCCAGGCGCGCAGGAACAAATTCTTCTGGTTCGGGACGCGGAAAGCGTTCGAGGCCTTCACCTTCGCCTTCGAGAAGACCGAGGCGGGATGGGTCTGGGCGCATGCCTATCGCTTCGATGACCGCGCCAGTTCTCAGCGGGATCCTGAATCAAGTTCAGGATGTTCGGCCACCTCGCCTGCAGGCGAGGCGGCCTCCACTTTCATCGTCGAGATGGATCCCGACACCTGGTCGGGGCTCGGGCTCGACCGGATGAGCCAGGAGGAGGCGATCGCTTTGTGCGAGGGCATCTTCGCCAAATATCTCGACGGCAATGCGCTCATGTCCAATGCCGGCCATCTGCCCGGGCCGGAGGCCTGGCTGACCTTCCGGCGGATCCTGTGCCAGCGCTGGCATTACAGGAATTTGATCCTGATCGGCGACGCCGCGCACACCGCCCATTTCTCGATCGGATCGGGGACCAAGCTGGCGCTCGAGGATTCGATCAAGCTGGCCGAGGTGCTGAACCGGCCCGGCCTCGCCCGCGAGGAGGCGCTGGCCGAATATCAGGCCGAGCGCGAGGTGGAAGTGCTCCGGCTCCAGAGCAGCGCGCGCAACTCGACCGAATGGTTCGAGACTCTGGAACGCTACCTCCATTTCGAGCCGATCCAGTTCGCTTATTCGCTGCTGACCCGGTCGCAGCGGGTCAGCCACGAGAATCTGCGGCTTCGCGACAAGTCCTGGCTCGAGGGGGTGGAACGCTGGTTCCAGTCGCGGGCGGCGGGCACCGCGGTCAACGACGCCGCGCCGCCCATGTTCGCGCCCTATGCGATGCGCGGGATGAAGCTGGAGAACCGGCTCGTCGTCTCGCCGATGGCGACCTATTCGGCCAGGGACGGGCTGCCCAACGACTTCCACCTCGTCCATTACGGGACCCGCGCGCAGGGCGGGGCGGGCCTGCTCTATACCGAAATGACCTGCGTCTCGGCCGAGGGGCGGATCACGCCGGGCTGCGCCGGGATGTATGCGCCCGAGCATGCCGAGGCGTGGCGGCGGATCGTCGATTTCGTCCATTCCAACTCTAAGGCGAGATTCTGCCTCCAGCTCGGCCATTCGGGGCCGAAGGGCAGCACGCGGGTGGGCTGGGAAGGCTATGACGTGCCGCTCGACGAGGGGAACTGGCCGGTCATGGCCGCGTCCGACGTCGCCTGGAGCGAGGCCAACCAGGCGCCTCGGCCGATGACACGCGCCGACATGGACCGGGTGCGCGACCAGTTCGTCGCCTCGGTCGGGATGGGGATCGAGGCGGGGTTCGACATGGTCGAGCTCCACGCCGCCCACGGCTATCTGCTGTCGAGCTTCATCACCCCGCTCGCGAACCGGCGGACCGACGAATATGGCGGGAGCCTGGAGAACCGGCTTCGCTTCCCGCTGGAGGTGTTCGCCGCGATGCGGGCGGCCTGGCCGGCGGACAAGCCGATGTCGGTGCGCATCTCGGCCAACGACTGGATGGGCGAGGCGGGCGTGACCCCCGATGAGGCGGTGCTGATCGGCCGGGCCTTCGCCGAGGCCGGCGCCGATTTGATCGACGTGTCGGCCGGGCAGACCTGGGCCGATTGCGAGCCGGTCTACGGGCGAATGTTCCAGACGCCTTTCGCCGACCAGATCAGGAACGAGGGCCGGGTCGCGACCATGGCGGTGGGCAACATCTACGAGACCGACCATGTCAACTCGATCCTGGCGGCGGGGCGGGCCGACCTGGTCGCGCTGGCGCGGCCGCATCTGGTCGATCCGATGTGGACGCTCAGGGCCGCGGCGAAGCAGGATTATCGGGGGGTGCATGTGCCTCCGCCCTATCTGGGGGGCATGGCGCAGTTGGCGCGCAATCTGGCGCGGGAGGCCGAGATGGCGGTGAAGGTGTGACGATGGCCGTGCCCTCACCCTCCCACCGCTACGCGGCAGGCCCATCCCTCTCCCGTGAAGGGAGAGGGGCAAGAAAGGGCGCGGCTGCCAAACCCCTCTCCCATTTCGGGAGAGGGAGGGGCCCAAGCCGACAGGCTTGGGAGGGTGAGGGCACGTGCGGCTGACCGGCCATCACGCTTTGATCACCGGCGGCGGCACCGGCATCGGCGCCGCCATTGCCCGCGCGCTCGGCGCGGAGGGCGCGAAGCTCACCCTCGTCGGCCGGCGGCGCGAGCGGCTCGAGGAAGTCGGCGGCGAGCCGCACGACGCTTTGGTCGCCCCGGCCGACGTGACCAGGCGCGAGGAGGTGGAGGCCGCCTTCGCCCTCGCCCGCGAGACGCAGGGGCCGATCACCATCCTCATTAACAATGCCGGCGCCGCCGAGAGCGCGCCCTTCGCCAAGGTGAGCGAGGAGGCGTGGCGGCGGACGATGGCGGTCAATCTCGACGCGCTTCTCCATTGCTGCCAGGCGGCTTTGCCCGACCTGCGCGCGGCACAGGCCGGGCGGATCGTCACCATCGCCTCCACGGCGGGCCTGAAGGGCTATGCCTACAGCGTGCCCTATGTGGCGGCGAAGCATGGCGCGGTCGGACTGACCCGGGCGCTCGCCGCCGAGCTGGCCCGGACCAATGTCACCGTCAACGCGGTGTGCCCCGGCTTCACCGACACCGACATGGTCGCCGAGGCGGCGGCCTCGATCCATGCCAAGACCGGGCGAAGCGAAGAGGAAGCGCGCGCCGAGCTGGCGAAATTCAATCCGCAGGGGCGGCTGATCACGCCGGAGGAGGTGGCCGCCGCGGTTCTGTGGTTGTGCCTGCCCGAAAGCGGCTCGATAAACGGCCAGGCGATCGCGGTCGCCGGCGGGGAGGTGATGTGAAGCTCGATCCTTCGACCCATGCGCCCGAGCATTTCCGCTGGAGCTTCGAGGCGGGCGTCGCGACGGTGACGCTCAACCGGCCCGAGCGGAAGAATCCGCTGACCTTCGATTCCTATGCCGAGCTTCGCGATACGTTCCGGGCTCTGGTTTATACGCTGGACGTCAAAGCGGTGGTGGTCGCCGGGGCGGGGGGCAATTTCTCCTCGGGCGGCGACGTCCACGAGATCATCGGGCCGCTGACCGAGATGGACATGCCCGGCCTGCTCGCCTTCACCCGGATGACCGGCGATCTGGTCAAGGCGATGCGCGGCTGCCCTCAGCCGATCGTCGCGGCGCTGGACGGGGTCTGCGTCGGGGCCGGAGCGATCATGGCGATGGCCTCCGACATGCGGATCGCGACTCCGGCGACGAAGACCGCCTTCCTGTTCACGCGCGTCGGCCTGGCCGGATGCGACATGGGGGCGTGCGCCATCCTTCCGCGGATCATCGGCCAGGGGCGGGCCTCGGAATTGCTCTTCACCGGCCGGGTGATGAGCGCGGAGGAGGGCGAGCGTTGGGGGTTCCACAACCGGATCGTCGATGCCGACGCGCTGCTCGGCGAAGCCGAGGCGCTGGCGCGGAGCCTGGCCGAGGGGCCGACCTTCGCGCACGGGATCACCAAGACCCAGCTCAACAACGAGTGGAACGTGAGCCTGGAGACCGCGATCGAGATGGAGGCGCAGGCCCAGGCGATCTGCATGGCCACCCAGGATTTCCGCCGCGCGTTCGAGGCCTTCGCGGCGAAGAAGGTGCCGGAGTTCAAGGGTGATTAGGGGTGAAGCGGGCGGCAGCTGCCCTCCCTTCCCGGATTTCCGGGAGGGGCCGGGGGTGGGCCTTTCTGCACGGGAAGGTGCTCGCGGCTTTGCCGCTCGCGCCCACCCCTTAATCCCCTCCCGGAAATCCGGGAGGGGAAGGTTGTGAGCGACCGCTCCTTTCTCGACTGGCCCTTCTTCGACGACGGGCATCGCAGGCTTGCCGCGGAGCTCGAGGACTGGTGCGTCGCCGAGCTTTCAGACAATGAGCCCGAAGACGTGGACGAGGCCTGCCGGGCGCTGGTGCGCAGGCTCGGGGACGGCGGGTGGCTTCGTTATTGCGTGCCGGCGCCTCATGGCGGCGTGCATGAGCGGCTCGACGTGCGGTCGCTGGCGCTGATCCGGGAGACTTTGGCGCGCCATTCGGGGCTGGCCGATTTCGCCTTCGCCATGCAGGGGCTCGGATCGGGGGCGATCGGGCTGTTCGGGACGGAGGCGCAGAAACATGCCTGGCTGCCCGCGGTGGCGGCGGGCGAGAAGATCGCCGCCTTTGCGCTGACCGAGCCGGAGTCCGGCTCCGACGTCGCGAGGATCGAGGCGGAGGCGGTCGAGGCGGACGGCGGCTACGCCCTCACCGGAGCCAAGACCTTCATCTCCAACGGCGGGATCGCCGATTTCTACCTGCTGTTCGCGCGCACCGGCGAGGCCCCGGGCGCGAAAGGGATCTCGGCGTTCATCGTGCCCGCCGACACGCCGGGCCTCGACGACAGCGAGCGGATCGCGGTGATCGCGCCCCACCCGCTGGCCACGCTTCGCTTCGACGGCATGCGGCTGCCCGCCGATGCTCTGCTCGGCGAGCGCGGCAAGGGGTTCGCGCAGGCGATGGCGACCCTCGACGTGTTTCGGACCACGGTCGGCGCGGCGGCTTTGGGCTTCGCCCGGCGGGCGCTCGACGAGGCGACGGAGCGGGCGCTGACGCGGCGGCTCGGCGCGGGCATGCTCGCCGACAATGCGATCACCCAGTCCAAGCTGGCCGAGATGGTGCTCGACGTCGATTCCTCGGCTTTGCTCGTCTATCGGGCGGCATGGCTTCGCGACACGACGGGGCGGCGCAACAGCCGCGAGGCGGCGCTCGCCAAGCTCCACGCGACCGACAGCGCCCAGCAGGTGATCGACAAGGCGGTCCAGATCTTCGGCGGGCTCGGGGTGACGCGGGGAAACATCGCCGAGCGGCTTTATCGCGAGATCAGGGCGCTTCGCATCTATGAGGGGGCGTCCGAGGTGCAGAAGGTGGTGATCGCCCGCGCCCATTTTTCGGAGCATCGGGCATGAGAGCGCTACTTCCCCCGGGCTGGCCGAGGCCCAAGGGCTATTCCAACGCCATCTCGGTGCGGGGACGGACGATCTACACCGCCGGGCTGGTCGGCTGGGATGAGCAGGAGAGGTTCGCCGGGGCGGGAATCGCGGAGCAGCTTCGGCAGATCCTCCTCAATCTGATCGCCTTGCTGGCCGAGGACGGCGCAGGCCCGGAGCATGTCGTGCGCATGACCTGGTACGTGGTGAGCCGCGACGAATATGTCGGCGTGCTCGCCGAGATCGGCGCCATCTGGCGCGATCTCATGGGGCGCAACTTCCCCTGCATGGCGGTGGTCGAGGTGGCGGGGCTGGTCGAGCCGGAGGCGCGGATCGAGATCGAGGCGATCGCGGTGGTTCCCGAATGAGGAGCGCGCATGCGGACGGCTTCGTCCGGGACCGGCTGCCGCCGGCCGATCAGCAGCCCGAGTTCCTGTTCGACCGGCCCGAGGTCCAGTATCCGGAGCGGCTCAACGCGGCCGTCGAGCTGATCGGCAAGGGCGATAGCGAAGCGCTCGCAGTCCTAAACGACCAGGGGCGCTGGACCTACGGGCGGATGTCCGAGCTGTCCGACCGGATCGCGCGGCTTCTGGTCGAGGAGGAAGGGCTGGTTCCGGGCAATCGCGTCTTCCTGCGCGGGCCGAACGGGGCGATGCTGTTCGCGGCCTGGCTCGGCATCTTGAAGGCGGGCGGGATCGTGGTCGCGACCATGCCGATCCTGAGGCCCGGCGAGATCGGGACGATCGTCGAGCGGGCCCAGGTCAGCCACGCCATCGTCGACGAAAGGACCGCCGAGGATTTCGACAAGGCCGCGGTCCCCACCATCCGGTCGAGGCTCACCTATCGGGGGGACGGCGGCGGCGGGGAACTCGAGAAAAGGCTGGAGGCCGTGGCGCCCGGCTTCGAGGCGGTGGACACCCACCGGGACGACGTCGCGCTGATCGCCTTCACATCGGGGACCACGGGCAAGCCCAAGGGCTGCATCCACTATCATCGCGACATATTGGCCTCTGCGGACGCCTTCGCCGGCAATCTGCTCTCGCCGCGGCCGGGCGAGCGCTGGGCCTGCTCGGCGCCGATCGCCTTCACCTTCGGGCTCGGTCAGTTGCTGATCTTCCCGTTCCGGTTCGGAGGCACCGCGGTGACGATCGAGGCGCCGAGCCCGCCGGTGCTCCTCGACGCGATCGAGCGGCACGAGGTGAACGTGCTCGCGACCGCGCCGACCGCGTACAAGGCGATCCTGGGCCTCATCGCAGAGCGCGGACTGAAAGCCCCTCCCCTCGATGGGGAGGGGTTGGGGAGGGGTGGCCCACGAGACCCACACAGCCCTTCGTCGAACGTCACCCCCACCCTGCCATGGGCCGCTACTAAGGCTGCTTCCGGGGGAAGCAGCCATGCGGCCCATCCCATCAAGGGGGAGGGTAAAGAAGGATTCGACATCTCCTCGCTTCGGATCTGCGTCTCGGCGGGCGAGCATCTGCCGGCGGCGACCTGGCATGCCTGGAAGGAGAGGACCGGGATTTCGATCGTCGACGGGATCGGCGCGACCGAGATGATGCACATCTTCATCTCGGCCTCGGGCGAGGACATACGGCCGGGGGCGACCGGCAAGGCGGTCCCCGGCTATCGCGCCTGCGTGCTCGACGAGGAGGACAGGCCCCTTCCCCACGGCACCGGCAGGCTTGCGGTCAAGGGGCCGACCGGGTGCCGCTATTTCGACGACGAGCGCCAGCGCGACTATGTGATCGACGGCTGGAACGTGACCGGCGACACCTACCGGGCTGACGAAGAGGGCTATTTCTGGTACGTCGCCCGGTCGGACGACATGATCATCTCCTCGGGCTACAACATCGCCGCGCCCGAGGTGGAGAATGCGCTCTATTCGCACCCGGCGGTCCAGGAATGCGCCGTGGTCGGAGCGCCCTGCGAGGAGCGCGGGCAGAAGGTGAAGGCCTTCGTGGTGGCGGCGGCAGGGCAGGAGGCGGGGCCGGAGCTGGCCAGCACGCTCCAGGACCATGTGAAGGCTGCGATCGCGCCCTACAAATATCCGCGCGAGGTGGAGTTCGTGGAAGCGCTTCCGAAGACGGCGACGGGGAAGCTTCAGAGGTTTGCGTTGCGGGGGTAGGTCCCTCCCCGTCATCTCGGCGAAGGCCGGGATCTCGGCGAGGTTGAGCACAGTGCCTTTTCCGCCACGAGATCCCGGCCTGCGCCGGGATGACGGTTGGGGTGGGGCTCACGAATACGGAGTTTCGGAGCCTTTTCCGCCATGAGATCCCGGCTTTCGCCGGGATGACGGTTCAGCCTAGGTCGGGTCGACGACGCCCATGCCGATCATCCTGAGCGCGGTCATCGAGGGCATGAAGAAATAGTCGCCGCCGCGGGTGGCGACGAACTGCTTCAGCTTGGTCGCGATGAAGGGCGGGTTGCCGGACTTGGGATCGGCGGGGATGACGAACTTGGACTCGTCGTCATGGTTGCCGAGCAGGGGACAGGTGTCGTTGCCGGAATTGGCGTCGAGGCCGTAGTTCAGCCATTGCTGCTGGACGAACTCGAACTGGCGCTGAAGGCTCGCGCAGACGATCAGCATGATGATCCCGCAGCCGCCCTCTTCGGCGCTCGTCTTTTCATGGCCGTAAGGCAGGCCGCGGCGCAGGATTCGGCGGCGGTTGTTGAGCGCCGAGCCCATGCGCGAACTGGCGTTGGGCGCGTCGCCGCGCGGATCGAGCATGTCGCGGGTGTTCGAGCGGCGGATATGGGCGCCCATCGGGCATCTGTAGCCCTCCGCGTCCGTCCGATAGCCGAAGTCGACAAGCGCCTTTGCGCGCGCGCTCTCGTCGCGGACGACATGGCCCTTGTCGTCGGGCTGGCATTCGGCGTTGAACTTGACCCAGGCGTCGTAATCGGGGGCCACGTCGAGCGGGACTCCGTCCTCCCAGCGGCCGGCCATCTTCGCCATCAGAGTCTTCCGGGCGATGTCGAAGCTCGGAAGGTTCCAGACCTGCTGGAGCTGGGCCGCGGATTCGTCGACCCAGGCCTTGAAGCCCGCAACGTCCTGCTCGAGCTTGCGATAGGCGATGAAGGTGCCGTTGCGGCTGAAGTCGAGCGGCATCGCGGCGCCGGGGATCTCCTGCGCCTCGTCGGGCCAGCCGAGAAGGAACTCGCCGGCGGCGAGCGGGCGCCAATTGCCTTCGCCGTCCGTGGCGCCCGAGCCGACCGCGCGATCCTTCTCATATTGCTTGGGATACTGGCCCTCGAACACCGGATCGCTGATCCCGTCGGTGAATCCGAAATGCTCCTTGGGGCAGGGAATTCCGAACTCGTCCTTGATCGCCTCGAGATGCTGCCAATAGGTGTCCGGGCCCTTGTGGCCGGCGAGCAGCTCGACCTTGTGGCCGTCGCAATAGGAAGCGATCAGATCCTGCGCCTGTTTGAGCTCGGGCGGCTCCTTGCCGTCGAGCGTGATCGTGCCGTTCAGCATGACGAGGATGTGAACGTCCGATCCCCGCCCCTCCGGGTTCCAGACCTCGTCCCATTTCGACATCGGATTGTTGGGCGTGTCGTCGCCGAGGATCGCCGACCGGCCGGCCATCGAATCCATGAATTCGTCGGGAAGGCCGCGAAGGGTGCGGGTCGGGAGCGCGAGCGCCTTCAGGCCGCAATAGGTGAAGGCGATGTTGAGCGTGACCGCCGGGCGCTCGACCATCAGCCGCCCTTCGGGAATGGCCTGCTTCCTGGAAGGCCAGCGGACGGCGGTGGTGACCCCGTGGCGAAGCTTCTCGATGAAGGCCCGGCCGGCCGCGGCATCGCGGACGCAGAACAGGCCGAAGCGGCCCCAGGGGAAGCCCTGCTTTCCGTAGGCGGTGAGGATTCCGCCCTGGATGTCGGCATATTCGACGTCGACGGGATAAGGTCGTTTGCTCACGGCACTACTCCCGCCTTCTGGGTCGGCCCTTCGAGATCCGCCGGCCTCACCTCGTCGGCGAAGCGTCCGAAGGCGGCGTAAAGCTCGTCCGGCCCGGCCACCTGGTTGGCGATCGCGAACTTCGAGAATTCGCGCTGGACGTGGAGGCTCTTGAGGACGCTCGGAAGATCCGCGTCCTTACCGGCCGGCCACGCCTTCGCGCCGCGGCTGGAGATGGTCCGGATGAGCAGCCAGGCGCCGATCGCGAGGCCGACCAGAGCGCCGAGGAGGACTAGCAGGATCCCGCCCCAGTCGAGCGGCCAGTGCGGCCAGTGCCACGGCCACCAGCGCCACCAGGCGACCAGGAGCGCGCCGATCAGCACCGGTAGAATGATGGTCGCCTTGATCCGGTTCATGGTCAGATCGGGCAGGTTGGGCGGATCGATCCAGTAATCGTGGAAGCTCATCGTCGTCTCGATCTGGCCCTTTGCCAGATAGGCGGCGAAATCCTCCGCGGTCTCGACCTTGCGGAACCCGAGGCAGTGGCGGAAGATGGCGCGAAGCTCGGGCTCCATCACCTCCCAAAGGCCGCGCGCCCAGATGTCGCGGCAGGCGTCTCCCGCCTCCATCGCGTCCGCATCGGCGGCGAAGATCAGCCAGGAGCGGGAGAGACGGTCGACCGGCTGGTGAACGGACGGGTTCACGCCCCTCACCGCGTCGAGAATCGCATCGCCGGAGACCCGCCCCTCGAACGCCGGATTGTCGATGATCGCGAGCCGCGCGAAATGGGTCCGGCTGTCGCGGCTGAACGGGCTCGGAAGGGCCGCCCGGTCCTCCTGGCTGTAATTGGGAAGGGAAGCGAGGACCTCGCGGAGCAGGTGGCTGTGCGAGGTGATGCTCTTGTCGTCCCGCCGGGTCGGCCTGAGGTCGACCGGGAAGAAGCCGGTGTAGAAGAGGGTGCCGGTATCGAAATCGGGCATCAGACGGCTCCCCACGCTGCCTTGACGTAGGGCAGCCGGTTGAGATCGGCGGCCGCGGTGTCGTTGGAGGCGACCGGGGCGTCGCCCTGGCCGCGAAGATCGTTCTGGACCTCGAGAAGGGTCGCCCGATAGGCCTTGGCGAACTCGGCCGGGCTCAACGACGCATGCCTGTCGGCGAGCGACTTGATCGCTCGGCGGAGCCGCATCGCCGCCTTGACGTCCTTCTGCGCCGCTCCGGGCACCGAATTGTAATAATAGTCCGTGTCGATCTGGTTGGCCCTGATGTAGTTCTTGAAGGGCGTGATCGGGATCGAGTGCGGATATTTGATGCTCGTGTACCAGAGGAAATCGAGGCCGCTCGGAAGGCCGTCCGAGAAGGCGTCGATATACTGGTCCCAGGTGCCGTTGAAGTTCGAGCAGAACAGCATGTAATCATTGTTCAGCCGCTCGCGGGGCTGGCCGAAATCGGGCCATTGATCGCCGCGGATCAGCACCCAGCGCGCGAAATGGATGAAGGAGAGGCCGAGCAGGCCGGCGAGCTTGCCGGGCTGCGAGCGCGTGAACATGAAGATGAGCTGGGCCAGCTTCGTATGCGACGGGCGCATCGGCGTGACCACGTTCATCGCATAGGCTTTGCCGGCAACATTCGACATGGCGCGCCCCCTATCACCGCCGTGACTCGCCCAAGACTGGCGCAGTTTCGGGCGGGCGTCAAAGCCAAAGGCGGGGGCTCGGGGCGGAGATTGATCGGATTTCGATCAATCTCTCGTTTGGCCTCGGTACAATTTAGAGCCGTTCGGGCTGAGCCTGTCGAAGCCCACTACTTCTAGCGGAGTAAGTGAAAGGAAGGCCCTTCGACAGGCTCAGGGCGAACGGTGTTGGTGAAAGCCCGGGTGTCGTCAGCAGGCCTGCTTCTCGGCGGGGCCCTCGCCGTCTGCCGGGGGCCGGCGGACGCCTTCGAGGCATTTGGGCGGGGCGGCTTTCTCCTCGGCCTTGCGGCCGAACGGCGCGGCGTCGGAGGCTCGCTCGCCGCCAAGCGCCCAGCGGGTGCTTGCCGAGACCGGCTCGGCGGTGCGCTCGATCGCCTTGGCGGTGGCGGTCTCGCGGCTCATCGGCTCGTAGCGGCGAAGGACCGCGCGCTGGAAGCTGTCCACGCTCGCGGTGACCACCCGGTCCGGATCGGCGGCCTGGGCTGCGGCGAGCGCGGCCGCCGCGGCGGCATCGTCGACCGATTCGCCCAGCGGCGGAAGAGCGGCCCGGGCCGCGTCGGCGGCGGCGCGAAGCGAGGCCATGCTTGCCTCGGTCCCGGCCGGACCCCGGCGGAACGCGCCCGGACGGCCCCAGCCGCCGGTCCAGCGGTAGAAGATGTGGGTGCCGACATTGGCGGCCTTGACCAGGCTCGAGCTCCAGTAAGGAACGACCCAGTTGGTGTGATAATGGGTCGCCCAGCCGACCGGCGCATAGACCTTGCCGGAAAGCGCCTCCTCGGCGACGCGGCGCGCGCGCGCCCAGCCGGCGGCGGACGGAGTCCGGCGCAGCGAGCCGTCGCAGGTGAAGGTGAACTGGCAGCCCGTTCGGCGCCCAGAGCCCTGGAAGACGACTCCGCAGACGCTTCGCGGATAGGCCGGGTGGCGGACCCGGTTGAGGACGACCTGGGCGACCGCCCGCTGTCCCTCGAGCGGCTCGATCGCCGCCTCGTAATAGACCGCCGCGGTCAGGCATTCGAGCGCCCGGGCGCGATCGTCGGTGCTCGCGAAGCCAGCGGGGAAGGCGAAGGCGGCCGGATTGGGCCCCTTGGCGACCGGGACTGAGGCGTTGATCGTCAAAGCGTCGGTCGGAGCGACCTGCTTGAAGATGAGCGGCTCGGGCTTGGGCGGGGCCTTGAACTCGGACGGAGTGAGCCCCGCTTCCCGGGCCGCCAGCTCCTCGGCGGTGGGACGGTCGAGCGAGGCGAGGCTAAGGCCGGCGACCAGGTAAAGCGCGGCCGCGAGCGCCAGCACCACGCCGCTGAGCGTGGCCTTCGGCGCCGGAAGCGACCAGCGGAGGGCCGGAAAGGTCAGCTCTGCAGAGGGCATTCACGACTCCGAGAAACGGACGGGGCAAATAGAGCGACCGTCGCTGCATGGCAAATTCCGGTCCGGCCGGACGCACCGAAAACGCGCTGTTTCACATGGGGCGAAAGCCCCCCGTCATAGGTCGGATATGGGGGGAAACCCTGATTTTTCAACCCTCGGGCGGGCCGGACGTTCCACGATAGGAGGCCCGGAACGAGTCGGCGAAGGCGGCGAGCCGCCCTTGCCCGATCGACTCGCGAAGGTCGGCCATCAGCGCCTGATAGAAGGCCAGATTGTGCTCGGTCATCAGCATCGACCCCAAAATCTCGCCGGCGCGGACGAGGTGATGGAGATAGGCGCGGCTCCAGCCGGCGCAGACAGGACAGGCGCAGGCCGGATCGAGCGGCGACACATCCTCGGCGAAGCGGGCGTTGCGGATGTTGATCGGGCCCGAGCGGGTGAAGGCCTGGCCGGTCCGCCCCGAGCGGGTGGGGAGAACGCAGTCGAACATGTCGATCCCGCGCTCGACCGCGCCGACGATGTCGTCGGGCTTGCCGACCCCCATCAGGTAACGCGGCCGGTCCTCCGGGAGCATCGCCACCGCGAAGTCGAGCACCCGCAACATCTCGGCCTGCCCCTCCCCCACGGCGAGGCCGCCCACCGCATAGCCGTCGAAGCCGATCTCGCGGAGCCGCTCGGCGGAGGAGCGGCGGAGATCCTCCTCCATCGCCCCCTGCTGGATCCCGAACAGAGCGGCCCGCTGCGAATGCTCGCCGCCCGAATCGAAGGCCTGACGAGAGCGGAGCGCCCAGCGCATCGACCGCTCCATCGAGGCCGAGGCCTCTTCGCGGGTCGCCGGGAAAGGCGTGCATTCGTCGAAGGCCATGACGATGTCGGCGCCGAGCAGACGCTGCACCTCGATCGAGCGCTCCGGGGTGAGCATGTGGGCGCTTCCGTCGAGATGGCTTTTGAAGCGCACGCCCTCCTCGCTCATCTTGCGCAATTCGGAGAGGCTCATCACCTGGTAGCCGCCGCTGTCGGTGAGGATCGGCCGGTCCCAGCCCATGAAGGCGTGAAGCCCGCCGAGCCGCGCCACGCGCTCCGCGCCGGGCCGGAGCATCAGATGATAGGTGTTGCCGAGGATGATGTCGGCGCCCGAGGCGCGGACGTCCGCCGGCTTCATCGCCTTGACCGTCGCGGCCGTGCCCACCGGCATGAAGGCCGGCGTTCGGATGTCGCCGCGGAGCATCGAGATCGTGCCGAGGCGGGCGGCGCCGTCGGTCGCGGCGATCGAGAAGGCGAAGCGGCTCACGGGCGGCCTTTAGCCCGGCGGCGGCGGTGCGGGTAGAGTCGGAGAGTGCGGGGACCATGGTGTATTACTCATACAATACACATCCTTCGGAAGCAAGCCGCCGGGGCGCAACCAGATTGTGCCCCTTGGCCGTCATCCGCACGCGGTCGAACCTCACTTCTAGCGAAGATTTGACCTACTTCTGACCATAATATATGACCGGTCAGATTATATGACCAATGGAGTCGATCATGGAAGAGACTCTCACAGTGACCGAATTCAAGGCGAAATGCCTCGACCTGTTCGACCGGCTCAGCGAACGCCGGCTGGACAGGGTGGTGGTGACCCGCCGCGGCAAGACGGTGGCGATCGTGATGCCGCCGTCCGCCAAGGCGGAGGAACTGCGCTCCCTTCATGGCGCGATGGCCGGTAAGGTCGTCGTGCCAGCCGGGCTCGATCTGACGGCGCCGATTTTCGACGAGGATTTCGACGCTTCCAAAGGGATTTTGCACCGGTGAGCTGGCCCCGTTCCCTCCTCTTCGATACCCACGCAGCGATCTGGCTGATGGACGGCAGCCTCGACGAAGAGGTCGTCGAGAAAATCATATATGCGGGCCTCGCCGATGGCGTTTTCGTTTCGCCCGTGACGGCCTGGGAGATCGGGCTTCTCGCCAACCCCCGCAAAGGCAGGCAGGCCGTCCAGTTCCTTCCGGATCCGCTCAGCTGGTTCGGGGCATTGATGGCAAAGCCGGTGATCAGGTCCGCGCCCTTTACACCGGACATCGCGATCAAATCATCGATGCTGCCTGGAGACTTTCACGGAGATCCGGCCGACCGCTTCCTCGTCGCCACCGCTCGAGAGATGGACCTGACCCTCCTGACCCGAGACCGCCAAATCCTGTCCTATGGCGAAGCCGGCGAGGTGAAGACCGAGAGATGCTGAGCGGCTTCGGGTCGAACGGCGGAGATCGTCATCGCGGCGAACGCCGGGAT
>DATDAS010000091.1:0-6487 GCA_036525315.1 Allosphingosinicella sp.
GAATATAGCTACGATTTCTCGCCCGACTTCGCGGAGCTTCGCGCGGTCGCCCGGGTCGAGTTCGCCAACAAGGCGATGCCGGCGGCGGCGACCAAGCCCGAGGGCCGCGTCAACCGCAAGTTCCTGCCCTACGCCCAGCAGGTCACCACCATCGTCTCGTTGCCGGTGCCGCTCGACGACAAGGCCGGCAACGTCTCGGCCTGGAGCGCCGACGGCGCGAAGCTGGCCAGGGCGGCGCTCACCACAGCGTTCGGCGAGCTGGAGCAGCTCCTGCCGCGGACCCTCGCTCTGACGGCCGACGACGTCGCTGCGATGGCGGCGAAGACCAATCCCAAGGGCAATGTCGGCGGCTTCGCCGGGCGCACCCAGGCGAGCCCGGGCACTGGCGAGAGCCTCCTCTGGGGCCCGGGCTTCATCTGGTACCGCGACCGGCCTTGATTCGCGTACCGGTCTCCGGAAAGGCGCGGCGCTTGCGTATTCTCTCGGCGGCGGTCCTGTTCGCCGGGTTCGCCGCGGCGGTCCCGGCGCTTGCCGCGCCCCAGCCGGCGCAGCTCACTCCGACCTTCAAGGATCGGGACGGGCCGAGCGGCGGCTCCGCGAAAGACGCTCCGCCCTGCGGGCTTCGATTCATCGAGATCGCCGACGGGCGCCGGTCGCCCGATGTGCTCGGAGTCATCGACCGGCGGGCAGTGCTTGCGCCGAAGGATTTCCAGGCCTGGATGAAAGCCGTCCTGGGCGGGCTGACCGCTCGCGGTGTCACGGCGTGGATCGAGGGCGACGCATCGGGGATTCCGGGCACCCGCCCGGCTCGGCTGACCCTGCAGATCGCATCGATCCAGAGCACGGTCGTCACCTACAGCGCGAGCGTCGTGGTGAAGCTCGAGATCGAGGGCGGCGCCGACGAAAAGTTCGAGCGGAGCTATCGCGGACGGGTCGCCCGGACCGCTTACTGGTCAGGCGGGACCGACACTCTGCAAAGCGCGGTCGACGGCGCCTTCGCCGATGCGCTCGACGCGATGGCGACGGATTTGAAGGGCATGTGCACCGCCTGAAGTGAATTGACCGCATTGTAAGTTCCTCCCCTGCATTTGCAGGGGAGGGGGACCATGCGAAGCATGGTGGAGGGGCGTTCTTCGGCCTCGACATGGCCCCTCCACCGCGTTTCCCGCGGTCCCCCTCCCCTCGAAATCGAGGGGAGGAATTTGGGGCTCAAGCCAGATCCACGAAACTGTCGAGCACCCGTTTCCGTCCGGCATGCTCGAAGTCGATCTCGAGCTTGTTGCCCTCGATCTCGGCGACGAGGCCGTAGCCGAACTTGGAGTGGAACACTCGCTGCCCGAGCGCGATGTCGCCGCGGCCGGGATTGCCGAGGCTGATCGCGCTTGCGCGGGCTTCGCGGACCTGGGGCGGATTGCGCTCGAAGCCGCCGCTGACCGCTCGGCGCCAGCCGGGGCCGCGCGTGGCGCCCCGGGCGACGTCGGCGAAGGGGTCGGCGCGTTCGGACCAGTTGGCGCGCCACAGGCTCTCGCCGCCGCTCATGCTCGTCTCCTGCTCGATATGGGCGTCGGGCAATTCGGCGACGAATCGGGAGGGGATGGACGAGGTCCACTGGCCGTAGATGCGGCGGTTGGCGGCGTGGAAGATGAAGCATTTGCGCCGCGCCCGAGTGATCGCGACGTAGGCGAGGCGGCGCTCCTCCTCCAGGGAGGCGTTGCCGCCTTCGTCCAGAGCGCGCTGGGAGGGGAAGACTCCCTCCTCCCAGCCCGCGAGGAAGACTGTCTCGAACTCCAGGCCCTTGGCGGCGTGGATGGTCATGATCGTGACCTTCTCGACGTCGCGCTCGGCGTCATTGTCCATGACCAGGCTGACATGCTCGAGGAAGGCGCCGAGCGTCTCATATTCCTCCATCGCCCGGGTCAGCTCGGTGAGGTTCTCGAGCCTGCCCGCGCTCTCCGCCGAGCGGTCGGCCTGGAGCATCGCGGTGTAGCCGGATTCGTCGAGGACGAGCCGGGCAAGCTCGGGATGGGGAAGCTCGCCGAGCCGTGCCCGCCAGCGCGCGAAATCGCCGACGAGGTTGCCGAGCGAGCGGCGAGCCTGGCCGGTCAGCTCGTCGCTGTCGAGGATCTGCGCGGCCGCGGCCATCATCGGCAGGCCCTGGGCCCGCGCAAGCGAATGGATCCTGGCTATCGCCTTGTCGCCCAGCCCGCGCTTGGGCGTGTTGACGATCCGCTCGAAGGCGAGGTCGTCGGCGGGCTGGGCGATCACGCGCAGATAAGCGAGCGCATCGCGAATCTCGGCCCGCTCGTAGAAGCGGAATCCGCCGACGATCCGGTAGGGCAGGCCGATGGCGATGAACCGGTCCTCGAATTCGCGGGTCTGGAACTGGGCCCGGACGAGGATCGCGACCTGGTCGGTGCGGCCGCCGCGGCGCTGGACCGCCTCGATCTCCTCGCCGACCCGCCGCGCCTCCTCCGGCCCGTCCCACACGCCGACGATCCGGACCTTCTCGCCTTCGCCTTCCTCGGTCCACAGGGTCTTGCCGAGGCGCCCGCTATTATGGGCGATCAATCCCGACGCGGCCGCGAGGATGTGCGGGGTGGAGCGATAATTCTGCTCGAGCCGAACGATCTTCGCGCCCGGAAAATCCTTCTCGAAGCGCAGGATGTTGGCCACCTCGGCGCCGCGCCAGGAATAGATCGACTGGTCATCGTCGCCGACGCAGCAGATGTTCTTGCGCTCCTGGGCGAGCAAGCGGAGCCAGAGATACTGGGCCTGGTTGGTATCCTGATATTCGTCGACCAGGATATATTTGAAGCGCTTCTGGTAGATCTCGAGCACTTCGCGGTCGGTGCGCAATATGACCAGCATGTGCAGCAGAAGATCGCCGAAATCGCAGGCGTTCACCGCCTTCAGCCGCTCCTGGTAGCGGGCATAGAGCTCGGCGCCCTTGCCTTCTGCGTAAGCCTCGCTCTCCGCCGCATCGACCTGCGCCGGGGTCCAGCCCCGGTTCTTCCAGCGGTCGATCAGCCCGCCGAGAAGGCGCGCCGGCCATCTCTTCTCGTCAATGTCGGCGGCCAGAATCAGCTGCTTCATCAACCGCAGCTGATCGTCCGTGTCGAGGATGGTGAAATTGCTCTGGAGCCCGACAAGCTCGGCATGGCGGCGGAGCATCTTGGCGCCGATCGCGTGGAAGGTGCCGAGCCAGGGCATGCCCTCGACCGCGTCGCCGACGATCCGCCCGACCCGTTCCTTCATCTCGCGCGCGGCCTTGTTGGTGAAGGTCACCGCGAGAATCTCGGACGGCCAGGCCCGGCGGGTCGCCACCAGATGCGCAAGCCGCGCTGTCAGAGCCGCGGTCTTGCCCGTTCCGGCGCCGGCGAGAACGAGCAAGGGCCCCTCGGTCGTCAGCACGGCCTCGCGCTGCGGGGGGTTGAGCGTCCGCAGATAGGCAGGCTCGGGAGTGGCTGAAACGGCTTGAGTCACCGTTGAACAGTTAGGGAACGACCCGAAAGGGGGCAAGCACCAGTTCGTCGTTGCGGGGCTCGACCGGTCGTGACACAAGGGCGGAGGAACAAAAGGAGATCGACGATGCCGAAAGGTCAATGTCATTGCGGCGCGGTTCGCTATGAAATGCCGGCCGAGGCGATCCACCAGGCTCTGTGCCATTGCAGCGACTGCCGCCGCCACGCCGGGGCTCCGGCGGTCGCGTGGGGTCTGGTGAAGCGGGATCAGCTCGAGGTCGAAGGGGAGACCAAAGTCTATTCCTCCTCGGAGCATGGCCGGCGGCATTTCTGCCCGGCCTGCGGAACCGCACTCTTCTACACCAACGACAGCATCTTCCCCGGATCGATCGACGTCCAGATCTGCACGCTCGACGACCCCGATTCCGTCCCGCCCCAGGTCCAGATCCAGGTGGCGGATCGGATCGGCTGGATGGAGCGCGCGCACGAACTTCCGGAGTTCGAGCGCTATCCCGGTTGAGCTCAGGAGCCGCTGCCGACCCGCCGGAAAAGATGGATGCGCGCCTTGCCGAAGCGGCGTTCGGTGTCGCGCTCGAAGCCGTCGGGCACGGGGAGGGCGCCTTCGGTCTCGACGCTGACCAAGCCGCCGGGCGCGATCCAGGCCGGATCGCCGAGGCGGCGGAGCGCCATTTCGGCGAGGCCGGTGCGGTAGGGCGGATCGAGGAAGATCAGGTCGCAGGGGCGGGGCGGGGCGGGGATATGCTCGACGCCCTGCGCCCGGATGTCGGCGCGGCCGGACGCTCCGAAGGTGCCGAGATTGCGGCGGATCGACTCGACGGCTTCGCGGTCATTGTCGACGAACAGGCAATGGGCCGCGCCGCGCGACAGGGCTTCGAGACCGAGCGCGCCGGTGCCGGCGAACAGATCGGCGACCTGAAGCCCTTCGAAGGTTCCCAGGCGGCTGAGGAGCATCGAGAAAAGCCCCTCTCTCGCGCGATCGCTGGTCGGGCGGGTCGCCCGCCCTTCCGGCGCGGTCACCGGCCGCCCGCGCCATTCACCGGCGATGATACGCATGACTTTCCTTCGCCCTTACGTCCGGGGCCCGCGAGGCCGCCCCGGGGGCGGCTTCCTGCCGGGCCGGGCGAGACCGGGCTTCGCGGCGGGCCTGCGCTGCTGCGGCCTGCCGGGGCCTTCGCGGCCAGTCTCCCGGGCCTGCGGCTCGGACCGATTTCCGCCGGGCCGGCCGAGCTTCGCGCGAAGCACCCGCTGCGGGCTTCCCGAGGTCTTCCTGCGCGGCGATTCCGCTGTCGCCTCGGTCCGCTTCTCCCTCTCGGGCCGGCCGGAGCGCCCCCCGGCGGCCGCCTTCCTCTCGGGCCGCTGCCCGGGCCTCGCCGGACGCTTCGGCCTTGCGCCGCCGTCGCACTCCGGGGCCGGGCGCGTTCGCTCAGGCCGCTTCGGCCTTCCCGGGGCGGCCCTGGCCGGGGCGCGATCTTTTCGCTCGCCCCGGTCGCCGCGCGGCTGCGCCCTGTCCGGCCTTTCGGCTCGTCCGGGCGGCGCGCTCGGCTGGTGAATGAAGGTGGCGGTCGGGTTCTTCCTGAACTGGACGAGGTCGTGCTGCCGAACCTCGTCCACCTCGCCGGCGGGCAGGTCGCCGAGGATGAAGGGCCCGTAGGCGACGCGGATCAGGCGCGACACCTTGAGTCCGAGATGCTCGAGAACGCGCCGGACCTCGCGATTCTTGCCCTCGGTCAGCTTCATCTCGACCCAGGCGTTGCGGCCGGTGCGCCGCTCGAGATTGGCGTCGATCGCGCCGTAGCGGATGCCCTCGATCTCGATGCCCTGGATCAGAGCCTCGAGCCGGTCCTGGCTGACCTCGCCGAACACCCGGGCGCGATAGACCCGCTCGATGCTCGACGACGGCAGCTCGAGCTGGCGCTTCAGCTCGCCGTCGGTGGTCAGGAGAAGAAGGCCCTCGGTGTTGAGATCGAGACGCCCGACCGGCATCAGCCGCGGCAGGTCCCTGGGCAGGCGATCGTAGATGGTCGGCCGCCCGGCGGGATCGCGCTCGGTGGTCAGCAGGCCGACCGGCTTGTGGAAGCGGAACAGCCGCGCCGGAGCGGCCGCCTGGACCGGATTGCCGTCGACCGTGACTCCGTGGAGCGAGGTCAGAAGGGTCGCCGGCTTCTCGACCGGCTTGCCGTCGACCGCGATCCGGCCCTCGGCGATCATCCGCTCGATCTCGCGGCGCGACGCAACGCCGGCGCGGGCCAGCAATTTGGCGATGCGCTGCGGCTCGCGGGAGGGGCGGGATGGGGTCAGGATCACCTCGGAACGGACTGGAGTCGCCAAGCCGATAGCGGTTCGCGCCCGGACGCGATAGCGGGCGGCACCGATACCGCAGTCGCTCGTTAGGGATCACACCAGAGGCGGAGGGCGGAAACCGGAATGTTGTTCGGGAAAAGGGCGAGGGCGATCTCGCGCATCCTCATCGTCGAGGATGAGCCGCTGGTCGCCTTCGACAACGAGCATCTGCTCGGCGAGAACGGCTACGTCGTGGTCGGAACCGTCGACAGCCTCGCCGACGCTGTTCGCGTGCTCGGCGAGGAGCCGGTCGACCTCGTCCTCAGCGACATCAAGCTGAACGGCGACGGCGACGGGATGGACGTCGCCCGCGCCGCCGCCGCCAAGGGCGTGCCGGTCCTGTTCGTCACCGGCAATTGCCCGCTCGAGGCGCGAACCATCGGCATCGGCTGCCTTGCCAAGCCTTATTCGGGCAAGATGCTTAAATCGGCGCTGGAGACGGTGGACCGCAGGCTTCAGGGGAAGACCGTGCGGCGATTGCCGAACGGCCTGACGCTGTACGAGGAAGCCTGATCCTCCCCGGGACGGGGAGGGGGACCGCGCGTAGCGCGGTGGAGGGGGCCGAGAGACCGCGCTGGACAGATCCTCCCCGGGACGGGGAGGGGGACCAGCCGCCGCAGGCGGATGGTGGAGGGGGCCCAGAGAGACATTCGCGGCCCTCGGCA
>DATDAS010000092.1:0-60490 GCA_036525315.1 Allosphingosinicella sp.
CTGGCCCGCCGCCGCCAAGGGCGGCGGGCCCCTCCCTGCCCTACTTGCCTGCGCAGTTGGACGCGGCCGGCTGCTGCGGATTGGTCACGTCGTCATAGGCGCAGAAGGGAACCGACCAGACGAAATCGGCCGAGACCGCGCGGCGGGTGATTCCCGGCTGGCCCTCATAATAAGGCGCGCCGCCTCCGCCTGCGAGGTTCCAGTAATATTTGGGGTCGATCGGGCCGATATGCGCGTTCGGATCGAAGCCGGCATTGGTCGTCGGCTTACCGTCGGCGTCGAAATTGGCCATGCCGTGGCAAGTCATGCACGAGCCCAATTGCGCGAACGTATATTCGGTCACTGAGTTGGCCACCCGGACGGCGAGGCCATTGTTGTCGGTCCAATCGGTTTGCGAGCCCTTGAGGCAATAATTGGCGAGGACGGGCGGGAGACCGGCGCCGGTCATCATCGCCTGAAGGGCGGGAGTCTTCTCGCAATTGGCGTAGGTCGTGCCCTGGTTCGCCCCCTGATTGTCGGCGGCGGGGACGTCGGCGACGGTGGCTCCGAAAGCGTCGTGGCAGCCCATATAGTCGCAGCGGCCCGGATTGAGCTGATGCTCGAAGGTCGCCCAGGTCCAGTTCGGGACCTGCTTCGAATTGATGTGCATGGCGATCAAGGCGTAATCGACGCCATTCTCCTTCGTGACGTAGAAATCGCTCGCCTGGGCGGTCGGATAATAGGTCTTGAGCTGGCTCACCGGGAGCCAGTTGGTCTTCACCTCGATCGAGTCGGTCGGAAAGGAGACGGTCATCGTGCTCGCGAAGGCGGCCTTGAGGCCCGACAGCGAGTTGAGGTTGTTGTTGACGATATAGTTGAACGCCGCCTGGTTGCGGCGGACCTCCTCGATCAGGAAGCTGCTCGCGCCCGGCTCGGTGGTCGGCGGCGGCGGGAAATTCTCGAGCGAGTTCCCGGGAACCGGCGAGGGCGCGGCGGCGGTCGCCGCGGCGCGGGTCGACGCCGGTGCGGCGGAAGCCGCTGCGGCTCCCGGCGCGGCGGCCTGACCGTTCCCGGCCGCGGCATCGGCCGGAGCCTGGCTGTTCGTCGCGGCGCCGGGCGCGGCCTCGGGCGCCGCCTCGGCGGTCGGGCGGCGCGGCGCTCCGAGCAGCGACGAACCGGTCTTGCCGATTGTCGGGATCACGGCCGGGCGTGAGTCGAGCCCGTCCTGGGTCGCGGCGCCGCTCGGCCACAGGGCATTGGGCTGGAAAGTGTCGGTGTCGCTCGCCCAGCCCTGGAAGGTGAGTCCGTCGCCGGTCGGGGTCGTGACCTGGGTGAAGAGCTGCCATGCGACCTGATCGGGATCGGTCATGCCCGGATTGGGCCCTTCCGCGGTCGAATTGCCCGAGGCGTTGCCCGAGCTGTTGTCGCATTGCGCGCCCGCGAGCGCGAAGCCCGCGAGCAGGATCGCGGCCATTGCCAGCTTTTTCATCCATCCCTCCCCGTTTCGCGCGCGCACTCGCGCGGCGCGGCGGAGGCTGCCTTCAAGGCGGGCCGCCCGCAACGCAAATCATGTTCATTTCGGTGCAAATTCCCGGGCGGCGGCCGGTCGCCCGCACTGATCGGTTTTCCGACTTTCACTGACCGTCTTATCCTGTTTGCGCGCAAGCGAGCCGGGGCGTAGCAGGATCGGCAAAACGCCCAAAAATGAGGAGAGGAAAATGGACGCGAAGACTGGCGATATCGGCGGCGGCTGCCCGGTGGACCGCCCAACGACGGTCCGCTCGTTGCTCGGGCGCCAGAACAAGGATTGGTGGCCCGAGGCGCTGCCTCTGGACATCCTCAACCAGGGCGGCGCCTCGCCCGATCCGATGGGCGAGGACTTCGATTATGCCGAAGCCTTCAACAAGCTCGACTATCAGGCGCTCAAGCAAGACCTGAAGGCCATGATGACCGACAGCAAGCCCTGGTGGCCGGCGGATTACGGCAATTATGGCGGCCTGATGATCCGCATGGCGTGGCATGCGGCGGGCACCTACCGAACCGCCGACGGGCGCGGCGGCGCCAATAGCGGCCAGCAGCGCTTCGCCCCGCTCAACTCCTGGCCGGACAACGGGAACCTCGACAAGGCGCGGCGCCTGCTTTGGCCGATCAAGCGCAAATACGGCAAGAACATCAGCTGGGCCGACCTGTTCATCCTGGCCGGCAACGTGGCGATCGAGTCGATGGGCGGGCCGGTCTTCGGATTCGGCGGCGGACGCGCCGACGTGTTCGAGGCGGAACGCGACATCTATTGGGGCGCCGAGGAGAAGTGGGTCAGCGACGGCGCGGAAACGCGAATCCAGCCCGACCGCGAAATGGAGCTCGAGCACCCGCTCGCGGCGATCCAGATGGGCCTCATCTACGTGAACCCGGAGGGGCCGGGCGGCAATCCCGATCCGCTTCAGTCGGCACGCGACATCAAGATCACCTTCGAGCGCATGGCGATGAACCACGAGGAGACGGTCGCCCTGACCGCAGGCGGCCACACGTTCGGCAAGGCCCATGGAGCGGGCGACCCGAGCCTGGTCGACGCCGCCCCGGAGGGCGCCGACATCACTTTGCAGGGCCTCGGCTGGGCGAGCGCGCACGAAAGCGGCTATGGCGAGCACACGATCACCAGCGGAATCGAAGGTTCGTGGGTGAACACGCCGACCGAATGGTCCGAGAATTATTTCCGGCTTCTGCTCGACTATGAGTATGAGCTGGTGCGGAGCCCGGCCGGTGCCCAGCAATGGCAGCCGATCGACCAGAAGCCGGAGGACATGGCGCCGGCCGCGCACGATCCGAACAAGCGCGTCCCGACGATGATGACCACCGCCGACATGGCGCTGAAGGTCGATCCCGAGTTCCGCCAGATCTCGGAGAGATTCCGCAATGACCATGAGGCGTTCAAGGACGCGTTCGCCCGCGCCTGGTTCAAGCTGACCCACCGCGACATGGGGCCGAAGGTCCGCTACCTCGGCCCCGAAGTGCCGGAAGAGGATCTGATCTGGCAGGATCCGGTTCCGGCCGGCTCGGCGCCGTCAGCCGCCGATGTCTCAGCGTTCAAGGACAGGATCCTCGGCGCCGGCTTCAGCATCGGACAGCTGGTGAAGGCCGCCTGGGCGTCCGCATCGACCTACCGCCGGTCCGACCATCGCGGCGGCGCCAACGGCGCGCGGATCAGGCTGGAGCCGCAACGCAACTGGGCGGTGAACGAGCCGGAGGAGCTCGGCCGGATCCTCGCTCGGATCGACGAAATGCGCGGCAGCCTGTCGATGGCCGACGCGATCGTGCTGGCGGGCAGCGCCGCGGTGGAGAAAGCGGCCAGGGACGCCGGCTTCGACATCGAGGTCCCGTTCATCGGCGGGCGCGGCGACGCGGTCCAGGAGTGGACCGACGCGGAGAGCTTCACGGTGATGGAGCCGGCGGCCGACGGCTTCCGCAACTACCTGAAGAGCAAGCATTCGGTCAGGACCGAGGAGCTTTTGCTCGACAGGGCCTCGCTGCTCGGCCTGTCGGTGCCCGAGATGACGGTCCTCCTGGGCGGCCTCCGGGTGCTCGGCGCCAACCATCGGGACAAGCCGGAGGGCGTGTTCACCGAGCGCAAGGGGCAGCTCACCAACGATTTCTTCGTCAACCTGCTCGACAACGACACCTTCTGGGAGGTTGTCGACGAGAGCGCGGACGAGGAGTTCATCGGCTACGACCGCGGCGGCCGGCAGGAGAAATGGCGGGCGACGAGGACCGATCTCATCTTCGGCTCGAACAGCCAGCTGCGCGCGGTCGCCGAAGTCTATGCCGAGAAAGGCCATGAGGAGAAGTTCGTCCGCGACTTCGTGAAGGCCTGGACCAAGGTGATGAACGCGGACCGCTTCGACGTGCCGCAGGACAGCGCGCGCGAGGCGCCGATCGGAATCGCCGAGCCGGCGCGGGCATGAGGGAGGGCCTGTACTCATAATCGGAGGTGGCCGGGATCGTCCGGGGAGGGCGGCTGGTCAGGAGAGGGCCGAAGGGCGGGCCGGGTAGCCCGTCCGAGGTGCTCGACGCCGCCAGCCGCCTTCTCCGGACGACCGCGAAGCGGCGGGCTGTCCTTTGCCGCCCGGACTTCGTCGCTCGGTCGGTCACGATGAATCTTCATCGCTCCCTCCTCGCTCCTAGCCGGACAACAAATGCCAGCCCGTCACGACCGCCTCCGATTATGAGTACAGGCCCTAGGCGGGGCGGCTTCGGCCGCCCCTTTTTCGCGCGTTACTTTCCCGCCGGTGCCAGCGCCGGGATCAGCTCGCCCACAATTCTCCGGAGCGCGGTGGCCAGCAGCTGGAACTCGCTTTCGCGCGGACTCGAGCGGCGCCAGATCAGGGCGATCCGGCGGAAGCCGTTTTCGGAGCGCAGAGACTTGGCCTCGACCCGCGTTCCGCCGAGGATCCCCGCGCCGATCGCCATGGACGGGACGATCGTGATCCCCAGGCCGTTGTCGACCATCTGCACCAAGGTGTGAAGGGAGGTGCCCATCATCGCCGCCTGGGCTCGAAGCTCGGGGCGGTTGCAGGCGGCGAGCGCATGGTCCTTCAGGCAGTGGCCGTCCTCGAGAAGCAGCATCCGCCTTTCGTCGATCGCCCCGACCTCGACGGAGTCGCCGGCCGGAGCTTCGCCGTCGGGATAGGCGACGAACAGGGGATCGTCGAACAAGGGCGCGGAATCGACGTCGCCGCAGGCGAAAGGGAGAGCGAGAAGCACGCAATCGAGCTGGCCGCGGTTCAGGGCCTCGCAGGCGGCCTGGCTCGTCTCCTCGCGAAGATAGAGCTTGAGCTCGGGCCATTCGCTTCGAAGCCTTGGGAGCATGGAGGGAAGAAGAAAGGGCGCGATGGTGGGGATCACCCCCATCCGAAGCTCGCCGTGAAGCGGCTTGCCCTCGGCGCGCGCGAGCTCGGCAAGCTCCTCGGCCTCGCGAAGCACCCGGACCGCCTTGTCGGCGATCTTCTCGCCCAGGGCGGTGAACCGGACGACCCTCCGGGTCCGCTCGACCAGAACGATTCCGAGCAGCGATTCGATGTCGCGCAGGCCGGCCGAGAGGGTCGACTGGGTCACGAAGCAGGAGTCCGCGGCCTTGCCGAAATGGCCGGTCTCGCGGAGCGCCACCAGATATTGGAGCTGCTTGAGGGTGGGGAGGTGGACCGTCACTGTGATCGATTATTCCAATCAAAGAAACCAGTTTAATCACCTTGAACGATCAGCGCCAGACCCCTAGATGCTGCAGTGCAGCGAGAGTTGGCTGCAGTGCAATATTCCAGGAGAAACCTATGCTTACCGTCGGCGACAAGCTTCCCGCCATCAAGGTTCCCGTCCAGCAGGGCGACGCCCTCCCAGCCGGCGAGACGCTCGACCTCCGCGACACGGACGGCAAGTGGAAGATCCTGTTCTACTGGCCGAAGGATTTCACCTTCGTCTGCCCGACCGAGATCATCGGCTATGGCGAGCTGGCCCGCGATTTCGCGGACCGCGACGCCGTATTGATCGGCGCCTCGACCGACACCGACTTCGTCCATCATGCCTGGCGCAAGTCGGACGAGCGCCTGGCCGCCGCGGATTTCCCGTGGATCGCGGACAACAAGAAGGAGCTGGCCGAAGCGCTCGGGATCGTCGCCAGGGATGAGGGCGTCGCCTTCCGCGCCACCTTCATCGTCGATCCGGACAACATCATCCAGCACGTCACGGTGAACGGCCTCAATGTCGGCCGCAATCCGCAGGAGACGCTTCGAATCCTCGACGCTCTCCAGACGGACGAGCTCTGCCCGTGCAACTGGCACGAGGGCGAGGAGGTTCTGCGCCCGGCCGCCTGATCCCCCCTGGGGCGGCCGCGGCAGCGGACCTCGCGGGGCGCGGAGGCCGAGGTCTCCGCGCCCCAATTCATTCTCCCCTCCCTGAATACAGGGAGGGGCCGGGGGGTGGGTTACTACCCGGCTACTCATTGCCGGCCGAGACCCACCCACCCCTAGCCCCTCCCTGGACTCAGGGAGGGGGATCAAGGACCTCCGGCGCTGCCGGAGGGCGTCAGGAGATCAAAATGTCCCTCAAGGATTTCGCCGACACGCTTCCCGATTTTGCCAAGGATCTGAGGCTCAACCTCGGCTCCTTGCTCTCCGACCAGACCTTGGGCGACCAGCGCAAATATGGCCTTCTGCTCGCCTGCGCCCACGGCACTGGCTACCGGCCGATCGTCGAAGCCGCCGAGGCCGAGGTTGAAGGCAAGCTCTCGCCCGAGGCCGCCAATGCGGCGCGGGCGGCCGCCGCCGTGATGGCGATGAACAATGTCTATTATCGCTTCGTCCACCTCGCCTCGAATCCCGAATATGCGACCCTCCCGGCGCGGCTGAGGATGAACGTCATCGGATCGCCCGGGATCGACAAGGCCGATTTCGAGCTGTTCAGCATCGCCGTCTCGGCGATGAACGGCTGTGGCATGTGCATCGACAGCCACGAAAAGGTGCTGAGACAGCACGGCGTCAAGTCCGAGACGATCCAGGCGGCGGCGCGCGTGGCCGCCGTGGTGAAGGCGGTCGCGACGGTCCACGCCACGCTTTAGACTCTGCGTCCGATTTGGATTAATCTTCCTTCACTTGTGGGGGGAGGAAGCCATGCGTCTCGCATGGGCGGCAATCGTCCTGATAATGACCGCGGCTGCCGCAGCCGCATCGGCCCAGACGCGCTGGCACGAACCGGACGCCGCCCGGATCGAAGCGGCGGAGCGCGAGCTGTCGCGCTTCAACAGCCCGACCTTGACCCGCTTCGCAGATGAGCAGGAGTTCCGCCGCTATCTCGGGGCCGCGCGCGCCGCCGAGCGGGCGCGGAGGGGCTGGTACGGCCAGGTTCGCAGGCCGATCCGGTTCGCGAAGCTGCAGACTGGGGACGACATCCAATCCGATGTGGTCGAGCCGATCTGCCCCGAAGAATTTCCGAACTGCCTGGAAACGCCAAGCGACGAGGGAGAGGGTCAGATCACGGTCACCGGCAGCCGAATCCCGGCGCCGAGCAACCCCTCCATCACCAACAACCAGATGCGCAATGTCGAAGAAGGCGACATCGTAAAGCAGATCGACCGCTTCCTGCTGGTTCTTCAGGACGGACGCATCTTCGTGATCGACACACGCGGCGACGCCAGCGGCCGGCTGCGCCTCACGCACCGAATCAACGTCTATCGCGATCCCGATTCCGACATGTGGTACGATGAGATGCTGGTGTTCGACGATCGGGTGCTGATCACCGGCTATTCCTATGATGAGGAAGCGAGCGAGCTGTCCGTCTTCCGGCTCGATGCCGACGGCCGGCTCGCGCCGGAAGGAGTCTTCCTCATCTCGTCGAACGATTATTACGACAGCCGCAATTATGCGACTCGGCTGATCGGCGACAATCTCGTCATCTATACGCCGTTGGAAGTGTCGGAGATGGCCTGGGATGATTTTACCTGGCCGACCGTGCGGCGCTGGCTGCCCGAGGAAGGCCGCTACCACGAGATCATCAAGAGCGTGCCTTTGCTCGATGCCGACCAGATCTACCGTCCGGTCCGCGATACTGAGGATCCGACCGTTCACAGCGTTTCGGTCTGCCCGTTGGGACCGGTCGGTCCGATGCACGATCTCGAGTGCCGGACCACCGCATTCGTCGGGCCCAACCGCGCTCAATGGTATGTCACGGACAGCGACGCCTTCCTGTGGATGGTTTCGCGCGAATATTATTCCTACGATTCCCAGGCGTGCGATCTGCCCCGCGGCTTCGACGGCGATTTCCAGACCGCCCTGCTGTACCGGGTCCCGATCGGCGGCGCCGCGCCCGGGCTGATCGGCGCTCGCGGGGTGCCCCCCGACCAATTCTCGCTCCATTCCAGCGCCGGCCGTTTCCGGGCATTGCTCAAGGACCGGCAGGAGCGCTGCGACGGCGAGCGGCGCGAGGCGGCGCAGCTCGCTTTTCTCGATGTCCCCTTGTCCAGCTTCGGTTCGAGGATCCGCGACGTGCCGCGGCAAAGCTACACGCCTCTGCCCGACGTCGGGTCCCATTATGTCGCGAACCGCTTCACCGACCGCTATCTGGTCTACGGCAGCCTGGGACGATGGAAGCGCGGCACGACCGAAGACATGCTTCCGCCGGCCTATGTCGTTCCGGTGGAGCGGCCTCAGGGCGTCCGGGCGCTCGACATAGGCCACAACGTCATTCGCGCCGAGCAGGCGGGCAACGACATCGTGATGACCGGCTATCGCCGCACGGGCGGGCTTCTGGTCACCCTGATCGACCTGGACGGACGGCCGCGGATCGCTTCCTCGCTTCAGCTTCGGGGCCGCTGGGAAAGCGAGGGCCGGAGCCACGCCTTCAACAGCCTGATCTCGGAGGACGGCAGCGGTGTGATGGGCCTGCCGACCGTCCCGGTCCAGAAACGAGACGATCGGGCACCGTGGCGAAGCAAGGCATCCGACCTGACATACCTGCAGGTGAGCGCGCACGGCCAGCTGAGCTGGGCCGGAGAGCTGATCCGCCGCTTCGATTATGGCGGCGACGACGAGGATGGGGACGACGGAATAGCCGGCTACAGCTGCGAGGTTTCCTGCATCGACTGGTACGGTAACTCGCGTCCGATCTTCACCGACGGCAGGATTTTCGGCCTTACCGGCACCGAATTGATCGAGGGCCGGATTGAAGGCGGGAAGATCCACGAGCTGCAGAGGCTCAACATCGCGCTTTCCCCGACCCCTAATTGATCCTCAAACACGCGCCGCCAGTGCCTCTTGCACCCTCGAATGGGCCTCGCGGTCGAGCGGCCAGCGCGAGGCGACCCAGGCGGCGGCCAGCATGAGGACGAGCGGCGAGACCACGAACAACAGGGTCATGCCCCATATGGCGCTTTCGGTATTGGCCGCCCCCGGCCTGGGGTTGAACCCGATCAGGCTCAGCACCGGATAGATGACCGCCACGGGCAGCGCGTAGCTGATCTTCTGGGTGCTGGTGAGCAGGGCCTGGAGCAAGGCATTGCGGTCGAGCCCGGTCTCGAGCCGGTCGACGTCGGCGGCGTCGTTGAGCATCGCCCTCAGAAGCGACGGCGCCGCGATGTAGGGCAGGCCCGCGATCGCCATGGCGGGCAGAGCGACCCAATAGCCGGCCGGCGGAAGCAGGCTGAGGCCGAAGTGGAAGCAGGCATAGCTGACCCCCGCGGCGGTCAGCGCCCTGTGCTTGCCGATCCGGCGGGCGAGCGCGATCCACAAGGGCGCCGCTGCGAAACCGGCGACGAAATAGACGAGAAGCAACAGGCTCGCCTCGCGCGCGTCGAAACCGAGCCTGTGCTCGAAATAGAAGAGGAACATCGCCCCGGTGATCCCCGGAGCGACGCTGGCCAGGACGTCGAGCAGGACGAGGCGCAGCAGAAGCGGGTTGCGGGCGAGCGCCTTGAGCTCGGCGAGGGACGCGCGGGGCCGCTCGCCGGCCCGGTCGCGTTCGGGCACCCCGACCGACATTGCGAGCACGGTGAGCGGCGCAAGCACGATCACGAACCATCCCATGGCGTGGATTCCGCCCGCCGCGCCGCCGCCGACCAAAGGGGGAAGAAGAAGGACCAGGATCATTCCGAGCACCTGCGCCGCCATCCACCAGGAGAAGATCCGCGAGCGCTGGTGATAGTCGTCGGACAGGGTCGCGCCCCATCCGAGCTGCGCCACCGCGGTCAAGGAATAACCGAGATAGAGGATCATCAGGAAGGCGAAGGCGGCGAAGGCGCTGATTCCGGGCCGGGCCATGAAGACCAGCCAGACTCCGAGGGCGAGGGTGAGCCCGCCGGCGATCAGCCAGGGCCGGTAGCGGCCGAAGCGGCTGCGGGTGCGGTCCATCATGTGGCCGAGCAAAGGGTCGAGCGGCAGATCGATCGCCCGCACCAGGAAGAAGACGAGACCGACCGCGGCGAGATCGAGGCCGAGCGCGCCGGCATAATAAGGCGGAAGGTAGACGATCATCGGGAGCCCGACCGCGCCGATCGGGAGGCCGGGCCCGGCGAAGGCCGCGAGTGTCCGGCGTTTCAGCATTCGCTCCCCTCGTCCGGCGCCGACTATGCCCGAATGGAACCGAAGCGCAAATCCCGGGCGAATGGCGCTCGCCGACAGGAAGGCCTCGCCTTCGGCAACGCCGGTTCCTTCGATGCCGGATTGGGACAGGCCGTTTCGGCGTCTTGCGTTCCGGCGCACAAATCTGTGTGATGCGGGAATGGCCGAAGCCCGCCTCACCCTGATCTGTGCCGCCGTCGTCGCGTTGGCCGGCTGCGGCGCTGGAAGCGATCCGGCCGCCAAGCCCGCCGCGGCGCCCAAGCACGCGGCGGCGCCGGTCCTGCTCGCGCCCGAGATCGCGGAATTCTACCGGGACCGCGGGACCCGGCCGGTCTGGGTGGCCGACGGAGCGCTCAAGCCCGAGGCCGTCGCTCTCGCCGGGCGAATCGCCCGGGCCGCCGAGCATGGCCTCGA
Organism: Allosphingosinicella sp.; assembly: GCA_036525315.1. Lineage (GTDB taxonomy): Bacteria > Pseudomonadota > Alphaproteobacteria > Sphingomonadales > Sphingomonadaceae > Allosphingosinicella. Next base: position 10,491 of record DATDAS010000092.1, read on the forward strand.
CCCCGAAGCCTATGATGCCGGCGAGATCGAAGCGGCGATCGCCTCATCGCGGACCGGCGACAAGCTGGCGCTGGCCCGGGCGGAGCTCCTTCTGTCGCGCGCCTATCCCGCTTTCGCCCGCGACCTGCGCGGGGCCGGCTCGGAAGGCGGAATGCGGCACATCGATCCGGGCCTTGAGCCCGAAACGCCGCCCGCCCGGAACTTGCTCGAGCATGCCGCCGCGACCCAGGCGCTCGGCCCCGAAATCGCGTCCGAGCTTCGAATGAACCCGCTCTACGAGAGCCTTCGCCTCGGTTACGCGCAGTGGCGCGCGAGCGGCGGCGGATCGGACGCGGAAGAGGCCCTGATCCGGGCCAATCTCGAGCGGGCGCGGGCGATTCCGGCGCATGACGGCCGCTACATCATCGTCGACGCCGCTTCGGCGCGCCTCTGGATGATTGAGGGCAGCAGGGTGGAAGGGCCGATGCGGGTCATCGTCGGCAAGCCCGCGATGCAGACTCCGGCGATGGCGGGCCTACTGCGCTACGTCTCGCTCAACCCCTATTGGAACATGCCGCCCGACCTGGCCCGGGACCGCGCGCGCCGGGTGCTTCGCGAGGGCACGGGCTTCCTGGCGCGCGAAAGGCTCCAGATATTGTCCGACTGGGGCGACAATCCGCGGGTGCTGAGCCCGGCGCAGGTCGACTGGCGCTCGGTCGCCTCCGGAAAGACGAGCCTGCGCCTTCGCCAGCTTCCGGGCGGAGACAATGTGATGGGCGCGGTCAAGTTCATGATGCCCAACGAAATGGGCATCTATCTCCACGATTTCCCCGACAAGAGCCTGTTCGCCCGCTCCGACCGGCGGCTCAGCTCCGGGTGCGTGCGGCTTGCGGACGCGCCGAGGCTTGCGCGCTGGCTGTTCGGAGGAACGGCGCCGAGCCCAAACGGCGCGACTCCCGAGCAGAGAGTGGACCTGCCCGAGCCGGTGCCGGTCTACATCACCTATCTGACCGTCCTTCCGGGCGCGAAGGGCGGACTCACCTTCCAGCCCGACACCTATGCGCGCGAGGGCGCGATTCGGTCCGGGGCGCTGCGCACGGCCAACAGGTCGGTGGGGCGCACCGGCGCCTGACCCCATTCCGTCATCCTGATGACAATCAGGACCAATGAACACGAACGGGGGAAGTCCTGCGCCCGCGGTGTTCATAGGTCCCGGGTCGAGCCCGGGATGACGGTGTGGGGTGACGGCGGCGGCGCCAACCTTCCACCGATACAATTTGCGACAATTTCGGGCTCGCGCCGGGACAAAGGCGCGACAAAGTGGGGTCAAGGCCATGTGGGGCGCCGTTTGGGGCGCCCGCACGAGGAGCTTTGACATGGAAAAGACGAGAATGATCCTGATCGGCGCCGGCGGCGTCGCGACGCTCGGCCTTGCCGCCGCGGCGGCGCTGGCGCTTGCGCCGGACCGTCCGCATGGGCCGATGGCGATGTTCGACGCGGACAGGAACCAGGTGCTGACCCTGGCCGAGGTCCGGCAGGGGGCCCGGACCATGTTCGCGCAGGTCGATTCAAACAAGGACGGCCGTGCCACCGAAGAGGAGCTTCGCGCCCATCACGAGGCGATGGGCAAGGGGCGCGGCGGTCATGGCGAACGCGGCAAATATGGTCACAAGGGCGGCGACGGCCCCGGCCGGGGCGGACCCCATCGCGGCGGCCCGATGGAGATGGATTCGGACTCCGACGGAGCGCTCACGCTCGCCGAGGTCGAGGCCGGCCTCAACGCCCATTTCACGAAAGCGGACGCAAACCGCGACGGATCGGTCACCGAGGCCGAGATGGACGCGGCCCATCGCGCGAAGCACGACGCGCGGTGACGGGGATGCGGGCGGTGGCGTAATTTGTGGTCGCATGATCGGACCGGAAAACCGGTATCCACTTTTCCTGATCAAGCTTCCGGTTGCCGCCACCGCCCGCGCCTTGACGGCGCCTCGTTGCACTCTGAGAGTCCGATAATGAGCGAGGCGCATATATTGCTGGTCGACGACGAGCGCTCGATCCGCGACCCGCTTGCTTCCTATCTTTCGAAAAACGGCTTCCGGGTCTCCAGGGCCGCGGACGCCGCCGAGGCGCGGCGGATCCTCGCGGCCTATGCGATCGACCTCGTCCTGCTCGACATCATGATGCCGGGCGAGGACGGGCTCGCGCTTTGCGGCCATCTCAGGGCGACGAGCGGGATCCCGGTCATCTTCGTCACCGCCAGGGCCGAGGAGATGGAGCGGATCCTGGGCCTCGAGATCGGCGCCGACGATTATGTCGTGAAGCCGTTCAGCCCGCGCGAGCTGCTCGCAAGGATCAAGACCGTGCTTCGGCGGTCGGGGGATCGGCCGTCGCGTACGCCCGGGCGCGCGTGCGAAGCTTTCGCCTTCGGCCCCTGGGTGCTTCGGACCGGTGAACGCGAGCTGATCGACGCCGAGGGCGTGGCGGTCCCGCTGTCGACGGGCGAGTTCAACCTGCTGCTCGCTCTCGTGACACATCCCAGGCATGTGCTCAGCCGCGACCAGCTGCTCGATCTGGCCCATGGGCGCGAGCTGGCCGCGTTCGAGCGGAGCGTCGACAATGCGGTCAGCCGGCTGAGGCGCAAGATCGAGCCCGATCCCAGATCGCCGACCCTGATCAGGACGGTCTGGGGCGGCGGCTACAGCCTCGCCGCCGACGTGAAGCGGCTGTGAGCCGGTTCCTGCCGAAGAGCCTGCTCGGCCAGATGCTTCTACTGATGGGCGCGGCCCTGTTCGTCGCCCAGCTCGTCAACTTCGGCTTCATCCTCAACGAGCAGCAGAAGCTGAGCCTGGCCATGAACGAGGGCCCGGCGATCACCCGCTTCGCGCATACGGCCGGGCGGATATCCGCGGCCCCGGCCGAAATCCGGCCGATGCTTGCCGCCGACCGGCCGGGGCCGGGCGCGCTCTACCGGATCATGGAGACCAACCCGATCGATGCCGAAGGGCTGGAACGGATCGAGGAGATAGAAAGGCGCCTGATCCGGGCGCTCGGCGATGCGGGCGTCAAGCCGCGGGCGGTGCGCGGAAGCCTGCTCGCCGCGCGCCCGCCCGTCCATTCGGACGGGCATCGCCATCCCTTCCACCGCGGCGACCGGCTCGTCCTTCTCGCCGCGCAGCTTGGCGACGGGAGCTGGCTGGTCGGGCGCTTCGACGTTCCGCGAACCGATCCCTGGCTCGTCCACCGGCTTCTGCTCGGGACCGTCGCGCTCTACGTGCTGGTGCTCGGAGCGGTGCTCTGGATCGCGATTCGGCTCGCGCGCCCGCTCCGCGACCTGACCGTGGCCGCCGAGAGATTCGAGGGCAGGAGCGAATCCCCGCCGGTCGAGCCGCGCGGGCCGTCCGACGTCCGCCAGGCGATCGAAGCGTTCAACGCGATGAACCGCCGAACGCTCGCCTTGCTCGACGAGAAGGACCGGATGCTGGGCGCGATCGGCCACGACATGCGCACCCCCCTCGCCTCGCTCCGGATCCGCGCCGAGAGCATGGAGCCCGAGGAGGAGAAAGCCAGGATGATCGCGACCATCGAGGAGATGGCTGCGACCCTGGAGGACATATTGGTGCTCGCCCGCACCGGCCGGGCGCGCGAGCCGGTCCGCGCGGTCGACCTTGCGGCCCTCGCCGACGCCCTGGTCGAGGAATATCGGGCGCTCGGAAAGATGGCGACGTTCGAGGCTTCGCCGCGCGCCGTCCTCGACGTGCAGCCGAACCTGCTCCGGCGGGCGCTCCGCAACCTGATCGACAATGCGCTCCTCTACGCCGGCGAGGCGCGGGTGCGGGCCAGCGGGGAGGAGAGCGGGATCGCCCTGATCGTCGACGATGACGGCCCGGGAATCGACGAGGCGCGGATGGCCGAGGCGCTGGAGCCGTTCAGCCGCCTCGAGGAATCGCGCAATCGCGACAGCGGCGGCGCCGGCCTCGGGCTGGCGATCTCAAGAGCGGTGGCGCTCGCCCATGGCGGCGAGCTGGAGCTGAAGCGGCGCCCCGAAGGCGGCCTCAGCGCGCGGATTTGGCTCCCGAAAGTCGATCAGGCGGCGACATAGGCGTCGAGACGCGCGAGGTGGCGGTCGATCTCCGCCGGCTCGAGGAAGGAGCCCAGGAAGGAATTGCGCGCGAGGGTCGCGATCTGGCCGCGGCTCAGCGACCGGCCGGCGGCGGCGGCCCGGTAATTGTCGTTCACATAGCCGCCGAAATAGGCCGGATCGTCCGAGTTGATCGTGGCTCTCAGGCCCGCCTCGAGCATCCGGTCGATCGGATGCGCCGCCATGTCGCCGACGACGCAGAGCTTGAGGTTGGAGAGCGGGCAGACGGTGAGGGTCATCTGCTCGCGGGCGAGCCGTTCGGTGAGGGCCGGGTCCTCGAGCGCGCGGTTGCCATGGTCGAGCCGGTCGATCCCGAGAAGATCGAGCGCTTCGACGACATAATCGGGCGGCCCCTCCTCGCCGGCATGGGCGACGCGCTTCAGCCCCATCGCGCCGGCGGCGGCGTAGACGCGGGCGAACTTGGACGGCGGATGGCCGAGCTCCGAGGAATCGAGGCCGACCGCCTCGATCCGGTCGAGCCAGGGCTCGGCCGACTTCAGGGTGGCGAAGGCGTCCTCCTCGTCGAGATGGCGGAGGAAGCAGAGGATGAGCTTCGAGGTCAGGCCGTGGCGCCTCTCCGCCTCCTCCATGCCCGCGAGCAGGCCCTTCATCACCGTGTCGAAGCTTATCCCGCGCGCCGTGTGGGTCTGGGGATCGAAGAATATCTCGGAATGGACGACGTTGTCGGCTGCGGCCCGGTCGAAATATGCCAGAGCGAGGTCGCGGAAATCCTCCTCGGTGCGAAGCACGTCGGCGCCGCGATAATAGATGTCCAGGAAGTCCTGAAGACGCGAGAATTCATAGGCCGCGCGAACCTCCTCGACCGATGCGAACGGGATCTCGACCCCGTTGCGCCGAGCGAGCTCGAACATGAGCTCGGGCTCGAGGCTGCCCTCGATATGGATGTGAAGCTCCGCCTTGGGCAGGCCGGCGATGAAGGCGTCGAGATCGGTCATGGGGTGGAGACTAGTTCCGACACGCGGGAGCGCAAGCGCCGGCCCTTACATGAGCGCGCGATAGAGGCCGTAGAGGCTGGTGAGGACGATGACCGTTCCGACAATGGTCAGGAGCAGGTCGGCCGCGACGCGCTTGGCGACATAGGCGCCGATCGGCGCGGCGACCACGCCGCCGATGAGCAGGCCGACCGTCGCCACGGTGAAAGCTTCCCAGCCGAGAGCCAGGATGAAGGTCACCGAGATGGTGACGGTCAGGAAGAATTCGGCGGTGTTCACGGTGCCGATGACTCGCCTCGGGCTGCCGCCCTGGACGAGCAGGTTGGACGTTACGATCGGGCCCCAGCCGCCGCCGCCGGCCGCGTCGAGGAAGCCGCCGACGAGCCCGAGCGGAGCGACGATCCTGGGCTCGCGCTCGGTATGCTTGTGCATGGCGCCTCGATACAGAAGATAGATTCCGATGGCGGCGAGGTAAGTCAGGACGAAGGGCCGGGCGACGTCGGCGCTGATCTGGGTGAGGACGTAGGCGCCCAATATGCCGCCGATCACGCCGGGCACGACGATCCGGAAGAACAGCTTCCAGTCGACATTCTTGTGGAGCGTATGGCTGATTCCGGAGACTCCGGTGGTGAAGGTCTCGACCGTGTGGACCCCGGCCGAGGCGGTGGCGGGCGGGACTCCCAGGCTGACCAGAAGCGTCGTGGAGATGACTCCGAAGGCCATTCCGAGCGCGCCATCGATCAGCTGGGCGGCGAAGCCGATCGCAATGAACGGCAATACGTCCGCGGGGGTAACGCCAGCCAGATCGAACATTCCTGCCCCTTCGCGGCACTCTTCGAGTCGCCTTTGTTGGGGAAGGTGAGGACGCGCAAGCGAAAAAGGGATGGAAATGGAAAGTTCACAGCCTTGCTGGATATTCGATACGGCAGCGCTTATCTTGGCGCTCCGGGCGGTTTGAGGACTTTATGCTGGCGGGGCTGACAGCCTATCTCGACTCGATAAAGGCGCGCGATCCCGCTCCTCGGTCCAGGTGGGAAGTGCTCCTCTATCCGGGCGTGCTTGCGCTTGGCCTGCACCGATTCTCGCACTGGCTGTTCAAGGGCGATCTCTATTTCCTCGCGCGGATGGTCAACCATCTCTCGCGATTCTTCACCGGAATCGACATCCATCCCGGAGCCGAGATCGGACGCAACTTCTTCATCGACCATGGCTATGTCGTGATCGGCGAGACCGCGCGGGTCGGCGACGACGTCACCATCTACCAGCACGTCACCCTGGGCGGGACCAACCCGACCAACGGCGAGGGCGGCGACCGCCATCCGACGATCGGCGACGGCGTGATCATCGGATCGGGGGCCGCGGTGCTCGGTCCGATCAAGGTGGGCGCGAGGGCCCGGATCGGCGCCAATGCGGTGGTGACGAAGGACGTGCCCGAGGGCGCGACGATGGTCGGAATACCGGCGCGCTCCACCCTGGTGACGGCCGAGCAGAGCGCGCGCAATTTCCTGCCCTACGGAACGCCCTGCTCGGAGAATCTCGACCCGGCGACCCAGAAGCTGGAGATCCTCCAGTGCGAGGTCGAGCAGCTGCGCAAGCGACTCGCCGAGCTGGTCGAGGAGAGGAACGATGAGGGTTCGGCCGCAACCCCGAAGCGAAAGGAGCGCGACCGCGCCTGATGGGCAACGTCTACCCTTTTCCGGGCGCTTCATCGCCTCAGATCGGCTTCGAACGGTCTGAGCTTCGGAGGATCGTAGACCTCTACGGCCGAATGGTCGCGGCCGGCCTGTGGCGGGATTATGCGATCGAGTTCGGGCGGGACCATGCCGCGTTCTGGGCCTTCCGCCGGACCGCCGAGAATCCCGAATATAAGATCGAGAAGAGGCCGGCCCTTCGCGGCCGCCAGGGCATGTGGGCCCTGATCGGGGAGGGCGGCATGGTGCTTCGGCGCGGGCACGAGCTCGGGCCCGTTCTGGCGCCGATCGAGCGGAGGTTGCTGAAGGTGGTTGCTGGTTGAACCTCCACCCCTCCCGGATTTCCGGGAGGGGCCGGGGGTGGGCCCCTTCTTTCCTTCCTCCCGAGTGCTGTCGCGCAGCCCGAAAAGAGCCCACCCCTCAATCCCCTCCCGGAAATCCGGGAGGGGAAGTACACAAAAAAACCCCGGCCGATCCTGGGATCGGCCGGGCTTCGAGGTTCGGCGGGGGGGTGGTCCGCCGGGGTGATCAGGCCGCGGCGGTTACCGAGGCCGGGCGGTCGAGGACCGGAAGCCGGGCCTGGAGCGACGGCGGAAGCGGCCTGACGACGGTTCGGCGGGCGGAGTGCCAGAAGGCCGACAGCAGGAGCAGTGCCGATCCGATCACGAAGGCGGTGAGGGCGACGTTGAGCTCCACCGCTCCGAACCGCTCGAACAGGTCGCTCAGCGCCCAGAGCACATAGGCAAGGGCCGAGACGAGCAGAGCGCGGCGGTCGATGGCGAGCGCGGTCAGGCCGAGCAGGACATAGACCAGGAGAACGGTCAGGGCCTCGAGCACCGTTGCGTTGCCGTCCGTCAGTCCAAGCAAGGAGAAGACCGGGTGGACGATCAGCGGCGCGGCCAGCAGGTGAAGCCAGAAGGCCACATCCGAACGGCGGGTCTCGCGGCGCGGATCCATGCCGTCCCAGCGCATCGCGGTCAGGAAGACGGCGATTCCGCTGACCAAAGCGAGGCCGAGCATGATGTCCTCGAGCCGCTCGACGTCGCCGATCGCGTAGGCGATCAGGCCGAGAACGACACCGACGAGGGCGGCTGCGCCGGCCGCGACCGTGATCGGAACCTTGAACCGCCGCCAGTGGAACCAGGCGGCGACGGCGCCTGCCGCTGCCGCAGCCGAGGCGAGCAGTGCGATGAGGGTCTCATTGTCCTCGAGCGCCTGTTCCCCGACCATGAGGACGAGGCTCACGCCGACCGTCTCGGCGACGCTGACCACGAAGGCGAGCAGGAGAAGGATGCTCGGAAGCGCCATCCGGCGCTTGCGGGTGAAGAATTCGGCGAGGCCCCAGGCGGCGACGGCGACGAGAAGGCCGCCCCAGGGCGACGGGCCGTCGAAATCGACTCGTGGGCCGAAGCTGTTCCCGATCCAGGCCAAGGCGACCAGAAGGATCACCGCCGCGATCGAGACGAATATGTCGTTGAAGCCGGTCAGAAGCCGGAAATGCTCCTCGTCCACCGCCGGAGTCGCCCGGGCGCCGTGAACATAGTTGCGAAGCGCGTCGGCAGCCTCGGGCGCGAGCGCCCCGGCCGCCACCGCCGCTTCGAGATCATTGTCGCTATACATGGTCTTGGTCCTCCCTGTGCGCCGCGCATAGCATAGGTGTATTAGAGTTGCAATACAGTAGGACAGGGCGTGGGGCGCGGAGGATCGGCGCCGGCAGGAAACGGACTGTTCCCCGGCGAAAGCCGGGGTCCAGACCTTCTTTCTCGCTGGGTCCCTGCTTCCGCAGGGACACACTCGGCCACGGAAGTCCGTGCTGCCCCTCCACCAGCCTGCGGCTGGTCCATGAGCTGGTCGCGCTGTCCCCCGGACAGGGCTGAACCGTGCGGGGCACGGTTAACCAGCTCATCCCCGTCCCGGGGAGGATCAGCCCTGGAGCGTCTTCAGGATCGTCATCGCCTGCTCGGCGCCGGACTGGGGGACGATCTCGCCTTCGCGGCTCGATATCTCCTGCCAGTGGGCGGCGACTTCCTCCGGGGTGCGGCTGCCTTCGGGGAGTGCGTAGCCCGGGGTTAGGGTGACGTAGGCGGCCTGGACCACGCCCGCGCCGGCGCCGACGATCGCGCCGTTGGGGGCGTCCTGCGAGACGAGGAAGAGCGCGGCCGGCACGACATTCTCGGGGTTGAACGCCGCGAGCATGGCCGGGGGGAACAGATCCTCGGTCATCCGCGTGGCCGCGGTCGGAGCGAGGCTGTTGACCCGCACGTCATATTTGGCGCCTTCGAGCGCGAGCGTTTTGGCGAGCCCGACCAGGCCGAGCTTGGCCGCGCCGTAATTGGCCTGGCCGAAATTGCCGTAGAGCCCGGTCGACGAGCTGGTCATCAGGATCCGGCCGTAATTCTGCTCGCGCATCACCTCCCAGACCGCCTTGGTGCAATTGGCCGAGCCGACCAGGTGAACGTCGAGCACGGCCCGGAAATCGTCCATGTCCATCTTGGCGAAGCTCTTGTCGCGAAGGATTCCGGCATTGTTGATCAGGACATGGACGCCGCCCCAGGTCTCGCGCGCCTCGGCGACCATCCCCTCGACCTGGGCGAGATCGGTCACGCTGGCCCGGTTCGCCATGGCGGTGCCGCCGGCCGCTTCGATCTCCTCGACAACACGCGCGGCAGCATCGGAGCTTCCCGAGCCGTCACGGGCACCGCCGAGATCGTTGACCACGACCCTGGCGCCGCGCCGGGCAAGCTCGAGCGCATAAGCTCGGCCGAGGCCTCCGCCGGCGCCGGTGATGATCGCCACCCGGCCTTCGAAACTGATGCTCATACTGAGTGAAGCTCCTGCCAAACTCGCGCTTGAACGCGCATGCTCCGCGACGCCCGGACGGGCGCCGCGGAGCTATGGCAGATCAGTGGTCCCGAGGACAATGCCGACCGGCACGCCCTCGAGCACAGTTTGAGCTAGCGGCGGGGCCGCTCGTAGGTCTGGACGCAATTGTCCGTGACGGTCCGCGAGCAGGCCGGATAGGAGTCGGTCGACGCCTGGGTCTGGAAGGCCGCGGCCTGGTTCGGGTTGGGGACGACCTGCGCGCCCGGCGGAACGACGACGGTCTGGTTGGCGCCGGCGGGGGCCACGGCCGCATCGGAGATGACCGGGATTCCGCGGGCGTCGCGCTCGGGCGCGGCATTGCTCGGAGCGACGGTCATTCCGGTATCCATCGTCGTGGTCGTGGTCGTCGTGACCGTGGTCTCGGTCGTCGTATCGGTTTCCTGCGCGAGGGCAGCACCGCTCATCAGAAGGGCGGCCGCGAAGATTACGCTTTTCATTGAACTTCTCCTCGGAAAAGCCGCCTTGCGAGGGACGGCACGCAGCTAAAACGAGGCGGCGGCGATTTTTCTCCCTCCTAACGGCCCCGAAACCATAGGCTTGTCCCGGACGCGCCCCCGTCCGGCGCAAGCGGGGCGGGTGAAAAGTCGCTGGAACCGTTGTAGCCTTCCGCGATGACGGGAATGCACCTCCTCGAAGGCACCAGCCCGAAGCAGGCGGCCGCATTGTGGACCCTTGGGCTGCTGAATGCCGACGATATCGGAATTCTGGCCGCCTCCTGGCTGGAACGGGGCGAGGATGGCGGTTCGACCGCGTTGGCCGAGATCGCACTCAACAGGCCGGCAAGCCTAAGCGAGGCCGGCCCTGCCTTCGAAACCGCCCTGGCAGAAATGGGAGTGTCCCTGCCGGCGCTCGAAGAGCCGGTACTGGTCGCGCTCGAGCTGTATCTGAGAGCGATTATCGAGGGCCGGGTGCTGCCGATGAAGGGCATGAAAGCCCTCGACGAGCTAGATGACAGAAGGGGCGGCGTGGTCTTTCGGCACCCGGCGCACGACCCGGATGGCCCTCAAAATTATGCGGGCGCCGAGCTTGGCCTCGAGCATCTCCACACCTGGTATCGCGAATATTCGGACGCGGCCGACGGCTCGACCTGGTATTACAACGAGCTTCCGATCGAAGAGCAATTGGCCAGGTTCGATGAGGAATTGATCGCGGAGGCGCTGGTCCTCCATCGCCATCTGTGCGCAGTCCATCCCGAGCTTTGCGGCGACGGCGAGCCGCGCGTCGGCGCATATAAGGACCGGCTGGAAAAGGCGACCTTTCCGGCGATCGATCGGAGATCGGGAATGAAGCACCGGAAGGGCCGGTCATGGACCGACTCCGGCGCTCTGCTCACCCTTGCATGGCTCTTCTTGGGGCCGGTCCTGTTCTTCTTCTGGCAGCGCAGCGAAAAGCCCGAAATGGCGGCTGCCTCGATGTCGTCGGCCGCGATCGAAGCGGCCTTGCTCGTCGCCCTCATCTTCTGGGTCCTGGCCGGCATAGCCTATGGCCTGGTGCGCTGGATCGTGACAGGCCGGGGGCCGCAGGCATGACCGGCATTCCACGCGGGCCGCTGCCGCCCTTTCACCTCTATCGCGAGTTCCTGGACCAAGCCGAGCACTCGGCCCTGCTGGAATGGACTCTTTCGAACCGCCAGAGGTTCGAGCCCTCGAAGCTCGGAAGCGGAACGCTCGATCCGGCGCTTCGGCAGTCCCTGTCGCTGCGCGACCTCGGCCCGCTCGCGCCGGTGATCGAGGCGCGGCTTCGCGCTCTCGCCGACGACATTTTCGAGCGAGCCGGAACCCGGCCCTTCCCGATCGACTATGTCGAGCAGGTGCTGATCGCCTATGGCGACGGCGCCCATTTCGCAGCCCATACCGACATGCCGGTCGGCCCGGGCCGAAAGCCGCTGGGCGGAGACCGGACCGGCCGCCACGAGAGGCTGCTCAGCGCGGTCTATTATTTCCACTCCGAGCCGAAGGCCTATTCGGGCGGAGCGCTTCGCCTCCACCGCTTCGGCGCTCGAGGCGGCGACGAGGATTCGGTCGACGTCGAGCCGGTCCAGAACGGGCTTCTCGTCTTCCCGGCCTGGGCGATGCACGAGGTTCGGCCGGTCAGCTGTCCGAGCGGCCGCTTCGAGGATCATCGTTTCGCGGTCAATTGCTGGCTGTGCCGGGAGTCCGGCGGCTAGAGCATCGTGCGGAAAAGTGGGAACCGGTTTTCCGCTTAAACGATGCGGCAACAAAGATTTAGAGCATCGGACGCGATTCAGAAATCGCGTCCGATGCTCTAGCCCGCGGGGACGAGGCAAGATCGCCACGGGGCTTGGGCGGCGGCCCGGACCGGTTGCCAAAGCGGCCAATAGCGCCGAGGCCGTGATTCCCGTTGGGGAGAATCAGAATGACGCGACTCGGCTTGATGAGCCTTCTCCTGCTTTGCGCTTGCGGCCAGCAGGCGGGTCAGGAGACTCGAGATGAGACCCCCTCCGGCACTGGCGGGGCGGCGGCGGAAGCGCCGGTCGCCGCGCTTCCGGACTATCTGCCCGATTATCCGGGCTCGAAGCGCGTCGAGATCCACGACATGGGCGTCGCCGGCCCCAACAGTCCATCGCGCAAGAACGTCGCGATGGAGACGAGCGCCTCGCCGGAGCAGGTCGCCAATTTCTACCGCGCCCGCTTCGCCGAGGCGGAAGTGCCCGTTCGGATGGATACCACCACGAAGGACGGCGGCCTGATGGCGGTCGGGCGCGACGGCGAGCGCGGCGCGATGCTGACGATCAGCCGGATCGGCGACAAGACACGAATCGCCGTGGTCAGGGCCAAAAGCGGCGGCTGAGCGCGGCCGACCAACGTCGACGCGATTCAGTCCGTCGCGCGGCGCCGTCTTCTTGCATGCAGGAAAGCCAGCGATGCGACGGCGAGCACCAGAAAGTAGAAGGCTGCTTCCAGTGCAATAGTACTGCCCATGCTGCGCAATGGCTCGGTCAGGAGCAGTGCCGGCATTGCATAGGCAGTCGTTAGCCAGAATCCCAGACCGCCATCGTATTGCCAGTCCATTTGCCAGTTCAGAAGCAAGGCAAGCGGGATCGACCACAGATAAAGCAGGATCCACCCAAATAGCCGGTTAATGCGAGCGCCTGGTCTCCACATCCGCCAAGCAGACCATCCAATGAGAGTGGTCGGCAAGGAAAATCTGGACGTGGTATTTCAGCTCCGCGGGCTGGATGCTGGAAAGACGTCGATTGCCACCCCTCGTCAGACGGGGGCCTGATCCTGCTGTGCGGCCATACCTGCACGCCGATGATGCCAGGCGAAGATGGCGAGCGCGCCGCGATGGGGGCGCCAGGCTTCGGCGAGCTCGCGCACCTTCTTCTCGGTCGGGCGGTCGTCGAGGCCCATGATCTTCCCCACCTCGATCTGGACGGCGAGATCGCCGGCCGGCCAGACGTCGCGGCGGCCCTCGGCGAAGAGCAGATAGACCTCGGCGGTCCAGCGGCCGATGCCCTTGACCGCGACGAGATGGGCGATCGCCTCCTCGTCATCCTCGGGCAGAGCCGCGAAATCGAGCCGGCCCGAGACGACCTCCTCGGCGAGGCTCCGGGCATAGGAGCTCTTCTGGCGGGAGAGGCCGGCCCCGCGCAAAGCCTCGTCGCTGGCGGCGAGGACCGCCTCGGGGGCGACGTCCTCGCCGACCGCGGCCTGGAGCTTGGACCACATCGAGGCGGCCGCCTTGACGCTGACCTGCTGGCCGACGATCGCGCGGAGCAGGGTGATGTAACCCGGCTCGCTGATCCTCGGCTCGGGATAGCCGGCGCGGGCGAGCGCCTCGGCGATCGCCGGGTCGCGCGCGGCGAGCGCATCCAGCGATTCCTTCAGCCCGTCGCTGCTTATGCCCAATGTCCGCTCCCGCCTTGCAACCGGAGTTGCGCCTAGCATAGGAGAGCGGCCCGGAACCTCACGAAAATCGAAGCATCCAGGACAATATGGCAAAGCTCAGGATCGTCACGCGCGGCGGCGAGGAACGCGAGGTCGAGGGCCGGATCGGCTGGACCGTGATGGAGAATATACGCGACAACGGCTTCGACGAGCTTCTCGCTCTGTGCGGCGGCTGCTGCAGCTGCGCGACCTGCCACGTCCATGTCGACGAGGAATGGCTCGGAGCGCTTGGGCCGATGGGGCCGGACGAGGACGACCTGCTCGACACCTCCGACCACAGGCGGCCGAACAGCCGGCTCTCCTGCCAGATCGATTTCAAGGACGCGCTCGACGGACTCAGGGTGCAAATCGCTCCGGAGGATTGATTATCTCTCTCCGCTCGCCCTGAGCCTGTCGAAGGGCTTTCCTTCCTGTTCTTTTCAGTAAGAAGACAGGACAGGGCTTCGACCCCTGCTTTCGCAGGGGCTGGCACCCCGGACTTGATCCGGGGTCAGCCCGAACGGAATGTGGGGGTCAACGCGCGAACCGAACCACCGCGGTCGGCACCGCCGTCGTCGCGGGCGTGATCTTCCAGACGATCTTGGTTCCCGGTCCGGCCGCCACGCCTTCCTCATTGTTCTGCATGACCAGGGCGGCGTCTGTGGTGAGCGTGAACGTCCCCTCGCGGGTCGTCGGCTGCTTGCCGGCGGGCTCGTTGGCGCCGGGCATCGAGCCCATCGCCTGGTCGCTGTCGCCGAAGGCGAGCGCCATGATCCGGGCGGTGTTGTCGCGGCGGACCTCGATCGCGATCCAGGGGAAGAAGGATTTGGCGTCGACGTTGAACGGATAGACGAAGCTTCGATCGAGCCTGCCGGTGATCGCATAATCGACGCGGAACTTGTCGTTGCCGAGATATTCGACCGAGCGGTAGCCGATCTCCTTGGCGAGCAGTTCCGCCATCGCCTTGCGCTTGGCGATCTGGGCCTGGGTCTCGGGCTGCGGCGCGGCAGGCGCGGACGGTGCCGGCGCGGCGTCCTCGGAGGCGTTCATGTCCATGTCCTCGGGATCCATGTCCGGATCGCTGTCCGTCGTACTGGTCGGGTCGGAGCCCGATTGCATGCCCTCGGCCATGCCCTTGGCGAAGGCGTCCTGGGGATCGATCAGGATCACTTCGCCGGCATAAGTGAAGGTGAAGCTTCGGTCCGCCTTGATGTCGAGGGTCGAGACGAACTTGCCCGGGGTGAACAGGCAGGATGCGAGCAGCAAGGGCGCCGCGACGATGGTCAATATCCGGGCAAGCTTCATCTTCATTTCCCCCTGTGAGTGGCTGCCGCATAGAGTGCGATCGCGGCCGCGTTCGATACGTTGAGGCTTTCCATCCGCTCGCCGATCGGAAGCCGCGCCAAGGCGTCGCAATGCGCCTCGACATTGTGGCGGATCCCCTCCCCTTCGGCGCCGAGCACCAAAGCGACCCGGGCCGGGCCGAGAGCGTCGGCGAGCTCGGTCTCCGCCTCGCCGGTCAGGCCGATGCGCCAGAAGCCGGCTCCGGCGATCTCGTCGAGAGCGCGCGCGAGGTTCACGACCCGCACCCACGGCACGATCTCGAGCGCTCCGCTCGCCGACTTGGCGAGGGCGCCGGATTCGGGCGGGGCGTGGCGGTCCTGGGTGACGATTCCGAGCGCGTCGAAGGCCGCGGCCGAACGAAGGATTGCGCCGACATTGTGCGGATCGGTGACCTGGTCGAGCAGAAGGATGGGGCGCCCGTCCTCGGCCCCGTCAAGAAGGTCGGCGAGAAGCATGTCGGGCAGCCGCTCGACCTCGGCGACCACGCCCTGGTGCGGCGCGTCCCGCGGAACGAGCCTGCCGAGATCGGCGGCGTCGGCATAGGTGACCGGAATGGACGGATCGAAATCGAAGTCGGACGCGGCCTCGCGGGTCACCGAGATCCGGACGATCCGCCGCTCGGGATTGGCGAGCGCCGCGGCGACCGCGTGGCGGCCCCAGAAACGGGGCCGGTTCTCGGGCTTCACGGCCTGGCGGGCTTTGCGGCGCATGGCGAATGCATGGCGGGAGGCGGGCGCGGTGGCAAGCCGGCGGATGCGGGACGTGTCCGCGGCCTCGCCGCGTTGACAGCCCCCGCCCCTTTCGCCATTGAGCCGCCCTTCCTACCTAGGACGCCTCAGGACAGGTGGCCGAGTGGTTAAAGGCAGCAGACTGTAAATCTGCCCGGGTTTCCCGTACGCTGGTTCGAATCCAGCCCTGTCCACCATCCTGCTTCGCTCCTTCGGAGCTTCGCAGGATTCACCTGTGCGCCGGCGCGAAGCAGGATGCCCTGCGAAGCTTTAGCGAAGCAGGGCTTTTCGATGCGGCACAATATTGCCTGCTAAGGCCGGCAAGTCGGCCAAGCGTAGATTTAGCGAAGGCTGCCCGCCATAGCCTTCGCCGACGGGGAGAGCTTCGAGGCCCGCACTGCCCTGACGCTTTGAGTGGCAAGCTGCGTTCGCCGAATGCCCAGCCTCAGATGCCGAGATTGAGAGTATCGCAGTGTCGCTCGCACAGTCAGCGCGACGCGTTACGCAGACGAAACGTTCAATGTTTCTCGGGTCACGAAAATATCGACTTTCCGTTGAACGATAAACGTGTAGCTTTCACTTGTCCTTTTGGGCGAGTCGCGTTCGTTTTGGTGGGGGGAACGGCTCGTGGGGATTCAAAAATCAATTGGCTCGTTCCTTTCCAAGACTTCGCTGTCGAGTCTGGAACGACCCGAGTTTATTGATCGCATATACTGGCACTCGCTGTTACGCGAACCTGCCGTGCTTAGCGGCTCCGAAGTAAAGTCCGGAGTATCGGGTCTTAGCCATAGCCTGTCCCTGCCAATTGACGAACTGAGCATTTTTAGTTCAGCCAGCGAGTTGGAAGAGGCGCCAAACTCACTAAAAAAACAGGCCAACGCGGCCGCCCTTCCTGCCGCCGTGCTTCCCGATCTCGTGTTCGACAATGTGGAGATCGAAGGCGACCGCATTGACAATGGCGACGAATATGGGCCCAATTTCCAACCAGGGGATGAGATCAGGCTCGATTGGGCCGTTGATAACATAGGGAGCGGCGATGCGGGTGCGAGCCGGGTCGCAATATGGCTTCGAAGCCCTTTCGACGGAATTAGAGTCGATACCAACAGCTCCGATGCGATTGACGCAGGCGATTCAGATACAGGGCAATTCGATAGCTTCACTCTCCCGTCGACCCTCAGTGCCGGCCTTTACACAATCGAGCTCATTGCCGACGACCAGAACGTCGTTTCCGAGTCCAACGAAAGCAACAATAGCTACAAAATAGTGATCAGGGTCGATGCCGCCGGCAAACCAGATCTTGTTCTCGACAATGTCGAAATCCAAGGTGATTCTGTCGGTAACGGCGATGAATATCTCCCCAGTTTCAGAGCCGGCGATGAGATTCGACTCGATTGGGATGTCGACAACAGGGGAAACGGAAGTGCCGGTGAAAGTCGGGTGGCGATCTGGCTTCGAAGCCCCGTCGACGGGATCAGAGTCGACACCAACAGCACGGACTCAATCGTGGCCGGTGGTTCAGACACCGGCCAGTTTGACAGCTTCGTTCTACCGTCGACGCTGAGCCCCGGCCTTTATACCATAGAAATCATCGCCGACGACGAGAATGCCATCGGCGAGTCTAATGAGAATAACAACAGTCACAAAATCCTCATTCGGGTGGAAGCCGCTCCGTCAGCGGTAGATGAAATCCGGGAGGGCACGGATACAACTAAAGCACTGCCTCTCGATGAGGTCAGGAGCGGCACCATAGACGCCGAGCCAATTACCGGCGACGGCACGGTATCCGACGGCCAAGGCGGCTTCGTGGACAAGGACTGGTTCAAAGTCACACTGGAGCGTGGGCACGTCTACAATTTCGGCGGCACCTCCCTGTCGATCACCACCGGCTCCGTCGCGATCAACCTCTATGATCAGAATGGCGCGGCACTTCGGACGGCGGTCGAAGGGGCCAGTCCGTCCTTCACATTTGACACGTCCAACCAGGCCGGGACATCCCAGATCTATTACTTGGCGGTCAGCGCAGGCGGGGCCTCGCCTGCTTGGAAAACCGCGACAGGCGATTATGCTCTCGTCGTTTCAGACAATGGTGGGCCGCCCCCACCGCCCACTAGCGAGGACGATTTCAGTGATGAACCGGGCGACACGACGGCGCCGCTCAAAACATTGAACCTGGGAGAAGCCATTAACGGCATTATTGGAATTGAGGATGCCGATGACAATTCCGGAGACAAGGATGTTTTCGCAATCCATCTGACTGTCGGGCAAGTTTACGATTTCCATCTTCGAAGTGCGCTTATCGAGGGCGCAGCACTCCCGGCCGTGGTCTTCACCATCCGCGACGACGATTTTGGTCGCCTCGAAACGAGTGGATCGGGGTCCGACGAACATGAGATATATACGGCCGAATATAGTGGCCTCCACTACATTCGCGTGGGTAGTGGAGGCTCTTCCTCCGATACAGGCGGCTATCGCTTGGAGGTGAATCAAATCCAAGCATCACAGGTACCGGACGATTGGGCGGATAGCCCGACGGATTCCGGCTCCCCTGGGCCCCTGAGCCCCAGCAGTAGCCAAACCGGAGTTATCGAGACGGCCGGGGACAAGGATTACTTCGCGGTGACCCTTGTTGCCGGCAAGATCTATCATTTTTCCGTCGAGTCCGAGGTTCGGCCAGGTGCCGGAGCCATTGGGACGCTCGCCATGTCACTTCGTGGGCCAAATGAATTCAATACGTCGTACCGAGGTTATGACGACGGCCTCGGTCGAGCGGGTTTTGATTTTGAAGTTAAGCAAGCTGGCACTTACTACGTTCGCATCGGTGCCGGCGGAGACAGCGGAGATACCGGAGGATACCGGGTCAGCGTCGGAGCACCTCGAACCCCCCCGCCGCCTCCTCCGCCGACAGTTCCACCAGTCCCGCCGAACCCGACTCCAACCGACTACCTTCTGCAAGCTGGAGCTTGGGCGAATTCTCTAGTGGTGAATTTTAACACCAAGAGTTTTGACATCTACTTGAATGATGGAGTCTGGAAAACCGTAGCGGCAATTTTCAAGAACATTCCCGACCATTATGAACTAGTGGTATTAAAGAACTTTGTCGATAAGTTTACATTGCTAAAACTATCAATTGATTTCGCTAAGGTGGCTGATCGCATCAGTCACGCCGACGACTGGCGAGAGGCGCTTGTTGTCGAAGTAGCTGACTGGTTCGTGGGAGCATTATTTCACGGTGGGGGGACTGTTATAGGCGCTTTTGTTGGTGCTGTCGCGGGAGCGACCGCTGGTCAGGGGGTTCTTAGTGGGCCTTTAGCAGGCGTTGGCTATCAACTAGGTAGATTGGTCGGCGGTGAAGTCGGAGATCTGGTATACACTACGTTCTATCAAAGCGATGTGCGCCAAGATGCAGATATAGCTTACGACGGCGTTGATGATTTGTCGATTCCAAACTCACTCCATAATCTTTTCCTAACGTATGGCCGCACACTTGCGACACAGGTTACAGATCCTTCACAAGTCGCAGATTCCTCGGTCATATCTGAACTTGATACATTTCTTGTTATAGACGAAACTTGGTATCTGGAAACTTATCCAGACGCCGCAGAGCTTATTGATGCGGGCTTGGTGAGTGGTGTCTACGCTCATTTCCTAACGATTGGGTTAGGTTTAGGCTATCAGCCCAATGACCATGACGTCCTTTCGGGAGCAGACATTGCGCATGGCATACTCAACAACGACCCGACAGCGCTGCAAAATTACGCAATTTTTGCGGTTCCGTTTGGACGATTGGGAGGCGATGGAATTAACCTCGGCGAACTGGCCGTCGCCAACCTGCTCAAGACTTCCGGTCCGACAATGGGCGCATCCTTGGACGCTAACCTGTCGGCCCTTGCTCATCGGAAAGCAGTAGATCTTACGATAAACATTCCCTCAGATACTATCGCAGCTGCGGTCGCTTCAAATTCCAATTGGGCTGCACGCTGGTCAAACGGCGCTGATTTTGAGCAACTATTTGTTGGTGAGCTTGAAGCACTTCTTGGTCCGGAATTTTCAAACTCAGACTATCGCTTGTTCGTCACGGCGTCTGCTAGCGGCTCTGCTGCAGACGTCTTTTCACGCCTCCAGTCCCAAACCGGGTGGTCGGTAGGTGGCTTCGATACATACGGAATAGCGGAATTTGGCGGCCTTTGGGTCATCATCGCGGCGGATCGCGCTCCGGGCGTCGGTGTAGTTGGTCCCGGTGCGGACAACTTGGCGACAACTTCAATATACGGATTTGGTGGCCCGGAGTCGCTGTATGCGGGGCTGCGCGCTGGGCGCCTCTTCGGTCTTGAGGGTAACGATCTCCTGATCGGAAGCACACGCAACGACCTGCTCGATGGCGGGCCGGGCAACGATACACTCGACGGTCGCACGGGCGCTGACATCATGAACGGGGGGCTTGGGCACGATACCTATTACGTCGACAATCTAGGCGATCAGATCCTCGATGGCGATGTTGGTAATGATCATGTTTACAGCTCAGTTTCATTCACGCTCGGTAGCAATCTCGACTATCTCACGCTGACCGGTTCAATCGCAATCAACGGCACCGGAAACGCCCTCAACAACATTCTCACTGGCAATGCCGCCGCGAATATCCTGGACGGCGGCCTCGGCGCCGACGCGATGAACGGTGGGGCCGGGAACGACGTTTATTTCGTCGACAATGGCAGCGACAGGATCACCGAGAACGCTGGCGGCGGGACCGATACGGTCCGGAGCCTGATTTCCTACGTGCTCGGAGCCGAGCTCGAAAACCTCGTCCTAATCGGGGCAGCGGCGATTAACGGAACCGGCAATGCTCTCGCCAATGCGATCACCGGCAACGCCGCCGCGAATCGGCTCGACGGTGGCGCGGGCGCGGACACGATCGCCGGGGGCCTGGGCAACGATATCTATGTCGTCGACAATATTAGCGACCTCCTCAGCGACACCGGCGGGACGGATACCGCGCTCGCCTCGGTTTCGTTCACTCTGGCCCCGACGATCGACAATCTGACGCTCACCGGCGCCGATGCCGTCAACGGCACGGGCAATGCCCTGTGGAACATCATGATTGGCAACGGCGCGGCGAACATGCTCGATGGGGGAGCGGGCAATGACAGGCTGGACGGCGGCCTCGGCGCGGACCAGCTGATCGGCAGCGCGGGCCACGATACCTATTTCGTCGACAATTTGGGCGACGTCGTGGTCGACACCGGCGGGGGCAACGACCATGTGCACAGCTCCGTCAGCTACGCGCTCGGGAGCACGATCGAATATCTGACCCTCACCGGCGCGGCGTCGATCGACGCCACGGGCAACGCTCTCAACAATCTCCTCTACGGCAATATGGCGGCCAACAGGATCGACGGCGGCCTCGGCGCCGATTTCATGGTCGGTGGCGGCGGAGACGACACCTATGTCGTCGACAATGCCAGCGACCGCATAAGCGAGCAGGTCGGCGGCGGCACCGACACCGTCCGGAGTTCCGTCGGCTATGCACTCGCGGCCGAGGTCGAGAACCTGATCCTCACCGGCACCGGAGCCATAAACGGGACCGGGAACGCCAAGGACAATGTCATCACCGGCAATGCAGCCGCGAACCGGCTCGACGGCGGCGCCGGCGCCGACACGATGGCGGGCGGGTTGGGCAACGATGTCTACGTCGTCGACAATGGCGGCGACTCGGTCAGCGAAGCGGCCGGCGGCGGAGCCGACCTGGTGCTGAGCTCGGTGAGCTTCACGCTCGGCGACAATATGGAAAATCTGACGCTCACGGGCCTCGGCGCCGTCAATGGCATGGGCAACACCCTTGCCAACATCCTGACCGGCAACGCCGCGGCCAACAGCCTTGACGGCGGCTTGGGCAACGACCGGCTCGACGGCGGTGCCGGCGCGGACGCCATGAACGGGGGTGCCGGCCACGACACCTATTTCGTCGACAATATCGGGGATTCGATCGTCGATACGGGGGGCGGCAACGATCATGTCCACAGCTCGATCAGCTATACGCTGGGCAGCACGCTGGAATATCTGACCCTGACCGGGACGGCTGCGATCAACGGAACCGGCAACGCGCTCAACAATCTCCTCTACGGCAATGGCGCTGCCAACACGCTGGACGGCGGGCTGGGCGCGGATTCGATGGTCGGCGGGGGTGGCGACGACATCTACATCGTCGACAATGGCAGCGACCGAGTGACGGAACAGAGCGGCGGCGGGATCGACACGGTAAGGAGCTCGGTCAACCATTCGCTCGGCGCCCAGGTCGAGAACCTCGTCCTGACCGGCACGGGCGCGATCAACGGCACCGGCAATTCGCTCGCCAATGTCATCTCCGGCAACAGCTCCCACAACATCCTCTACGGCGGCCTCGGCACGGACACCCTCTCGGGAGGCGACGGCAACGACACCTACCTTTACCGGAGCGCGGGAGATTCGACGGCCGGGCAACGCGACCGGATCAACGGCTTCGGCGCCGGCGACAGGATCAACCTGTCGGCGATCGACGCGAACAGCGGCACGGGCGCCAACAACGATGCGTTCGCGTTCATCGGCGCCAGCGCATTCCACAATGTCGCGGGCGAGCTTCGCGCATCCCTCTCCGGCGGAGTCTGGACGATCGAGGCGGACGTGAACGGCGACGGGATGGCGGATCTCGTCATCGGGCTCACGACCGTCGGCGGTTACGTGATTGGAGCGTCCGACTTCGTGCTCTAGAAACCCTGCTTTCGTTGCCGGAAGCCATAGAGCGCCAGAAAATGCCCACCACGATAACCCCCGAGTGGCAGCAGATCGCTCTCTATGCGGTTGGCGCGGCAGTACTCCTGACGATCCTGATGCGCATCCCGTTCGTCGGGCGGCTGCTGCGCGCCATGCTAACGCTGGGGCTGTTCGCTTTCTTCATCTTCCTTCTGATCGAGCAGGCGCCGTTCGAGCCGCGGCTGGCGCGGCTCGCGGACCGGCTCGGGCTCGACGGCCAGGAGGTGGCGGGTGACGAGGTGCGGATCCGGATGGCGTCGGACGGGCATTTCTGGGCGAACGTGACCGTGAACGGGGTCAAGCGCCGGATGCTGGTCGACAGCGGGGCGACGATCACTGCCATTTCCGAAGCGACCGCGGCCGCCGCCTCGATCGACGCCGACACCGGCCTGGTGCCGGTCATGCTCCAGACCGCGAACGGGATGGTCCAGGCGCGCAAGGGGACGGTCGATCTGCTTCGGGTCGGAACCGTCGAGGCGAAGGGGCTCAGGGTCGTGGTCTCGCCCGCGCTCGGCAATCTCGACGTGCTCGGAATGAACTTCCTGACCCAGCTCGAATCCTGGCGGGTCGAGGGACGGACCCTGGTCCTGACTCCGAAGCCGGCGGAAGGCGAGAAGGCAGGGAAAGCATAGCCGACGACGAGCACGGATGATATCTCGAGGGAGACACCCGCAGGGAGGGCATGATGCGCAAGATGCTGTTGGGCCTGTGCGCCGTGACGATCGCCGCCGCCTTTGGGTCAGGCGCCGCCGGGGCGATGGAGAAGGCCAAGGCCAAGAACGATCCCAACAAGGTCGTTTGCCGGAACGTCTCGGAGAGCGGCTCTCGCCTCAAGAGCAAGCGCGTCTGCCACACCAATGCCCAATGGGCGGAGATACGGCGCGAGGCCAAGGAACAGATCGACCATATCCAGAATACCCGGCCGGCGAGCGGGAATTAGGGTCCGGACCCACGGCAGGCGATTCGACGAACTTCGCGCGCGTTCAAGAGCCGGACCGCAAAGAGCGCGATGCGCGACGAAGCGGACCGAGCAGAGGGCGTCTTGCCGAGCGCGAGCGGCTTGCCTATGTGAGCCGCGGCCAGCGGGTATAGCTCAATGGTAGAGCACTAGCCTTCCAAGCTTGTGATGCGGGTTCGATCCCCGCTACCCGCTCCAGACTTCGCCAAGGCTTCGTCTGGCGAGCCAGCCTTCCCCACTGCCGTCATTGCGAGGACCCCGGACCTGATCCGGGGGACGAAGCAATCCAAGTAGGAGGGCTCGACAGGCTCAGGTCTGGATTGCTTCGCTCCGCTCGCAATGACGGCGAGGAGTCTTTGACGGCTCCTATTGCCGGCTCTTGGGGCGGGAAGGCTTCAGCCAGGCGATCAGCTCGTGGAAGGGGATGGTCTGGTTGAACGCGATTCCGGCCAGGCCGCCGGCGCACCAGCGGACGACTCCGTGGAGCGGCCGGAAATCGTCGAGGTCGAGGACGACTGCGGTGCCCGCCTCGATCGGCTGGTCGGTCTCGATCTTCACTCCGCCCTGGCTGATGTCGCGCGTGTTGATTCCGTAGAGCCGGGCGCCGACGCGGAGCGTGCCGAGGCGGTCGACCTCGACCCGGGGCGGGCGCGGTCGCCAGCCATTGTCGAGCGCGGCCTGGTCGGCGAGCATCTCCTCGACGTCGATCGGGGAATCGAACCGGACCCCGACATTGCTGTCGTCGACCCACAAAATGCTTCCGGGGATCTGGACGTTGCCGCGCAGCTCGACCGCGACCGGATCGCCTTCCTTGTGGGGCGAATAGACATGGGCCATCAGGCCGCCCGCCGAGATGTTGCGGATCAGGCAGAGCTCGCGGCCCTGGGGCCCGATCATTGCGCCGACGCGAAGAATGGTGAGGTGGCGGGGCTCGCCGCGCCGGTCGGGACGCGCCGGCGCTTCCTCGGAAAAGGAGAAGGTCGTCTCGCCATACGCCTCTTTCGACAGCATGCATGTCCCCGATATTTCGCGAAGGACCCCTTTTCCCCCGCACCATGCACCTAGGATAGGGGCGGTTTAAGAACCCCTTACCAAGATATGCGGTTACTACCTGGTTAGGGTTAGGGTCAGGGTTCGGTTGGGCACTGAAGCGTTCACGGCTTGATTACGAGTTTCGCCTATAGCGGAGGGGATGAACGCAGAGGTGAAGATCGCGCCGGACTTGCGCCGCGACGCCCGGCCGGCCTCCGCGGTCAGCACGGGTGTCGGAATGGCCGGGCTTGCCGGGCTACTCGCCTGGGCCGTCATCGCCCGGATGTTCCAATATTCCGGGCCCAACGCCGCCCTGTGCGCGGTCGTCGCCTGCGGCGGGCCGATGCTTCTCTGGTCCCTGTTCGTCGACCGGGTCCACCGTAATCCCTCGACCGGGATCGACTGGGACCGGGCGCCTCGGCCGATCTCGGAATCCCTCGACATCAGCCTCGCCAAGATCGCCGGGCTGTGGGCGACCTGGCTGGCCATCGCCTTCGTCTACGGAGCCTGCCGCTTCTACTGGACCGGCAATTACCTCTTCTCGATGAAGATCCTCGGCTATGCCGCGATCCCGGTCTTCCTGCTCTCCATTCCCTATGTGATCTGGATCGACCGGCGGCTTCGCGAGCCGCGCGACGGGGCCTGGCACTTCGGGCAGCTGATCCTCGGGACCGGCGCGGAGCTCGACCGGCCCTTGCTCTACGATCATTTCCGGAGCTGGACGATCAAGGCCTTCTTCTCGGCCTTCATGATCGCGATCGTTCCCGGCAACTGGCAGAACGTGGTCAATCCGCCGATCGAGCAGATCCTCTACAATCCGACCAGCCTGGCGCTGTGGCTGATCGCCTTCATGTTCATGGTCGACGTGACCTTCGCGACGGTCGGCTACATCATGACCTTCAAGCCGCTCGACGCCCATATCCGCTCGGGCAATCCCTATGCGGCGGGCTGGACCGCGGCGCTGATCTGCTACCCGCCCTTCATCCTGATGAACCCGGGCGGGCCGCTTAACTATCATGACGGCACCGCCGGCGAGGGTGCCTGGACCTACTGGCTGGACGGGACTCCCTGGCTGCTGCTCTGGGGTCCCGTGCTCGTCCTCCTCACCCTGGTCTATGCCTGGGCGACGGTCGCGTTCGGGATGCGCTTCTCGAACCTCACCCATCGCGGGATCCTCACCCACGGCCCCTACGCCTGGACCAAGCATCCGGCCTATGTTTCGAAGAATCTGTTCTGGTGGCTTGCGGTGATGCCCTTCCTGGCGACGACCGGAAGCCTGATCGACGCCGTCCGCAACAGCTTCATCCTCGCGGTCGTCGCGGCCGTCTATTACTGGCGCGCGAAGACCGAGGAGAAGCATCTCGGCGCCGACCCCGCCTATCGCGAATATGCCGCCTGGATGGAGCGAAACGCGCCGCTTCCGAGGCTGCTGCGGAAGCTCAAGGGCGGGCCGAGGCCCGAGGCGGTTCCGGCGGAGTAATTTCCCAGAGCCGCTCATCCTGAGTAGCCGTTGAGCTTGTCGAAACGGCGTATCGAAGGACGGTCCTTCGATACGGGCCTTCGCCAGGCCCAGTCCCTACTCAGGATGAGCGGTTAGATTTGGCGGCCGATCAGCGAGCGTCGACGAGGACGATCTCGGCATCCTCGAGCGCCTTGATCGTCACCTTCTCCTCGCCGGTGACGGCGACTCCGTCGCGGGGCTCGGCGCGGCGGCCGTTCACCTCGATCGGGCCGTTCACCGCGACCAGATAGGCATGGCGCGACGGATCGAGGCTGAGCTCGGCCGTCTCGCCCGCCTGGAGAGTCGCGCCCATGACCCGGGCGGCGGCGTTGATCTTGAGGGCGTCCCCATCCTCGTCGAAGCCGCTGGCGAGGGTGACGAAGCTTCCTTCGCGCTCATGCTTCGGGAACCGGCGAGCGCCCCAGCCCGGCTCGGCGCCTCTCTTGTCGGTCAGCACCCAGATCTGGAACAGGGTCGTCGCCTCGTCCTCGAGGTTGAACTCGGCATGGCGGACCCCGGTGCCGGCGCTCATCACCTGGACGTCGCCGGCCGCTGTCCGGCCCTTGTTGCCCATCGAATCCTCATGGGTGATCGCGCCGGTGCGGACATAGGTGATGATCTCCATGTCGCTGTGCGGATGGGGCGGGAAGCCCGAGCGGGCGGCGATCTCGTCGTCGTTCCACACCCGGATCGCGCCCCAGCCCATTCGGGCGGGAGCGTGATAATCGGCGAAGGAGAAATGGTGGCGCGCGTTCAGCCAGCCATGGTCGGCATGGCCGAGGGTCGCGAAGGGGCGGATGTCGATCATTGTCTTTTCCTCTTGGCGAGTAGGTAGGATGCGGACGTCGTCCGCGGAAGGCGTTCCAGTTCCTCCCCTGCATTCGCAGGGGAGGGGGACCGTCCGCAGGACGGTGGAGGGGCCAACTCGGCGCCAATCCCCTCCACCTCGCTTCGCGCGGTCCCCCTCCCCTCGAAATCGAGAGGAGGAATTCTAGGCCGCGAGCGGCAGGTCCTCCGCGACCAGCCGGTCGAGCTCGGCGGTTGCCGCTTCGATCGCCTCGGCGACCGCATCGGGGCCGAAGCCGAGCTTCTCGGCGCGGACGAAGGCCAGGTCGTCGAGCCCCATGAAGCCGAGCATGGTTCGAAGGTGCGGCTCCTGGCTGTCCATCGCCGCGGCGGGGCCGCTGCTGTAGAGGCCGCCGCGAGTCTCGACGACGATCGCCTTCTTGCCCTTCACCAGCCCTTCCGGACCGGCCTCGGAGTAGCGGAAGGTGATTCCGGCGCGAAGGACGTGGTCGAACCAGGCCTTGAGCGTCGAAGGCATTCCGAAATTGTACATCGGAGCGCCGATCACGATCAGGTCCGCCGTCTTGAGCTCGGCGACGAGCCGATCGGAAAGGGCCACTGCGGACCGCGCTTTGTCGGTCGCCGGCTCGGCGCCGCGGATTGCCGCTGTGGTCTCGGAGTCGAGATGGGGGATCGGCTCGGCGCCGATGTCGCGCCGGACGATGCGCGCGGCCGGATGGCGGCGGCGAAGGGTTTCGGCGAGCCCGTCGGTGAGCCGGTGGGATATCGAGGCGGCGCCGGTCGCGGCGCTGTCGATGATGAGGATATTGGTCATTTCTGCCTCCACTGATCTTGTGGAAGCGAGATAGGTGCACGCCCGTGTTGCCGATAGACACGCAATCGGCATACCAGGGTTGCAGAATATGGAACGCTAGCGGGTCACTCGATTGGGCGACCCGGCACGCGTTCGGTGTGGAACGTGGTCACGAATTCGTCGCGGCCCGAAGTGGCATAGACGGCTACGACGTCGAGCGGCTTGCTGCTCTGGATGACGAGAAATCCCTCGACCCAGTCGGCCGTGGCCTGCTTCGTGATCTGCGGACAGGTAATGCCCAAAGCCTCGTCATATTCGAGCGCGAATTGCTCCCAACGGCTGATCGTGCTGGGGGTTCTGGGCCCGGCCTGCACGATCTTGCGCTGGAAATAAGCGCGGGCGGTTACGGGATTGTGGATGTTGACGATGGTGAAATAGCGGCCGGTGGCGAGCGGCCGGTCGACGGCACGTTCCATATTCCCGCACACCACCTTCACCACATATTCGTGATTGAAACGGACCTGGGCCCGCGCGGGCGGCGGCACGAGAAAAGATGCGAGGGCAAAAGCCGCCGCAACCATGAAACCGCCAAACCTGGTGACTGTCATCATCTTTCTCCCCTCTCGCCGGCAAGGCTAGCACGCGCTATGGGGGGCGCGCAAAGCGTTGTCGGCTTCATATCCGAGGCAACGTCGGAGTTGCGCCATATGGAACGCTCATCGGTCGACCTTCTCGACGTTCTCGCCTTCGTCCGAGTGGTCGAGGCCGGCGGCTTCTCGCGCGCGGCCGAGCGGATGGGCATGTCCAAGTCGATCGTCAGCCGGCGCGTGAAGAGGCTCGAGGAGGGCCTGGGCGCCCGGCTACTGACCCGCGGCGCCCAAGGCGCCCAGCCGACCGACGTCGGCCAGGCCTATTACGAGCGCGCGGCCAATGTCCTGGCCGAGCTCGAGGCGGCCGAGGAGGTGGTGGCCGAGGCGGTGACCCAGATCGCCGGGCCGATTCGGCTGAGCGCTCCGCTCTCGTTCGGAATCCAGCATCTCGCGCCGGCCCTGGCCGAGTTCGCCGCCGACCATCCGCGGGTCGAGCTCGACATCTCGCTCGACGACCGCAACGTCGATCTGATCGCGGGCGGCTTCGATCTGGCGGTGCGGATCGGATCGCTGCCCGATTCCTCCCTGATCGCGAGGAGGATCGCGCCGGTCCGCAAGGTTCCGGCGGCGAGCCCGGCCTATCTCGAGGCGCGCGGGCGCCCGGAGCATCCGCGCGACCTCGCCGGCCACGACATCCTCCTTTACGGCAACGAGCAGTGGCGCTTCCGGGTCGGCAAGACCTGGGAATATGCGCGCGGACGGCCGCGGATGCGGGCCGACAATGGCGAGATGCTTCGCGCCGCGGCGATAGCGGGTCTCGGCATCTGCCTCCTGCCCAGCTTCATCGCCGCATCGGCTTTCGAGAGTGGGGCGCTGGAGCCGATCCTCACCGATTATCCGCTCGAGGAAGGCGGGCTCCACGCGGTGATGCCGCCGGGCCGGGCGACGACCGCGCGGGTGCGCGCATTGGTCGATTTCCTCGCCGGACGTTTCGGGCCCGAGCCGGCCTGGGATCCATGCTGGATGGCGCGCGGGGGCAAGGGCTGCTGAGCGCTGGACGCAGCGGGGCGGGGCGCTAGAACGGCCGCGTCCACCGAGCCGAAAGGTCCGTCCGTGAAGCAGCTTCCGCTCCTCGCCTTCCTTCTCGCCACTGCCTGCTCCACCGCGCATCCCGAAGCCGCGCCGCTGGCTTCCGCGGCTCCGGCGCCCGCCGCGGCGGCGCCGGCCGCTTCCCCACAGGAAGAGGATGCGCGGCTGCTCGCCTTCCTCGACGCCGCGTTCGACGAGAGCATCGCGTCGAGTCCGCAGGCGCTGACCGGGCTCGGGATCAAGACCGACTATGACAAGCTCAACGACTATACCGACGCGCAGCGAATCCGGCAGCGCGACCTTGGTGAGCGGCAGCTGGCGAAGATGAAGGCGGAATTCGATCCGGCCCGGCTCAGCCCGGCCGGGCGGCTGAGCTACCGATTGTTCGAATATGACGTGACCCGGGCGCGAGAGCAGTTCGAGTATCGCGATTACGCCTTCCCGATGTCGACCAACGGAAGCCCCGCCGGCGCCTTCCCGGTCTTCCTGATCAACCAGCACAGAGTGGACAGCGTCGCCGACGCGCAGGCCTATGTGGCCCGGCTTCGCGACACCAAGCGGGCGATGTCCGAGATCATGGCCCGGGCGCGCGCGCAGGCGGCGAAGGGAATCGTCCCGCCCAGGCTCAATTTCGCGCCGGTCCGGGCCGATGCGAAGCGGGTGATCGCCGGCGCGCCCTTCGCTCCGGGGCCGGACAGCACATTGCTCGCCGACTTCAGGAAGAAGGTCGACAAGCTGGACGCGCCGGCCGACGTCAAGGCGCGGCTGGTGGCGGACGCGACCACCGCCCTTGCCGGCCCGTTCCGGCGGGCGATCGACAACATGCTTTCGACCCTCGATTCGATCGAGCCGATGGCGAAGGGCAATGACGGCGCCTGGAGCCTTCCGCGCGGCGAGGCATATTATGCGGCGCGGCTCCGCGCGAGCACGACCACGGACCTGGGCGCCGACCGGATCCACCAGCTCGGCCTCGACGAGGTCCGGCGGATCCATGGCGAGATGGAGAAGATCAAGCAGCGTGTCGGCTTCAAGGGCACGCTCCAGCAATTCTTCGCGCACATCAAGGACGGGCCGCAGTTCAAATATCCGAACACCGAGGAGGGGCGGCAGAAATATCTGGCCGATTCCCGCGCCTTCATCGCCCAAATGATGGCGAAGGCCCCCGAATATTTCGGCCGGCTGCCCAAGGCGCCGCTCGAGGTTCGCGCGGTCGAGGCCTGGCGGCAGGAGACGGCTTCGGTCGCCTTCTACAACCAGCCCACGCCGGACGGATCGCGGCCGGGCATCTATTACGTCAATCTCGCAGACATGAACCAGGTGCTGAAGCCCCAGACCGAGGGGATCGCCTATCATGAGGCGGCGCCGGGCCATCATTTCCAGATCGCTCTCCAGCAGGAGCTCGAAGGCGTTCCCAAGTTCCGCCGCTTCGGCGGCTACGGCGCCTATATCGAGGGCTGGGGCCTCTATGCCGAGCGGCTCGGGCGCGAGATGGGATTCTATCAGGATCCCTATTCCGAGTTCGGCCACCTCTCGCTCGAATTGTGGCGCGCGGTGAGGCTGGTCACCGACACCGGGCTTCACTCCAGGAAATGGAGCCGGGAGCAGGCGATCCGCTATTTCCAGGACAATTCGCTTCTGAGCGAGCGCGACATCGTCAAGGAGGTGGAGCGCTACATCAACAATCCGGGCCAGGCGACGAGCTACAAGGTCGGGCAGCTCAAGATTTTGGAGCTTCGCGAGAAGGCGCGGCGCACGCTCGGCGACAGGTTCGACATTAAGGGCTTCCACGCCGCGGTTCTGGAGAATGGCGCCCTGCCGCTTGACGTGCTTGAAGAGCAGGTCGATGCGTGGATCGAAACTCGGCGTTGAGAGGAGAGCGACATGGCCAAGGGTCAGAAGAAGAGCAACAAGGAAGCCCGAAAACCGAAGAAGGAAGTGAAGAAGACGATCGCCGCCAATCCCTCGACCAAGGGCATCATCAGCTCCTGATGGGCGACACGTTCGTTCGCCACCGCCAGCCGTGGACCAGCGAGGAGGTTGCCAAGCTGCGCCTTCTCGCCGGGAAGGGCATGGCGGTCCGGGCGATCGCCAAGGCGCTGACCCGCAGCGAGGAATCGGTGAAGGCGCGCGCCAAGATCGACGGCCTGAAGCTCCGCAAGCTGCACTGAACAGACGAAAGACGAGACGTGACCGAAGAGACGAACGAAACCCCGCCCGACCGGCTTTCGCTCAATCCCAAGAGCCCGCATTTCAAGCCCGATCTGCTGCAGCGGGGCGTGCGGATCCTGTTCAAGGGCAAGGAGCGCACCGACGTCGAGGAATATTGCATCAGCGAGGGCTGGATCCGGGTTGCCGCGGGCCGCAGCCTCGACCGCTACGGCCAGCCGATGACGGTCAAGCTGAAGGGCGAGGTCGAGCCCTTCTACCGGGACTCGGGCGGCGCGGAAGCTGAAGCAGCCGCCGAGGCAGATGGAGGCAATGACGGCCCGGGCGAGGTTTAGTCCGGCGCGCGTTTGAGGAACTGCGCCGCGGCGAATCCCTTCTTCGTATCCCCGTCCACCTTCGTCCGGACCTCGGCGAAGCCGTCCGCGCCGGCCAATTTCAGTATCTTCACCCTGTGGCCGTTGGGAAGCCTCGCCTTGACGTTGCCGGGGTCCTTCCTGGGCGCGCCGCGCAGGAGCAGGGGATCGCCGCCGGTGGTGACGATCGCGTCCTTGTCCTTGGCGAGCGGGCGCTCGGCCGCGCCCCCTCCCCCGCCGGAGCCTGCGCCCGAATCGCCCGCGATAGTGTGGGCCCGGGTCAGGAAATCGAAGAAATTCTCGCCATAATGCTTTCCGCCCTTGGGCTTGTGGCCCTGCTTCAGCCCCTTGGCCGGATTGAAGCCGCCCGTATTGTAGGCGATCGCGATCTTCGCCATCTCCATGTCGGTGAGGCTCGTCTTCGAGCCCAGCCCGACCTTCTTCGCGGCGCTCTTGAGCTCGCCCACCGCCCTCGACAGGCTCCCTTCGAACGTCGCCCATTTGCGCTCGAGGAAATAGTCGGGATCGTCCTTGAAGAACTGGATGTCGAACTGGAACACGCCGTAGCCGTGGCAGAATTTGTTCGGATTGCCGGCCGCGCCCTTATATTCGGTGACGACCTTGGCCATCGTCTTCAATGCCTCGTTGCCCACCTTGAACATCTCGTCGCCGCGCGGGTGCGCGAGAAGCGCCGCCTTGTTCTTCGGGAAGGCCTTTCGGCCCCCGGTGTCGTCGAGCGTGTCGCCGACGCAGAGCTCGGCGATCTGCTCGGGAGTCAGGTCCTTCTTGCGAAGCACGCCCCAGATTGATCCCGTCTCCTGGCAGGCGATCGCGGTGAGCATGTCGACGGTGAAGGGCGTTCCCTTCACCCCCTTCTTCATCGCCTCACCATAGGTCGACTTGAACCAGGCGATGTCTTGGTTGGTGGCCATCACACCCTCCCCACGCGGGCGGCGACTCGCCGCCGAGGCCGAGCCTAGCGCCATTTTTCCAACATTGCGCGCGGCTCGAGCGCGAAGTCGCCTTCGATTCGCCGCCGCGGAAGCAGCCCTGGCGCACGTTCGCCACCTTCCGCGATCCCGACGGCAACCGGTTCATGCCGAGCTCGCGATGAGCGGGCGGCGGGCTCCGCCCAACAATCTGATCCGATTTGCTCGGCATCTCGGCGCATCGGATGGCTCATTCCGCGGTTATGATTTATCTTCCCCGCGACAGGCTCGTGGGGGATCGAATGGGCAGAAAACGGGACGTCCGCCGGACGACGGGGCAGCTGAGGATCATCGCCCAAGATCCGGGCCTTCGCGACAGGGACGGAAACATCGTCACCACGCTCGTCGACGTGCCGGCCGAGCAGATCAGGCCGGGGCCGACCGGCTACCGGGTCAAGATCATCGATTACGACGTCTCGACCGACACGCTCTACAAGGAAGCGGACATCGGCTCGGGCATCGATCAATCCTATCCCGATCTGTACAAGGACGCTTCCAACGACACCCTGCTCGGCGATCCGCGCTTCCACGCCCAGAACGCCTACGCGATCATCATGCGCACCCTTGCCCGCTTCGAGCAGGCGCTTGGGCGAAGGGTCCGCTGGGGCTGCGACGGCCATCAGCTTCACGTCGCGCCGCACGCCTTCGCACAGGCCAACGCCTTCTATTCGCGCCAGGACCGCGGCCTCTTCCTGGGCTATTTCACGAGCCCCACCGGAAAGACGATCTTCACCTGCCTGTCGCACGACGTCATCGCCCACGAGACGACCCACGCGATCCTGGACGGCCTCCGCCGCCGATTCCTCGAGCCCTCGAGCCCCGATCAGGCGGCATTCCACGAAGGCTTCGCGGACGTCGTCGCGATGCTCTCCATCTTCTCGCTCCGCGACGTCGTCGAGGGGCTGCTCGACATCGCCACCCAGGGCGAGGACCTGATCGACCCCGCTTTTCTGACGGCCGAGGCGCTGAAGGATTCGACCCTGCTCGGCCTTGCCGAGGAAATGGGGGGAGCGCTCGCCGGAGTCCGCGGACAGGCTCTGCGCCGCTCGATCAAGCTCGATCCGAAATGGGAGAATGCCGACAGTCCGGAGTTCGAGGAGGAGCACAGGCGCGGCGAGCTGATCGTCGCCGCGATGCTCAATGCGTTCCTGGAGATCTGGGTCAAGCGGATCGAGAAGATCGGGACCATCGAGATCAAGACGGTCGCGGCCGACGGGAGCGAGACCGTATCGCGCAAGAAGGATCGCGATCTCGTCGCCGAATCGGGCGCGAAGGTGGCGAGCCACCTGCTCACCATGGCGATCAGGGCGATCGATTATTGCCCGCCCGTCGACCTCAGCTTCTCCGACTTCCTCTCGGCGCTCCTCACGGTCGACCGCGAGGTCACGCCCGACGACGACCGCTACGGCTATCGCGACGTGCTGCTCTACTGGTTCAACAAGTTCCGGATCCGCAAGTCGCACGGCTCCGGAAGGGACGGCACCTGGAAAAGGTGCGAAGCCGAGCTGACCTATGCGCGCACGCATTTCGAATCGCTTCTTCGCGACGAGGGGGAGGTGTTCCGCTTCCTGTGGGAGAATAAGGAGAAGCTGTCGATCGACGAGCGCGGCTATATGGAGGTGCAGTCGGTGCAGCCCTGCACCCGGATCGGCCCCGACGGCTTCTCCCTGCGCGAGACGGTCGCCGAATATATCCAGATCCTGACCCTCACCGCCAAGGAGCTGGCCGATATGGGGCTCCAAATGCCCGAGGACATCGAGCCGGACAAGGTGGTCCGGATCTATGGCGGCGGAGCCCTGATCTTCGACGAATATGGCCAGCTGAAATATCAGATCGCCAAGCACCTCGTTGAGGACAAATACGATCTGGAGAGGCAATCGAAGCGGATCCAGTATCTCTGGGACAATGGCCGGCTCGACCAGATCGAGGATGGAACCAGCCGCCTCGCCGCGCTCCACCTTGCCCGCGCCGGAGTATTGGGGGCACTGTCATGAAGCCGACCAGCCTTACCATCCGCAGCTATCAGGTCGGCTTCGGCGACGCCTTCCTTTTGAGCTTCGCCTATCCCGACGGTCCAAGGCACGTGCTGGTCGACTTCGGATCGACGGCCCTGCCCCCCGACGCTCCGAAGGACCGGATGGTCGAGGTCGCCAGGGACGTCGCCAGCGTGTGCAACGGCGAGAGGCTGACCGCGGTGGTCGCGACCCATCGCCACAAGGACCATATCTCGGGCTTCGCGACCAACCGGGACGGGACCGCGAGCGGCGACATCATCCGCTCGCTCGAGCCCAGGCTCGTGCTCCAGCCCTGGACCGAAGACCCCAACCTCGACCCCAGCGCGACCGGGCCCGGCGCCATACCCGTCGACGATTCGAAAAGGGCGATGCGGGTCGCCTCCCTGAAGGGCATGCACGAAGTGGCCGGAGCGATGCTCAAGGAGGTCGAGCAGTCGAAGTTCCTCACCGAGGAGGTGAAGGCGCAGCTCAACTTCCTGGGCGACGACAATATCAGCAACCGGCCCGCGGTCGAGAACCTCATGACGATGGGGCCGAACAATTACCTCAATTTCGGCGAGAAGAGCGGCCTCGAGGATCTACTTCCGGGCGTCGAGACGATCGTTCTCGGCCCCCCGAACGTCGACCAGAGCGATACCGTGCTGAAGCAGCGCAGCCGCGACGAGAACGAGTTCTGGCACCTTCGCGCTCTCACCGCCCAGGCCGCGGTCGAGCGCGGAAGCGGCGAAGCCTCCAGCCTGTTCGACGACCAATATGTCGAGAGCAAGGGCGATCCCTATCCCGAGGATGCGCGCTGGCTCGTCTTTCGAGCGCGCAAGATGCAGGAATCGCAGATGCTCGGAATCGTCCGGGCGCTCGACAAGGGCATGAACAATACCAGCCTGATCCTCCTGCTCCGGGTCGGCGGCAAGAGCCTGCTCTTCCCGGGCGACGCCCAGATCGAGAATTGGGCCTATGCGCTGTCGCGGCCGGAGATTTGCGAGATGCTCGCCAAGGTCGACGTCTACAAGGTCGGCCACCATGGCAGCCTCAACGCGACTCCCAAAAGCCTGTGGAACCTGTTCGAGAAGCGCGCCAGGAGCGAAGGCGATCCCAAGCTCATGGCCTCGCTCATGTCGACGATGCTGGGCAAGCACGGCTCGGTGTCGAGCAAGACCGAAGTGCCGCGAGGGACCCTGACCAAGGCGCTTCGCGACGAGACGGAGCTGCTCTCCACCCACGAGGTGCCCGCGTCGACCTTGTACGTGGAGAAGGTGATCACCTTCTAGGGTCCGGGCCCTAGGAATTCGCGGGGGCCGGCGGGGGCAAAGTTGCGCTCCTGAAACGGTCGGTTATGCTGACCGGCCATGAGGATGCTCGACAAGATGCTGTCCCGGCTCATGGTTCGGGGCGAGCTGACCATCATCGATCCTTCGGGCGCCGCCCATCGGTACGGCTCTCCCGATCCCGAGCTGAATCCGGTCACGGTGAGAGTGAGGGATTCGCGGGTCGCGTTCGCGATCGCGCGCGATCCCGCGCTCGGCACGGCCGAAGCCTGGATGGACGACCGGATCGCGATCGAGCAGGGCGAGATCATCGATCTCGTCAGGCTGATCCGGCGCAATTTGCGCTGGGAGGAGAGAGATCGGAGCGGCAGCTTCCTGAAGAAGACCGGCAAGTTCCGCCATCGCCTGGAGATGATGAACTGGAAATCGCGGGCGAAGCGCAACGTCGTCCACCATTACGACATCGGCAACGCCCTCTACCGGCTCTTCCTCGATCCGGACATGCAATATAGCTGCGCCTATTTCACCGATCCGTCGAACAGCATCGAGCAGGCCCAGCTCGACAAGAAGGCGCATATCGCCTCGAAATTGCTGTTGAAGCCGGGCCAGCGGGTCCTCGACCTGGGCTGCGGCTGGGGCGGCCTGGCACTCTATCTGAACCGGGTCGCGGACGTGGACGTGCTCGGGGTGACCCTTTCGGAGGAGCAGCTCAAGGTGGCCCGGCAGCGCGCCGAAGCGGCGGGCGTGTCGGACCGGGTCAAGTTCGAGCTGATCGACTATCGCGACGTCGAGGGCGAGTTCGACCGGATCGTCTCGATCGGCATGTTCGAGCATCTCGGGCCGCCCTATTTCCGGACCTTCTTCCGCAAATGCCGAAGCCTTCTGAAGCCCGACGGGGCGATGCTGGTCCACACGATGGGCCGGATGGGAAAGCCCGGAACCACCGACAAGTTCATCATCAAATATATCTTCCCGGGCGGCTATCTGCCGGCCCTGTCCGAGATCATCGGAGCGAGCGAGCAGGAACGGCTGATCATGGCCGACTGCGAGGCCCTGAGGATGCACTACACCCACACGCTTCGGGCCTGGTACGAGCGCTTCAAGGCCAATGAGGAGGAAGTGGTCCGGCTCTACGACCGGCGCTTCTACCGGCTCTATTCATTCTATCTCGCCGCCTCGATGACCATGTTCTCGGACGGCGCGATGGTCGTCTACCAGCTGCAATATCTCAGAAGCCGCTACGCCGCCCCGTTCATGCGGGACTATATGATCGAGGACGAGAAACGGCTCCGGGCCAAGGAGCCGGTGCCGATCGCGACGAAGGTTCTCGCCGGGGGAAAAGGGGACTGACGGAGCCAAGGCGGGTAGCCATCCGCACCGGTTCTTTTACGGTCCCGGCTTACGAGGCCGGCTCTTATCGATGCGGGTCATCGGGCCGGCCGATTATGGCGGCGTAAAGCGCGGCCTCTTCGACGCCGTCGATATCGAGAAGATCGTTGAGCCGATCGTCGATGAAACCGCCCACCGGACAGGCGCCAAGGTCGAGTGCGGTGGCCACCAGCAGGATATTCTGCATGCCGTGGCCCGCCTCGAGCAGTGCAAAACGATAGGCTCGCTCTCCATACTTGAGCTTGGAACGGCCGAACATCGCCGTGATCAGCAGCACCGCCGCGGCGCCCTCCGTGGCCTCGGGAATGAACACGGCGTCGGAGATGAGTGCCATGCAATCGACGTCGCGAAGCGCGGCCAAGGCATGGGCGCGGGGATCGTAATGATAGAGCCCTGCAGGGAGCCCTTCCACGCGGGAGGCCGCGACATAGAGTTCGAGCGGATAAAGCCCGCCGGCCGACGGCACGCAGCGGCAATTCTCCTCGTGGCAACCGAGGGTCAGGAACAAAAGCTCCGCAAGCTGCTGCAACGACAGCTCCGCACCGCAATAATAGCG
Source organism: Allosphingosinicella sp. (assembly GCA_036525315.1). Taxonomy (GTDB): domain Bacteria; phylum Pseudomonadota; class Alphaproteobacteria; order Sphingomonadales; family Sphingomonadaceae; genus Allosphingosinicella. Next base: position 48,383 of record DATDAS010000092.1, read on the forward strand.
GCAAGAGCGCCGGCGGCGGATAGCCTCGCCGACGTCCCCGATCGGGTTGCGACGGGCCGCCGGCAGCACAAGCCTCGGACTATGCACATATCGTTTGAAGCCGGTGGGAGCCACGATCCGCGCGCCCGCACGGTCGGGCAGGCGAGGCGCCGCGCCGGTAATCCGGCTGTTTTCGTGGAACATCTCGGAGACGGAGAAGAGGTTGCGTTCGCCAACCAGCTCGTCGCGAGCGTCGTTGATAACCGAGAAAGCCAGGGTCATCGCGTTCACCTATGGGAAGGGATGAGGATGAAAATTGATATCTGTGCCCGCACGGTCGACGTCGCCGCCGTCGAGGGCGCGTGCACTGATGCGATGCAAACCGGTACCGAAAAAGAGCGGCTGGGCTCCGGGAATGATTGCTCGGAAGACGTGCAGCCCCACCTCGCGTATGTCGGGTGAGGTCACATCCACGACAATCGTCTCCAGGCCGGCTTCGGCGATGCGCTGCGTGCAAGCTTGTACCGCCGAGAGGGCATCCGTCGTGGCGGGTGCGACGCCGAGCTCGACCCGCCGCGGTGAAGACAGGGCAAAACCATAGACGTCCCTTGCGCCCGGACGAAGCGGCCACATGACATGCTCCTCGATACGGGTCAGCGGCACTGTCGTCGGATCGGGCAAGGGCGTGCGGGCGTCGATCAGGCTGGCCGCCCACATCAGGCATTGGGCGAGCTCCGTAAGGGCGCCAACAGCGGCGCTGTCGGCGTTGGGTTTGGCGCAGGAGGCGAAAATCCCGCCGCTCGCGCCGGCGATCGGACCCTCCCACACCGCGACGAATGCGGGAATCGCGATGTCGGTGGTTATGTCGAGCAACGTGACGTGCCTCGCAGCCATGCCGAACCTCTGCAAGGCTCGGAGCATTTGAGGCGGCCCGTCAGGGCCGAGTCGGACGATCGGCGGCCGCCGCCGCTGGAGCCACATCAACATCGCTGCGTCTCGCTCTACGACTTCGCAGATGGCGGCGAGTATCGCTTCCTCGGGCGTGTTGCCGCAGGCAAGCCCGGTAGTGACCTGCTGAATCACCGGCGGCTCTCCACTGCGGCTGACATAAGGTTGATAGACTGCGAAGGCCGGTACCAAGACCGGCTGGTCGTGCGTCAGAGAATGGCCTTCTATCCACCCGATCGCGTCGTCTGGAGCGACGGCGCGATAGGGGAATCGTGCGTCACTGAGCTGGTCGTCGCCGTAAAGGACCAGCGATTCCGGCCGTATCGCGCGAGCCCTCAGCGAAGCGATCGTGCCCGACACGATGTCCTCGTAGGGCACAAAGGCAGCAGAATAGCGCTCGACCGCCTCACCGATGGCGCCGACGATGGCCCGATCGCGGTCGACCGCGGTAGAGCCGCTAATCGAATTGTCGGACGGAAAGCCGGACGACCCGTAATCGCTGCACAATGAGGCGCAGCCGAAGATGCGGGGACCGTCCGACGCAATCGGCGCTTCGTGCACCAGCCGAACGATGCCGGCTTCCTCGCTGACCAAGCGCCGCGCCTTGACCATGGTTTCGCCGGGCTCCGATGCCGGCCGATGCCGGAGCTGCAAGGTCACTCTGATGCCGCCAAGGCCGGGCTATCGACGCTCGGCGACGCCACGATGTCCCAGATTCGCGTCATCGGCCTCTCGCGCAAGCGGGAACAGGCCGGACAGCGCGGCAGCTTGAGAACCTCGTGATGTCTTGCGTTGAAGACCGCGGGACTGAGGTGGATGACGCGGCCGAGCGCCGCCGACAACCGAGCACCGCCAATGACATGAATGAGATCGAGAGCAACCATCTGCCCCACCGCCGCGGTGAAGGCGCCCAGTGCCGGCCAGGGCTCTGCGGTTGGGGCGATGGATTTCCAGTGCGCCGTCATCGCTTCATGGTCCGCCGGATGGTCTGAATTGATCCGATTACGCAGTTCGAAGCAGGTGAAGCATGCGCTTTCGCCGGGAATGACATAGGGTCCGATCAAAGCGCTTCCGCGATCGGCGCGCACTGACAGCCAAGGGGTGCGCGCGGCAAGGCACGCGGCGTTCGTCCGGTCGTGGCCGGCCAGCGCCATCGTGTCGCTGCAAAGTACGACGTGTCCGGCACCGGCGACGAGCGCGCTCCAGTCCGAGACGGCGTCGATACCGATGTTCAATCCCTCCGCCCGCACAGCGCTATCACCGAGGCGCGCGGCCAACGCCACCGCTCGCGCTTCTCCCACCTCGTTGGTTCCAAATCCAAACCCGACATCCATCTCGGCGACGATGCATGGATCGACCAACGTCAGCTGACCAACCCCTGCCGCCGCGAGCGCCGTCGCGACCGTTGCGCCGACCCCTCCCAAGCCAGCTACGATGACCGATGCCTTCGCCAGTCGCCGGGCGACATCGGCGGTGGACGCTGTCTGGACCGCCCAATAAGCCTGCTCACGGCCGTTACGGATCGGAGAAGTTGCTTCACGGCGCCCGGTGGTCAGGAAGCCCTTCTCTTCGAGCTGCCGCAGCAGCGCGTCGAGCTCGGGATGATAGTCCGGGTCCACGAATGCCTTGAGGTCGTCAAGGTCGTGATTCCCATCGAGACAGGGCAGGAGGAGGGGCAGCGATCGTGCTACAAATTGTCCCGAAAGCACTATGGTGCTGCTGAACGATCGCAGCATGATGCGGTCTTCGGTCAGTGGTACGATGTCGAGGCCGGCCACGAGCCGCGGCCGGCGAGCAGATGGTTCCATGTTCACCCCAGCGTCATTGTCGGCCGGCGCGGACGGCTGCCGCGTCACCGCGGCGCGGCAGCCCGCGCGCAACTATTTAGCGCCGGCCTGGAGCCGCGCACTCGCGATCAGCTCGCTCTTCGAAGAGCTCGAGCAGTTCCCGATGATGTTGCATCCGGAATCCCCCGCAGCTCGCAAGTTGGCACGCTGCAGTTCGCGATAGACATGGACGGCGATCAGGTCGCCTGCGACCTCAGCTACTTTCTCGCGCTCGTCGATGCTAAGCCGCAACGAAGACAAGGTCAGTTCGTCAGCCATAACAAGTCCTTTCCCAATTGTGGTTAAACCGAATCGTCATTATCATTCACCAAGTCGAAATCGTGCCTCCTTCCCCTAGTCATGGACCGTTGCCGGACCCGGATCGTTGCTTGCCCTTCCTGCGCGCTGGCGGCGGTCCGTACTCCTCGCCGGATTGGTCGGATGCAGTCTCCAACTGGGGATGAGTCTCCCTCACGGCTGCAGCTGCCTCTGCTTCGATCAGCCGGGTGACCGTCTCCGCGACCTTCTCTTTGTCCTCGAGATCGAAACGGATGCCGGTGAGTGCAGTCTCAACCAAATCGCGTATCATTCGACCTATCCCCAAAAAGTTAGCGCTGGAACTCCTTGAGAAGCTCTGACTTCGAAGACGAGGAACAGTTGCCGATAATGTCGCAGCTGCCGTTCGAACAATTACCGATAATCGAGCAACCGGCAACTTCAGAACCTTTGTTACGAATGCGAAGTTCTCGATATACATGGATAGCGACAAGATCTGCCGCTACCTCCGCAACGCGTTCGCGATCCTCGACAGCAAGGCGAAGCTGTTCTGGCGTTTCGGCTGCTGGTGTGGCTGGTTCGGACTCATCTGTCATGATCCTAGTACCTCCCGTGCTACAGCCATTGTCGAGCCGTTACATTCGTTGGTCGAAGGTCTCAGCGGTTCCGCGACGTCCAGCTCATCCTCATCCGTAATCGCCAATTCGGCCATCAGCTGACCGGACATTTCAGTTACCACCGCCGCCGCCGCGGGCGACGACAACATGGCGTGGCAAAGATGGCATTGGTCGACGAAGCTATCGGGCAAGTCCGCATCCGCGCCGGCGGCGCGAACGAAAGGAAGGAAGAATGCCGGCCCGACGGAATCGAGAATAGAAATGAGCGGGTTAATCCCGCGATCTCTGACAATCTCGGCGAGCGACTTGTCGTCGATGCCACCGATGCGCAACGCCGGCGTGAAACCGCCGGGCGAGCAGCATGGGTAGACATTGCCGGCCACGTCGACCGCAAGCTTTCGGAAATGTCGGGCGCAATTGCCGAGCGGTCGGGAAAAGGCTGACTGATATTGGTCGGACGCGATTTCGGAGGCCGCGCGCCCGGTCGGAAGCAACGGCATGACGACGAACCGGAGTCGATCCGCCAGCTTCCCCAACTCAGCGCGCACCACTTCCTCGTTCAGATCCGCGCTTTCAACGACGTTGATCACGACGTCCAGTCGCGCAGCGAGGCCCGCCTCGGCGGCCGCCGCGACCGTGCCGATATCGACGAACTCACGATGAAAGACGCTGGTACTGATCGCCAGTCCCGACAGGCCCTGATTCTTCAGTGCGGCCAGGAGGCGCGGGCCGCGCGACGAGCGGCCCCAATAGCCATTAGTTGTTATCGAGCTGCCAAATCCGCTTTCGCGCGCATAAGCCACCGCGTCCAGGAGCAGCGATTCGAACAGAAAGGGCTCGCCGCCGCTGAAACCGATCTCACGGATCGAGCGGATGCTTTTCGCCTCATCGATCAGGCGGCGAATTTCCTGAATTTGTACCACGGATTGGTTCTTCGGATGCGACTCGTTGCAGCAGTGCCGACACACGAGGTTGCACTTGCCGGTCAGCAATATTCCCAGAACGTCTGGATCAGTCACGACAAAGCGACCTCCGCGATTAGCGGTGGTTAAAGTGGGACTCAGCGATTCACTTTGGCTCGGTTGTCGAGTCGTTTTAAGTAATACTGCAAACTGTGCTTAGTGGTCAACGCTACATAATAGCTTTATATGCTCTCATACTTAGTCCAGATTATCTCCATTTCGGACATAATTATGATGGTATCATAGAAAGACTCACGCTCCGTAGTCGCGTAGCGAGTGCTTCGCCTGGCAGGAGACTTCTCAACTTTGGAGAGTAAGTAGTTTCAGCAAGTCGGATATGGGGTGGTAGTGCGGCGGCGACTAGTGAAGCATGCGCCCCTGCTCGCCGAGGGCGCCGTTCAAATCGACGGTCGATGGGCGGCTAGGCAGCGGCAGAAGAACCTGTCTCAACCTTCTGCCACCACGCGCGCCAGCGGTGGGCAGTCGTCAGGTTCACCGCCTGAATGCGGCAGCGAGGATCGAGGGGGAAGGCTCCCGAGCGCGTCGGGGGCTGCTCCACCAAATGGTGCCCAGGAGAGGACTCGAACCTCCACGCCCTTGCGAGCGCCAGCACCTGAAGCTGGTGCGTCTACCAATTCCGCCACCTGGGCACGGGGTAGGAGCGGGCGAACTAGGGAGGGTCCGCACGCTTGTCAACGCAGGCGAGGGCGGGCAAGGGGAGCGCGGCTTCAAGAGGCAGTTTTGATGGTTGCGAAGACGGACCGCCTGGTCACCCTGTTCGGCGGCGGCGGCTTTCTCGGGCGCTATGCGGTTCAGGCCCTTCACCGGGCCGGAGCGCGGGTGCGGATCGTCCAGAGAGATCCGCGCCGGGCCTGGTTCCTGAAGCCGCTGGGAGCGCTCGGCCAGACCCAGTTCGTGGCCGCGGACATTCGCGACGCCGACCGCGTCCGCCGCGCCGCGGAGGGCAGCGACGCGGTCGTGAACCTCGTCGGCGTGCTCAAGGGCGACTTCCAGGGCCTCCACCTCGAGGGCGCCCGAAACGCGGCAATCGCGGCGGCGGAAGCGGGCGCGTCAGCCTTCGTGCAGGTCTCGGCGATCGGGGCCGATCCCGAGAGCGAATCCGAATATGGGCGGAGCAAGGGCGAAGGCGAGGCCGCGGTCCGAGCCGCATTCCCCTCGGCGACCATCCTCCGGCCGTCGATCCTGTTCGGCCAGGAGGACAATTTCATCAACCGCTTCGCGCGCATGGCGCGCTTCGCCCCGGCGATCCCGGTGATCCGCGGCGGAGCACGATTCCAGCCCGTCTATGTCGCCGACGTCGGGCGCGCCGTCGCTGCGGCCGCTCTCGATCCCCGCACCCATGGCGGCAAGACCTACGAGCTTGGCGGACCCCAGATACTGACCATGGAGGAGCTGATCGAATGGACCTGCGAGACGACCGGCCGCCGACCGAGCCTCGTCCCGGTGCCCGACGCGGCCGCCCGGATGCTCACGCGAATCACCGGCTGGGCGCCCGGCGCTCCGATCACCTGGGACCAGTGGCTGATGCTTCAGGGCGACAATGTCGCCTCGCCGGACGCCAAGGGCCTCGAGGCGTTCGGGCTGAACAAGACTCCGCTGGCCGCCGTCGCCGAGGGATGGCTCGCCAGCTACCGCCGGCACGGCCGATTCGCGGCGAAATCGCCTTATTGATGGAGTTGCCGACAAAGTCGGCTCTGTCCCTCCCCTCCCTGAATACAGGGAGGGGCCGGGGGTGGGTGCCTTCCCGAATGACCACCGCCAAGTTGAGACCCACCCACCCCTAGCCCCTCCCTGGACTCAGGGAGGGGAATAGATTGCCGAGTGAAATTCCATGGACTCCCTGCTCCTCACCATCATCCTGCTCGGAATCGTCGAAGGGCTGACCGAGTTCATCCCGGTCTCCTCGACGGGCCATCTCATCCTCGCCGCCGAGCTGCTCGGCTTCGACAGCGAGAGCGCGGGCACGTTCAACATCGTGATCCAGCTCGGCGCGATCCTGGCCGTGATCGTCCTCTACTGGCGGCGATTCTGGGATGTCGCGGTGGGACTGATCGGGCGGGATGCCGGCGCGATCCGGTTCGCGCGCAACATAGTGCTCGGCTTCGTTCCGTCGATGGTGATCGGATTCTTCGTCTATAACGCCGTGAAGGCGATGCTGGACGCGCCGGTCCTGGTCGCCGTCGCCCTGATCGTCGGGGGAGTCGCGATCCTGGCGATCGAGAAGCTGGTGAAGCAGCCGGAGATCGAGTCGGTCGAGGCGATGAGCTGGAAGGTGGCGCTCGGAATCGGCGTGATCCAGTGCCTGTCGATGATCCCGGGAGTCAGCCGCTCGGGCGCGACGATCATGGGCGCGCTCTCGCTGGGCGTCGAGCGCAAGACGGCCGCCGAATACAGCTTCTTCCTGGCCGTTCCGACCATGCTCGCGGCCTCGAGCTACGACCTGCTCAAGTCGGGCGAGGCACTGAGCGGGAGCGACTGGACCGGGATCGCGATCGGCTTCGCGGTCTCGTTCGTGACCGCCCTGGTGGTGATCAAATGGTTCATCGGGATCGTCTCGAGGCACGGCTTCGCCCCCTTCGCCTGGTATCGGATCGTTGCCGGCGCCGTGGCTTTGATCTGGCTTCTGGCCCGCTAGCCAATCCGCCCAATCGCAGCTAAACTACGGGTTTTCCGGGGGTTAGAGCAAATGAAGTGGATGATCGTCGTCGCCGCGGCTCTGCTCTCCGCGCCGGTATCGGCTCAGCAGGCCAGCCCTGCGCCTGCTGCCGCGCAGCCCGATCCGGCCGCATTGGATGCAGCCCGGGCTCTTCTTCGGAGCAACAACTTTGAAGCTCAGTTGGGCGAAAGCGCCCGCCAAAATGCCTCGGCCACCTTCAATACTTTTCTCGAAGCCGCGGAACGCCGCCAGGGGCCCATGCCCGCCGATTTGCGCCAGCGGGTGGAGCGCCTCGTACTCGAGAGTGTCGATGCGATGGTCGAGGACATGAAGCCGACGGCGCTCGACGAGGCAGCGGCCGTATATGCGCGCTACTTTACGGCGGCCGAGATCGAGGAGCTGCGAAGGCTTCAGGACAATCCCGTCCTCGTGAAATTCAAGACGTTCGCACCCAGCTTCATGTCGGAGCTCATGCAGATCGGCGCGCGCGCGGCGGCGGAGCGCATGCCGGATCTACAGGAGAAGCTCAAAGCGGAGACGACCGCTTGGGAGAAGCAGCAACAAGCGGCGCGCCGGCCGGAGAAGACAAGCTGAGCGTTCAGGCGAGGCTCAGATGGAGCCGAGCAGACCGGGCAACCGAGTCGCCCCGAAGGGCGTTGTAGACTCGCGCCACCATGTGGAGGAGGCCGTCTTGCGTAAACTGATCGTCGCGGCGAGCGCCGCAGCCGCTTTCGCCATGCCCGCCGCCGCCCAGCCCCGCCCCGACGAGGAAGCGGTCCGCAACCTTCCGCCGCCCGGTGAGATCCGGGAGATGGGCGAAGCGCTCGCCCGGGTCGCCGAAGCGATGATGGACGTCGACATCGGGCCTCTCGCCGATGCGATCGACCCGGCGCGGGCCCGCCATCGCGGCCGCCACCGCCAGACCATCGGCGACATTGCAAGCCATGGCGATCCCTATGCGCGCGAGCGAATCCGCGATTCGATCGGCGCCGCGACGGCCGGGATGGAGGTGGCGATGCGCCAGATCGCCATCCTGACCCCCGTCCTCCGCCGCTCGATCGAGGATGCGCAGCGCCGGGTAGACGATGCGGTGCAGCGCCGCCCGCGCCCGGGCGATCGGGCATATGACCCGGATCGCGACTATGATCGGGATCGCGACCGCGCCGAGGATTACGACCGCGACCGCGAATACGAGCCAGTGGACGGCCGCCGGCCGGATTGACGGCGCGAAGGCCGGGTTTTTCGCGACGCTGTCCGCGATCCCGCGACTGGCCCGACATGGAAGTTGCTGGCCAGGGGTCCGGACCCTAAAGACTGCGGCCCATGTGGCAGCTCTACCAATTTCCTCTGTGCCCCTTCTCGCGCAAGGTCCGGCTCATGCTGGGCGAGAAGGGAGTCCCGCACGAGCTGGTGCGGGAGACTCCCTGGTCGCGCCGCGACGAGTTCCTCGACATGAACCCGGCCGGCCAGACTCCGGTCCTCGCCGAGGACAGCAAGAGCACCGTCCTGATCGATTCGCAGGCGATCTGCGAATATTTCGAGGAGACGGTGGACCGGGCGCCGATGCTGGCCGGAGGCGCCGCTGCCCGGGCGGAGGTGCGCAGGCTCGTCGCCTGGTTCGACGAGCGCCTCTATGGCGAGGTGGTCAACCCGCTGATGGAGGAGAGGATGCGAAAGCGGCTGGTCAGCCGCGACGCGCCCGATACGCGCATACTTCGAGAGGCGATGCGCACCGCCAACATGCATCTCGATTATTGCGACTATCTGCTCGATCACAGGCGCTGGCTCGCGGGCCCGGTGCTGACCCTCGCCGACCTGACCGCGGCGGCGCACCTGTCGGTCGCGGACTATCTCGGCGGGCTCGACTGGCGCGGCCACAAGCAGACGACGGACTGGTATGCGGTGATGAAATCGCGGCCGAGCTTCCGATCGCTGCTCACCGACCGGATGGAGGTGATCGCGCCCCCGGCCCATTACGACAAGGTCGATTTCTTCTAGGATCATGGCGGACGCGTCTTCCGACACCGGGCGCCCCAGCACCGGGCGCTGCAACAGCCTGTGGCTCGGGCCGCGCCTCGGCCCGGTCGAACAGGCCTGCCTGCTGTCGGTGATTCGGCAGGGCCATGAAATGGCGCTCTATTGCTACGAGGAGCCGGAGGGGGTTCCCGAGGGCGTCCTGCTTCTCGACGCGGAGGAGATCGTTCCGCGTCTCGAGATCGTTCGCCCGGCGGGCGGAGGCGCCTCGCTGTTCTCGAACCGATTCCGCTACGAGCTCCAGCGGCAAGGCAAGGGCATCTGGATCGATTGCGACCTCTATCTCGTCGCACCGCTCGATTTCGAGCGGCCTCATCTGTTCGGCTGGCAATCGGATGACCTGATCAACACCGCCGTCTTTCGCTGCCCGCCCGACTCACCGCTGCTCGGGCCGCTGCTCGGGCAGTTCGAAGGGCGCAAAGTGCCCGCCTGGGTTTCCCGCCGCTCCCGGATCGCGGCCCACTTGCGAAGCATAGGAAGCGGAAAGGTCGACGTGGGGGCGCTGCCCTTCGGGACGACCGGACCGCATGCCTTGACCGCCATCGCGAGGGAAACAGGCCTTTCCGTCGAAGCGCTGCCGATCGAGACTTTCTACCCTGTCGCCTGGCAGGACTCGGCGTGGATCGCCGACCCGGAGACCCGGCTCGAGGACAGGATCGGCCCGGGAACCGTGGCGGTCCATCTGTGGAACGAGCAGATCAAGGGGATCAAGGACGGCGACGCTCCGCCCGGAAGCTTCCTTGCCCGGCTGAGGGAGGAGGCCGGACGGGCTCCCGTTCGGCCCTCCCCGCGGAAAAGCCCCGCGGTGAGCGTCGTTCTGCCGGTCCATGACGGGATGCCCTATGTCGAGGAAAGCATCGCCTCGATCCTGGCCCAGAGCTTCGGCGACTTCGAGTTCGTGATCGGCGATGACGGCTCGAGCGACGGGACGAGCGAGGCGCTCGAGCGCTGGGCCGCGAAGGACGGTCGGATCAGGCTGGTCCGCCGGGAGAGGAAATCGGGCCTCGCCGGCGGCGGGAACTGGGTGATCGGCGAATCGCGGGCTCCGTTGATCGCGATCGCCCATGCCGACGATCTGTCCCATCCCGACCGGCTGAAGCGTCAGATCGGGGCCTTCCGCGCCCGGCCCGAGCTCGATCTGGTCGGGACCTTGTGGAACGGGATCGACGAGGAAGGGCGCGAGGTACGACCGGCCGATTATTGGCGGCTGCTTCGAAAATCGCCCTTCGCTCCATTCTCGCACAGCTCCGCCATGTTTCGGCGGACGGCCTTCGAGCAAGCGGGCGGCTACCGTTCCGAGGCCGAATATTGGGAGGATCTCGACCTCTATTTCAGGATCGCCGAGCGGGGCCGGATCGCAGTCATTGCAGAGGCGCTCTCCACGGTCCGCCACGCCCGGGTCAGCGCGCGGCTCCGCAACGATCCCGAGAAGGTGGAGGATGCGGTCGACCTCATGTACCGATCGACCGCGCGCTACGAAGCCGGCGGCGATCATGGCGAATTGCTCGCGCCCGGCCGGGCCCGCGCGCCCGGCGACAAGCTCCATCCGATGACCTTCATCTCCTGCGGTTCGACCAACCTCTGGTCAGGCCGGTCGCCGCGGGTCCTCGCCAGGATGCGGCGGCGCGCCCGCCTCGGTGCCGACACGGCATCGGCCAAGGCTTTGATCTGGGTGCTTTGGGGCAGTGCGAGCCCGCGGAACCTGAGGCTGTTCCTTCGAACCACCATGCGGCTTCGCAACGCGCTCGCGCGCCGGCTGCTCGGCGGCACGGAGATCGTCGAATGGAGACCGCGCGAGCCCGCAGGCGACGAAAGCGACCGGCCAAGGCCGGCCGCTCCCGATCACAGCATGAAGTCGCCCGCCCCGATCAGGTAACCGGCCTCAGTTGTGAGCCCGATGGTCAGATCGGCGATGCCGTCGCCGTTGACGTCCGCCTGTATCGTCCACACGCCGCCGCTCTCGGTGGCGCGAAGCTCGCCCGCGACATTGCTGAACGCATTGCTGCCGATGAACGTGAACGCGTCATTGTTGGCGCTGGTCCCGGTGTTGGCGTCGAGGATCGACAGGTTGATCCTGTCGCCCGCGTTGAACCCGCTGATCTGGTCCTTTGACGCCGCGGTCGATTCGGTGACGAACCTGTACTGGTAGATATCGTTGCCGCCGCCGCCCGACAGCGTGTCGGCGCCGAGGCCTCCGCTGATGACATTGCTCGCGCTGTTGCCGGTGATGACGTTGGCGAGCTCGTTGCCCGTCGCCGAGACGGCATTGGTGCCGATCAGGGTGAGGTTCTCGATATTGCCCCTCAGCGCATGGTGGACGCTGCTCATCACCGTGTCGTTGCCCTGGCTCAGATGCTCGGTGATCTGGTCGGAGCCGTTCTCGACATAATAGACGTCGTCTCCATTGCCCCCCACCATTGTGTCGGCGCCGAGGCCGCCGTCGATGACGTTGTTGCCGGCATTGCCGTAAAGAAGGTTGTTCTTCGCATTGCCGGTGGCGCTCACCGCGGTGCCGGTAAGCGTCAGATATTCAAGGTCGGCGCCAAGCGTGTAGCTGATGCTGCTGTGGACATGGTCGTTGCCGCCGCCGGTGTCGATCACCTGATCGCCGACATTGTCGACATGGTAGGTGTCGTGGCCGGCGCCGCCGATCAGGGTGTCGGCGCCGAGCCCGCCGTTCAGGATGTCGTTGCCGATGCCCCCGTCCAATGTGTTGGCGGCGCCGTTGCCGGTCATCACGTTCCACAGGCCGTTGCCGGTGCCGTCGATGGCATTGGCCCCGGTCAGGA
>DATDAS010000093.1:0-34117 GCA_036525315.1 Allosphingosinicella sp.
TTCGAGCCCAACCCGGCGCTTGCGACGCCCTATGATGTCGACGGCACGGCCGGCGACGACATCCTGCTCGGCGGAGCCGCCGGCGACACCTTCGCCGGCCTCGGCGGCAACGATTTCCTCCAGGGCAATGGCGGCAACGACGCTCTCGCCGGCGACGGCGGCATCGACACCGCGGCCTATTCGGGCGTCCGCGGCGGCTACACTGTCGGTGTGACCACCGGCCCGGACGGCCGGGTCACCGGCTTCACCTCCGTCACCGACACAAATGCCGGCAACGGCGACGACGGCGCGGACACGCTGACCGGCATCGAGAAGCTGCAGTTCAGCGGCACGACCCTCGACCTGGCCGACGCGGTCCAGCTCTTCGATTCGGGCAACAATCTCGTCGGCACGTTCGACACGATCCAGGCGGCGGTCGACGCGGCCTCCGACGATTATGTCATCCGGGTCGCCGCGGGCACCTACGATGAGGACCTGACCATCGACGTCGGAGTCACCATCCTCGGCGCGCAGGCGGGTGTTGCGGTCTCCGGACGCGACGCCTCGGCGGGAACCGGCGAGACGAATATCATCGGCCATGCCCACGTCACCTCGGCCGACAACGTCACTCTCGACGGCCTGCGCTTCCTCAACGATTCGACGACGACCGGCGGCGGCTCGGCCAATCCGACCCTGATGTTCCAGACCGGCGGCGGAGCCACCGGCCACTCGGTCACCGACTCGATCTTCTGGTCGGCCGTCATGGGCGGAGCCACCGGAGTCGACGACCGCGCCATCTCCACCCAGGTCCTGGCCGACGGCCTGATCTCGATCACCGACAACCTCATTTCCGGTTCGTCGCAGGGTCAGTTCGGAACCGCCTCCTGGGGCCGCGGAATCTGGTTCGACGGCGGCGGGGTCGACCTGGTCGTGACCGGCAACTCGATCCAATGGTCGCGCACCGGCCTCAATATCGACATGTCCGGCGATTCGACCGCCGACATCTCGGACAACGCCTTCCGCGGCCTCGGCAGCGGGATCTCGGTCGGAGTCGACACGGTCGGCCTGACCGTCGCGGACAACGACCACCAGCAGGTCGGCTCGGACTTCAATTTCCGCAACCTGACCGGCGGAGTCACTTTCGACGCCGGCGACGCCATCGACACCCTGACCCCGTTCGACGCGGCCAACGATCTCGTCGCAGTGCTCGGCGGCTCGGGCAACGACAGCCTGACCGGCACCGCCGGAGCGGACGTGATCGACGGCAATAACGGCCCGAACGCGGCTGCCACCGACACCGACACGCTGGACGGCGCCGGCGGCAACGACCAGATGCTCGGCCGGGCCGGCGACGACAGCCTCGAGGGCGGAACCGGCGACGATTCGCTCGACGGCGGCGCCGGCTTCGACACCGCGGTCTATTCCGGAAACGCGGTCGATTACACGATCACCTACGTCCTCGACGGCGGCGGCAATGTGGTCGGCTACAGCTCGGTGGTCGACAACAATGCCGGCGATGGCGACGAGGGCAGCGACACTCTGGTCAGCATCGAGCATCTCGTCTTCGCCGACGGTCCGTTCGTCCCGAACACGACCGTCCATCTCTATGACGAGAACGACGTCCTGGTCGCCAATTTCGTGACCATCCAGGCCGCGATCAACGCGGCGTCGGACGATTATACGATCCGGGTCGACGCCGGCACCTTTGACGAGGATCTCGTCATCGACGTCGGGGTCACCATCCTCGGCGCCGAGGCCGGCAATGCGGTCGGCGGGCGCGATGCGGCGGGCGGCACCGGCGAGACGACGATCATCGGCCGCGCCCTGGTCACCGCGACCGACAACGTCACCGTGGACGGAATTCGATTCCTCAACGACTCGAGCACCAGCGGCGGCGGCAAGGCGATCCACTTCACGACCGGCGGCGGAGCAACCGGCCACCTCGTCACCAACTCGATCTTCTGGTCGACTCTGGCCGGCGGGGCGAACGGGGTCGACGATCGCGCAATCTCCACCCAGGTCATCGCCGACGGCCTGATCACCATCACCGACAACCTCATCTCGGGCACCTCGCAGGGCCAGTTCTCGACCGCTTCCTGGGGCCGGGGCATCTGGTTCGACGGCGGCGGGGTCGATCTCGTCGTCACCGGCAACACGATCGAGTGGTCGCGCACCGGGCTCAACCTCGACATGTCGGGCGATTCGACCGCCAATGTCTCGGACAACAGCTTCCGCGGCCTCGGCACCGGGATTGCGCTCGGAATCGACGCGGTCGGCCTGACCGTCTCGAGCAACGACATCGAGCGGGTCAACGAGGAGTTCAGCTTCCGCAACCTGACGAGCGGCGTCACCTTCGACGCCGGCGCCGCTATCGGCACCCTGACCCTGGTCGGAGACTTCAACGATCCGATCGTCGTCCTCGGCGGCTCGGGCAACGACAATTTCACCGGCACCGCCGGGGTCGACGTGCTCGACGGCAACAACCATCCCACCAACGGAGCGGCGAGCGACACCGATACGTTGAGCGGCCTCGGCGGCAACGACTTCCTGTTCGGCCGCGGCGGCAACGACATGCTCGACGGCGGAACCGGCGACGATGCCATGACCGGCGGGCTCGGCGACGACGTCTATGTCGTCGACAGCGCCTCCGACACCGTCACCGAAGCCGCGAGCGAGGGCACCGACGAGCTGAGGACCGCGCTGGCCTCCTACAGCCTAGCCGCACTCGCCAATGTCGAGAACCTCACCGGCCTCGGCAACGTCGACCAGACGCTGACCGGCAACGACGCCGACAACGTCATCGACGGCGGCCTCGGGATCGACGCCATGACCGGCGGAATCGGCAACGACACCTATGTCGTCGACAATGTGGGCGACACGGTCACCGAGAATGCGAGCGAGGGAACGGACGAGGTCCGTACCAGCCTGGCTACCTATTCGCTGGCCTCGCTAACCAACTTGGAGAATTTGACCGGCACCAACGCGGCCGGCCAGACCCTCACCGGAAACGGCGGAGCGAACGTGATCACCGCCGCGGCCGGAGACGACATCGTCGACGGCGGGCTCGGCGCCGACACGATGATCGGCGGTGCCGGCAACGACATCTACACGATCGACAATGCCGGCGACCTGGTCACCGAGCTCGCCGGCGGCGGAACCGCCGACGAGGTCAGGACCGGACTCGCCACTTACGTCCTGGCCGCCAATGTCGAAAGGCTGACCGCCACCAACCCAATCAACCACGATTTCCGCGGCAATGCCTCCGACAATTTCATCCTCACCCTCGGCGGCAACGACATCGTCCGGACCCAGGACGGCGGCAACGATTACGTTCTCACCGGCGGCGGCACCGACATCATCTATGTCGGCGGGGCGTTCAACGCGTTCGACTTCATCGACGGCGGAAGCGGCAGCGACACGATCGTGATGCAGGGCGATTACAGCGCCGGCCTGACCTTCGGCACCGGCCTCACCAGCAACATCGCCGGGATCGAGGGCATCTCCCTGCTCGCGGGCAGCAGCACCTCGTTCGGGGACACAGCGGACAATCGCTACGACTATGTGTTCACCATGCTGAACTCGAACGTCGCGGCCGGAGTCCAGTTCAGGATCAACGGCGGAAACCTGCTCGAGGGCGAGGATCTGACCGTTGACGGTTCGGCCGAGACCGACGGCAGCTTCCTGATCTTCGGCGGCAAGGGCGCCGACGTCCTGACCGGCGGAGCGAACAGCGACATCTTCTTCTTCGCGCATGACGGACGGCTTGGAGCGGGCGACCATATCGACGGCGGCGGCGGAGTCGACGGCCTGTTCATCCGGGGCAATTTCACCGTCGACTTCAACGATCCGGACTATTTCGATCTGATCCGCAACGTCGAGAACATCACCCTGACCTCGGTCTCCGACATCCGCTACGCCCGCAGCCTCGACCTCGGGTTCGATTACGACATCATCACCGACGACGGCATGGCCGCGGCGGGGACGACGCTCACCATCAACGGCGGCCAGCTCCAGAGCAACGAGACGATGAAGGTCGACGGGCATTTCGAAAGCAATGCGATCCTGCGCATGTTCGGAGGCTTCGCCGACGACACGCTCACCGGGGGCGCGATGGGCGATACCATCTATGGCGGAATCGGCGCCGACACGATGAAGGGCAACGGCGGCAACGACGTCTTCCTCTACTTCTCCCACCTCGACAGCGTCCCGGCCGCCAGCGATCACATCCTCGACCTGACGACGGGCGACAAGATCGACCTGACGAGGGTCGACGCCAGGACCGGCTTCACCGCCAACGATGCGTTCAGCTTCATCGGAAGCGGCGCGTTCACCGGGGTGCAGGGCCAGCTCCGAGCCGAGAATACGGGCGGCAACGACTGGCTGATCCAGGGCGACCGGAACGGCGACGGAGTCGCCGACATGGAGATATTGGTGACCACCGGCGACGCCCACATCATCGGCGCAAGCGACTTCTTCCTCTAGACGCTGTTCAAGCCGGAAGACTGGTGTCCCAACTCCTCCCCTCCCGGATTTCCGGGTGGGGCCGGGGGTGGGCTCTTTTCAGCCTCGTGGGTTCCCGGGAGGAGGCATGCCCGCCCTCCCGCGGGCCGTCATCCCGAGCTGAGGTCCCCCACAGACCGTCATCCTGAACTGACGGCCCCGACAGGCCGTCACCCTGAGCTCGTTTCAGGGTCCAGCTGGTCTACCGCCCGTGCCGTGGCGAACTGGATGCTGAAACAAGTTCAGCATGACGGGTAGCACGGGGTCGCGCTCAAACTGCCAAGGCCAGGATTTGCTCCAGGGCCAGGTCCAGCTGGTCAACCGTCGGGGCTGTGGCGAACTGGATGCTGTGATCCTGAAATGAATTCAGGACAGGCGAGTTCAGCATGACGGGTAGGAGGGAGGCCGCGCTCAATTTGCCAAGGCCAGGATTTGCTCCAGGGTCAGGGTCGAGCCGGTCAACCGTCGGGGCTGTGGCGAACTGGATGCTGAAACTCGTTCAGCATGACGTCTTAGAAAAAGCCTCGCACGCCCCCCGCCCCGCCGCCGCCCTCAGACGCAACAAAGCGGCCCCTTCCGGAGCCGCTTCATGCTTTCGATCGAAGAATCGCCGGGCGAACCGGCGATCGGATCAGGACGGGTTTATCGCGTCCACGTTGGGGCCGACCGCGTCCTCGGCGCCGGCCGCCTCGAGACGGCGAACCTCGGGCTGGATCCACTCGCGCCGCTCTACCTGCTGCTCATTCTGACCCGTCATCATTAAACCCCTTCAACGAATCCATAATTAACCGTTGCCCGTAACCTCCTTGGGCACGCCCTGTCAACGCGCGGAGACTCTCGTGCCGGGGGAAAAGCGGCGGGCGCTTGACCGCCGCGGCGATGGAGGCCAGCCTCCGCCCGCTCGCCCTGGAGCGGTCGATCTGATTGCATCAGATCGCCTCCTCCAGGTTCGTTTTGCCGCGATTTCCGAGTCGTCGGACGATTTCATCCGACTGGGAATCGCGGCTCCAGGGTTTGTTGCCGCGATTTCCGAGTCCTCGGACGATTTCATCCGACTGGAAATCGCTCTAGCGGAGAAATTCATGCGCCTTCTCGCCGCCGCTCTCGCTCTCGCCGCCACCCCTTCGGCCGCCCTCGCCGCCGATCCGCCCGCCGACCGCTGGCATGGCAAGGCGCGCGAGATACTGGAGCGGTCGGTGGCGATCCCGACCGTCGAGGGGCGCGGCAAGGTCCAGGAGCTGGCCGAATATCTGGCCGGCGAATATCGCGCCGCCGGCTGGGCGGATTCGGACATCCACGTGTTGCCCTACGATGCGACCCCCACCGACAGGACCGCCGTTTTGATCACTCGATGGCCGGCGGCCAGGCCGTCGGGGAAGAAGCCGATCCTTCTCCTGGCCCATATGGACGTGGTCGAGGCGCGCCGTGAGGACTGGTCGATCGAGCCGTTCCAGCTCACCGAGAAGGACGGCTATTATTACGGACGCGGCACCAGCGACATCAAGCAGGGCATCGCCGCGGTCACGACCGCCCTGCTCCGGCTGAAGGCCGAGGGCTTCAGGCCGACCCGCGACATCGTCGTCCTGTTCACCGGAGACGAGGAGACGACCGGCAAAGGCGCCGAGCTCGGCGCGACCGAATGGCGCAAATGGACCGACGCCGAATTCGCGCTCAATTCGGATGGCGGCGGCGGCGGCTTCGCGCCCGGCGGACGGCCGCTCGGCTTCAGCCTCCAGACCGCCGAGAAGACCTATTCCATGTATACGTTCACTGCGCGCAACCGCGGCGGCCACAGCTCCAAGCCCAGGCCCGACAATGCCATCTACCAGCTCGCCCATGCCATCTCGAAGCTCGAGGCCTACAGGTTCGAGCCGAGCCTGAACGAGACCACCCGCGCTTACTTCTCGGTCCGCGAGAAAGGCGAGAAGGGGCCGCTCGGCGACGCCATGCGGGCCTGGCTGGCCGATCCGTCCGACGGCAAGGCCGCCGACGTGATCGAGGCCGATCCCGGCGAGGTCGGGCTGACCCGCACCCGCTGCGTCGCGACCAGGCTCGAGGGCGGCCATGCCGACAATGCGCTGCCCCAGCTCGCGCGCGCCACCGTCAACTGCAGGATCATGCCGGGAGTCGAGCCGGCGGCGATCCGGGACGAGCTCGAGCGGCTGGTCGGCGATCCCGAGATCAAGGTCGAGCGGACCGACGACCAGGCCATGTCGCTCGCCTCGCCGCTCCGGCCGGACGTGGTCGCGGCCTACACCGCCTCGGTTCATCGCCGCTTCCCCGGAGCGCCGATCATGCCCGAGATGAGCACCGGAGCGAGCGACGCCCGCCCGTTCCGGGTCGCCGGAATCCCGGTCTATGGAGTCGACGGAAGCTGGGGGATCATCCCCGACGACATGCGCGCCCACGGCCGCGACGAACGGCTGCCGACCAAGGCCCTTTCCGACGACGTCGACCATTGGGCCGACATGCTCAAGGCGCTTGCCGGGAAATAAGCCGCAGGTCTGATTGCCGCCCTCATCGTGTTCCGGCGCAAGCCGGAACCCAGAGCTGACTCAGCGTAGAGCTTCGTCCTTTGGCGGGGAATATCGGCGGCCGCGCGCGGGCCTCCCCGCGTCCCGCGGCCGCCATGCCGATCAGTCGATCAGATCGAATATCCTGCTGACCAGCCGGGTCGTCGGATCGACGACGTAAACCGTGTCGTCGCGGTAGATGTAGCGCTGCCCGGTCGGGATACCGAAGCGGTCGCGATAGGCCGCGGGTATCGCGTCATAGCTGGAATAATGGCGATATCCGGTCGGGATTCGCTGGCCGACTCCGAACAGCTTGCGCGCCTGCCCGGGCGGGAGGCAGCCGTTGCGCTTCTTGGCGAGGCCCGGCGGGCAGCCGTGCGCGCCGGCGTGCGTGGCATGATGTGGGCCCTTGCCCTTTCCGGGCTTGGCGAAGGCGGGCGGAGCGGCGGCGATCGCGATCGCGCCGGCCATGAAGATCAACATACGCATGATTTTTCTTCCTCGTTCAACTGAACGGGAGTCTCAACGAAGTCCGGCTCGGCAACGTTCCGGCCGCGCCGGCGCCGTTCCGGTCAGCTTCCCCCGATCGCCGACTTTCCCTTTTGGGTGATCGCCCAGCGGGCGCCGCCGGTCCGCTTCGAAACGGTCGGGCGCGCAAGGCCCTTGTCGGCGAGGGCCTCGAGCAGCTCCGAGATCCGGTTTCGGGAGATTCCGCTCTCCTCGGCGATTCCGGTGCGGGTCCTCATGCTGTGCTTCGTCATGGCCTCCAGGGCCCTCCGCTCCGTGGCGGTGATCTCCGCCGGCGCGCCCCGGGGCTCGGCCATCGACAGCTCCGGTCCGTCGGCGGGCGCGTCGCCTTCCTCGTCGTCGGCGGCCTCCACCTCGGCGGCCGCCTCATGGGCGACTTCCCGCGCCTCCGTCGCCGCGGCAGCGGCCCTGCCGGCCTTGGCGTCCACCTCGTCGAGCCGCTTGATCAACTGGGCCGTGATCGAATCGATGAACCGGCGGGCCGACACCGCGGCGATCAGGCACAGGCCGATGAAGATGAGATAATATTCGTAAGCGGGCGCGTTAGCGGGCGCCTTGAATATGCCGTCGATCAGCCCGCTCTTTAAAAGGCTTAGAAACAGAGGCACGCAGGCCGCCGCGACGACTCCAAGGAACAGGAAGCGCCTGAGCGGAGGCGCACCAAGGGGCGGGTCGTCGGGACCGGCCCGAGGCTCGGAAAGCCAGGCGGCCGCGCCCCCCAATATTCCGGCGCCCAGGATGATCGCGATCAGATGCGCAAAACGCTCGGCCATTTCATTGCTCCCCCCGCCTGCGGGTGTTAGTCGCGCGATGTCTCCGATTTCTGTCGCGTCGCTCGAATTCGAGCGCTCGGCGGTTGCCCGCCCCGGCCTTCGGGTCTAAGCGGACGCCACATTTCGAGGCCGCCTCCAGCGGCCCGTCCCGCTTTAGATACTGGAAAGGCTGGGGAGTCTCATGGCTCGCAAGAAAATCGCGCTCATCGGTGCCGGAATGATCGGCGGCACTCTCGCCCACCTCGCCGCGATCCGGGAGATCGGCGACATCGTCATGGTCGACGTCGCCGAGGGCATCCCGCAGGGCAAGGCGCTCGACATTGCCCAGGCCGGCCCCGTCGAGGGCTATGACGTGAAGCTCACCGGCACCCAGGATTATGCCGACATCGCCGGCGCCGACGTCTGCATCGTCACCGCCGGAATCGCCCGCAAGCCGGGGATGAGCCGCGACGACCTGCTCGGAATCAATTTGAAGGTGATGAAGGCGGTCGGCGAGGGCATCAGGGCGCACGCGTCCGACAGCTTCGTGATCTGCGTGACCAACCCATTGGACGCGATGGTCTGGGCCTTGCGCGAATTTTCCGGCCTCCCGCACCAGCGCGTGGTCGGGATGGCCGGCGTTCTCGATTCCGCCCGGTTCCGCACCTTCCTCGCCGAGGAGTTCGGAGTGTCGGTCCAGGACGTCACCGCCTTCGTCCTCGGCGGTCATGGCGACACGATGGTGCCAGTTCCGGCTTATTCGACGGTGGGCGGCATCCCGATCCCGGACCTGGTCAAGATGGGCTGGTCGACCCAGGAGAAGATCGACGCCATTGTCCAGCGCACCCGCTCGGGCGGCGGCGAGATCGTCGCTCTCCTGAAGACCGGCTCGGCCTATTACGCGCCCGCGACCAGCGCGCTCGAAATGGCCGAGAGCTTCCTCAAGGACAAGAAGCGCCTCCTGCCCGCCGCCGCCTACCTGACCGGCCAGTATGGCGTCGACGATCTTTATGTCGGAGTGCCCGTCATCATCGGCGCCGGCGGAGTCGAGCGGATCGTCGAGATCGCGCTCGACGACAATGCGAAATCCAACTTCCAGGTCTCGGTCGACGCGGTGAAGGAGCTGCTCGAAGCCTGCAAGGCGATCGACGAGAGCCTGAAATAGGCGTGGACGGCGACACTATCGCGTTCGGGCTGCTGATCGGCCTGCCGCTCCTCGCGATCAGCTGGCTGGTCGCGAAGCTGCTGCTCGCCTCGCTAAGGCGGGAATTGGCGATAGGCCTCTGCCTGGCGCTGATCCTGGCCTGGCCGATCTATTATGTCGCGATGACCCTGGGCGATCCCGGCTTCGCAGAAGGTCTGCCGTTCATCCTGTTCACCACGCCGCCCATGGCCCTGGGTTTGATGCTGGCCCTGGCGCTCGGCTCCAGGCGAGCGCTCGGCCGATGATCCCCGCACTGCTGCCTGCCATGATGCTCGCTCCGCAGACGCTGGAGAACAGGTCCGACAAGGTGATCGACCTGTTCGTCCAGGTCTGCCTGAAGGGCGAGGCGCGGTTCAGGAAGGGCGAGGCGAAGAAAATCGCCTCCAACGCTTTGCCCTGGCGCATGGGCTGGAACACCAGGGGCCAGTTCTATCAGGTCCGGCGCCCGGTCGAGGCCTGGATCGCGGTCCAGGACGGGCAGGAGGGCGGCGACGATTCCTACGCGCGGACCTGCCGGGTCGGCGCCAAATATGTCGACGTCCGCTCCGCCGCCGACCATGTCCGCGCATATCTCCGCGAGCCGCCGCTGCCGCGCGGCACCGATCTCCGTTACTATGAGGAATATTATCTCGACGGCGGAGCGAAGTTCGAGGTCGAGACCCGCTGGTGGATCGATTTCGCGACCCTGAGCAGCTACGTCCTGACGCCCGAAGCCGCCGAGCGCAGGCGGCGCAAGGCGGCGCAATGATCCTTCTTTCCCCTCAACCGCACGCCGCGCCCCCGGCGCCCGCGCCTGGGCCCCAGGCCATCGGAGGCTTTTGAATGTCGATACTCGTCAATTCCGCGACCAAGGTCATCACCCAGGGCATGACCGGCGAAACCGGCACCTTCCACACCCAGCAGGCGCTCGCCTACGGGACGAAGATGGTCGGAGGGGTCACGCCCGGGAAGGGCGGCCAGACCCATATCGGACTGCCCGTCTTCAATACCGTCGAGGAAGCGGTGAAGGCGACCGGCGCGGACGCGAGCGTGATCTACGTGCCGCCGCCCTTCGCCGCGGATTCGATCCTCGAGGCGGTCGACGCCGAGGTGCCGCTCATCGTCTGCATCACCGAGGGCATTCCGGTCCTCGACATGGTCCGGGTCAAGCGCGCGCTCACGGGCTCGAAATCGCGGCTGATCGGGCCGAACTGCCCGGGCGTTCTCACGCCCGACGAGTGCAAGATCGGGATCATGCCCGGTAACATCTTCCGCAAGGGCTCGGTCGGGGTCGTCAGCCGCTCGGGCACGCTCACCTACGAGGCCGTGTTCCAGACCAGCAACGAGGGGCTCGGCCAGTCGACCGCGGTCGGCATCGGCGGCGATCCGGTCAACGGAACCAACTTCATCGACGTGCTCGAGCTCTTCCTCGCCGACCCGGAGACCAAGTCGATCATCATGATCGGCGAGATTGGCGGCTCGGCCGAGGAGGATGCCGCCCGGTTCCTCATGGACGAGGCCAGGGCCGGGCGCGGCAAGCCGACCGTCGGCTTCATCGCCGGCCGGACAGCGCCTCCGGGCCGCCGCATGGGCCATGCCGGAGCGATCGTCTCGGGGGGCAAGGGCGGCGCCGAGGACAAGATCGCCGCGATGGAGGACGCTGGAATTCGCGTGTCCCCGAGCCCATCTGAGCTCGGAACCACCCTCGCCGCGCTTTTGAAGGGCTGAGGGATAGGCTAGGAGCGCCGCGCGTTCCGGCACTTGCGATCTCGAGAAGGCAGACTTGGACAATATGAGCGAGGAGCGGGAGCAGGGACCCAGCTGGGCGCGCGCCAATTGGCCGGTCGTCGAGCTCGACGAGGTCAATGCCGGCCTCGACCCGACCCTCAGCGCGCTCGCGCCGGTTGCCGCCAAGGCGCGGGAAAGCGCGAAGGCCGAGGGCCGCTCCGACGCCGAGGTCGAGCGGGCTGCCCGCGATTCGATTCAGGCGATGATGCTGATCCGCACCTACAGGGTGCGCGGGCATCTCGCCGCCGATCTCGACCCGCTTCACCTGACCGAGCGCGAGCTTCCGGCGGATCTCACCCCCCAATTCCACGGCTTCGGACCGGACGACCTCGACCGGCCCGTCTATCTCGGCGGAGCGCTCGGGCTCGAGCGGGCGACCGTCCGCGAGCTCGTTGAGATCCTCCGCCGCAACTACTGCGGCAAGGTCGGCCTCGAATATATGCACATCAACGATCTGGAGGAGCGCCGATTCCTCCAGGAGCGGATGGAGGGGCGCGCGGCCGAGATCCGCTTCACCCCCGAGGGCAAGCAGGCCATCCTCGCCAAGGTCGTCCAGGCCGAGCAGTGGGAGAAGTTCCTCGCCCGCAAATATGTCGGGACGAAGCGCTTCGGCCTCGACGGCGGGGAATCGATGGTCCCGGCGCTCGAGGCGGTGATCAAATATGGCGGCCAGTACGGCGTGAACACGATCGTCGTCGGAATGGCCCATCGCGGCCGGCTCAACGTGCTCGCCAACGTCATGGGCAAGCCCTACCGCGCCATCTTCCGCGAGTTCGCGGGCGGAGCGACCAACCCGGAGGACGTGGGCGGGTCCGGCGACGTCAAATATCATCTCGGCACCTCGTCGGACCGCGAGTTCGAGGGGATCCAGGTCCACCTCACCCTCGTCCCCAATCCGAGCCATCTCGAGGCGGTCGATCCGGTCGTTCTCGGCAAGGCGCGCGCCCAGCAGGTCGCGGCCGGCGATCCCGAGGGCGACACCGTGCTTCCGGTTCTGCTCCACGGCGACGCCGCCTTCGCCGGCCAGGGCATCGTCTGGGAATGCCTAAGCTTCTCGGGGATCCCGGGCTACTCGACCGGCGGATGCATCCATTTCATCATCAACAACCAGGTGGGCTTCACCACCTCGCCGCAATTCGCCCGGTCCTCGCCTTATCCGTCCGACGTCGCCAAGGGCATCCAGGCGCCGATCCTCCACGTCAACGGCGACGATCCCGAGGCGGTGACCTTCACCTGCAAGCTCGCCATCGAATATCGCCAGCGCTTCAACCGCGACATCGTGATCGACATGTGGTGCTACCGCCGCTTCGGCCACAATGAAGGCGACGAGCCGAGCTTCACCCAGCCGCTCATGTACAAGGAGATCAGGCAGCACCCCGCGATCTCCGAGCTCTATTCGGCACGGCTCGAGCAGGAGAAGGTCGTCGGGAAGGGCTGGGTCGACAAGGAGACCGCTTCCTTCACCGCGATGCTCGAAAGCGAGTTCGAGGCGGCCAAATCCTATCTTCCCAACAAGGCCGACTGGTTCGAGGGCGCCTGGTCGGGGCTCGGCAAGCCGAGGGACGCGATCACCGAGCGGCGCAACGTCTCCACCGGGGTCGAGGAAGCGACCGTCCGGGAGATTGGCGGGATCCTCACCACCGTCCCCGACGACGTCGCGATCCACAAGACGCTTGCGCGGATCGTGGATGCGCGCCGGGCCATGTTCGAGACCGGCGAGGGCTTCGACTGGGCGACCGGCGAGGCGCTCGCCTTCGGAACCCTGCTCCGCGAGGGCCATCCCGTCCGGCTCTCCGGCCAGGACAGCGGCCGGGGCACGTTCAGCCAGCGCCACGCCGTCTGGGTCGATCAGAATATGGGCGCGAAATATATCCCGCTGACCAGGGTCGGTCCGGCCCGGTTCGAGGTCCGCGACAGCCCGCTCTCCGAATTCGGAGTCCTCGGATTCGAATATGGCTATTCGATCGCCGACCCCCAGACCCTCGTCCTGTGGGAGGCGCAGTTCGGCGATTTCGCCAACGGCGCGCAGACGATGATCGACCAGTTCGTCTCGGCCGGCGAGGCCAAATGGCTTCGCGCCAGCGGCCTCGTCATGCTCCTTCCGCACGGCTATGAGGGCCAGGGCCCCGAGCACAGCTCGGCCCGCCCCGAGCGCTTCCTCCAGCTCTGCGCCGAGGACAATATGCAGGTTGCGAACTGCACCACCCCGGCAAACTATTTCCACCTGCTCAGGCGCCAGATGCACCGCGACTTCAGGAAGCCGCTGATCGTCATGACTCCCAAGTCGCTCCTGAGGCACAAGCAGGCGGTCTCGAGCCTCGCCGATTTCACCGGCGAGGGCCATTTCCGCCGCATCCTGTCCGACCTCGCCCCGCCCAGGGACTCGGAGGTGAAGCGGCTGGTCCTGTGCACAGGCAAGATCGCCTACGAGCTGATGGAAGCCCGCGACAAGGCCGGCGACCGCTCGACCACGATCCTCCGGATCGAGCAGCTCTATCCTTTCCCGGGCGAGGCATTGCTCGAGCGAATGAAGCGCATGACCAGCCTCGAGGAAATGGTCTGGGCGCAGGAGGAGCCGAAGAACCAGGGCTATTGGGCGCATGTCGAGCCGCGGATCGAGCGGCGGCTCATCGAGGCGGGCTTGAAGCCGAAGCGGCCCGTCTATGCGGGCCGCGATCCGGCTGCCTCGCCGGCCACCGGGCTTGCCAAGCGCCACGCCGCCGAGCAGGCGGCATTGATCGCGGAAGCGCTCGGGCATAGCGGAGCCGAGCCGGCGAAAAAGCTGAAGGCGGGATGAGAAGCAAATGACCGACGTGAAAGTCCCGACCCTGGGCGAATCGATCACCGAAGCGACTCTGGGCCAGTGGCTGAAGAAGCCGGGCGATGCGGTGAAGGCGGACGAGCCGATCGCCACCCTGGAGACCGACAAGGTCGCCGTCGACGTGCCGTCGCCTGTTGCGGGCACGATGGGCGAGCAGCTGGTCAAGGAAGGCGACACGGTCGCGGTCGGCGCGGTCATCGCTCGGATCGGCGAAAATGGCGCCCCGGCCGAGGCTGGGGCCCCCGCCGAGTCTCCGGTCAACCCGGCCGGCCCTGGCGAGACCCCGACGCCCAGGGGCGATTCCGCCGCGCCGGTGGCCCCGGAGCCAGGAGGCGACGACGGGGCGGATCATACGGATTCGTCGGGCCTCACGCTTTCGCCTGCGGTAAGGCGCGTGGTGCTCGAGCATCATCTCGACCCGTCGAAGATCAAGGGCACCGGCAAGGACGGCCGACTGACAAAGGACGACGTCCTGGCCGCGGCCAGGTCGCAGGAGGCCTCGCCGCCGCCTCCGCCCCCGGCCGCTCAGGCGCCCGCAGCCTCTCGGCCGCCGCCGCCTCCCGCCGCCGCCGCCGCTCCTCCGCCGCCTCCGCCCGCGGCGCCCGGGGAACGGCGCGAGGAGCGCGTGCGCATGACCCGCCTCCGCCAGACCATCGCGACCCGGCTCAAGGAAGCGCAGAACAGCGCTGCGATCCTCACCACCTTCAACGACGTCGACATGTCGGCGATCCTCGAGGCGCGCGGCCGCTACAAGGATCTGTTCGAGAAGAAGCACGGCATCCGCCTGGGCTTCATGGGCTTCTTCGTGAAGGCGGCGGTGCTCGCGCTGAAGGACGTGCCCTCGGTCAACGCCTCGATCGAGGGCGACGAGATCGTCTACCGCGACTATGTCGACGTCTCGGTCGCCGTGTCGGCGCCCAACGGCCTCGTCGTCCCGGTTCTTCGCGACGTCCAGGCCCGAAGCTTCGCCGAGATCGAGAAGGGGATCGCCGATTTCGGCCGCCGCGCCAAGGACGGCAGCCTGACCGTCGAGGACATGAAGGGCGGCACCTTTACCATCTCGAACGGCGGCGTGTTCGGCTCGCTCCTTTCCACCCCGATCATCAACCCGCCCCAGTCGGCCGTGCTCGGGATGCACCGCATCGAGGAGCGCCCGGTGGTCCGCGACGGACAGATCGTCGCCCGGCCGATGATGTACCTCGCTCTCTCCTACGACCACCGCCTGATCGACGGCCGCGAGGCGGTCACCTTTTTGGTGCGGATGAAAGAAGCCCTGGAGGATCCGACCCGGATCCTGATCGATCTCTAGGGGTTGGCCATGGGAATGGTTCTATACTTGCGCCGGGTTGACGGCCCGATTCCGGGTGACCCCGACGAATTCTACGACGAGTTCATGTTCAGCGAGGATGCCGACGCTAATGGCGACCTGGTCGATTTCGACAAGGCCTGGCATGCAGTTCACTTCCTCCTGACGGGCTCGGCGGATGAGTCTGACGGCCCGCTGAGCCTTCTGGGCGGCAAGGGCGAGCCGATCGGCGAGGACAATGGTTATGGGCCGCCGCTGCTTGTGTCCGCGGCGGACATGTCAGCTTTTAACGACGCGCTCGCGGCGATCTCCGACGATGAGCTGGCCCGCCGCTACGACGCTGACGCCATGCTGGCTGCGGACATCTATCTCGCCGACGCTTTGGCGCGCGATGGCGAGGCGGGTCGGGAATATGTCTTTCAGGGAATACCAGCACTACGCCGCTTCGCCGAGAAGTGCGCTCGGCAAGGCTCCGACGCGATCGTGCTGGTGAGCTGATGTTCGAGAATCGGAGTATCGATTGATGGCAGAGACCGACTTTGACGTGATCGTGATCGGCGCGGGGCCCGGCGGCTATGTTGCCGCGATCCGCGCCGCGCAGCTCGGGCTGAAGACGGCCTGCGTCGAGAGCCGCGAGACCTTGGGCGGCACCTGCCTCAACGTCGGCTGCATTCCGTCCAAGGCGCTTCTCCACGCTTCCGAGCTCTACGAGGAGGCCGCCCACGGCACCCTCGCCAAATGGGGCGTGAAGACCGGCAAGGTCGAGATCGATCTCGAGGCCATGCACGGCGGCCGGCTCGAGGCCGTGAAGGGCCTGACCCAGGGCATCGCCTTCCTGTTCAAGAAGAACAAGGTGACCTGGCTGAAGGGCCAGGGCCGGTTCACCGCCAAGGACCGGCTCGACGTCGCCGGCACCGAATATCGCGCCAAAAGCTTCGTCATCGCCACCGGCTCGTCCGTGACCCCGCTCCCCGGGGTGGAGATCGACCAGGAACGGATCGTCGATTCGACCGGCGCTCTCGAGCTCAAGCAGGTCCCCGGCCATATGGTCGTCATCGGCGGCGGCGTGATCGGGCTCGAGCTCGGCTCGGTCTGGCGCCGCCTCGGAGCCAGGGTCACCGTCGTCGAATATCTCGACCAGATCCTGCCCGGCATGGACGCCGACGTCCGCAAGGAGGCCAACAGGATCTTCAGGAAGCAGGGCTTCGAGTTCCGCCTGTCGACCAAGGTCACCAGGGCCGAAGCGAAGGACAAGGGAGTCGCCCTCGCCGTCGAGCCCGCCGCCGGTGGAGCGGCCGAGACGATCGAGGCCGACGTCGTGCTCGTCTCGATCGGCCGTCGTCCCAACACGGACGGCCTCGGGCTCGAGGCGGCCGGCCTTCAGCCCAACAAGCGCGGCCAGATCGAGGTCGACCACGATTTCCGCACCGCCGTGCCCGGAATCTACGCGATCGGCGACGTCACCCCCGGCCCGATGCTCGCCCACAAGGCCGAGGATGAGGGGATCGCGGTCGCCGAGATCCTCGCTGGACAGGTCGGGATCATCAATCACGACGTCATCCCGAGCGTCGTCTACACCTTCCCGGAGATCGCCGCGGTCGGCCTCACCGAGGAGGAGGCCAAGGCCAAGGGCGAGGTGAAGGTCGGCAAGTTCCCGATGATGGCCAACAGCCGCGCCAAGACCAACCGCGAGTCGGAAGGCTTCGTGAAGATCGTCGCCGACGCCCGCACCGACCGGGTGCTCGGGGTCCATATCATCGCCTCGGTCGCCGGGACGATGATCGGCCAGGCCGCCCAGGCCATGGAGTTCGGGGCGACAAGCGAGGACATCGCCTACACCTGCCACGCCCACCCGACCCACTCGGAAGCGATCAAGGAAGCGGCGATGGCCGTGACGGGCCTTCCGATCCACATTTAGGCCCCACGTCATCCCGGAGTCGAAGACGGGCGCAGCCCAACGCCGGGATCTCCGGTCGGAAATGCGCTGCGCTCGTCACGAGCCGCCGCGTTTTCCCTTGCCTCGCGCCTCCCGAAGCTCGACCGCGGGCGTGGAGGACTCATGGCCAGACTGAAAGCTCGCACAACCCCGCTCCGGCTCGGCTGCCTCTTCGGCCTGGCGGCCCTGTCCGCCTGCGGCTCCCAGCCCCTTGCGCTTCCGGACCAGACCATCGACCGCGCCGCCACCTGCGCGATCGTCGCGGCCGCGTCGGCGCGCTCGACCACGAAGGACGTCTCGGCGCCGCTGCCGCTCGCCGCGCACGGCCGAATCGCCCATTACGCCCTGCTCGCGGCCTCCGAGGGTGGGGACTATATTCCGGAGACCGCCGGCGCGGTTAGCCGCCGCATGGGCGATCTCAAGGAGCGGATCGCCGACGGCCAGTGGCAGAAGCTGGAGCAGCCCTGCCGCGCGGCCTTTCCGGCCGCCGAGGGCAACGCGCGGGCGCTGCCGGAGGCGGGCTTCGAGGCCGAGCTCCAGTGCGGCGAGCTCGGGGAGTTCCTCTATTCGGCGCTGAAGGCGCACGAGGGCGACTATCGCAACGAGATCGTCGGCTACCGCAATCTTCATCAGCGGCTGGATGAAAAGCTCGCCCGTCCCTTGCTCGCCAGGGCCGGCTCCGACCTCGAAGCGAAGCGAAAGCTCCGCCACGCCGCGCTCGTCGCCGCCGCCGGGCTCGGCAACCCGGTCGGCGTCATGGAGCAATGCACCCGCCGCTTCGGATAGGGATGTTTTTGGGCTTGCGCGCCGGCCCGCAAATCCCGACCCAGAGCGGGGGAGGGCGAATGGCCAGCGTGAAGACCCGCCAGCGGCTGCGCCGCTATCATATCTGGCTCGGTTGGATCGTCGGCCTTCCGATCCTGTTCTGGACGGTGACCGGCCTGATCATGGTCGCTCGCCCGATCGAGGAGGTTCGCGGCGAGGATTTGATCGCCAAAGCCCCGCCGCTCGCTCTTCCCGGGCCGCCGGTCCCTCCGCGGATCGGCCCGAGGCCGGTGGCCTCGCTCATACTCGAGCAGCAGGCCGGCGGGCCGGTCTGGCTGATCCGCTACGCCGACGGCGCCGAGCGCCGGGCCGATGCCGCGACCGGCCGGCTTCTGCCCCCGCTCAACGCCGCCGACGCGGCCCGAACCGTCGCCGCCCGCTACACCGGCAAGGCGCGGATCGCCTCGGTCGAACGGACTTCGGCCGACAAGCCCCCGATCGAGTTCCGCCGCCCGATGGAGGCGTGGCGCGTGACGATGAGCGACGGCACCCATTTCTATCTCAACGCCGCGACGGGCGAGATCGTCGCCCGCCGGACCGGCTTCTGGCGCCTCTATGATTTCATGTGGGGCATCCACATCATGGACCCGGTCGGGCGCGAGGACACCCACAACCCCTGGGTGATCGGCTTCGGACTTCTCGCTTTGGTGACGACGATCCTCGCCATCGTCATGCTTCCGCTCACGATCAATCGGCGGCGGCGCCGGTCATGATCCTTCCCGCCGATGTCGCGCCCGCCGTCGATCCCTTCCTCGAATGGCTCGATCTCGCCGGAATCGCCGTCTTCGCGACGAGCGGCGCACTGGTGGCCGCGGAAAAACGGCTGACCCTCGTCACCTTCTTCTTCTTCGCGGTCATCACCGGCGTTGGCGGAGGCACCGCGCGCGACCTTCTGATCGGAGCGCCCGTCTTCTGGGTCCACGAAAATGCGACCCTTCTCATCTGCCTCGGGGCCGGGCTCGCGGTCTGGATGCTCCCGGCGCGAAGCTGGAAGGGGACCGCCCTGCTCTGGTGCGACGCGATCGGAATGGCCGCCTACGCCGCCTACGGGGCGTCCAAGGGCCTGACCTTCGGGATTGCGCCGATCCCCGCGGTTGGAATGGGGGTCCTCACCGCCTGCTTGGGCGGGATCATCCGAGACGTTCTCGCCGGCCAGCCCTCGATCCTGATGCGCGCCGAGCTCTACGTCACGCCTGCCGCCCTGTCGGCGGCCCTGCTCGTCGGCCTGTCGCTGGCCGGGCTGCCCGGCCTCATCGCGGTCCCGGTCTCCGCCATCGCCGGATTCGCCCTTCGCGCCGGCGCCATCACCCGGGGCTGGGCGCTTCCGGCCTATGGATCACGAGACCGCTTGACTTGATTGAACGTTCAATCAATAAGTTCCTATGGCGGCGAAAGGGACTAGCGAGCGAATCGTCGAAGCGGCGATGGAGCTGTTCTGGCTCAAGGGCTACGGCTCCACCTCGATCGCCGACATATTGAGCCGAAGCCAGGTCAACAGCGGCAGCCTCTACCATTTCTTTCCGGGAAAGCAGGATGTCCTGATCGCCGTGCTCGACAGCTATCGCGACGGAATCGGCCCGATGCTTCTCGATCCGGTCTGGCAAGGCGTCGACGATCCGATCGAGCGCATTTTCGCTTTGCTCGGCAAATACCGCGAGCTCATCGTCTCGACCGACTGCCTCTACGGCTGCCCGATCGGGAGCATCGCGCTCGAGCTTCACGAGCCCGACCCGCCTGTGCGCGAGCGCCTCGCCGCCAATTTCACCGGCTGGTCCGACGCGGTTCGGGCCTGCCTCGACTCGGCAGGGGGCCGAATCCCGCCGAATGTCGACCGCCGGGCCCTGGCCGAGTTCGTCCTCACCGTGATGGAGGGCGCGGTGATGCAGGCGCGCACCTATCGCGACGTTGCCTTTTTCGACCGCGCCGTTGCCCAGCTCCGGATCCATTTCGATCAGCTCGAAGCCGCGAAAGAGGCGGCATGATTCGGGCCCTGCTTTGCCTGCTCCTGGCTTTGTGCGCCGCGCGGGCACAGGCGGCGCCCGAGGCCCGGTCCCGGACGATCGTCGAGGCGGACGGAAGCCGAACCCTCGTCGTCGAGGTCGAGATCAAGGCGCCCGCCGCCGACGTCTGGAAGGCGATCTCCACGCCGGAGGGCTGGCAGGGGTGGGCAGTGCCCCTGGCCCGGACGGTCGAGGGCGAGCCGGACATGATCGAGACGAGCTACGATCCGGCCGCGCCGCCCGGCGGGCCCGGCACGATTCGCCAGCTCTTCCTCGCGCGCATCCCGGGCCGGCTGCTCGCCTTCCGGACCGTCAAGGCGCCGGCCGGCTTTCCCGATTTCGACACCTACGGGCGGGTGGTCAGCGTCTTCGAGCTCGAGCCGCGCGGCGATCGGACGACCTTCGTTCGCCTCTCGGCGCATCCTTACCCGGATACGGAGGCGGGACGTCGCCTGATCGGCTTCTTCGAGCGCGGCAACCGCGCCTCGCTCGACATGCTCCGAAGGCGCTTCGCCGAAGGACCGGCCGACTGGTCGAAGGAAAGGCTGAGCAAATAGAGGGGAAGATGCCCGATATGAACCGGCTGGAGATCCTGCCGTGGGGGATCGGCTCGATGCTGCTCGAACGCCGCGGAATCCCATTGGCGCATCATCGACCACCGCACCTGTGAGGCAGTCAACATCTCGGCCGCCAAGCCAACCGGCCAGTCCGCTTCACCCGGATCGACCGACGCTTTCGGGCCAATCGACAGCGTCGAGCGGCAGCGGCTCGAGGGGTTCGGACGCCGGAATTGCGAGCGCGCGCTGCCAAAGGCCGACGTCCCACCATTTGCCGAGCTTGAATCCGACCCGGCCATAGGTGCCGGCGTGACGGAATCCGAGCTTCTCGTGCAGCGCGACGCTGGCTTCGTTGGGCAGGGCGATCGCCGCGATCGCCTGGGTGAAGCCCTGCCGCTCGAGCAGGTCGAGCAAAGGCTCGCAGAGCTTCCGGCCGAGCCCGCGGCCCTGCGCGCCGGCGCTCAGATAGACTGTCGTTTCGACCGTGAAGCGGTAGGCGTGGCGCGCGCGGAACGGCGCCGCATAGGCATAGCCGAGCAGCTTTCCATCCTCCTCCGCCGCCAGCCAGGGGTAGAGATGGGCTTGCTCGCCCATCCGCGCGCCCATCTCGGCGGGACCCGGAGGCTCGGCCTCGAACGAGACCGCGCTTCCCGTCACATAGGGCGCGTAGATTTGGGAAATGGCCGCGGCGTCGTGGGGCGTCGCGGCCCTGATCCTCATCCCAGCAGCATCTGGCTCAGCCAGGCGAGCAGCCCGGGCCGCGCCGCCGAGCGCGCCGGGACGGTCTCGGAGGGCGGGCATTCGAGGCAGCGCGCCTGGATCGCCGGCCCGTCGAGCATTTGCTCGGCCTGCGCCAGCGCCCGAATCATCATCACCCGCGGCCGGCTCTGCATCCGCCCGAACGCGTCGCGGCCGGTCGCCGATTCCTCGTTGGCGAGCGACATCAGAAGCTCGTCGGCGAAGCTCGGCTTGGGCTCCAGCCAGGTCACGTCGACATCGTCCGGGTCGATCTTGGCCCGCTTCGCCGCCTCGGCGATCGCATCGTCGAGTCCGCCGAACCGGTCGACCAGTCCGAGCTGGCGGGCGGTGCCGCCGTCCCAGATCCGCCCCTGGGCGATCTGGTCGACCCGCGCCACCGGCATCTTTCGGGTCTTGGAGACGAGATCGAGGAACTGGCGGTAGACGCTCTCCACCCCCATTTGCAGCAGCTGGTCGGCCTCCGGGCTTGGGCCGCGCAATATGTCCGGCTCGCCGGAGAGCGGCGTGGTCTTCACCCCGTCGGCGCCGATCCCGAGCTTGGCCATCGATCCCTCGAAGCTCGGGAGAAGCCCGAAAACGCCGATCGATCCGGTGATCGTGCTCGGCTCGGCGAAGATGGTGTCGCCGGCCATCGAGACCCAATAGCCGCCGCTCGCCGCGACCGATCCCATCGAGACCACCACGGGAATGCCCTTCGCCTTGGCGTCGAGCACCGCGCGCCTGATCCGCTCGGAGGCGAGCGCCGATCCGCCGCCCGAATCGACCCGAAGCACCAGCGCCTTCAGATTGCCGCCGCGCATTCCCTCCTCGAGCGCCTGGACGATCGTTTCGGCGCCCGCGGTGCCGAGGCCCGCCTCGCCGTCGACGATGTCCCCGGCCACGGTCAGGATCCCGATCTCGCCGCCGTCCTCGCTCGCCGGATTGGCCGCGATCCAGGGCTCGTAATCGATGGTCCGGAAGTCCTCGGGCACGGCATCGTCCTGAGTGCCCGCGATCTCGGAGACCCTTCGGCCGAACGCGGAGCGGTCGCCGATCTTGTCGACGAATCCCATTGCGAGCGCCGCCTTGGCCATGTCGCCGCCCGAGGCCGCGATCCGGGCGCCGGGATCGGCGACATAGGCCGCGACTTGCGCCTTGGGCCGGGCCTGGCGGACGCTCTGCTGCCACGTCTCCCACAGCCCGTCGGCGACGGCCTGGAGCGCTTCCTTGGCCTCGGGGGACATGTCGTTGCGGGTGAAGGGCTCGACCGCGGCCTTGTAGGTCCCGACTCGGTAGACGTTGGCGGTGATCCCGAGCTTGTCCATCAGCCCCTTGAAATAGAGGCCCGAGCCGCCCGGGCCGGCGACCAGGACTCCACCCATCGGATTGAGCCAGACCTCGCTCGCATTGGCGGCGAGCTGGTAGCTGTCGTCGTCATAGGCGGTTGCGTAGGCGAGCACCGGCTTGCCCGATTTGCGGACCGCCGCGAGCGCCTCGCCGACCTGCTGAAGGGTCGACTGGCCGCCTCCCGCGAAGATGTCGAGATCGAGAGCGATCGCCTTGATCCGGTCGTCGGTCCTCGCCGACTCGATCGCCTTAACCACGTCGCGGAGGCGATATTCGCGGACTCCGCCGCCGCCTCCGAGCAGCTCGGACGGAGTCGCCTGCGAGGGCTGCTCGACGATCGGGCCGCTCAGGTCGAGCAGGAGCGCTCCGCGCTCGCCCGAGCCGACGGTCGGGCGCGCAGACAGGCCTGCATAAAGGAGGCCGAAGAAGCCGAGCATGAAGATCAGGACGAGCCCGTCCTTGATCCCCACCAGCAGCTTCCAAACCTTGCCCGCGAAGCGCATTTCCGTCTCCCTGATCTCTGGCGACCGGGCTAACGCACCGGCTTCGGGCTGTAAATGTGGGGCTTGCCCCGGGCGCGGCCCGTTCCGGCACGCAAATTAGGGCCTCTTCCTCCCTTGACCTTGGGTGATGGGCTTCTAAATCAGCTCCATTGGCACTCACCCTGCGCGAGTGCTAACAAGCTCCACGTTATGCGGCATCCCGGCAATTGGGGGGCGCCGCCTTTTGAGAAGAGGTGAAGGCATGAATTTTCGACCGCTCCACGATCGCGTCCTCGTCCGCCGGGTCGAGGCCGATGAGAAGACCGCCGGCGGGATCATCATCCCCGACACCGCCAAGGAAAAGCCGCAGGAAGGCGAGGTCGTCTCGGTCGGCTCCGGAACGCGCTCCGAGGACGGCACCGTCACGCCGCTCGACGTCAAGGCCGGAGACAAGATCCTGTTCGGCAAATGGTCGGGCACCGAGGTCAAGATCGACGGCGAAGACCTGCTGATCATGAAGGAAAGCGACATTCTTGGCATCGTCGGCTGACGATCTCCCGTCATCCCGGCGAAGGCCGGGATCTCGGCCAGAATCAAGCACGGACATTCAACTTGAGACCCCGGCTTTTGTCAGGGCAACGAATTAGGGAAACAGAACAATGGCAGCGAAAGACGTCAAATTCTCGCGCGACGCCCGCGAGCGGATCATGCGCGGAGTCGACATCCTCGCCGACGCGGTGAAGGTCACCCTCGGCCCCAAGGGACGCAACGTCGTCCTCGACAAGAGCTTCGGCTCGCCGCGAATCACCAAGGACGGAGTCACCGTCGCCAAGGAAATCGAGCTTAAGGACAAGTTCGAGAACATGGGCGCGCAGATGCTCCGCGAGGTCGCGTCCAAGACCAACGACCTGGCCGGCGACGGCACCACCACCGCCACCGTCCTCGCCCAGTCGATCGTCCGCGAGGGCATGAAGTCGGTCGCGGCCGGAATGAACCCGATGGATCTGAAGCGCGGCATCGATCTTGCCGTCACCAAGGTCGTCGAGGATCTGAAGGCGCGCTCGAAGCCGGTTTCCGGCTCGAACGAGATCGCCCAGGTCGGAATCATCTCGGCCAATGGCGACACCGTCGTCGGCGAGAAGATCGCCGAGGCGATGGAGAAGGTCGGCAAGGAAGGCGTGATCACTGTCGAGGAGGCCAAGGGCCTCGAGTTCGAGCTCGACGTCGTCGAGGGCATGCAGTTCGACCGCGGCTATCTCTCGCCTTACTTCATCACCAACCCCGAGAAGATGCAGGTCGAGCTCGCCGACCCCTACATCCTCATCCACGAGAAGAAGCTCAGCAATCTCCAGGCCATGCTTCCGATCCTCGAGGCGGTCGTCCAGTCGGGCCGTCCGCTCCTGATCATCGCCGAGGACATCGAGGGCGAGGCCCTGGCCACCCTCGTCGTCAACAAGCTTCGCGGCGGGCTCAAGGTCGCGGCCGTCAAGGCGCCGGGCTTCGGCGATCGCCGCAAGGCGATGCTTGAGGACATCGCCATCCTGACCGGCGGCGAGATGATCAGCGAGGATCTCGGCATCAAGCTCGAGAACGTCACCGTCGCCATGCTCGGCCAGGCCAAGCGAGTCACCATCGACAAGGACAATACCACCCTCGTCGACGGCGCCGGTGAAGGCGACCGGATCAAGGGCCGGGTCGAGGCGATCCGCGCCCAGATCGACACCACGACCAGCGATTACGACAAGGAGAAGCTCCAGGAGCGTCTCGCCAAGCTGGCCGGCGGAGTCGCCGTGATCAAGGTCGGCGGTTCGTCCGAGGTCGAGGTGAAGGAGCGCAAGGACCGCGTCGACGACGCCC
The DNA here is from genome assembly GCA_036525315.1 of Allosphingosinicella sp. GTDB lineage: Bacteria > Pseudomonadota > Alphaproteobacteria > Sphingomonadales > Sphingomonadaceae > Allosphingosinicella. Next base: position 25,113 of record DATDAS010000093.1, read on the forward strand.
TCCACGCCACCCGCGCCGCGGTCGAGGAAGGAATCGTTCCCGGCGGCGGAGTCGCTTTGCTCTACGCCACCAAGGCGCTCGAGGGCATGAGCGGCGTGAACGACGACCAGACCCGCGGAATCGACATCGTCCGCCGCGCGCTTCAGTCGCCGGTCCGCCAGATCGCCGAGAATGCGGGCTGGGACGGCGCGGTCGTCGCCGGCAAGCTGATCGACGGCAATGACGACACGCTCGGCTTCAACGCCCAGACCGAGGTTTACGAGAACCTCGTCCAGGCCGGCGTCATCGATCCGACCAAGGTCGTCCGAACCGCCCTCCAGGACGCGGCCTCGGTCGCCGGCCTGCTCATCACCACCGAAGCCGCGGTCAGCGAGCTTCCGGAGGACAAGTCCTCCGGCGGCGGCGGAATGCCCGGCGGCGGCATGGGCGGAATGGGGGGGATGGACTTCTAATCCACCGCTCTGCACGAAAAGAGAAGGGCCGGCGGGGAAACCGCCGGCCCTTTTTCTTTGTCCAGCCCAAGCCTTGCGGTTGACAAGAGCCTGTAATTGAACGCCTCCTCTTCGCCGAACGTGGGGGCGACTATGCCTGAAAAGATGCGCTTCGAGCTGCCTGGCTTAGTGTGGCTGGCGGTCGCTTCTCTTGCCGCGCTTGCCGCTTCTCCCGCTGCTGCCTGCTCGCTGGCGTCGGATTATGTCGGCCCCTCGAACTTCGAGATGGTGCAGATCGCCGACGCGATCGTCATCGCCACTGCCAGGCGTGAGATTAAGGGCGAGGAAGACGACACCGAGGTGATCTTCGCCATTGATTCAGCGGTAAAAGGCACTCCGCCGCCGAGCATTACACTGTCTGAAGCGCGACTTGGGCATCCGAAGCCGAGCAATCTCGACGATCTCTCGCGGGCGCATCCTGAATCGTCCGCTGGTATGTGCAACCGCTATACGTTTCGAAAGGGCGGACGCTATCTGCTCTTCCTGAGCCGTTCGCCTGACCGCGTCTGGTACGACCTCGGATATCCTTACACCCGAACCAACGAGGATTATACCGGCGAGAGCGACGAGTGGATCCGTGCGGTCCGGCGCTATTTGAAGCTGCAGCAGACGCGCTCCCCGATGGAGCAGCTTGCTGATCTGCGGGAAATGGCCGCCACTGGGCGCGATCAGGATGGCGTCCGGCTCTCGGCTTCGGCGCTTGTCGACATCAGGTCCCATCTCGGCCATCCGTCGCCCTGGAAGCCGACTCCCTATCTGCTCGAAGCGCTGAGGCAGTTGGACCAAACAGGCGCCCCGGGCGCCGGCTTTCGTCTCCCGGCGATCGAGGAGACGGGTCTCGCGCATATGCTGGCGGAATTCGCGACGGGCTCGGTACCCGCAGCGAGCGATTCGGAAACCGACTCGATGCGCCTATATTTGCTCAAGGCCTTGGTTGAGGGCGATCATCCGGCCGCCCTGCCCGTGTTCGAGGCCTTGCTGGCGGCTTCCAAGCTCGATCCGGAGCGGACCGGGCTCGCCCTTCGATTCCTGGCGAAAAACGGCCACTATCCGCGCGCCTTCCAGTGGATCGAGACGAAATTGATGGCGCTCCTGCCCTCATTGTCCGCCGGCGAGGCGGGCAGCCTGATCAGCGCGGCGCATGCGATCCAGGCGGGCGAGGGAGGCGAGGGGAAGGAAAGGTGGCGAAGCGACGCTCATGCGGCCGCTGCCTGGCCGGAACTTGCTTTGGCTTTGTACTGGCATTCGGATCGTTTCTACGACAATGCTCGGCCCGATATGGCCGCGATCCGGCAGATCCCGGTCTCGGATTATCGTGCGCGGCCCCTTCTTACACTGGCGCTCGGCGAAGGCAGCGACCCCGCGGTGGTCGCCTGGGCGCTCGCCGAGCTCAACGACGAGGCAAAGAGGCAGGCTTCGGAACTGACGAATCCGATTCCGTGGCGAGGCTCGCTGACTCTCGACCCTGCCTATCTCCCGGTCCGGATCATCCTCGCGGCCTGGTCAGACGACCGGGACGAGCGGCTCGCGCGCATATTCTGCCAGGGGAAGGCGCGGCGGCGCCTGCTGATCGCTATTCTCGGCACGCACGGCGGCATCCTGCAGGAGCGCATCATTGCCCGGATCGCGGCCACGCCGACTCTGACGCAGGAGGAGCGCGATCTTCTCGGAAGCGCGATCGTTCAGTATCGCGCGCGTTTTCCTGGCCGCAGCGACGAACTCCACTGGGATCTCGCGAAGCAGACGCTCGAGCTGATGAGTGGGAGGGAGGCTTTCGCCAAGGCTCCGTCCAAGCCGATCGTCTGTCCGGGCTGATCCACGGTTTTCAGGTGCGGACGCGCGCCCAACAACCGTCATTCCAGCGCAAGCTGGAATCTCGTTTTTCTTAAAGGGTAAGTGAGATTCCAGCTTTCGCTGGAATGACGGCTGGAGAGCTACTGCCCGTTCCCCGCCGCCACATTGGCCGCGGTGTCATTGCCTGCCGCGACCTCATTCTCCTCGGCGACGTCCTCATCCCCATTGCCGAGCTCGGCCTCCTCGGCCGGCACCAGATCGTCGGGCGAGGTGTCGAGCATCTCGGCGGCTTCGTTGAGCTCGCGATTCTCCTCGGCGGTCGGGCTTCCGTCGCTCGCATTGTCGCCGCATCCGGCCAAGGCGATGCAGGCCGCGAGGCCCAGTGCGTAAAACGACTTCCTCATCATGCCCTCCCACGTTTTCATTTCGCCTCAGTCTAACCGCGGCGCCCAAAATAAAAAGGGCCGCGTGCCGGCTTGGCACGCGACCCTTTTCGCTCACGCTTGGAAGCGAAGCTTAGTCGACCGCATTCTCGACGGCGTTGCCGGCGTCCTCGGCGGCGTCGCCGACGGCATCGGCAGCGTTCTCGATGGTGTTGCCGACGCTGTCGAGCGCCTCGTTGCCGGCGGCGGCGGCGGCCGCACCGTTGACGTCGACGTCGGCGTCGTTCTCGGTGACGTTCACGTCGACGGCGTTGTTGGCGGCCTCATTGGCCGAATTGTCGCAAGCGGCGACTCCGAGGGTCGCGACGGCGACCAGAGCGATGGCAATCTTCTTCATGACATGTCCCTCCTGGTGGGATGGTGTGTAGCGCGCTGGGCGAGGTGCCGAAAGTGATTCCGGAGTCCAGCGCGGTAAAACTATCGGAGCGGATGCCGTATGTCTACTATTTTAGTTGGCAATCGTTACGCCCTCGGGACGGCCAAGCGCCTTGACCCGCATATAAAGATATCTTTATATCCTTATCTATGAGCAAGGCGCCCGAAATCTTCCGATCGCTCGGCGATCCGACCCGGCTTCGGGTCACGGCCCTGCTTCGGCTGATGGAGCTTTCCGTCGGGGAGCTCGCCCAGGTGCTCGGCCAGAGCCAGCCGCGGGTCTCCCGCCACGTCAAGATCTTGATCGACGCCGGGCTGGTCGAGCGGCGCAAGGAGGGGAGCTGGGTCTTCCTCACTTTGGCCGACGCCGCGCGGGTCGAGCCTCTCTTCGCCCTTCTCGACCGCTGGGCCGGGCTCGACGGCGAGGATCCCTGGACCGTCGCCGACGCCGCGCGCCTCGCCGCGGTCCGCGCCGACCGCGCCGCCTCCGCCGAGCTTTATTTCGCCAGCCATGCCAAGGATTGGGACGAGCTGCGCTCGCTCCACATCGCCGAGAGCGAGGTCGAGGCCGCGATCGCCCGGGCCCTGGGCGAGAGCGAGATCGGCGGGCGCGAAATCGGACGCCTGGTCGATATCGGCACCGGCACCGGCCGGATGATCACTTTGTTCGGGCGCGAGGCCCACCACGCGCTCGGAGTCGACCGGTCGCCCGAGATGCTCCGGCTCGCCCGGGTCAAGCTGGCCGAGGCCGGCCTGAGCTCGGCCGAGCTTCGCCAGGGCGACATGTACGCGCTCCCGCTCGCTTCGGCCTCGGCCGACACCGTGATCCTCCACCAGGTGCTCCATTACGCCCAGCAGCCGGCGGCCGCGGTCGCCGAGGCGGCGCGCCTTCTCGGCCCTGGCGGACGGCTCCTGATCGTCGACTTCGCGCCGCACGAGCGCGAGGAATTGCGAAGCCGCGACGCCCATGCCCGCCTGGGCTTCGCCGACGACATCATGCTCAAATATCTCGAATCGGCGGGGCTCGACGGCCGGGTCGTCGAGCATCTCGAGGGCGGCGCGCTCACCGTCACGATCTGGATCGGCGAGCGCTCCGAAGCGAGATTGAAGGTGGTGGCATGAACCCGGTCGCGCATCAGGGCCAGTGGAGCCATCCTCTGTTCGAGGACACGGCCGGAGACATCCAGGTGTCGTTCGAATTCTTCCCGCCGCGCACGGAGAAGATGGAGGAGACCCTCTGGGAATCGGTCCAGACCCTCGCGCCGCTCCAGCCCCGCTTCGTCTCGGTCACCTACGGCGCCGGCGGATCGACCCGCGAGCGCACCCACAATACGGTCGTCCGCATCGCCAGCGAGACGAATCTCGAGGCCGCCGCCCACCTCACCTGCGTCGAGGCGAGCCGGTCCGAGATCGACGAGGTTGCCCTGGCTTACTGGCAGGCGGGGATCCGCCACGTCGTCGCCCTTCGCGGCGATCCGCCCGAGCCGGGCAAGCCGTTCCGGCCGCGGCCCGACGGCTATGCCAATGCCGCCGAGCTCGTCGCCGGCCTCAAGAAGGTCGCGCCGTTCGAGATCTCGGTCGCGGCCTATCCCGAGGTCCATCCCGAGGCCGGAAGCAAGCAGGCCGACATCGACAATCTCAAGCGCAAGATCGACGCCGGCGCCGACCGGGCGATCACCCAATTCTTCTTCACGCCCGATTGCTTCTTCCGCTTCCGCGATGACGTCGCCGCCGCCGGCATCGACGTCGAGCTGGTGCCGGGCATCCTGCCGATCTCGAACGTCGCCCAGACCCGCAAGTTCGCCTCGCTCTGCGGAGCCGCCATCCCGGCCTGGCTCGACCGCCTGTTCGAGGGGCTCGACAATCTCCCCGCCGCCCGTCAGCTCGTCGCCGCCACCGTCGCCGCGGAGCTTTGCGGCCAGCTCTATGCCGGCGGAGTCCGCCATTTCCATTTCTACACGTTGAACCGGGCCGAGCTCGCTTACGCGATCTGCCACCTGCTCGGCTTGAGACCGAAGGACCAAGACATTGAATCCCGCACAGCAGCTTAGGGCCGCCGCCGCCGAGCGCATCCTGATCAAGGACGGCGCCTACGGGACCCAGGTCCAGGCGCGCCGCCTCTCGGAGGCCGATTATCGCGGCGGGATCGCGCTCGAGCGCGACCAGAAGGGGAATAACGACCTTCTCAACCTCAGCCGCCCCGATCTGGTCGCCGAGATCGCGCGCGACTTCGCCGATGCCGGGGCCGACATCCTCGCCACCAACACCTTCAACGCCAATGCGATCAGCCAGGCCGATTACGGCGCCGAGCATCTCGTCCGCGACATCAACCGCGAGGCCGCCCGGATCGTCCGCTCGGTCGCCGACTCGGCGAGCGCCAAGGACGGCCGCCGCCGCTTCGTCGCGGGCGCGCTCGGCCCGACCAACAAGACGCTGTCCTTGTCGCCCAACGTCAACGATCCCGGCTATCGCGAGGTCGATTTCGACACGGTCCGCGACGTCTATGTCGAGCAGATCGAGGCTCTGGTCGAGGGCGGCGCCGAGATCGTCCTGATCGAGACGGTGTTCGACACGTTGAACGCCAAGGCCGCGATCCAGGCCGCCCGAAATGTCGATCCCGATCTTCCGATCATGCTCTCCATGACGGTCACCGATCTGTCGGGACGCAATTTGTCGGGCCATTCGATCGAGGCCTTCTGGGCCTCGGTCCGACATGCCCGGCCGCTGTCTGTCGGGCTCAACTGCTCGTTCGGCGCGGCCCAGCTTCGAAGCCATATCGCCTCGCTCTCCGCGGTCGCCGACACTCTGATCATGGCCTATCCCAATGCCGGCCTGCCCAACGATCTCGGCGATTATGACGAATGCCCGGCCACCACCTCGAAGCAGGTGCGCGAATGGGCCGAGCAGGGCATCGTCAACATCGTCGGCGGCTGCTGCGGAACGACTCCCGCCCATATCGAAGCGATCGCCAGGACCGTCGCCGGCTTCCCGCCGCGCAAGCTTCCCGCCCCGCCGCCCTGGACCCGCCTCGCCGGCATCGAGCCGATGGTGATCGCCGCCTGACATGACCACTCTTCCCAGGGGAACGTTCGTCAATATCGGCGAGCGCACGAACGTCACCGGTTCGGCTCAGTTCAAGAAGCTCATCATGGCCGGCGATTATGCCGCCGCGGTCGAGGTCGCTCGCCAGCAGGTCGAGAACGGCGCCCAGATCATCGACATCAACATGGACGAGGGGCTGCTCGACGCCGAGGCGGCGATGACCACCTTCTTGAAGCTGATCGCGGCCGAGCCCGACATCGCCCGGGTGCCGTTCATGATCGACAGCTCGAAATGGACGGTGATCGAGGCGGGCCTCAAATGCGTGTCGGGCAAGCCGATCGTCAACTCGATCAGCATGAAGGAAGGCGAGGAGGAATTCCTCGCCCATGCCCGCAAGGTCCGCGATTACGGCGCCGCGGTCGTCGTCATGGCCTTCGACGAGGTCGGCCAGGCCGACACCAAAGAGCGCAAGGTCGAGATCTGCGCGCGCGCCTACAAGCTTCTCACCGAGGACGGATTCCCGCCCGAGGACATCATCTTCGATCCCAACATCTTCGCGGTCGCCACCGGAATCGACGAGCATCGACGCTACGCTTTGGATTTCATCGAGGCCTGCGCCGAGATCAAGGCGCGCTGCCCGCACGTCCACCTCTCCGGCGGCCTCTCCAACCTGTCCTTCTCCTTCCGCGGCAACGAGCCGGTGCGCCGGGCGATGCACTCGGTCTTCCTCTTCCATGCCATCCCCGCCGGGCTCGACATGGCGATCGTCAATGCCGGCCAGCTCGACGTCTACGACACGATCGATCCGGACCTTCGCGAAGCGTGCGAGGACGTCGTACTCGACCGGCGGGACGACGCCACCGAGCGGCTGGTCGAGCTCGCCGAGCGCTATCGCGGAAGCGATCCGGTGCGCGAGAAGGCCGAGGCCGAATGGCGCGGCTGGCCGGTCGCCAAAAGGCTCGAGCACGCTTTGGTCAAGGGCATCGACGCCTATGTCGTCGACGATGCCGAGGAGGCGCGCCAGTCGGCCGAGCGCCCGATCCACGTCATCGAAGGCCCGTTGATGGACGGAATGAACGTGGTCGGAGACCTGTTCGGCTCCGGCAAGATGTTCCTTCCCCAGGTCGTCAAATCGGCCCGCGTGATGAAGAAGGCGGTCGCCCACCTCATCCCCTTCATCGAGGCCGAGAAGGAGAAGAGCGGCGCCACCCAGGGCAAGGGCCGGATCGTCATGGCGACGGTCAAGGGCGACGTCCACGATATCGGCAAGAACATCGTCGGGGTCGTCCTCCAGTGCAACGGCTTCGAGGTGATCGATCTCGGCGTGATGGTACCCTGGAAGGACATTCTCGACGCCGCCAATGAGAACAATGCCGACATGATCGGCCTTTCCGGACTGATCACGCCCTCGCTGGACGAGATGGTGACCGTCGCCGGCGAGATGCAGCGCGCGAACCTCACTCTTCCATTGCTGATCGGCGGCGCCACCACCTCGAAAGTCCACACCGCGATCCGGATCGATCCGGCCTATGAAGGCCCGGTCATCCACGTCCTCGACGCCAGCCGCGCCGTCGGAGTCGCCTCCTCGCTCGTCTCGGACACGCAGTGCGATCCCCTCGTCGCCTCGACCAAGCAGGATTATGCGACGATCCGCGACACGAGGGCGAACAAGGGCCAGAACCTCCTCGCGACGCTCGAAGAGGCCCGCGCCAACGGATTCGCTTACGATCCCGGGGGCAAGGCGCCGGCGCCCAGGCGGCCCGGGCTCCACAGCTTCGGCGAATGGCCGCTCCGCGATCTTCGCGACGGAATCGACTGGACGCCCTTCTTCCGCGCCTGGGAGCTGGCCGGAAACTATCCGGCGATCCTCGACGACAAGGTGGTCGGCGAAAGCGCCCGCTCCCTGTTCGCCGACGCCCAGGCGATGCTCGACCGGATCGTCGCCGAGCATTGGCTGACCGCGCGCGGAACCGTTGGACTGTGGCGCTGCCGCCGGGATGGCGACGACGTGTTCGTGCTCGCCGGAAACGACGAAACCCGTCTTCCCATGCTCCGCCAGCAGGTGAAGAAGAGGGAAGGCCGGGCGAACATGTGCCTCGCCGATTTCATCGATCCCGACGGCGAGGACTGGATCGGCGGCTTCGCCGTCGCGATCCACGGAATCGAGCCCTATCTGGCCCGCTTCAAGGAAGAGAATGACGATTATTCCGACATCCTCCTCAAGGCGCTCGCCGACCGGCTCGCCGAATCCTTCGCCGAGCGGCTCCACCAGCATGTCCGCGAGAGCGTCTGGGGCTATGAGCCCGAGGAATATCAGACCAACCAGGATCTGATCCGCGAGCGCTACGAGGGCATCCGCCCCGCCCCCGGCTATCCGGCCTGCCCCGACCACAGCCTGAAGCCGGTCCTCTTCGCCATGCTCGGCGGCGCCCCGGCCGACATCAGCCTCACCGACAGCTACGCCATGCTCCCCGCCTCGGCCGTCTCCGGCTTCTATTTCGGCCACCGCGACAGCCAGTATTTCGGAGTCGCCCGCATCGGCCGCGACCAGCTCGAAGACTATGCCGCCCGCCGCGGAGTCTCCCTCCAGGAAGCCGAACGCTGGCTCCGGCCGAACCTCGACTGATCGCCTTCCCTCTCCTTGGGGGGTGGCGCGCGGCCAAGGCTCGTCCGGGGGACGAGCCAGCGCGCTACGGATACGAAGACTTGGCGACGAAGGCGCCTAGTCGAAGTTGGGTGAGGGCACGTCTCTCCTCCCCTCCCGGTTTTCCGGGAGGGGATTGAGGGGTGGGCGCGCGGCGCAGCCGCGCCTCTTTCCAGCAAACAAGGGCCCACCCCCGGCCCCTCCCGGAAATCCGGG
>DATDAS010000094.1:0-56228 GCA_036525315.1 Allosphingosinicella sp.
ATCTTTTAGGCCATGCCGGCGAAGAAGGCCGATCCGCTCGCCGTCTACAAGAGGAAGCGCGACTTTGCGAAAACGGCGGAGCCGGAGGGCAAGGTCGAGCGGACCAAGTCGCACAATTTCATGGTCCAGAAGCATGACGCGACCCGGCTCCATTACGATTTCAGGCTGGAGCTGGACGGAACGCTGAAGAGCTGGGCGGTGACCCGCGGGCCGAGCCTCGACCCGGCCGACAAGAGGCTGGCGGTCCGGACCGAGGACCATCCGTTGAGCTACGCCACGTTCGAGGGGACGATCCCCAAGGGCCAGTATGGCGGCGGGACGGTGATGCTTTGGGACCGGGGCAAGTGGATCCCGCATCCGGGCAAGGATCCGAGCAGGACGCTCGAGGAGGGCCATCTCCACTTCACGCTCGAAGGCGAGCGGATGAACGGCGAGTGGGTGATGTTCCGGCTGAAGCCCCGGGCGGGCGAGCGCGGCGAGAACTGGATCCTGAAGAAGGTGGACGACGAGCATGCCGGAAGCTCGACCGGGCTGACCGAGCGGTATTTGACCTCGATCAAGACCGGCCGGACGATGCAGGAGATTGCTGCGGGGAAGAAGGCGAATTTGCTGGAGAGCTGGAAGAAAGGGCCGAGGAAGTCGAAGTCCGCGCCGCCCCCTCCACCGCGCGCCGACGGCGCGCGGTCCCCCTCCCCGTCCCGGGGAGGATCCAAGCTGCCGAAATTCCGGGAGCCGCAGAAGGCGACTTTGGTGGACCATGTGCCGTCGGGCTCGGGGTGGCTGCACGAGATGAAATATGACGGCTATCGCTGCCTTCTGGCGGTCGGCGGCGGGAAGGCGAAAATCTATACCCGCTCGGGCCTCGACTGGTCGGACAAGTTCCCCGAGATCGCCGAGGCCGCGGGCCATCTCGACGTCGGCTCGGCGCTTCTCGACGGCGAGATCGTCGCACTGAGCAAAGAGGGCAATACCAGCTTCTCGGGACTTCAGCAGGCGATCAGCGAGGGCGGACGAGGGCTCAGCCTGTTCCTGTTCGACGCTCTCGAGATCGAGGGCGAGGATCTGACCGGCCTCCCCAATGTCGAGCGCAAGACCAGGCTCGCCTCGCTGCTCGGCGAGGGGCGCCCGCCCTTCATCCTCTATGCCGACCATATCATCGGCCAGGGCGAGAAATTGTACGACGCGATGTGCTCGGCCGGACAGGAAGGGATCATCTCGAAGCGCGCCGACTCGCCCTACCGGTCGGCGCGGACCAAAGCCTGGCTCAAGGTCAAATGCACGCGCCGGCAGGAGTTCGTCATCATCGGCTGGACCCCGAGCGGAACCAGCACGCGCTCGCTCCGCTCGCTCCTCCTCGCGGTGAACGAGAAAGGCGGGCTCCGCTACGCCGGCAAGGTCGGGACCGGATTCTCGATGAAGACCGAGGCCGACCTGCTCGAACGGCTGCGGAAGATCGAGGCGAAGAAGGCGTCGGCCCAGGTGCCGCGCGCCGATGCACGGCACGCCCATTGGGTGAAGCCCAAGCTGGTCGCCGAGGTCGCCTTCGCCGAATTCACCTCGGACGGGGTGGTGCGCCACGCAAGCTTCATCGGCCTTCGAGGCGACAAGCCGGCCTCCGCGGTGATCGAGGAGAAGCCGCAGCCGATGCCGCGGGCCACCGACGACGGGATCAGGATCAGCAATCCCGAGCGCGTGGTGTTCCCGGACAGCGACGTCACCAAGGGTGAGCTCGCCGATTATTACCGGGCGGTCGGCCCGCTGATGCTCGAATGGGCGGCGAACCGGCCGATCAGCCTGGTGCGCTGCCCGCAGGGCCGCGCCAAGAAATGCTTCTTCCAGAAGCATGACGCGGGAAGCTTCGGAAAGCATGTCCTCCACATCCCGATCCTCGAGAAGAAGGGACAGAAGGAAGATTATCTCTACGTCGCCGACCTTCCGGGCCTGATCACCTGCGTTCAGATGGGAACGATCGAGTTTCATGGCTGGGGATCGAAGGTCGACGCGGTGGAGAAGCCCGACCGGCTCGTCTTCGACCTCGATCCCGACGTCGGGCTTAGCTTCGACGAGGTGAAGAGAGCGGCGCGCGATCTTCACCGCCATCTCGCCGACATGGGGCTCCAGACCTTTCCCCTGCTGACCGGAGGCAAGGGACTCCATGTCGTGGTGCCGCTGACGCCCGACGCCGAATGGCCCGAGGTGAAGGATTTCGCGCAGCGATTCGCGGTGGCGCTTGCGACGGCCGAGCCCGAGCGGTTCACCGCCCATCTCGCCAAGGCGCGGCGGACCGGGCGGATATTCCTCGACTATCTGCGCAACCAGCGCGGATCGACCGCGATCATGCCCTACAGCGCCCGCGCCCGCGAAGGCGCTCCGGTCTCCGCGCCGATCAGCTGGGACGAATTGGACGAAATGGAGAGCGGGGCGCGCTTCTCGGTGCGGGACGCGAGCGAGTTGCTGGAAAGGGCCGCGGGAAGGAGCCTGCGCGGGTGGGGCGAGGCGGCGCAGGTTTTGCCGGATTTGTGAGCGGTTGATCCGGGAGGGCGGTGCGGCTCACGGTCGGAATTGGTTTGCGCAGAGACGCGGAGATGCGCAGAGATGCGGAGATGCCGCGCGAAGCAGGAGGCCGTGCCTGTTCTCGGCATCGGGGGACGGCCCCGCCAGCCAGGAAGGGCCGGCTTTGCCGGCAATGAAGATTGCCGTGAAGCGGACGATGCGGTCGAGCCTCACCAAGCTCTCCGCGTCTCCGCGGCTCTCTGCGTCTCCGCGCGAACCATGAGGGGCATTCGGACAGCGCGCTGCGGCAGCAGATTATCTCGACCGACCGCACACCCTCACCCCTCCCTCTCCCTCAGGGGAGAGGGGGTTATCAGTTCGTGTTGGCGTGCCGCTGGTCGCCGTTATGGGCGGCGCGTTCGGTGCAGCTCCAGCGCCAGCCTTCGAGGGTCTCGCGGATCCAGGGGACGAGGTCGCAGGCTCGGATCGGCGGGGAGATGAAGAAGCCTTGGGCCCGGTCGCAGCCCATCGCGCAGAGCAGATCGAGGGTCGCCTCGTCCTCGACTCCCTCGGCGGTGGCGACAAGGCCGAGGCCGTGGGCGAGGTCGATCACCGACTTGACGATGATCGCCGCCTCCTCGTCCTTCGCCGCGTCGGCGATGAAGCAGCAGTCGATCTTGAGCTCGGTGTAGGGAAGCTGGCGAAGCTGGAGCAAAGAGGAATAGCCGGTCCCGAAATCGTCGAGCGCCAGGTTCATGCCCTTGATCCGGAAGCGGGTCAGCGTGTCGAGCAGGGAGACGACGCACTGGGTCGCGCCCTCGGTCACCTCCAAAGTCAGGGCCTCGCACGGAACGCCCTGGAGCAGGCAGAGGCGCTGGAGGTAATCGGGGAAATCCACGTCGCGCAGGGTCAGGGCCGAGATGTTGAAGGCGATGTCGATCTCGAAGCCCTGGTCGCGCCAGGCGAGCCATTGCCACAAGGCGGCGCGAAGGCCCCATTCGGTGAGTGCGTCGATCGAGCCGCTGCGCTCGGCGACGGGGATGAAGGTCTCCGGGCTAACCAGCCCCAATTTCGGGCTCTGCCAGCGCATCAGCGCCTCAACTCCGGACAGCTCGCCCGAGACGAGATCGAGCTTGGGCTGATATTCGAGGATCAGCTCGTGACGCTGCGCCGCGAGCTGCAGCTCGGTGGCCATGTCGTCGGCGTGCGTGGACCTGGTCATGCCGCCTCCTTCGTCCGGACCGAGCCGAGGACTTGCTGGAGCTCGGCGACCAGGATCGGCTTGGCGAGCGGACCGATCATGTCGAGTCCGAGCTTGTCGCCGAGCCGCATCGAGGATTCGAGCACCCGCCGGTCGAAGCCGCTGACGATGAGGACCGGCGCCCTGCACTGCTCGGCGGCGAGGAAACGAAGGAGCTCGACCCCGTCGCCGCCCGGCATCGCCAGATCGAGGGCGATCACGTCGGGCTCCAAAAGCCGGTATTCTCGGCGGAAGCTGTCGGCGGTCGCGGTGGCAAGCGCGCGATAGCCGCATTCCTCGGCGGCGTGGGCGAGGAAGCGGCTGACGAACGGCTCGTCGTCGATGATGAGCAGGAGGGGCCTGTGCGACCCGGCCGGTCCGGCCGCGAGCTCAGGCATGACTGTTCCTCCAGCGCTGCGTCGCGGTCCGGCCGCGGCGGCGCCGGCGGTCGGTCATCTTGCAGATCTGGAGCTGGGTGACCTGGAGACCGCGAAGCCCATGACGGTAAAGAGCGCGCTGCCAACCGGTAAATTCTTCGAGGGTCAGCTTGTAGCGGGTCAGTGCGTCGTCGAGGGACAACAGGCCCGCCTGGACGGCCGCGACCACCTGCGCCTTGCGGCGGGCGACCCACCTCTCGGTATCGGCCGGCGGCAGATTGGCGAGAGTGACCGGCTCGTCGAGCTGGCTGAACTTGCGCTGGGAAACGGACATTTTCTCGGGCCTTCTACAAAGCCCCGCCCGGTCCCTGGATTCTAGGAGCCGGGATGTTGCCCGGAGGTAAAGATTGAGGGTTAACCGGCCCGTGCGGCTATTGCGGTGAGACCCGCCGGATCGCGTTGCCGGCATCGTCCGCGACCAGCAGAGCTCCGGCGCGGTCGACCGCGATTTCGACCGGCCTTCGGTCGGGAACCGGTGCCTTCCCCGGACTTGGCTAACGGCGCGTCAACCTGACCCGGCAAGCAGGCCGAAACCCCCTCGGGCGCAGAAGCAGGTCCGGTTTTGACGAGGGATCTGGCAGTGCCGCGACGAGGATCGGCGAAGAGACTGAGCGCGGCGGCCCTTCTGGCCGTGCTCAGCGTGCCGCTCGTCGGAAGCACCGGGCTCGACAGCGCGTTCGATTCCAGGCTGCTCGCCGCCCACAATCGCGAGCGGACCGCGGCCGGAATCCAGCCTCTTTCCTGGAGCCCAGGGCTGGCCGCCGACGCGGCCGAATGGGCCGAGACGCTGGCCGACATGAACGACCTCGAACATGCCGAGGATGCGGACGAGAATGATCCGCAGGGCGAGAATCTGTGGCTGGGGACCCGCGCCTCCTACTCGCCCGAGGAGATGGTCGGCATGTGGATCGAGGAGAAACGCCACTTCAAGCCGGGCGTATTCCCGAACAACAGCCGCACCGGCAACCTCGAGGATGTCGGCCATTATACCCAGCTGATGTGGCGGGACACCGCGCGGGTCGGCTGCGCGAAGACCGGCAATGACGAGAATGAGGTGCTGGTCTGCCGCTATGCGACGGCGGGCAACGTGATCGGGGAGCGGCCTTTTTAGCCTGTGCGGTCATCCTGACGAACGTCAGGACCCATGAACACTGGCGGCTTCAATTCTGAACCGGAGGTGTTCATGGGTGCCGGATCAAGTCCGGCATGACGAGGAAGTGGGCGCCTCGCCGCCTCCACCACCAGCCTTCGCTAAAGCTCCGGCCGGTCCCCTCCCCGTCCCGGGGAGGATCTGCTGTGTTATGCAATTAACACACTTTTCCCCTTGCACAGCCTGCCCCCCCTGCCCCATTTACAGGGCAAGGAAGCAAGGGGAGCGAAATGGCTACCGAGACCAAGCTGAAGCTCGAAGCGCCCGAGGCGCTGACGACCGTTGAACCCGCCCAGGCGGCCGGGCTCGTTCCGGTCGAGGATTCGGTGAAATCCAAGCTCGACACGGTGGTCGACAAGTTCGTCGACGAGCTGGTCAGCGCCGACGCGAACAGCCCGGAATTCGGCAAGAAGGTCGACGAGCTGACCAACATGGGGCGAAAGCAGATCGCCGACGCGGCCGGCCATTCGAACCGGTTCCTCGACCGTCCGATCCGCGCGATCGACAAGGACAGCGGGATCGGCGCCGATCTGACCGAGCTTCGAAAGACGGTCGAGACCCTCGATCCGGGCCGCAACAATGCCGGCAAGCCGCGCAAGTTCCTGGGCATCATCCCCCTCGGCGGCGGGCTAACCAATTATTTCCGATCCTACCAGTCCGCCCAGACCCACATCTCCGCGGTCCTCGCCCGGCTCGCCTCGGGCAAGGACGAGCTTCTGATGGACAATGCGGCGATCGATACCGAGCGGGCCGGCCTGTGGAAGGCGATGGGCCAGCTCGAGCAGATGATCCACATCTCCAAGGCACTGGACGCCAAGCTGGAGGAAAAGGCCAACGAGCTCGATTCGACCGACCCGGCCAAGGCCAAGGCGATCAGGGAGACGGCGCTCTTCTACACCCGCCAGCGCACCACCGACCTGCTCACCCAGATGGCGGTGACGGTCCAGGGCTATCTCGCGCTCGACCTCGTCAAGAAGAACAATGTCGAGCTGGTGAAGGGCGTCGACCGCGCCTCGACCACCACCGTTTCGGCGCTCCGGACCGCGGTGACCGTCGCCCAGGCGATGACCAACCAGAGGCTGGTGCTCGAGCAGATCACCGCGCTCAACACGACGACCGCGAACGTGATCGATTCGACCGGCAACATGCTGCGAAGCAATACCGGCCAGATCCACCAGCAGGCGGCGTCCTCGACCATCCCGCTCGAGACCCTGCAGCGCGCCTTTCAGAACATCTACGACACGATGGACACGATCGACCGCTTCAAGGTCGAGGCGCTGGCGAACATGAAGCAGACCGTCGACACCCTCTCGGGCGAGGTCGAGAAGAGCCGCGGCTATATCGCCCGGGCCGAGGGCGTCGAGCAGGGCAGGCTCGGCGGCACGTCCAGCTCGCCGCTGCTGGCGCCGCTGGAAGGCTGAGGACCGAGAGAAGGCATGGCCCGGGAGCCCTACAGCGTCGACGAAGTGCTGGCGCGAACCAGCGACTATTTCGCGCATCTCGACGGGCGGACCGCCGAGGCGACCGGCGCGCGGCGCCGCCATTATGGGCGCATGGGGCGCTCCGTGGCGAAGCGCGGAATCAATATCGGAATGGCTCTGATCGCGCTCACGATCGCGACGATCGGCTTCGGACTGCTGGTCGGACCGATCGGCTGGACCGGCCTGTTCGTCGTCGTGGTGCTGACACTGGTAATCCTGGCGGTCTTCTCGCTTCTGCCGATGGAGCCCAAGCGGGTCGCCTATAGCGAGCAGGTTCCGACCGGGACCGTGGTTCAGCAGCTCGAGAGCCTGCTGGTCCGGCGCCGATCGGCGCTTCCCGGCGCGGCGACACGCCGGGTCGACGCGATCAGCGCGCAGCTTCCATTGCTCGAATCCCGGCTCGGCGAGATCGACGCGCTCGATCCGCTCGCCCAGGACGCAAGGCGGTTGATGGGCAAGCATCTGCCCGACCTGATCGACCGCTACGAGCGGATCCCCAACGCCTATCGCCACGAGCGCGACGGCGACGGGCTGACCGTCGACGAAAGGCTGGTCGCGAGCCTCGACGCGGCCAAGAACGCGCTCGACGATATCGGATCGAAGCTCGCCCAGGGCGACCGCCAGGCGTTCGAGACCCAGGGCCGATTCATCGAGAGCCGCTACAAGGACGGCGGACCTTCGGGAGACTGAGCTTGGCGTTGGAGATCAGGCTCGCGCTCAGGCACGCCGAGGATTATCTCCGCCGGCACATCAAGTCGAAAGCGGTGAAGGCGGCCGAGAAAAGGGTCCGCGAGCGCAAGCAAAGGGCGGCCGGACGGCGCGTGAAGCGGGCCGCGGCGGTGGGCGGAGTCTCGGGCGGCGGGGTGCTTCTCTATGGAATTGCCGCGGGAGTCGCGGCGCCGGGCCTCGCCTTCGCCGGCGCGGCAGCGCTCGCGGTGATGACGGCGGCCCTGGTGTGGCCAAGCGCCCGAAGGACGGACGGGCCGCTCTCGGCCGAGGAGCTGGCGGCGCTGCCGGGCGAGGCCGAGGAATGGCTGCTTTCCCAGCGCCCGAGCCTGCCGGCCGAGGCTTTCGCGCCGCTCGACTCGATCTTCGTCCACCTTGCCGATCTCGAGATGGGGCTTGGCGACGTCAGCCCCAGCTCGACATTGGCCTGGGAGGCACGGCGGCTGCTCGGGGATCATCTGCCGAGGCTCGTGCACGCTTATTGCGAGCTTCCGGCCGCCGCGCGCGACCGGGATCCGGCGCATGGCGAGAGGCTTGTGGCCGGGCTCGTCACGCTCGTGGATGCCCTGGACCGGCTCAGCAAGGAAGTGAATCGCGACCGACTCATGCGTTTCGAGACCCAGGGGCGGTTCCTCGACAGCCGCTATCGGGATCCCGATTCGGGGGTCGGCTGAATGTCTCCGCCGAAGCCGGCCCTGGGCGGGAGGATTGTCTACTCAGTCCTGATGCTGCTGTGGCTACTTCTGCTGCCGATCGCCGTCCTTGGGGTAGGATTTTCCAACTTCGAAATTCTGTCGCCCCTGGGCTTTGTCAAAGATGTTGCCGCGCTCCCGGCGACCTGGGGCCTTGTCTCAGCACGGCTGACATGCTGGCTCTATCTGATCTGGCCGGTCGCCAGCTATTACATCCTCGTGCGCAATAAACAGGTACGAGCCTGACGGGCGTTCGTGTCTGCAATCCATGCAATCGCCCAACCGACGATGTCGGTTCCGACACGCCGACTGACATGGATTGCTTCGTCGCTACACTCCTCGCAATGACGGCGAGTGAGCCGCCTAGAAATGCCCTTCCGCGCGGAAGGCGAAGGCGGCGCCGGCGGAGGTGAGCCGGCGGCGACGAGGCGCTGGCACGCCGCTTCCTCGGTCGGCCGGATCAGGGAACTTCGTGAGCTACCGAGGTGCGCCCTTTGGGAGATCTGCTTCCACCGAAATGCACCGATAGCGCATTGGAGCGAGCATCCCGTCGTGCATTCGACCGATCAGGCGGATAGCGTAGGTTCGGCACTCGGGTTCAGTGTTGAACTGCTCCTCCACTAGTTGCGTCATTCCCAACGTCCATGGACCATCCCAATCTACGGCACCGGGAGGAGCAGTGTAGATCGTCAGCACGAGCAACCACTTCATTTGATTCCTCCTTCGGCCTATTTCTTGGGCTTAGAGGGGATGTAGGCTTTCGGATCCGCCTCATAACGAATCTTTTCCCCGAGATAGAAATCGTCGTCCTCAAGGGCTTTCCTAAGTGCCTTCCCGTTTCGGCCTTCGATGGCGGCAATGGCGAAGACTAGAACGAGACTCAAAAGACCCGCCGTCATTGGCATCCACTCCCTTGCCAATGCCTCGAACGTCTCGAACGGCTCACCGTCATACATTTGGCTCTCAATCAAAACGAGGCGAGGCGTCCCTTGAGAGGAGAAGAGCCGCATCGTTTGCTCAAGTGCGCGACCCATCACGGGCTTGTCGAACCAGAGGTAGTAAAGCGCCTCGTCGCCGGGCTTCATATCGGGAAAATTAAACTCTCCGGCGTGGACGATCAGCTTTTCCGGACGCTCGCCCGAGCGGATGATGTCGGCGTATGCCTCACCGTCGAACCTAACTTTGATGTTCGTGACCTTCTCGCTCGTCGGGTTCTCCAGATGAAGAAGGGCAAAAGAGTGCCGCAGTGGAGCCGCTCCTTTGGTCGGATACGGATGCCAGCGAGAGACATCCACAATCGCCTCCAGCCGATTATCCCGGAAGAGGTTGTCTACCGGAGTGCCTATCGCAGAAGTGACGATTATCGTGATCGTTACGGTGAGCGCGACCGTGAGCACGAGCGTGATGATTTTCATTTCGCCATTATGTCCGGGATGGTGCACCATTCCAACCCTCGCAGACCCTCGCGAATCTCCGGAAAACGCGACGCAAATGGAGTGGCGATGGACGATTTCCTCAAGAAACTCGAAGGCTGTTTCGCAGGATTCGAGATGGGAGTGGAGGTCATCTTGCGAGCGGGCGAACTCGTTCTGCTTGTGAGCGTCTTCGCAATCGTCTCTCGCAAAACCGACAGCTTGCTACTCGATGTTATCTTCGGGACGATGTTCTTCGTCGCCCTCGCCTACATGATGACAAAGGTTGGGACGTTTATCGGTTGGCTGTTCGCAGTGGTCTTTCCACGCAATAACCCGAGAGTGAGGAGGTGGGTCGGTCTCATCTTGGGCGTGATGAGTCTCGTCACAATGTCGCTCTCATGGGTATTAGTGACGACCGTTTCGCGCGCCATTGAGCAGGTGATCCAGTCTGAAGCAGCCAAGTAGATAAGGGGATAGAAAATGAAAAAGGGGGTGATCACGGCGGCGGCACTCGCGCTGGCCGCACCAGCTTTTGCTCAAGCGGTGGATGATGCCGAGAATCCAGTTCGCACACAGGTCGTCCCCATCGTTGGCGTCGAGCGAACGGTGAGCGTCGGTGAACCGGTCTTCCAGACCTTTCACTATCGCCGGTTGACCCTGGCGACCATCGCCATTCCATTGTCATGGGGAAAAGCGCGCAACCCGCTTCCTGCTGGAACCATCCTTAATCACGTCAAGTGGAGGAAGGGTCCGTTCAAGGCATGCAACATCGAAACCAATCGGTGCGCTTCAGATGTTGACGGTGACGGGAAGTTTGATCGTGGTTCCCTGTTCAACGTAGGCGACTTCATTCCGCTCAACGCGCCGGTTCCATACACCAAGGCCGACGTTGATGTTCCGCTTACTACCGACCCGTTCAAGGCAACGATCCTCTACACTGGCGCAACCAGCGACAGCCTTCGCCTTTCCTATCGCGAGTTTGCCAATGACATGGCCCGAGCCGCGTTCACGGAAGACCTCACCATTCCGATCACCAAAACCTTCCCTCAGTTGGTGGCCTTCAAAGGCATTCGGATGAAGGTGCTGAGCATCGATGGCCTTGGCATGCGCTACGTTATCGAAGGGATGCAGCCGCTGACGCCAACCGCGCCTCCCGCGCCCGTCACATCAACGGCTCAGTAAAGTCAAAAATTGGGGCCGCCCCAAGGCGCCCTTTCCTCTTACGCGGGCATCGAGTGTCCCGCAGTGGCACCCCCCGGCACGCCTAGAAATGCCCTTCCGCGCGAAGCGCGAAGGCGGCTCCGGAGGCGGTGAAGCCGGCGGCGGCGAGGCGCTGGCGGGCGGCTTCGTCGGCGGGGCGGAGGAGCAATTCCACACGGTAGCGGCCATCCTCGAACAGGCGCAGGTCGAGCCGCTCCATCCCGGACTGGGCGACAAGCGGCAGGAGCAGGGCGCCGCCGTCGCAGCGGGCATTGCCGCTGAGGGTGCGCGGCAGGGGAATTCCGGCGGCGTCGCCCGACAGGCTCGCCTTCACCAGCCCTTCGGCGCTCACGCAGGCTCCGTTCGCGAAATGCGCGCTGAGATCGGAAAGATCGAAGGCGGCGCCCGGCACGAGAGCGAAGACAGGGCCCGGCGCGAGCGTGGCACTGACGTCGTCGACTCCGAAGGCATGGCGGGAGACCGTGATCCCGCCCTCGAACCCCTGCCCTTCGCCGGAGTGGTCGAGATCGACCCGGGCCCGACCGATGACGAGCGGCAGGGCGCGAAGCCGGGCCTCGAGGTCGCCAAGCGGAACCGAGCCGAAGCGCGCCTCGCGGACGATCCCGAGCCAGACGCTGCCCTGCGCCTCGCGCGCCGAGAAGCCGCGCTGGTCGAGCCCCAGCCAGCGCAAGGTGAGTCCGAGCGGGAGAAGCGCGACGAGCGCGAACAGGAAGGCGGCCAGGAAGAAGAGGCTCCTGCGCATGGGCATCCGGATCCGCATCAATTCCCTCGCGTCCTGAAGACGATCTGGGCGGAGAGGCTTCGGTCGCTGTTGGCGTTCGCGGTCAGCCGTTCGACGACCAGGCCGTTACTCGTCTCCATTTCGCTCACCCAGGCGAACAGGGCCTGGGGCCGCGCCGCCTCTATGGAAAGGCTGACCTTGCCGGCGCCCTGGCCCTCGATCCGCGACAGCTGGAAGCCGGCCGCCGAAGCGGATTCGGTGACGACCCGCTCGACCGGCCCGGCCGGCGAGGCGGGCCGCTCACGCTCGAGCCGGACGATCGCGGCTGCGCCCGCCTGCGCCTCGGCGAGCGCGATCACGGCGTCGCCATGCCTCTCGCGCGCCGCGGCGAGGCTGTCGCTGAGCGGCCGGACGACCAGCAGCCAGAAGAAGGTGATTCCGAACAAAGCGGCGAGGACCAGGAGCAGGATTTGCTCCCGGCGGCTTCGCGCGCGCCACCAGGCCGGGAGGCCCGCGATCATCGCGCCCGCACCATGAGATCGGAGATCTGGCGGCCTCCACCGCTCCTCAGGACTCCGCCTTCGACGGCGAAGCCCGCGGATTCGATCCGGGCGACCAATGCGGCGATCGTGGCCGGCGTATCGGCCTGGACGGTCACCTTCAGGCTGCCGTCGGGATTGAAGACCAAAGCGGCAAGCTCGGCATTGGCGGTGTCGCGGATCGCTGCGAAGACCGGCGCCGCGATCGCGGTGAAGCCGATTCCGCCGCCGCGAAGCTCAGCGAGCCGCGCGTCGAGATCGGCGGAGGCGTCGCCGTTGCCGGTGGAGCGCGGCAGCGCCGCGGCCGCGACCGTTGCGGCCTCCGCCTCGAGCGCGTCGGCGGCGAAGGTGTAGCGGAGGATGGCGGCGACCTGGACCGCGAGCGTTGCGAGGAGGAGCAGAAGGAGGAGGAGAGCGAGCCTTCGGACGAGCGGCCGGTCGACCTGCCAGGAGCGCCTGCGCGCATAGGGGCCCTGGCGAAGGTCGAGGACCGGGCTCGCGACGGCATCGGCGAGTCCGGCCTCGAAGGCGGCGCCGTCGATCAGGGCGACGGGCCGCCCGTCAAGGATCAGGTCGGCAAGCTCGGGCTCGGCGGCGAAGGCCTCGGCGGCGCCGCGGCAAAGCGACAAGGCGCCGCGATCGTAGCGAAAGACGGTGTCGGCCGAGGCGGGAAGAAGGAGGGTTTCCGGGACGATGAGATCGGGATCGAGGCCGGCCTCGGCGAGCCGGACCATCCATTCGGCCATCACGGACGCCGAGACGATTCCGACGCAGCGAAGCCCCTCCTCGCCCGTGGCGGGCCCGACTGCGACATGAAGCTCCGGGCCCGGCTGGGCGCTGTGCTCGGCGGCCGAGAGGCGGGCGGCGGCGGCGGCCTGGGCGGGGGCAAGGCCGGCGGGAAGATGGAGCCAGTGAAGGGTGACGCAATCGCCGGGCACGATCGCCGCGATCCGGGCGCCGTCCGCCACGACGGGCAGGCCCTGACCGCGCGCGATCACCTCGCCCGCCTCTATCCGAAGCCAGCCTTCGAAGGCGGATTCGCGGCCGAGGAAGATGAGCGAAACGGCGGTCAATCCTCAGCCCCCCAGCGCCGGACCGCGATCTTCGACGGGCGGAGGCGCGCGTCGATCAAGGCGGTTTCGATCAGCTCGGCGCCTCCGAAGCGGATGCGGAGATCGAGGCTGAACCAGCGGGTGCTTAGCTGAACCTGGTTGGAGACGTCGAGTGGAGGCGAGGCGCCGGACAAGGCGCGGCTCGCCCAGAAGGCCCCCTTACTCTCCCAGCCCGCGCCGGGGCGCTGGGCGATCGCCGCGCGCGCGGAGTTCAGGCCGATCCGGCCGGGCGAGAGCATGGCGATGAGGGGCGCCTGGTCCGGGAGCAGGGTGTTGACGTTGATCGGGGAGAGATCGGCGGTCGGCAGGGCGCAAAGGAAGGGGCGAAGGCGGGCGTAGATTTCGGGCGTCATGCCGGCGACGGCGCGAAGCTCGCTGACCTCGGCGAACAAGGTGTTGCCGGGCCGGTAAGGCGGAGCGGCGGAGGCATAGGCCGAATCCTCGGCTCCGCGGGCGTGGGCGTCGCGGTCCGAATCGACCCAGTCGGCGGCGGATTCGGCGATTCGGCGGGCTTCGGGCTCGCCGAGGCCGAGAAGGACCATCAGAGCCGCGAACTGGTCGATGCCGGCCGGGCGCGGCGCCAAAGTGAGCGGATCGGAACCGTCGGCGACGCTGTTGATGTTGAAGCAATTGCCGCCGTCGCGGATCGTGCCCTCCGCCTGGCCCTCGCCGCGAAGCTCGACGGCGCGGCGCTGGCCGTTCCAGCCGCCGGCAAGGGTGGTGACTCCCGGGCTCGAGGCGAGGAGATCGTCGACCCGGACGGAGAGCAGGGTCTCGAGGCCCACCGCATAAGCCCGGGCCTGGTCGAGGGCGGCACCGTTGGTGGCGAGGGCCGTCGAGTAGCGCAGCCTCTCAAGGGCCGATGCCGCGATCGCGCCCATCACCGCGACGAGGAGGAGCACCGCCAGGAGGGCGGCGCCGCGCTCGCGATGGGCGACGTTCTTCATGCGACGGCGCCGGCGAGGAAGAGCATCCGGGTCGCTCCGGCTTCATCGCTGTCGACGACGATCTCGACCGCCCGGGGAAGGTCGGTCAGCGCGGTCGGATCCCAGCGATCGCGCCATTCGCCGCTTCGGTCGCGATAGCGCAGGCGAACTCGGCGAACGCCTTCGAGCATCGCCGAATCCGCTTTGGGCGGGGCGCCGTCGACCATGGTCCAGGAACGGCGTTCGAGCCGGTCTCCCTCGAGCCGATATTCGACCCGCTGAAGCGAGGGGCGCGGCGTTTCCCCCAGGGTCTCGGCGCCGCGACGGACGAAGGCGAGGAGCCGTCCCCCCTCCTCTCCGCTCGCGCCGGTGAAGGCCGGGCGGTTGTCGCCATTCTCGTCTCGCCAGGGCCTTGCCGCTGCCTGGGCGAGGTCCCCGGAGAGCAGGGCGCCGGTGCGGCGCAGGTCGCCGATCCGGCCGAGCTGGAACTCGGCGGTTTCCTGGGCGCGGACGCTGAAGGAGAGGAGCGCCACTCCGGCCGCCGAGAGCAAGGCGAAGATGAAGAGGGAGACGAGGAGCTCGACGAGCGTGAAGCCGTGCTCGGCGGAACGCCGCGAAGATGTGAAGCCCTCGTCATCCTGACGAAAGTCAGGACCCATGAACACGTTCGGACGAGGTGCAGTCACGGCCGTGGATCTCGGATCCCTGGATCGAGTCCAGGGCAGGCAAGGTCCGGGATGACGTTTGGGGCCCCTCACTGCGGCCCCCGCCTGAAGATGGTGAGCGTGGCGGCTTCCTGGCCGCCGTCGCGGGTGACCTGGATGAGGATCTGCTGGATCCGCGGCTCGGGCGTCCGGGCCGTTCGCCGGACCCAGCTCCACCGCCGGCCGGCATTGACCAGCGAGCCGCGCGAATCGCCGTAGGCCGGCGGGACCGGGTCGGTCATCGTCTCAACCGCGATGTTTCGGGCGACCAGCTGGGCGAGCGACTGATCCTGAAGCCGCGCGGTGGTGGCGACGGTGGCGGTTTCGAGGCGGAGCAGAGCGAGGGCGGCAAGGCTGAAGATGGCCAAGGCGACGAGCATCTCGATGAGCGTGAAGCCGTGTTCGGCGAAACGCCACGATGAACGGAAGCCGTCTTCGGCGGAACGCCGTGAAGGCTTGAAGCCGGCGTCATCCTGACGAAAGTCAGGACCCATGAACGCAAACCAGCGATGTTTTCCCCCGATCGTGTTCATGGATCCCGGATCAAGTCCGGGATGACGAAAATGAGCGGGGCGAGACTTGCACCAAGCCCCCTCCACCGCGCTTCGCGTGGTCCCCCTCTCCGTCCCGGGGAGGATCCGATCAGCGGCGGACATGGACCTTGCCTCCGTCGGCCACTTCCACGGCTACGCGCTCGCCGCCTCGGGCAAGGAGGATCTCGGCGGGCTCGGCGAAGCCAGTGGAATCGAAGGCGATGCGTTCGGATTTGCCGTCCAGCTCGACGCTCGTGCCTTCGATCCATTTCCGGTCCTCGAAGGGGCGGCGGGCGATCGGGCGCCATTCGCCTTCCTCGCGCCATTCGAAGCCGTAGCCGGCGCTGTCGAGCCGGACGGCGACCGGGCGATTGTCCATGACCGCGCGTTCCTGGGCGGCGCGGGTGCGGGCGGCGAAGCGCTCGGCCTCGGCGGCGAGCGTGCCGCGCGGATCTGGGATAGCCAGTACGACGAGCGCCGACATCAGCCCGATGATCGCCAGGACGATGAGAAGCTCGACCAGCGTGAAGCCGTGTACGGCGGAACGCCACGAAGACGTGAAGCCGTTCCTCCCCCGGCCAAAGCCAGGGGAGGGGGACCGCGACGCGGAGCGGCGTGGTGGAGGGGAATGACACAGAGCCGGCCCCTCCACCGCGCTGCGCGCGGTCCCCCTCCCCTGCGAATGCAGGGGAGGAACTCTATGAATCCCAATTGCCGATATCGGCATCCTGGTCCTCGCCGCCTTCGCGGCCGTCGGCGCCGTAGCTGTAAATGTCGAAGTCGCGGCCGTCGCGGCCGGGGGCCGCGTAGCGATAGGGATTGCCCCAGGGATCCTTGGGCAGGCGCTTGACCAGCCGCTCGCTCAACAGCGCCTGGAGGCCGTCTCCGGCCGGATAGCGCATATGCTTGAGCCGGTACATTTCGATGCCCGATTCGAGGGTCGCGATGTCGGCGCGTGCCTTTGTGACCGCGGCCTGGTCGGTCGCGGGCATGACGTTGATAATCACGATCGTGGCGAGAAGGCCGATGATCAGGATGACGACCATCAGCTCGACCAGAGTGAAGCCGTGTTCGGCGGTACGCCGCAAGGACCTGAAGCCCTGTTCGGCGGAACGCCGCAAGGGCTTGAAGCCATTCCTCCCCGGGACGGGGAGGGGGACCGCGTCGCGAAGCGGCGTGGTGGAGGGGGCTCGGAACCTGCTCGGGGCCCCCTCCACCAAGCTACGCTTGGTCCCCCTCCCCGTCCCGGGGAGGATCTGACGCGTGGGGATCATTGCGGAGTCTCCGAACTGGCCGGCGGCGCGGGGGGAGCGGCCGGAGCCGGCGGCGCGACGACCTTGTCGCCGGGCTTTCCGAGCGGACCGGGATAGAGGCTCGGATCGAGCGGCGGAGCGGCCGGCGGGACGGCGGGCGGGACCATGCCCATATATTCCCTGACCAGCTCGTCGATGCTCGGCTCCTGCCTCGGATTCTGCTGATATTGCATGTCGCGGATATAGCCGTAGCGGCGCTCGGTGACCGCCCGCGCGTCGTCGGCCGAGCGGAGGATGGTCGGGCGGATGAAGACCATCAGATTGGTCTTGGCCCGCGACCGGCTCTTCGAGCGGAACAGGTTTCCGACCACCGGAAGATCGCCGAGGAAGGGTATGGCCTCGAGAGTCCGCCGCTCATTGTCGTCGAGAAGACCGCCGATGCCGACGATCTCGCCGTCGTCGACGGTGATCACGGTCTCGATCTCGCGCTTGTTGAGGATCAGGTCCGACGAGTTGCGGGTGACCGGCCCGGCGATCGAGCTGACCTCCTGGCGGAGCATCAGCTTGATCGTCCCGCCGGCATTGATCTGCGGCTTCACCTCCAGGGTGATTCCAACGTTCTGGCGCTCGACGGTCCTGAACTGATTGTCGAAATTCTGGGAAAGCGCCTCGCCGGTGGTAACCGGAATCTCCTGGCCGACCAGGATCCGCGCCTCCTGATTGTCGAGGGTCATGATCGAGGGGGTCGAGAGGATGTTCGACTTGCTGTCGGACTTCACCGCGTTGACGATCGCGCCCAGGATCGCGTTTCCGGTGCGGAAGGCGGCACCGGCCAGCCCGCCGGTGGCGCCCAGGATAGAATCCACCGCCGCCAGCTGCAAAGCGTCGGCGACGGGGCTGTTCTGGCCGGTCGTCACGACCTGGCCGTTGACCGTCGTCGTGGTGGTTCGAAGCCGCTCAGCGGCCGCCGCCGCGGCGACGGTCAGCATGTTGGGGCTGGCATTAGAATAGCTCGTCACCGCGAACGGGATGTTCGAGCCTTCGAGGCCGGCAAGGAGCAACTGGACCCCGAGCTGCTTGGCCGCATTGTCCGAGATCTCGACGATGATCGCCTCGACCAGCACCTGCTCGCGCCTGGTGTCGAGCTGGCGGATCACCTCGCCCAGCTTGCGCTGGACGTCTGTCGGAGCGGCGATGACCAGGGCGTTGGCGCCCTCGAAGCGGGTGACGACGGCGCCTCGCGGGCCGAAGACGCTGAAGCCCGGCTCGCCCGCCGCCACCGCCGGCGCCTGCGTGGCAGGGCCGGTGGAGGTCGTGGTCTGGGCCGAGGCGCGGCCGCCGACGCGGCTGGTCGAGGTGCGGGTCATGTCGCCGCCCCCCGAGAGGCCCGAATTGGACGGCGGCGGGGTGACCGCCTGGCCGAGCAATTGCTGGAGGACCGGGAGAAGCTGGGCGGCGTCGGCATGTTCGAGGAAGATGACCCGGACCTCGCTTCCGCTCGCGGCCCGCTCGTCCAGCTCGGAGGCCATGGCGGCGAGGCGCGCGACCATCGCCGAATCGCCGCGGAAGGCCAATGAATTGGAGCTGTCGATGGGAACGATCGCGACCGCCCTCGCCTCCCCGTCCTCGCCGCCCATCAGGACGTTGAGGGCGGCGGCGATCTCCCGCGCGCCGGCGTTGCGGAGGGAGACGATGCGGCTGGTCGTATTGTCGCGGTCGATGCTCGAGAGCAGGCGGCGGATCCGCGCGACATTGTCGGCGAAGTCGGCGACGACCACCGAGTTTCGGCTTCCGGTGATCGAGCCGTCCTTGCTGACGAGCGGCTTCAGGGCCTCGACGGCGGAGGCGGAATCGATGTGGCGAAGCCGGAAGATCTCAGTGACGAAGGCGTTAGCGCTTCCCCTGATTCCCGCCCGGCCGCCGCTCGCGGCGGCGCCGGCGACGGGCTGGATCCTGAACGCTCCGCCCGGAAGCGGGATCGCGACCAGGCCGTTGGCGCGCAGCGTCGACAGGAAGAGCTCGAAATATTCGGAGCGCGAGAGAGGCCGCTGAGTGACCACCGAGACCTTACCCTGCACGGCGGGATCGACGATGAAGGTGCGGCCGGTCACGCGCGCGGCATCCTCGATGAAGGCGCGGACGTCGGCATCGCGAAGATTGACGACATGCTGGGCAAGCACCGGAGCCAGCGGCACCGCGAGCAGCAAGGCGAGAGCGAGGAGACGCGCCTTCACCGGCGATTCTCCAGCCGCAGGGTGACGACCCGGCCGTCGCGCTCGACCTGGACGGTGGCGCGGCGGGCGCCGGCGAGATCGGCCGGGATCGAACGCGCTTTGTCGGCGCTGTCGATCCGGCGGCCGTTCACCGCCACGACCACGTCGCCCGGGCGAAGCCCGAGCGCACGGAAGCCCTCGCCCGATCCCAAAGGCGAGACCGAGAGGCCGGTCACGGCGTCGCCGGTCACGCGCGGCTGGAAGGCGATTTCGGCCGCCAGATTGGGCGGAGGCGCGGCCGGGGCTGCGCCCGGCACTGGAGCGGCCTGGACCGGTGGCGCCGCGGCGGGCGCGGCGGCCGGACCCGGAGCGACGATTTGGGCTGCGGGCGACTGATCCATGAACAATTGCTCCCGGGCGCCGCCGCGGCTGATGGTGACGCTGTCGAAATCGACCGCGGTCAGGGTGACTCCCGGAACGATCTCCTCGCCGACCGCGAAGCTGCGCTGGACTCCGTCGGGCGTGGCGATGATCGCCGAGCCGCGTCCGGACGCCTGGTCCTGGCGGATCCCGTACAATGCGAGGTTGAGCGAGGTGACGACGACCGGACCGGCCTGGCCGGAGATACGGAAGAAGGGATCGAAGCTTCCGAGCAGTCCGGCAGGCGCGGCGGGACGGAGCGCGCTGTCCGGCCGCCAGTCGCCGATCGGGCCGACCGGAGTCACGATCGTCCAGGCCAGCCGGGCGCATTGCACGGCGAGCAGGGAGAGGAGCAGAAGCTCCAGCCCGGTATAAATGTTGGTTCTGGATACGCGGTGCAGCAGCCGCTGCGCGCGCGAATCCAAGCTAATACGCATCCCACTTATCCCACTCTCACATTGTGCGGCGGCGCGACGGTCCTAATAAGATAATTGTTACAGTATTTTGACGCCGCCCGCCCCCGGAGTCGCGCAGAGGGAGCCTTCCAGCTTTTGGAGCGCCGCGCAAGCGGGCTTCTCTCAGCGCGCCAATATGAGCCAGATCGGCCAGGCCGCGAGCGCCATCAGGGTGCCGAGCGGGAGGCGATCGGTGGCCGAGACCGAATGGCCGCGAAGCCGCATCAGGAGGATCGAGACGAGCCCGAGCAGGCCCGCGCCGAGCAGGACGAAGGGCAGTTGCGGCCAGCCGAGCCAGGCGCCGATCGCCGCGAACAATTTGGGATCGCCGCCGCCCAGCCCCTCGCGGCCGCGGAGGTTTCGATAGGCCCAGCCGATCAGGAAGAGCGAAGCGAAGCCGGCCGCGGCGCCGATCAGCCTTTCGTCCAGCGGCGGGCCGATCCCGATCCAGGCGATCGCGAGGCCCGCGGGGATGAGCGGCAGCGTCAGCCGGTCGGGGAGCCATTGATGCTCGACATCGAGGGCGGCGAGCAGGAAGAGCCACCAGCCGAAGATCGCGGTGAAGAAAGCCGCGGGAAGCGGATGGGCGAGGATGGCGGTGAGGCCGATGAGGGCGCCGCCCGCCTCCACGGCGAGATGCTTTCGGTCGATCCCGGCGCCGCAATGGCGGCAGCGGCCGCGGACGAGGAACCAGGACAGGATCGGGACGAGATCGCGCGGGCTCAGGGTCCTGCCGCAGGAATCGCAGTGCGAGCGGCCCTTGAGCACCGAACGGCCCTCGGGCCAGCGGATCAGCGCTGCGGCGAGGAAGCTTCCGATGATTGCGCCGAGGATGAAGCCGGTCGCGGTGACGGTCGCTCCGGGGAGGTGAAAGGAGGTCACGTCAGCCGCAGGAGTTATGAGCGGCGCATCGTGGGCAGCTATCGCTCCCGGATGCACCCCCTCTCCCCTTGCGGGAGAGGGGCAGGGGTGAGGGGTCAGCGGCCGGATCGGCTCGATGCCGAGCCGGGCGCTCTTCGAGCGCCGGACCCCTCACCCAGCTCCGCCTAAGCTCGCCAAGAGGCTCGCCAAGGCTCCACATCCCTCTCCCGCAGGGGGAGAGGGAAAAGTCTTTGAACAGGCTGTGCACTATCCGCCGGCAGCAGCGGCGAGGGTGCGCTGCGCCTGGAGGAGATGCGGCCGATCGATCATCCTGCCGTCGAGCGAGAGGACGCCCGCTTCGGGACTGGCCTCGAACGCGGCGACGACCGCTTTGGCGTGGGCGATCTCCGCCTCGCTGGGCGTGAAGGCGGCGTTGATCACGGGGACCTGGGCGGGATGGATGGCCATCATACCGGTGAAGCCGTCGCGGCGGCCGCGGGCGGCATAAGCGGCGAGGCCTTCGAGATCCCGGAAGGCCGGATAGACCGTCTCGATCGGAGCGACGCCGGCCGCCGCGGCGCCGAACAGGCAGAGCGAGCGGGCGAGCTCGTAGGGCGCGGTGTAGCGGCCGTCCTCCTCGCGCGAGGTGGCGGCGCCGATCGCGGCGGGAAGGTCCTCGGCGCCCCAGGTCAGGCCGGCGAGCCGCCTCGATCCGCCATAGGTGCCGAGCTTGAAGAGAGCGGCGGGAGTCTCGGTGGCGATGGCGAGGATCTGGGCCGCGACGTTGCCGCGCTCGGTGAGGCGGCGGGCAAGCTCCTCGACCGACGCGCCGCCTTCGGCCTTGGGAAGCACGATGCCGTTGGGATGGCTCGGAAGGATGGCCGCGAGGTCCCTGTCCGCCTCGGGCCCGTCGAGCGGGTTGATCCGCACCCAGAGCGGGTGATTGCCGTTCGCGTTGAGGAAGTCGGCAACCGCGCGCCGGGCCTCGGGCTTGGCCGCGGGCGCGACGGCGTCCTCGAGGTCGAGGATCAGGGCGTCGGCGCCGGACGCGAGCGCCTTCTCCATTCGGTCCGGACGGTCGCCGGGGACGAACAGGAGCGAGCGAAGCTTCATGCCCGCTGGCGCTGCATCAAGGCGGTGCGCTCGCAGACGCAGACGAGCTCGTCGTCCTGGTTGAGCATCCGGTGCTCGAAGGTGACGATTCCGGCATCCGGGCGCGATTTGCTGTCCTTGAGCGCGATCACCTCGGTCTCCGCGCGCAATGTGTCGCCTATGAAGACCGGCTTGGGCATGCGGACCTTGTCGTAGCCGAGATTGGCGACGAGCGTGCCCAATGTGGTGTCGCCGACCGAGAGGCCGACCATCAATGCGAAGGTGAAGGTGCCGTTGACGACGATCCGCCCGAACTCGGTCCCGGCCGCATATTCGGCGTCGAGATGCAGCGGCTGCGGATTGTGGGTCAGCGCCGAGATCATGAGATTGTCGGTCTCGGTGACGGTACGCGCCGGCTGGTGGCGGATGCGGTCGCCGATCGTCCACTGGTCGTAATAGCGGCCGGGCATCAGATCCTCCCCGGTACGGGGAGGGGGGTGTAGGTCGGTCGCCATGCAGGGGGCATGGCGAGAGCCGGAACCGGCTGCGTAGCAGCCGTTGGCCGAAGTGCGGTGGAGGGGGCGGCTCGGAGTGCGAAGGCCCCCCTCCACCACCGCCTGAGGCGGCGGTCCGAAGTCGGGTCGATCGCTCCCCCGGAGCGATCTTGGGCTGCCGGGGGCAGTCCAACCCGACTTCCCCCGTCCCGGGGAGGATCTTTGAAGCGTGCCATCATTCCCCCTCCTTCTCGATCCGCGCCAGCAGGGTCCCCTCTGTCACCTGCGCGCCTTCGGCGGCTTCCAGCTCGGCGACGATGCCATCGAAGGGGGCGGCGAGGCTATGCTCCATCTTCATCGCCTCGAGGGTGAGCAGCTTCTGGCCCTTCGCGACCTTGTCGCCCCGGCGCACCTCGACCGAGATGATCCGCCCCGGCATGGGCGAGAGGAGGGCGCCGTCGGAGGCCGCCGCTCCGCCGGCCGCACCGCCCGCGCCGGGCAAGGTGAAGGCGAAGGCCTGGCCCTCCGAGAAGACGAGGATGGATTCGCCCGCCGCGGTGGCGACGCCTTCCAGTTCATCGTCTTCGTCCAGTTCGATCGTCCTCGTCTCGCCGCCATGGCGCAGCGCGACGCTGAGGCTCGGCTCCGAATTGGCGCGAAAGCCCTGAAGGGCGCCCCAGGGATCGCCGCCGCCGCCGGTGCCGAAATCAGCCGCGAGCATGGCCTCCGCGGCCATGGTCCAGACCGCTTCGGACGGCCTGGCCGGCGGAACGAGCTCGTCGATCCGCGATGGGATGAAGCTCGTGTCGACGTCGCCGGCGCGGAAGTCGGGATGGGAGGCGCAGCGCGCGAGAAAGGCCGCATTGGTCCTGACCGGCCAGATCTCCACCTGGTCGAGAGCGTCGACGAGGCCGTCGATCGCCTCGTCGCGGGTCGGGCCCGACGCGATCAGCTTGGCGATCATCGGATCGTAATAGGGGCTGATCCGGTCGCCTTCCTCGACTCCGGTGTCGATCCGGATCGATCGGCCGAGCTCGAAATGGTCGAGACGGCCGGTCGAGGGCAGGAATTCGTGCGCGGGATCCTCGGCATAGAGGCGAGCCTCCATGGCCCAGCCGTTGATTTCCAGCTCGTCCTGGCGCTTCGGAAGCCTCTCGCCGCTCGCGATCCGGAACTGCCATTCGACCAGGTCCTGGCCGGTGATCGCCTCGGTGACGGGATGCTCGACCTGAAGCCTCGTGTTCATCTCCATGAACCAGATACGGTCGGCTCGAAGGCCTTCGGAGGCGTCGGCGATGAACTCGATCGTGCCCGCCCCGACATAGTCGACCGCCCTGGCCGCCTTGACCGCGGCGGCGCAGACCGCGGCGCGGGTCGCATCGTCCATGCCGGGGGCGGGCGCTTCCTCGATCACCTTCTGGTGACGGCGCTGGAGCGAGCAATCGCGCTCGAACAGATGGACCACGTTGCCGTGACTATCGCCGAACACCTGGACCTCGATATGGCGCGGCCGCTCGACATATTTCTCGATGAGGACGCGGTCGTCGCCGAAGGAGGCGGCGGCCTCGCGCTTGCAGCTTTGAAGCATGTCGTCGAACTCGGCGGGGCCATTGACCTTGCGCATGCCCTTGCCGCCGCCGCCGGCAACGGCCTTGATCAGAACCGGCCAGCCGATCGCATCGGCCTCCTTGCGCAGGCGCTCCGGCGACTGGTCCGCGCCATGATAGCCGGGCGTCACCGGCACGCCGGCCTCCGACATCAGTTTCTTGGCCGCGTCCTTGAGGCCCATGGCCCGGATGCTGTCGGGCTTCGGTCCGACCCAGATCAGCCCGGCATCGGCGACGGCCTGAGCGAAATCGGCATTTTCGGAGAGGAAGCCGTAGCCCGGATGGATCGCCTCGGCCTTGCTCGCCTTCGCCGCGGCGATGATCTTCTCGCCGACCAGGTAGGATTCCCGCGCCGCGCTCGGTCCGATGTGGATCGCTTCGTCCGCCCCGCGGACGTGAAGCGCCTTCGCGTCCGCGTCGGAATAGACGGCGACCGTGCGGATGCCGAGCCGGCGCGCGGTGCGGATGATCCGACAGGCGATCTCGCCGCGATTGGCGATGAGGAGGGATTTCAGCATAATCAAATCCTCCCCGGTACGGGGAGGTGGCAGCCCGCAGGGCTGACGGAGGGGCTGGCACGATGCTGACGGGTTCGGGCGCGACGATCGGGAAAGCGAGAGAGCTTCGGCGAACGATGTCGCTGCCTGAGGTGCTGCTTTGGCGCGAGCTTCGGAAGCGGCCCGGAGGATGTAAGTTCAGGCGGCAGCATCCGGCCGGAGCGTTCATTCTCGATTTCGCATGCGTCGAGGCGAAGATCGCGATCGAGATCGACGGGAGGGCGCATGACAGCCTGAGCAGTGGCAATCGCGACGAGGCGCGCGACCTGTGGTTGATGGGGCAGGGATTCCGCACGCTTCGAATATCGGCGCAGGAGGTTCTCTGGGATGTCGGTGCGGTAACTGCTTTCATTCTGGAGCAGTGCCAGCCCCTCCACCGTCCTTCGGACGGTCCCCCTCCCCGTACCGGGGAGGATTTTTAGGGTGTGCGCCTGCCCCTCCACCACCCGGCTTCGCCGGGCGGTCCCCCTCCCCGAGACGAGCTCGGGGTAGAGCTTTAGGGGTCCCGCCTCCACCATCACATCCGGAACACCCCGAACTGCGCGCGCTCGGGGATCGGCGCGTTCAGGCAGGCGCTAAAGGCCAGGCCGAGGACGTCGCGCGTCTGGGCGGGATCGATGATTCCGTCGTCCCAGAGGCGGGCGGTGGCGTGATAGGGATTGCCTTCGTCCTCGTAGCGCTGGCGGATCGGGGCCTTGAAGGCTTCGGCCTGTTCCGGGGTCCAGCTGTCCGCGTCCTTGTGGACGGTGGCGAGGACCGAAGCGGCCTGCTCGCCGCCCATCACGCTGATCCGGCTGTTCGGCCAGGTGAAGAGGAAGCGCGGGCCATAGGCTCGGCCCGACATTCCGTAATTGCCGGCGCCGAAGCTTCCGCCAACCAATATGGTTACCTTCGGAACCTGAGCCGTCGCCACGGCGGTTACCAGCTTGGCGCCGTCCTTGGCGATCCCGCCCGCCTCATATTTGCCGCCGACCATGAAGCCCGAGATGTTCTGGAGGAACAGCAGGGGCGTCCGGCGCTGGCAGGCGAGCTCGATGAAATGGGCGCCCTTCATGGCGCTTTCCGAGAAGAGGATGCCGTTGTTCGCGAGGATCGCGACCGGCATGCCCCAGATGCGGGCGAAGCCGCACACCAGGGTCGAGCCGTAGAGCGGCTTGAATTCGTGAAACTCGGAGCCGTCGACGATCCGGCCGATCACCTCGTGAACGTCATAGGGCGTCCGGACGTCGTCGGGGATGATTCCGTACAATTCCTCGGGATCGAGCTTCGGCTCGACCGGATCGGAGAGGTCGAGATCGGGGGACTTCACGACGTTCAGGCGCGCGACGATGTCGCGGACGATGGCGAGGGCATGCTCGTCATTCTCGGCGAGATGGTCGACCACGCCCGACTTGCGGGCGTGGAGATCGCCGCCGCCGAGATCCTCTGCCGAGATCACCTCGCCGGTCGCGGCCTTCACCAAGGGCGGACCGCCGAGGAAGATGGTGCCCTGGTTGCGGACGATGACGCTCTCGTCGGCCATCGCCGGCACATAGGCGCCGCCCGCGGTGCAGCTTCCCATCACGCAGGCGATCTGGGCGATGCCTTGCGAGCTCATCTGCGCCTGGTTGTAGAAGATGCGCCCGAAATGCTCGCGGTCGGGGAAGACCTCGGCCTGGTGCGGCAGATTGGCGCCGCCGCTGTCGACCAGGTAGACGCAGGGCAGCCGGTTCTCGAGCGCGATCTCCTGGGCGCGGAGATGCTTCTTCACCGTGATCGGGAAATAGGCGCCGCCCTTCACCGTGGCGTCGTTGGCGACAATCATCGTCTCGCGGCCCGAGACCCGGCCGATTCCGGCGATCATCCCGGCGCCGGGCGCCTCCCCCTTGTACATGTCGCAAGCGGCGAGCTGGCCGATCTCGAGGAAGGGCGAGCCGGGATCGAGAAGCCGCCCAACCCGGTCGCGCGGAAGCAATTTGCCGCGCGAGACGTGGCGCTCGCGATGCTTTTCGGAGCCGCCGAGCTCTGACTTGGCGACTCGCTCTCGAAGCTCTTCGGCAAGCGCTTTGTTGTGCGCAGCATAAGCGCGGTAAGCCTCGGATTCCGTGTCGATCTTCGTTCCGAGCGCGCTCATGAATCGACCGGCTTCTTCTTGCGGATCAGATAGCGGTAGACCCCGAACAGATTGATGAAGAGCAGGACCACGTTGAGGCTTGCGATCGCCTCCTCGGGCCGCGGATCGAGGAAGCCGTAGAGGATGAAGGCGATCGAGGAGGTCACGAACAGGACGAAGGCCCAGCCGGTCGGGCGGCGGCCGAGATCGAGGGCCACGGTGCCCGCAGCAATCGCTGCCGCGGCCGCGCCGTACCATTGCAGGATGAAGAGCATTTCGGAGCTCATGCGGCCTCGCTCGGTTCCAGGTGTGTCCCGCTCTTGCTCATTCGCCGGCTCCCGTCATAGCGAGGCTGACTAACCGCTGAGCGGCTTCAAGGGAAGCGCTGGCGCGGGAACGAAACGGTCTGTAAACGCACCCCGCTCAATCGGCGTCCTGAAAGGCCAAGTGATGAACCGGTCCATCTTCCTCGCCCTCCTCCTCGCAACCTCAGCCTGCTCGGCGGGGGGGGCGGCAACGAGAGCGCCCCGGTTGAGGCCCCCGGGACGTCGGCCGGAATCGTCGCGGCGTCGATGGACAAAGCGGTGGCGCCGGGCGACGATTTCTTCGCCTACGCCAACGGCGCCTGGGTCAAGGTCACGCCGATCCCGGAGGACCGCTCCAGCATCGGCGGCTTCTACATCGCCGATCAGCAGCGGGAACGGCAGAGCCGCGAGCTTCTCGATTCAATACTTGGCTCGAAGCCCGCGGCCGGCAGCAACGCGGCGCTCATCGCCGATTATTACAACGCTTATTTGAATACCGACGCGATCGACCGCGCCGGCATGGCACCGGCCAAGGCGGACCTCGACGCGATCGCCCGGATCGCCGACAAGAGCCAGCTCAGCGCCGCGATCGGCGGCACCCTGCGCGCCGACACCGACCCGCTCAACGCGACCAACTACCAGACCGAGAATCTGTTCGGAATCTTCGTCACCCAGGGCCTCGCCACGCCCGGCGAGACCCTGCCCTATCTGATGCAGGGCGGAATCGGCCTTCCGGAGCGCGAATATTATCTGTCCGGCGACCCGAAGATGGCCGAGATTCGCGGCCAGTATCGCGCCTACATCGCCGGCGTGATGAAGGCAGCCGGCGTCTCCGACGGGGATGGCGCGGCCGCGCGGATCCTCGATCTGGAGACCAAGATCGCCCGAGCCCATGCCACGCGCGAGGAAAGCGAGGATTTCGCCAAGGGGGCGCAAGTGTGGAGCCGCTCCGATCTCGAGAAGCGCGCTCCCGGCATCGACTGGGCAGCACTGCTCGGCGCCGCCCAGCTCGGCTCCGCGCAGAAGTTCCAGGCCTATCATGGCGGCGCCATTCCCAAGCTCTCCGCCTTGGTCGCGTCGGAGCCGCTTCCGACCTGGAAAGAATGGCTCGCCTTCCACACCCTCAACCAGCAGGCGAGCGTCCTGCCCAAGCCGATCCGGGACTCCAGCTTCGCGTTCAACGGGACAATGCTCTCCGGAACACCCAAGCAGCGGCCGCGCGACCAGCTCGCCCTCAACGCGGTCAGCAACGCGCTGCAGGACGCAGTCGGCAAGGCCTATGTGGACGCATATTTCCCCGCCTCGGCCAAGGCCGAGGTCCAGAGCATGGTCGAGAACATCAAGACCGCCTTCGCCCGCCGGGTCGAGGCGATCCACTGGATGGCGCCTTCGACCAAGGAGGAGGCGCTGAAGAAGGTCCGGTCGATCGTCGTCGGAGTCGGCTATCCGGACAGCTGGCGCGACTATTCGGCCCTGCGGATCGGCCCTGACGACGCTTATGCCAACCAGAAGAACGCGGCGCTGGCCGAATATCGCCACCAGATCGCCAAGATCGGCAAGCCGATGGACCGCAGCGAATGGTGGATGCCGCCGCAGCTGGTCAACGCCGTCAACCTGCCGGTGCAGAACGCCCTCAATTTCCCCGCCGCCATCCTCCAGCGCCCATTCTTCGATCCCGCGGCCGACGCCGCGTTCAATTACGGCGCGATCGGATCGGTCATCGGCCACGAGATCAGCCACAGCTTCGACAATAACGGCGCACTGTTCGATTCGACCGGGCGCCTGAGGAATTGGTGGACGCCGGCCGACCTCGGCCGCTTCCAGCAGGCGGGCGCGGCGCTCGCCGCCCAATATGACACCTACGAGGCGCTGCCGGGGCTGAACGTCAACGGCAAGCTCACGCTCGGAGAGAATATCGCCGACGTCGCCGGCGTTGCCGCGGCTTATGACGCCTATCGGGCGTCCTTGGGCGGCAAGGAGGCGCCGGTGATCGACGGCTTTACCGGCGACCAGCGCTTCTTCATTGCCTACGGCCAGGCCTGGGCGACCAAGATGCGCGAGGCGTCGCTCCGCCAGAGGATCCTAACCGACGGCCACGCGCCGGGCCAGTTCCGGGCGCTGACAGTGCGCAACCTCGACCCCTGGTACGTCGCCTTCGGCGTCAAGCCGGGTCAGAAGCTCTATCTTGCGCCGGAGAAAAGGGTGAAGGTTTGGTAGCGGCCGTCGGCCGGCGAAAGCCGGCAACCCGCTTTAGGTCGCGCCCTAGGCCGCCCCGATCAGCTCGCGGCCGATGAGCATTCGGCGGATTTCGTTCGTCCCGGCGCC
Source organism: Allosphingosinicella sp. (assembly GCA_036525315.1). GTDB lineage: Bacteria > Pseudomonadota > Alphaproteobacteria > Sphingomonadales > Sphingomonadaceae > Allosphingosinicella. The sequence goes on from DATDAS010000094.1 coordinate 29,065, forward strand.
GATGTCGAGCAGCTTAGCGTCGCGCATGTAGCGCTCGACCGGCCAGTCCTTGGTGTAGCCGGCTCCGCCGAGGGCCTGGATCGACTCGAGCGAGGTCTTCACCGCATTTTCGCTGGCGAGCAGGATCGCGCCTGCGGCATCGAAGCGGGTCGTCCTTCCGGAGTCGCAGGCGCGGGCGACGGCATAGACATAGGCGCGGGCCGAATTGAGCGCGACATACATGTCGGCGACCTTGGCCTGGATGAGCTGGAAGGCGCCGATCGGCTTGCCGAACTGCTTGCGCTCGCGGACATAGGGAATGACGGTGTCGAGACAGGCCTGCATGATGCCGAGCTGGATCCCGGCGAGGACCGTGCGCTCGTAATCGAGACCCGACATCAGGACTCCGACGCCGCCGTTGACCGGGCCCATCACATTCTCTTCGGGCACCTCGCAATCGTTGAAGACGAGCTCGGCGGTCGGCGATCCGCGCATGCCCATCTTGTCGAGCTTCTGGCCGATCGAGAAGCCGGGCATGTCCTTCTCGATGAGGAAGGTGGTGATCCCGCGCGAGCCCTCGCCGGTCTTGGCGTAGACGACGAGGGTGTCGGCATAGGCCGCGTTGGTGATCCAGAATTTGGTGCCGTTGAGGACGTAGCCGCCCTGAACCTTGTCGGCGCGCATCTTCATTCCGACCACGTCGGAGCCCGCGCCGGCCTCGGACATTGCGAGCGAACCGACATGCTCGCCCGAGATCAGCTTCGGCAGATATTTGGCCTTCTGCTCGGGGCTGGCCCAGCGGCGGATCTGGTTTACGCACAGGTTCGAATGGGCGCCGTAGGAGAGGCCGATCGAGGCCGAGGCGCGGGCCACCTCCTCCTGGGCGACGACATGCTCGAGATAGCCGAGCCCGAGGCCGCCATCCTCTTCGGCGACGGTGATTCCGTGAAGGCCGAGCGCGCCCATTTCGGGCCAGAGCTCGCGGGGAAACCAGTCCTCCTCGTCGATCCGGGCGGCGAGCGGAGCGATCCGGTCGGCGGCGAAGCGGCGGGTCGTGTCCCGGATCGTGTCGGCCATCTCGCCGAGCGCGAAGTCCAGCCCGAAATCGGACATTCCATTCCCTCCTGTCGGGGCGGCACTAGCAGAGGGGCGAGGATTTGAACAAGGCGGCCCCGGTGACTATGTGCCGGGCACGCAAAGCCCCCTCCGTCATTGCGAGGAGCGGAGCGACGACGCAATCCAGACGACGCAGGACTTGGATTGCTTCACTCCGTTCGCAATGACGGCCGACAAAACCAGGAACGCACATGACCACCCCCACCGACCCGATCGTCATCCTCTCCTACGCCCGAACCCCGATGGGCAGCTTCCAGGGTTCGCTTTCCGGCGCCAGCGCGACCGACCTCGGGGCAGCCGCGGTTGGGGCTGCGGTCGAGCGGGCCGGTGTCGATCCGGACGCGATCGAGAAGATCTACATGGGCTGCGTGCTCCCCGCCGGGCTCGGCCAGGCGCCGGCGCGGCAGGCGGCGCTGAAGGCGGGGCTACCAAAGTCGGTCGAGGCGACGACGGTCAACAAGATGTGCGGATCGGGCATGCAGGCGGCGATCATGGCGGCGGACACGATCGCGGCGGGATCGGCCGACATCGTGCTTGCCGGCGGCATGGAGAGCATGACCAACGCGCCCTACCTGATGACCAAGCATCGCGGCGGCGCGCGGATCGGCCACGACAGGATCCTCGACCATATGTTCTTCGACGGGCTCGAGGACGCCTATGAGCAGGGCCGGCTGATGGGGAGCTTCGCCGAGGACTCGGCGCGCGACTATCAGTTCACCCGCGCCGCGCAGGACGATTATGCGATCGCCTCGCTGGAGCGCGCCCAGAAGGCGCAGAAAGAAGGCTGGTTCGCGCGCGAGATCACGCCGGTCGAGGTGCAGGGCCGGAAGGGCGCGACGACGGTCAGCGAGGACGAGCAGCCGGCCAAGGGCGACACTTCGAAGATCCCGACCCTGAAGCCGGCCTTCGCCAAGGACGGAACGATCACCGCAGCCAATGCCTCCTCCATCTCGGACGGCGCCGCGGCGATGGTGATCACCCGCCAGAGCGTCGCCGACAGGCTCGGCCTCAAGCCGGTGGCGCGGATCGTGAGCCACGCCGCGCTTGCGCACGAGCCGGCCAAGTTCACCACCGCACCGGTCGGAGCGATAACCAGGGCGCTGGAGAAGGCCGGCTGGGACGCGAAGGACGTCGATCTCTACGAGGTGAACGAGGCCTTCGCCTGCGTCGCGATGATCGCGATGCACGACCTCGGAATCCCCCACGACAAGATCAACGTCCATGGCGGCGCGACCGCTTTGGGCCACCCGATTGGGGCGAGCGGGGCGCGGGTGCTCGCGACCCTGCTCTCCGCGCTGGAGACGCATGGCGGGAAGAAGGGCGTCGCGAGCCTCTGCATCGGCGGGGGCGAGGCGACGGCGATGGCGGTGGAGCTGGTGGACTGAAGCGACTCCCCTTGACCGGGAGGAATGCAGGTCTAGGCTTCGCGCGGGGCGGGGCCGCTTATGCTGGGGATGATCTGGCACTATCTGATGCTTGTCGGGCCGCCGCTGGTCCTGACCCTATTGTTCTACGGCGCGGAACGACTCGCGCCGGCCGAAAAGGGTCAGCCGCTCGGCGCCTGGCTGTTCAACATCGGCTACATGCCCTTCTTCCTCGCCTTCGTCATGCTCGCCGGATTGATCCTGGGCCCGGCTTTCTCCTTCGTGGATGCGCAGACGGGCGGAGGGCTGCTGCCGGACTTCGGGGGCGAGGAGAGCGGGCCGGCGGCTTTGCTGCTCTTCGTGCTCGTCTACGTTTTCCTATGGGACATTTGCCAATATTCGATGCACCGGCTGCAGCATGCCGTCCCCATTTTGTGGCAGACGCACAAATTCCACCACGACGAGCCGGCCCTCTCCGCCGCCGCCCAGACGCGGATCCATCCGCTGGGCTATCTGGTCTCGTCCGCGGCGCACGTGCCGGTGATCGTCCTGCTCGGGCCGCGGATGCCGCATTTCGTCGCCGTTTTCGTGCTGTTCAGGCTGTGGGGTTCCATCAACCACGCCAATGTCCGCGTCGGCTTCGGCCCCTTCACGCCCTTCCTGTCCGGCCCGCAATGGCACCGGATCCACCATTCTGTCCTGCCGGAGCATAGCGGCCGGAATTTCGCCGGCTTCTTCCCGTTCATCGACATCGCCTTCGGCACCTATTACCGGCCGCGCCCCGGCGAATATCCGCCGACCGGTGTCGACGGGGAGCATCTGCCTTCGCTGCGCGGCGCGACGATCGAGCCTTTTCGGGCCTGGCTGGCGATGATCGGCCGGCCGGCGAAGCGGGACAGGATGCGCCATCCGGCCCGAGACGCCGGACGGCCGTATATTTCCTGAGCGATCCAGGCTGGGTCCTCAAGGGACGCCAGGGCCCGCCGGAGCCGTGAAAATTTCCCTGAAAACAATCACATCGTGAGCTGTTTGGGCAGCCGGAGGAATGGCAAGCTCAGGTGGCCGCCGTCTCCGCCGTCCTCGCCGCCGGTGGCTCCGCCACGTCAATCTCTTCAAGCGCCTTCACGAACGCCTCGCGCCAGGCGACGACGTTCTCGTCGCGGACATTGTCCATCATGGCGCGCCAGCGGCGGATCCTCTCCTCCTTCGGCATTGCGAGGGCGGTTCGGATGGCGTCGCTGATCTCGTCCTTGCTGTAGGGGTTCACGAGCAGGGCTTCGGTGAGCTGGAGGGCGGCGCCGGCGAATCGTGAGAGGATGAGGACTCCGGGGTCCTCCGGGTCCTGGGCCGCGACATATTCCTTGGCGACCAGGTTCATCCCGTCGCGCAGAGGGGTGACGAGGCCGATTTCCGAGGCGCGGTAGAAGCCGGCGAGGTCGGCGCGGGCATAGCCCTGGTTGACGTAGCGGATCGGAACCCAGTCGATCTCGGCGAACTCGCCGTTGATCCGGCCGGAGAGCTCGTCGAGCCGCTCCCTGATATCCTCATAGGTATGGACCTCGCCGCGCGAGGGCGGCGCGATCTGGAGGAGGAAGACCCGGCCGCGGCAGTCGCCATTCTCCTCGAGGAAGCGGCGATAGCCCGAGAAGCGCTCCTCCAGCCCCTTGGAATAATCGAGCCGGTCGACTCCGACGATGATGTGCTTGCCTTCGGCGCTTCGGCGCAGCCGGGCGCAGGCTTCGAGCGCCTCGGGGCTCTCGGCCGCCTCGCGGAACTCGTCATAATCGATTCCGATCGGGAAGACTCCGGCCTTCACGGTCCGGCCGTCAAGGCGGACATTGCCTTCGGAATCCATCTCCGCGCCGAGCTCGCGCTCGACATAATGGCGAAAGCTTTCGAGCCATTCCTCGGTCTGGAAGCCGATCAGATCGTAGGCGAGCAGAGAGCGGACGAGCCTTTCGTGGAAGGGCAGCGAGACGAGGAGCCGCGCCGGCGGCCAGGGGATGTGGAGGAAGAAGCCGATGCGGTTCTTCACGCCTCGCTCGCGAAGCTGCGATCCCAAGGGAATGAGATGATAATCGTGGACCCAGACCAGATCGTCCGGGTCTATGAGCGGCGCAACCGTCTCGGCGAAGCGGTGGTTGACCCGCTCGTAGCCGCTTCCGAAGCTTCGATCATATTCGGCGAGATCGATCCGGTAATGGAAGAGCGGCCAGAGCGTGCGGTTGGCGTAGCCGTTATAATATTCGTCTATGTCCTGCTCTTCGAGATCGATGGTCGCGGTGGTCACGCCGTCGTGGCGCTGAAGGTCGATCTGGCCGGTGAACCTTTCGATCTTTCCGCCCGACCACCCGAACCAGATTCCGCGATAGGCGCGAAGCGCCGCGCCCAGAGCCACCCAGAGGCCGCCCTGGGCGCCAGCCTGACCGGTTTGGGGCGTGACCCGGTTGGAGATGACGATGAGGCGGCTCATGCTGTGTCCGTCACTCCAGTGGGGGCTGGAGTCCATAGGGCGGCCGCGTCCCTCAGAGAGTCAGCCTGGATCCCAGCATTCGCTGGGATGACGGGAAGGGTACGGCGGCTCATCTGATCGAACTCCACGGCTTCGAGAGGAGTACGGCGCAGTTGATCAGTCCGACCAGCGAATAAGTCTGCGGATAGTTGCCCCACAGCTCCCCGGTCGAAAGGTCGCTGTCCTCGGAGAGGAGGCCGGCGGGGGTGAGGCGCTCAATGGTCTTTTCGTACAGGGCGCGCGCCTCGTCGGTCCGGCCGACGAGGTAGAGAGCCTCGATCAGCCAGAAGGTGCAGAAATTGAAGGCGGTCTCGGGAAGCCCGAAATCGTCCTCGGCGGCGTAGCGGAGCATGTGGTCGCCGCGGCGGAGCGCCTTCTCGACCGCCTCGAAGGTGGCGACGAAGCGCGGATCGTCGGGCGCGAGGAATCGCATGTCGACGAGCTGGAGAAGGCTCGCATCCATCTCGTCGCCGCCGATGCTCGCCGAGAATCGGCCGGTCTCGCGGTTCCAGGCATTCTCCTCGAGCCAGGAGCGGATCGAGTCGGCCCGCTCGCGCCACAGCTCTTCCCTGGCGGCAAGGCCAAGCGCGCCGGCGGCATTGGCGAGCCGGTCGCAGGCGGCCCAGCTCATCACCGAGCTGTAGGTGTGGACCTTGGCCCGGGTGCGAAATTCCCACAGGCCCGCGTCGGGCTGATCGTGGGTCGCCCAGGCGCATTCGCCGACCTTCTCGAGCGAGGCGAAATCGGCCTCGGTCGCGACCCGGTGGAGGCGCTGGTCGAAGAAGGCCTGAACGTTGGAGAGGACGATCTGGCCGTAGGCGTCGTGCTGGACCTGGGTGAAGGCGGCATTGCCGACCCGGACCGGGCCCATCCCGCGATAGCCGGCGAGAGTCTCGACCTCGCGCTCCTCGAGCTTGGGCTCGCCGGAGACGGCGTAGAGCGGCTGCACGTGACCGCCCTTGGCCGCGTCCACGATCTCGCGGAGGTAGGAGAGATAATTCTCGAGCACGTCGAGAGCGCCGAGCCGGTTGAGCGCCTGGACGGTGTAATAGGCGTCCCTGATCCAGCAGTAGCGATAGTCCCAGTTGCGGCCGCTTCCCGGCGCCTCCGGGATCGAGGTGGTCAGAGCGGCGACGATCGCGCCTGTCTCCTCATGCTGGCAGAGCCTCAGCGCGATGGCGGCGCGGATCACCACATTCTGCCATTCGAGCGGGATCGCGAGGCCGCGCACCCAGTCGCGCCAGTGATCGGCCGTCTCGTGAAGCATGGTGGCGAGGACGTGGCCGACATTGCCGCTGAACGGCTCGTCGGGGCCCAGGAAGAAATGATGGCTTTGCTCGATCCGGAAAGGCCTGCCTTCGAGGACGTGGCCGACCGGCGCGTCGGTCGTGAGCCGGAGCGGCTGCGGCTTCAGCAGATAGCGAATGTGGTTGGTGCCGCTGGTCCGCTCGGCGGCGCGCTCGCCCCAGTTCACCGCCGGATCGAGCGACACGCGAAGCCGCGGCGCTCCGGCGATCGGGCGCACGATCCTGACGAAGGCAACGGGGCGATACATTCGGCCCGAGCGCTCGAATCGGGGACAGAAATCGAAGATCTCGGCGATCCCGCCGTCCGAATCGGTGAGCCGGCTGACCAGGATCGGGGTGTTGCGCAGATAATGCTGGTCGCAGCTTATTTGCCCTTCGAGCGCCATCCGCCATTCCCCGAGCGGGCGCCCGGGAGCCTCGGCCGAACCTTGCTTCGGCTCGAGCAACGCGCAGAAGAGCGGATCGCCGTCGACCCTCGGAGCGCAGCCCCAGACGAATCCGGCCTCACGGTCGACGAGGGCGCTGACCTGGCAATTGCCGATCGGCCAGAGCGATAGATCGTTCATGCGGCCGCGGCCTCGCGGAGCCAGCGCGATACGGCGGAGACGTCGTCGAGGCGCCACAGGGCGGCAGTGGCACGCGGCGGACCGACGAGGATGCCGGCGCCGTCCAGGGCGGCGGCCGCTTCGAATGCATCTTCGTCGGTGATGTCGTCTCCCACGAAGACAGGACGCGCGCCCGCAAAGCCGGGTTCCGCCAGCAACGCACACACCGCATCGCCCTTGGTCGGCCCAAGCGGGCGCAATTCGGCGACCATCTTGCCATTCTGGACGGCGAGGCCGGCCCGCTCGGCGAGTGCCGCCATGAATCTCGCCACATCCCCCTCGAGCGCGGGCGCGCGGCGGTAATGGAGCGCGACGCTTGCCGGCTTCTCCTCGACCAGAAGCCCTTCCCTGCCCGAGGCGAAGGCGGCGATCTCGGCGCGCGCCTCCTCGAGTGCGGCGACCGGCGGCGGCGCGGACGTTCGCCCGTCGGCTGCCCGAAGCTCGAGCCCGTGCGATCCGGCGACGCAGATTCCGGGAGTCGCGACATAAAGATCGAGATCGGCGATGGCCCTGCCGCTGACGATGGCGAGACGGCCGTCGAGCTTTCGCGCCAACCGGTCGAGCAAAGGCCGGAGGGCGCCGGGGACCCGGATCGCATCGGGAGTCTCGGCAAGCTCGACCAAGGTCCCGTCGAAATCGAGGAACAGTGCCGCGCCGTCGAGGAGCTCGAGAGGAGGTGCGCGGTCAGAATCGGCCATGAACGATGCCGTGGCGGGCCTCGGCGCGATTCTCAACCGGGGATATGTTGATCTGTGAAAGGAAAAGACGGGCTCCGCCCGGGCTCGCGCTCAGTTGAAGACGGCCTCGTAGGTCGAGCCCCTCGGATCCTGGGCGACCGGCACGATGAAGATATCCCGGGAATCGTCGCCCCGCTCGAATCGGTACAGGCCCTGGGAGAGGAGGGGCTCCGACGGGCCGCGGAAAGCGAGCCGGAAGCAGCCCTGCTCCCTTATGCCGGGGGGCAGGTCGCGGACATCGTCGAGCACGAGCGGCACCTTCTGCCCCTCGTAATCGACGTCGAATGTCTCGCCCAAAGCGCTTCTGAAATCATCGGCTGTATATTGGTCCGCCACTCTTTCCCCCTCAATCGACACGCTCGCCGGGATCGACGCCCCAGATATGATCGGTGCGGATGAATCCTTCGCGGCCGCCCGCATCCAGCCTGCACCAGCCGTCCCCGCAATCCGATATCCTCCCGACCACGCCCGGCTCGGCGCGGTAGCGGACTGGAGACGAGTCGCTCGCGGCCGAGTGGAGCGGCCGAGGCTCGGTGCCGGTCACCAGAGCGGTGCGCGTGTCGCTGAGCAGGCTCTGGAGCATCCAGCCCTTCTGGCCGCCCGGATCCTCGATCCTGCGCCAGCTCGGATAGGTTTCGATCACCTTCACCGGCAGATCGGCGCGGACATAGAGCCAGGTGGCCGGATAATTCCTGCCCGGGCCGGTGCGCATCATCGCCTTGCCGGCTGAGATCGACGCCCAATAAGGCGTCTTCTTCTCGCGCTGAGCCTCCGCAGTGCCGACGCCGAGCGCGACGACGAGGAGAGCGGCGAAAGCGAAACGACGGACCATGGCTTTCTGTAGGCAGGACGGGGCCGCGGCTTCAACAGGCTTGTGCGCGAACGTGGTGCCGCCCCCTCCACCACCGCCTTCGGCGGCGGTCCCCCTCCATGAGCCGGCCGCCATGCCCCCGGCATGGCTTCGGACTGCTGGGAGCAGTCCGAACCGGCTCATCCCGGGGAGGATCTCAGTCGCCAGTCTGGATGCGCTCGACGAGCTGCTTCACCGTGGGAATGAAGCCGTTCGAGTAGAAGGGGTCGGTCTTGAAGCGGAAGGCCGAATGGCCGGCGAAGGCGAGATTCTCGTCGACCGGCCCGCCATGGGCGATGTCCTGGAGGGTCTTCTGGATGCAGAAGCTGCGCGGATCGGCGAGCCGGCCCGTCGTGTTCTTCTCATTGTCGGCCCATGACGAGAAGGCGCACTGGCTGAGGCAGCCCATGCAGTCCGACTGATCCTTGCGGATCATCGTCTTTTCCTCCGGAGTCACGAAGATCAATGTCTCGTCGGGGGTCTTGAGGGCCTCGGTATAGCCCTGGGCGTACCATTCCCGCGCGTGAAGCAGGTCGCCGCGGGTCACCCAGAAATTCTTCTTGGCGCCGACTCCGACGTCGAGCTGGAAGCTATGGTCGCCGAGCGCCTCCTTGGTGAAGGCGATCTGGCGCTGTGAGCGCGCCTCGAGGCTGCGCAGGAACGGGTTTCGCACCGCCGAGCTGTAGAAGCCGGTCGGCGAGAAGCGGTGGAGGAGGATGTCGCCCTCCTCGAGGGTCATCAATTTCTGCTTCCAGATCTCGGGGATCGGACTCTCCTTGGTGAGGAGCGGCCGGGTGCCGAACTGGAAGACGATCTGGCCGAGCTCGGGATTGTCGATCCAATGCTCCCATTCCTTCAGGTTCCAGACTCCGCCGGCCATGACGATCGGAACCTCGTCGGAAATGCCGCCCGCGCGCATCGTCTCGCGCAGCTGCTTGACCCGCGGATAGGGATCCTGGGGCTGAAGCGGATCCTCGGCGTTGGAAAGGCCGTTGTGGCCCCCGGCGAGCCAGGGGTCCTCGTAGACCACCGCCGCAAGCCATTCGGCCGCCTTCGAATATGCGCGCTTCCACAAGGCGCTGAAGGCCCGGGCCGAGCTGATGATCGGGAGGTAGTTTACCCCGTAGGAGGCGGCGATCTCCGACAATTTGTAGGGCATTCCGGCGCCGCACGTGACTCCGGAGACGAGGCCCCGGGTACGCTCGAGGACGCCCTGGAGGACTCGCTGGGCGCCGCCCATCTCCCAGAGCACGTTGATGTTGATCGCTCCGGCCCCGCCGGCGATCTCATGGGCGCGCTGGACCTGGGCGACGGCGCCGTCGATCGCATATTGGATCAGCTCCTCGTGCCGCTCGCGGCGGGTGAGGGCGTGATAGATCTGGGGGATGATCTTGCCTTCGGGATCGTAGCTGTCGGCGTTGACCGCGGAGACGGTGCCGATTCCGCCCGCCGCCGCCCAGGCGCCCGAGCTGGCATGGTTGGTCGCCGAAACGCCCTTCCCGCCTTCCACCAGCGGAAGCACTTCGCGGCCCGCATAACGGATCGGCTGGATACCCTTGAACATCAAACCTCCAAAATCGCGCCGGGCCTATATGCCATAGCAGTTCGCAAATCGCCTAAAATCATTGGGCGTTGGAAATGAACGCATCCGGCGCGCCGATGGCTTCACCATAGAGCTTCGCGTAGCGCGCGATCATGTCCCTTTCGTCATATTCGGCGGCGGCCTTCTCGCGATTCGCGCGGCCGATCGCACGCCGAAGATCGGGTCGCTCCGCCAGCGTATCAAGTGCGGCGGCGAAGGCGGCCTCGTCCTCGGGCTCGACGATCAAGGGCTGGTTGTCGGCCGAGACGATCGAGAGGACGTCGCCGACGTGGGTCGAGACGGCCGGGAGCCCGGCCGCCATCGCTTCGACCAGGGCGAGCGGGAATTGCTCGCTGTTCGACGACAAAGCGAAAATGTCGAAGCGGCCGATGTAGCGGGACGAATCGGGGAGGAAGCCTGGCATGGACAGGCGGTCGGCCACTCCGAGCGAGCGGGCCTCCGCGGCGATCCGCTCGCTGTCCGGCCCCTGGCCGACGATGACCAGGCGGGCATTCTTCGACTGCATGGCGGCGAAGGCGCGGACCAACCGCGGCAGGTTCTTGACCGGGCGAAGCCCCGCCACCGTGCCGATCACAAGCTCGCCGTCCCGAGCTCCGAAGCCGGGCGCTTCCTGCCCTTCCGCCGGCGCCGCCGAATAGAGCGAGACCGGGATCCCGTTGGGGATCCGCTCGATCCTTCGCGCGGCCTGGCCCCAGGCCTTGCGCGCGATCGCCTCGAGCCGGCGCGACGGGACGACGAGGCGGTGGGCGGCCGAGAGGCCGAGCCGGCGGTAGAGGTTCCGCCGGCCCTTCAGCTGCCCCGCCTCGTCCTCGTTGAACCCGTCCTCGTGATGGATCAGCGGAGGACCGCCGAACAGATGGCGCGCCATCACAGCGTCGAAAGCGCCCCAATTGTAGGTGAGCACCAGATCGAAGCCGCGCATGAAGCGGGCGAGGCGGAACAGGCGCGGGAGACCGGGAAGGCCGGTGAGCGGAGGCGCATCGCCGGGGAAGGAGAGCGCGATTCCCTTGTCGATCGCCTCGCGGGCCGAGAGCTGTTTCGGCTCGGCGCTGACGATCGCGTGAGTTGCGTTGTCCCCGAACGCATTGATCAGCCGGACCGCGCGCGCCTCCTTGCCGCCGAGAGCGAAGGTCGAATGGCAATGGAGGACGCGGACGGCCATGGGCCCTTATGCCGCAGGGGCGGTGGCCGGCCTAGCCTTGCGTCGGCTGTCCGGGCGCGGCGGGACCGGCATTGGAGATGTCGACGACATTCTTCCAGCTTCCGTCGGCCTGCTTCCGCCAGATCGTGACCGCGCGAAAATGCTGGGTGACAGGCCGGCCATCGGGACCGTTCATCGTCACAATGTTGCGCTCGATCAGATAGCCCATGTCGCCGCCGTCCGAGATGCGCGCCTCGAGCGGCTCCCAGGAGATGCTGAATCCGGGGAGCTTCTTCATCCCCAGGAGCATCCTGCGTTGCGATTCCCGGCCGCGCGAAACCTCCTGGCCCGGCTGGATCACGACCGCGTCGTCGGCCCAGTAACCGAGGATGGCGTCGACGTCTGTGCCCTGCGCGGCTCGCGACCAGGCGCGGCTGGTTTCCATCAGCTTCTGCTCTTCCTGCCTGACGTCGGCCTTCGAGCCGCAGGCCGACAGGGCGATTAGGCAGGCGAGGATGGCGCCGGTGCGCAGTCTGTACCTCATGGCCTCTCTTTCGAACCGGCGATGCGGGCGAGCAGGCGATCGATCGCCTCGATCGCCTCGGGCTCGTCGAGCGTCGGAGCGTGGCCGACGGCGGGCACCGTGACGCTTTCCAGCGCCGGATTTGCCGACTTCATCGCCTCGACGGTCTCGGCGCCGAGCAGGTCCGATATCTCGCCATGGACGACCAGGGTCGGGATCCCGCTCAGGCTGTTGAAGACCGGCCAGAGATCGAAGCCGGTATCGCCTCCGGGCTGCCTGAACGGCTCGGCGATTCGCATGTCGTAATCGAAGGTAATCCGCCCGGCCGCGGTCAGCCGGCAGACCCGCTTGGCGAAGACCAGCCATTGGTCGAGCTTCCAGCGCGGATAGACGTCCGAGAGCATCTCCGAGAAATAGCGGGCGGCGTGGAGCCAGGTCGGCCAGCTTTGCGAGCGGCCGACATATCCCCGGATGCGCTCTAGGCCGCTCGTGTCGATGACCGGGCCGATATCGTTGATCAGGGCGCCCGCGATCCTCTCGCTGTTCGTGGCCGCCAGAAGCATGGTGACGAGCCCTCCGAGCGAGGTCCCGAAGGCGATGAACCGGGAAAGGCCGAGCTCGGCGATCAGCGCCTCGACGTCGTTCAGATAGGTGAGCGGAACGTAGGTGGCGGGATCCCTGGCATATTGGCTCTCGCCGCGGCCGCGCAGATCGACGCAGATCACCCGCCACTCGCCGGCGAGCCGCTCGGCCACGCCTTCGAAGTCGCGCGCGTTGCGGGTGAGGCCGGGAATGCAGAGGATCGGCGGCCGATCCTCCCGGCCCGGATAGTCGCGATAATGGAGCCTGAGGCCGTCGGCGGAAGACCAATAGCCGTCTGACCAATCCGCCATTTGAAGCTTCTCTACCCTCGGGAGCGATGCGCCCCTATTCACCGGCCCGCCGCTTTGGGCAAGCGGCAGGCCGTTTCGGCGCCGGAAAAAGAAGGTTAGCGGCGCCTTCGGCTTTCCCGTTGAGCAGAATGCAGGCCTTTGGGCGTCATACGGACGGCGGACGGGAAAATCTGGCTGGGAGTGGATGGTGGGAAGAAAACCGGCGCGAAGGCCTCCGTCCGCAACGGAGCCGCTCCCGGGCGCGGCGCCGCCGCCGAACGTCTGGGCCGAGCCGCGCAACCTCTTCTTCTTTCGGACCGGCCGGCTCTCGGGCCCGGACGGCGAGTCGATCTGCGAGATCATGGCGCTTGCCGAAACCGGCGCGGTCCTGCGCGCCGAGGCGGCGCTCGGGGTCGGCGATTCCTGCACCCTGGAAGTGAACAGCGCCCACAGCATGCAGGCCAGGGTCGCATGGGCGGAGGCGAACCTGCTCGGGCTCCAGCTTACCAATACGCGGCAGGTCCGCGACATATTGTCCCGGCGCGAGACCAGCTTCCCCTATCGCGCGCCACGGCTTCGCCTGGCCGCGACCCTCCAGATAAGGCTGGGCGCCCAGCACCTGCAGGTCCGATGCAGGGACATTTCGGAATCCGGGATGAAGGTGGAGATCGAGGAGGATATTTCGGGCGCCAGCGCCCAGATCGACCTGGAGGGAGTCGGCAATCTCGAGGGCCAGGTGCGCTGGTGGAGCAACGGCAAGGCCGGGATATCGTTCGTCCGCCCGATCCCGAGCGAGACCTTCACGCGGTGGGTCACCGACCGGCTGGAATCGCGCGCGGGCTGAGGACGGACGCTGGGAAGTTCGCCGCCGCTTCTGTAGAGGGCGGCGCTCCATGGCCCTTCTCCCCTCCCCCGCGCCCTATCGTCCCGAGACCGCGATCCTCGAGCTCGGCGATGCTTTCTACGATCCGGTCGAGGCGGCCGATTTCCCGCAGACCAGGCTGCGATTCCGCAACGACCGCTGGGCCGAAACGGTCGGGCTCGGCTCGCTGAGCGACGAGGAATGGCTCGCTCATTTCGGACGGTTCGAGCCGCTCCCCGACAATCTCCGGGATCCGCTGGCCCTGCGCTATCACGGCCATCAGTTCCGGGCTTACAATCCCGACATCGGCGACGGCCGGGGATTCCTGTTCGCACAGCTTCGCGACGGCCGGGACCGGCTGCTCGACCTCGGAACCAAGGGATCCGGACAGACCCCCTACAGCCGCTTCGGCGACGGACGGCTGACCCTGAAGGGCGGAGTGCGCGAGGTGCTCGCCACCGAGATGCTCGAGGCGCTCGGGGTCGAGACCTCGAAGAGCTTCTCGCTGATCGAGACGGGCGAGGCGCTCGAGCGGGGCGACGAGCCCTCCCCGACCCGGTCGGCGGTGCTGGTACGGCTTCAGCACAGCCATATCCGGATCGGGACGTTCCAGAGGCTCGCATACCTCGATCGGCCGGACGATATCCGCAGGCTCACGGCCTACTGCCTTCGTCACTATCACGACGAGGAGGTCGCCGAAGCGGACGAAGGGGCACCCGCGCGGCTTCTCGGACATGTCACGAAAGCGGCGGCAAAGCTGGCGGCTTCCTACATCGCCTCAGGCTTCGTCCACGGCGTGCTCAACAGCGACAATATCGCGATTACCGCCGAGAGCTTCGATTACGGGCCATGGCGCTGGACGCCCTTCTGGGACCCGAATTTCACCGCCGCCTATTTCGACCATGGCGGCCTCTATGCGTTCGGGCGCCAGCCGGAGGCGATCGACTGGGACGTGCTCCAGCTCGCCGCTTCGCTTCGGCTGGTCGCTCCGGCCGAGGCGCTCACCTCGGCCCTGGAGACCTTCCCCCCCGATTTCCAGCAGGCGCTGGTCGAAGCGATCTGCGCCCGCCTGGGCGTCGGGCCGCGCGGCGGCGAGGAAGATGTCGAGCTTCTGATCGCGATCGAGACGGGGCTGGCGGCGCGCACGGTCGAGATCGACCGCTTCTTCTTCGACTGGCGCGGCGGCCGGCGGCGCTCCGCTTCGGCGGCGGACGAGGCCTATGAGGGCGAGCCATTCGCCGCATTTCGGGGGTCCATCACCGCCTATGAGGCAAGCGCCGCGACCGACCATCCCTATTGGTCCGACGAAGGCCCGTGCTCGATGCATATCGGCGAGGTCGAGGCGATCTGGAAAGGCATAGACGAGGCCGACGACTGGTCCGCTTTCGAGGCCAAGATCGCCGCAGTCCGCCGCATGGGCGAGGCGATTCGGGCAAGCGCTTGACCGATCAAGCCAAAAATGGTGGGTCAGCGGCCATGACCAGCCTCCAGTCGACCGAACCGGCAACCGGCGTTCCCTTGTGGACCGGCGAGAGCGGCGACGTCGACGATGCGGTGGCGCGCGCCCGCCATGCCTGGTCAGGCTGGGCCTCGCGATCCCTCGCCTTCCGGATCGAGACCCTTCGCCGCTTCGCCAACGTCGTGCGCGGCAAGAAGGAGGAGTTCGCCGACCTGATCGCGCGCGAGACCGGCAAGCCGCTCTGGGAATCGGCGACCGAGGTCGACGCGGTGGTCAACAAGGTCGACATTTCGGTCTCGGCCTATTCGGAGCGGACCTCGCAGCGACGCATGGAAGGCGCGATGGGCGCCCGGGTCGCAGTCCGCCACAAGCCGCACGGGGTCCTCGCCGTGCTCGGGCCCTATAATTTTCCGGCCCATCTGCCCAACGGCCATATCGTCCCCGCCTTGATCGCCGGCAACGCAATCGTCTTCAAGCCTTCGGAAAAGACCCCGGCGGTCGGCGAGTTCCTGGTCGCGCGATTCCACGAGGCCGGGCTCCCCGAGGACATATTGATCTGCGTTCAGGGCGGGCCGGACACCGGCAAGGCGCTTGCCGCCAGTCCTGGGATCGACGGCCTGCTCTTCACCGGGTCCGCTCGGGCGGGCATGGCGCTTCACAAGCAGTTCGCCGAGACTCCGCAGAAGATCCTCGCGCTCGAGCTGGGCGGCAACAACCCGCTCGTCGTCTGGGACGCCCCGGACGCCTATGCGGCCGCGACCATGGCGGTCCAGTCGGCCTTCCTCAGCGCCGGCCAGCGCTGCACGGCGGCGCGCCGGCTGATCGTCAAGGACGGCGCCCACCAGGAGCTGCTCGAGTCGATCTGCAAGATCGCCGACCGGCTGATCGTCGACCATCCCCACGCCAACCCGCCGCCCTTCATGGGCCCGGTGATCGACAACCAGGCCGCGGACCAGCTCCAGGAGGCCTTCCTGACCCTGATGACCAAGGGCGGACGGCCGGTGAAGCATCTCGAGCGGCCGTTCGACTCCAGGCCCTTCCTGACTCCGGCGGTGATCGACGTGACCGACGTCCGCGACCGGCCCGACGCCGAATTGTTCGGCCCGGTGCTCCAGGTCATCCGGGTGCCCGATTTCGACGCCGCCTTGGCCGAGGCCAATTCGACGCGCTATGGCCTCTCCGCGTCGCTGATCGGCGGAAGCCCGGCGCTCTACGACCAATTCTGGGCCAACATGCGGTCGGGCGTGATCAACTGGAACAAGCCGACCAACGGAGCCCCTTCCAACGCGCCGTTCGGCGGAATCGGCCTCTCCGGCAACCATCGGCCCAGCGCCTATTACGCCGCAGATTATTGCGCCTATCCGGTAACCAGCTCCGAAGCCGACCAGGCCCGGGCCTCGATCGGCGTAGGGCTGAGGGACCCCTATGCGGCCAACGAGATCGAGGGCTGATCTCGCGCCGGTCCTGTCGGGGATCGAACAACTCCGCTCATCCTGAGTAGCCGTTGAGCTTGGCGAAACGGCGTATCGAAGGACGCACGACTATTGGGTGGTCCTTCGATACGGGCCTTCGACAAGCTCAGTCCCTACTCAGGATGAGCGGTGGTGGGGGCAGCGCCGCGGCCCTCAGTCCACCAGCCGTTTCGTCGCATAGGTATATTCGAGTGCGAGCCGGCGGGCGGTTTCCTGAAGGTTCGCGGCGGCTGCGTGGCCACCCTCCATATTCTCGTAATAATAATAAGGCGCGCCGATCGCCGCGAGCCGCGCCGCCGCCTTCCGGCCGTGGCCGGGATGGACGCGGTCGTCGGCGGTCGAGGTGAGGATGAAGGGCGTCGGATAGGTCCGGCCCGGGGTAAGCTTCTGGTAGGGCGAATAGCCGGCGATCCAGGCGCGCTGCTCGGGGATGCGCGGATCGCCATATTCGCCGATCCAGGATGCCCCGGCGCCGATCAGATGGTAGCGGAGCATGTCGAAGAGCGGCACCTGGATGATCGCGGCGTTGAACAGCTCCGGCCGCTGGGTGATGGCGGTCCCGACCAGAAGACCGCCCTGGCTTCCGCCGACGACTCCGAGCCGGCGCGGCGATGTGATCCTGCGGCGGATCAGATCCTCGGCGACGGCGATATAATCGTCCCAGGTGCGCTGCTTGTTGGCGAGCTGGGCGGTCTGGTGCCATTCCGGCCCGAACTCGCCGCCTCCGCGCAGATTGGCGACGACATAGGCATTGCCCTGCTCGAGCCAGAGCCGGCCCATCGATCCGGAATAGTTCGGCACCTGCGAGGACTGGAAGCCGCCATAGCCATAGACCAGGGTCGGCGTTGAGCCGTCCATCTTCATGCCCTTCGGCCGGATCAGGAAGTAGGGGATCTTGGTCCCGTCCTTCGACACCGCCTCGAGCTGCTCGACCTGGTGGTTCGAGGCGTCGAACCGCGGTGGCGTGGACTTGATCGTCTCGAGCTTCCCGCTGGCGCCGTCATAATGCCAGAGCGTCGTCGGGTTGAGATAGTCGGTGACGCTGAACATCGCCTGCTCGTCCCGGTCGGACGCCGCGGCGATTCCGATCGTCGCATTGCGCGGAAGTGCGATTTCCGTCGTCCGCCAGGCCCCGCCGGCATAGTCCATCGCGAAGGCGCGGCCGCGGACATTGTCGAGGATTGTCAGGATCAACTTGCCGCGGGTGGTGGTCGAGTTGCTGAGCGTCTGGCGCGGCCCGGGCGCCCAGACCAGGGCCGGCCGGGCCTTGAGCGGATCCTTCTTCCATTCGGCGAGATCGTAGGAGACGACCGAATCCGCGGCGAAGCGGAGGCCCGGCCCGGCGTCCCAGGGCTCGTTGATGGTGACCAGGAGCCGTCCGTCGACGACCCCGGCAAGGGACGCGCGCTTCGGGAGCGGCAGGACGACATTGCCGCCTGGGCGGAAAATCACGGCCTCGTAGCGGAAGGCATCGATGATCCGGTACGCGCCGACCGCGTGGACCCGGCCTTCGGCGTCGCGAACGACCATCGGCCCGGCGCTGACGTCGTCGGGCTTCGCGCGATAGACCTCGACCGCCTGATCGAGACTCTGGCCCCTCTTCAGCCGCTTGACGACGAACGGATAGCCCGAGGCGGTCATCGTGCCGGGCCCCCAATCGCGCGCGACGAGCAATGTGTTCTCGTCCTCCCAGACGGCGTCCTGCTTGCCTTCGGCCAGGTTGAACCCGCCTTCGACGAACCGACGCTCGACCAGGTCGAACTCGCGGACCGTGTTCGCATCCTTGCCGCCGTCCGAAAGCGAGACGAGGCAGCGCCGCTCGAGCGGCGGAAGGCAGCTCATGCCCTGATAGACCCAGCTTACATTCTCGGCCTTCGCCAATGCATCGATGTCGAGCACCGTCTCCCAGGCCGGAGTGTCGGTGCGGTAGCTTGCGAGGCTGGTGCGGCGGACGATGCCGCGAACATGCTCTCCGTCCTGCCAGAAATTGTACATGCCGTCGCGGCGGAAGGAGACGAACGGGATCCGGTCCTTCGCTTCCAGGATCTGGAGCGCGCGCTCGTAATTGACCTTGTAGCGGGGATCGCCCTGAAGAACGCCGAGGGTCTTCTCGTTCTCGGCGCGCGCCCAGGCGAGAGCGCGATCGCCCTTGATCTCCTCGAGCCAGGTGAAGGGATCGTCGGCGGGCGGACTCTCGGCCTTCATCGGAGCGCCCTGCTGGGCCTGAGCGGACGCGATCGAGGCGATCGAGGCCGCCGCCAATGAAGCGAGAATGAAAGTCCTAATTGCCATATTGCCCTCCGCATGGATGCAGGAGGGATAGGGTCCGGACTCATTACCGGCAATGGCCAGGATCGCCCGGAGAAGGTCACCGGCAAGGAGGAGTGCGCAGGGCGGGCTGGTTGCCCGCACAAGCGCTTCGACATAGCCGGTGTCCTTCTCCGGGCGACCGCGAAGCGGCGCGGCGGAGAGACGGCCCTGGCGTCGTCGCTCGGTCGGTCACGATGAATCTTCATCGCTCCCTCCTCGCTCCTAACCATGACCGCCTCTCCGCCACGTCATGGCCGTTGCCAGTAATGGGTTCGGACCCTCGCAGGGGGCCCGCCGATGCGCAACCCAAGGACCTAGGGCCCTTGGACCCACCTGCCGTTCTCGTCCTGCTTCCAGTAGCGCGGCTCGACCCCTTCCCTCTTGCTCAGAGCGCGCCAAGCCTCGCGCGCCTCGTCCAGCGCGCCGCTGTCGAAGAAATAGAAGGTGCGCTCGAAGCCAAGGGCCTCGTCGCGCCATTTGCCGTCGGCGATGGCGATATTGGCTGCTCCGTTTTTCGCTTCGGGCTCGGAAGCGAGAAGGATCGGCTGGTTCGCTTCATTGTCGCGGCCGTGCGGAAGGAAGGATTCCGGCGCGTGGGTCCACAGTTGCTCGTCGAGCCGCGCAAGTTGGCTCTCGTTCGCCACGACCAAGAGCCGCCCCCCGCCCTGCAGCACCTTTTCGCAAATATTCGGAAGCACCCGCTCGATCGGCGATCGGGCGAGGTGGTAGAAGTCAACCTTCACCGGGCCTCAGCCCTCGTGATTGTCGGCGATGTACCGGTCCAGCAAAGCCACTCCGAAGCCGGTCGCGCCCTTGTCGAACAGATGGCCCGGCTTGTCGGCCCAGACCATTCCGGCAATGTCGAGATGCGCCCATTTGACCCCGTTCTCGACGAATCGGCCGAGGAAGGTCGCGGCGGTGATCGCTCCGCCCTCGCGAACGCCGCTGTTCTTCATGTCGGCGATGTGGGAATCCATGAGCTTGTCGTAGGCGTCGCCCATCGGCATCCGCCACAATTTGTCGCCGGTGGCCATGCCCGCGGAGGCAAGGCTCGCGGCCAGGGCGTCGTCGTTCGAGAACATGCCGCCATATTCGTGGCCGAGCGAGATCACCATCGCTCCGGTCAGGGTGGCGAGATCGATCATGTAATCCGGCTTCACCTCGCGCTGCGCCCAGGTCATCGCGTCGCACAGGACCAGCCGACCCTCGGCATCGGTGTTGATCACCTCGATCGTCTGGCCGGACAGCGAGGTCACGACGTCGCCGGGGCGCTGGGCCTTGCCGTCGGGCATGTTCTCGGCGAGCGCGCAGATTCCGACCACATTGGCCCTGGCCTTGCGCGTGGCGAGGGCGAGCATGGTGCCGGCGACCGCTCCGGCGCCGCCCATGTCCCACTTCATCGCCTCCATTCCGGCGGCCGGCTTGATCGAGATCCCGCCCGTATCGAAGGTGATGCCCTTGCCGATCAGGACGACCGACTTCGACTTCTTGGCGGCGCCGTTCCAGCGCATCACCAGCAGGCGCGGCGGCCGGACCGAGCCCTGGGCGACTCCGAGAAGCGCGCCCATTCCGAGCTTGCGCATCGCATCTTCGTCGAGGGTCTCGATCTCGACTCCGAGACCGTCCATGGCCTTGCGGCAGCGCTCGACGAAGCTTTCGGGATAGATGACGTTGGCCGGCTCGGTGACCAGCTCGCGTGTGAAGGAGATCCCCGCCAGCGTCGCGCACTTGCGCTTCCATTTCTCGTCGGGGCCGTCGCCGCCGCCGACGATGATCGTCTCGGCCAGGGTCGGCTTGGCCTTCCGGCCGAGCTTGGTGCGGTAAAGATCGTAGCGCCAGGCGCGCGCGGCGGCTCCGAAGGCGATCCGGGCGCTGTCCTCGCCGTCCAGCCCGAGCCCGGTCACGTCTATCACCAGCCGGGTCTCGCCCGAGGTCAGAAGGCGGGCGGTGAGCGCCCCTCCGATCCGCTCGTAAAGCGCCTCGTCGTCGCGCTTGCCCCCGAGGCCGATGAGGAGAAGCCGGCGCGCGGAATCGCCCTCCTCGACGAAGGTCTCGGCGATTGTCGCGGCCTCGCGCTCGAAGCGCTGGGCGTCGGCCGCCCGCGCGGCGAGCTTGCGGCCCGCCTCGTCGAGGCCGGCGAGCCGGTCGGCGAGCATGTCCTCGCCCCAGACCGGAATTGCGAGGGCATAAGAGCCGCCCGGACGCTTTTTTGCGAAGCTGACTTTCAAGATCCGACTCCTCGGTGCGCGGTGGCGCGCCGTCGCGGCTCTCTTGGCAATCAGTGGGCCTCTTGCCAAGGGCCTGCCGCCCCTGCGCCATTGCAGCGAGCACCGCTCGGTGCGATAGGCGGGCCGGGTCGCGCGTCTTTTGCGGCGGGGAAATTGAAAAAGCTCGACTTCATCTGCCTGACCGCACTGCCGCTCCTCCTTGGCATGGCCGAGCCGGTTTTCGCGCAGGACGATCCCGCCTTGCCCGCCGGCGAGGCTCGCGAGGTCGATTTCAGCGCGAACAGCCTCTCCTACGACAGCGATTCCGAGATCGTCACCGCCAAGGGCGACGTCCGGATGGTCAGCGAAGGCAACAATCTTCGCGCCGACACGGTGATCTGGAACCGGGCGAGCGGCGAGGTGAAGGCCGAAGGCAATGTCCGGATGGTCAATCCGGGCGGCGACACCGCCTATGGCGACAGCATCGTCCTGACCGACAGCCTGCGCGACGCAATGATCGAGAATCTGCTTCTCGTGCTCGAGGATGGCGGCCGCCTCGCCGCGGTCCGGGCCGAGCGCAAGGACGGCTACACGACGCTCTACCGGGCGGCTTATTCGCCGTGCGCGGTGGTGAACGAGGACGGCTGCCCGAAAAGCCCGACCTGGCAGATCACCGCGGTCAAGGTGGTCCACGATCCGGTCCGCAACCGGATCCGCTACGAAGGCGCCAGCCTCAACCTGCTCGGAGCGCGGATCATCGCCTTGCCCTGGCTCTCGCACCCCGACGGGACGGGCGGCGGCGGTACCGGCCTGCTCGTCCCCGAGCTCCGGGTCAGCCAGAACGGCATCGAGCTGTCGGCGCCTTATTATCTCAAGCTCGCGCCCAACAAGGACGCGACGATCACGCCGCACATCTACACCGACGTCCTTCCGGCGATCGAGGGCAGCTACCGGCAGGTCACCGGAAACGGCGCCTTCCAGCTCGGAGCGTTCGTCACTTACGGCTCGCGAATCCCGATCGATCCGAACGGGGTCGTCACGCCCGCGCCCAACGAGGGGATCCGCGCCTATCTGGAGGGCAATGGCCGGTTGCAGCTCGATCGCCTTTGGCGGGTGACCGGCGCCTTCCGCTACGTGACCGACCGAACCTTCCTTCGCCGCTACGACATTTCGCGCGACACGAGGCTCCGCTCCTTCGTCGACGCCGAGCGGATCTCGAGCGACAGCTACATCTCGCTCGCGGGCTGGGCCTTCCAGGGCCTGAGGACGTTCGACATCGCCAACCAGCAGCCCATCGCCCTTCCGGCGATCGACGCGCGCTGGCGATTCCCCAATTTCTTCTGGAAAGGCCGGGCGGAGCTCCAGCTCAACAGCCTGGCCATATACCGTACCGGCGGCCAGGACACGCAGCGCGCCTTCGCGGCCGGGCTTTGGGAGCGACGAAGCATTACCGGCCTCGGCCAGGAGCTGGTCCTGACCGCTTATGGCCGGGGCGACATCTATCACAGCCGCCAGAACGGCCTGACCGACACGATCATCTATCGCGGCCGGCCCGGCTGGCAGGGCCGCGCGATCGGCGCCCTCGCCGCGGAGATGCGCTGGCCGCTGGTCGGCCCGTTCATGGGCGGCACCCAGCGGCTGACTCCCCGCCTCCAGCTCGTCGCCTCGCCGCCGACCCGCAACCTCGACATACCCAACGAGGACGCGCGATCGGTCGACCTCGAGGATTCCAACCTGTTCGCGCTCAACCGATTCCCAGGCTACGACCGGTGGGAAGACGGCAACCGGATCACCTACGGCCTCGACTGGGCGGTGGACGTGCCCGGAGTGGCGGTCCGGACCACCATCGGCCAGAGCTACCGGCTGACCCGGAAGCCCAGCATCCTGCCCCCGGGCACCGGCCTTTCCGGCCGATTCTCCGATTTCGTCGGCCGGACCAACGTCAAGTTCGGATCCAAATTGAGCCTGGTCCACCGATTCCGGATCGACAGGGACAATCTGGCGCTCCGCCGAAACGAGATCGACGCGGTCGTCGGCGGCCGCCAGACCTATGCGACGGTCGGCTATCTGCGGCTCGACCGCAACATCGATCCGGCGATCGAGGATCTTCGCGACCGCGAGGAGATCAGGCTCGGCGGACGGATCAAGTTCGCCGATTACTGGTCGGTGTTCGGATCGACGATCATCGACCTGACCGGCCGCCGCGAGGATCCGCTTTCCCTGGCCGACGGCTACGAGCCCGTTCGCCACCGCTTCGGGATCGCCTATGACGACGATTGCCTGGAGCTTGGCGTTACCTGGCGGCGCGACTATGACACCGCCGGCGACTTCCGGCGGGGCAACACCTTCCTGTTCCGGGTGGCGCTCAAGAATCTGGGCCGCTAGAGATCGTCGCCGAACGTACCCGATTTTTCGTCCCGAAGCGCTAAGCTGCGGTTCAGCAAGTTTCAGGCAGTGCGCAAGCCTGCTTTTATTGGAGGAATGATGAAGCTCGGCACAATTTCCAGGGCGGCACTCGCCATGGCCGGCTCCCTGGCGGCGGCAGTCGCCTTCGCGCAGACCGGCGGCGGCTCGGCAAAGGCCGAAATCAGCCTCCCGACCAAGGTCGATTTCCTCGGGACCGGCGATCCGAACGTCCGCAAGGCGACCGCGATCGTCAACGGCGACGTCATCACCGCGACCGACGTCGATCATCGCCTCGCCTTGATCATTCTCGGAGCCCAGGGCCAGCAGATCTCAGCCGAGGAGATGGAGCGGCTTCGCGCCCAGGTGCTCCGCAACCTGGTCGACGAGACGCTCGAGATCCAGGCCGCCGAGGCCAAGGACATCAAGGTCGAGCAGAAAGAGATCGACGCTTATTATGCGCGCTACGCGCAGAATTTCGGAAAGACCCCGGATCAGTTCGCGGAATATCTGCGCTCGGTCGGATCGTCGGCGGCCACGATCAAGCGCCAGATCCACGGCGAGATGGCCTGGACCCGGCTGCAGGACGCCCGGATCCTTCCCTTCGTCAACCCGAGCGAGGAGGAGGTGCGCGGAATCATCGCCCGCCTAGAGGCTTCGCGCGGTACCCAGGAATATCGGGTGGGCGAGATTTTCCTCTCGGCCACGCCGGAGACCGCCGAAACGGCCCGCGCCAATGCGGCACGGATCATCGAGCAGCTGAAGAACGGCGCCTCGTTCGCCGCCTATGCGCGCCAATTCTCCGAAGCTTCGACGGCCGTGGTCGGAGGCGATCTCGGCTGGCTTCGCGCCGAGCAGCTTCCCGAGGCCCTTTCCCAGGCGATCACCCAGATGCCGGTCGGAGCGATCAGCAACCCGATCGCGATTCCGGGCGGCTTCTCGATCCTCGCGCTCCAGGATTCGCGCAAGGTGCTGGTGGCCGACGCCCGCGACGCGGTTCTGAGCCTCAAGCAGATGGCGATCACCTTCCCGCCGGGCACCACCCGCGCGCAGGCCGAGCCGAAGATCCAGCAGCTCAAGGAGCTCAGCCAGACCATGGGCGGCTGCGGCCGGGCCGAGGCCGCCGCGGCCACGATCGGCGCCGAGGTCGTCTCGAGCGACCAGGTCAAGGTCCGCGATCTTCCGCCGACTCTCCAGGAAGCCCTGCTCCAGCTCAGCATCGGTCAGCCGACGCCGCCCTTCGGCACGTTCGAGGACGGGGTTCGGGTGCTCGTCCTGTGCGGCCGGGACGATCCGCAGCAGGCGGCGGGCCCGACCTATGACGACGTCTATGCGAAGCTCCGCGAGGAAGGCGTGAACCGGCGGGCGCTGCGTTACCTTCGCGACCTTCGCCGCGACGCGGTCGTCGACTATCGCTAGCGGAAACGGACCGGACCCTCTGCGGATCGAAAAGCCTCTTGCCGTAGCGATCGGCGACCCGGCGGGGATCGGTCCGGAAATATTGGCCAGGGCATGGGAGCGGCGGGATGCGGAGAGCCTTCCGCCCTTCTTCGCGGTCGGGGGCATCGAGGGGATCGCCGCGGTCTGGGACGGTCCGGTCGAGATCATCGCCGATCCGGCCGACGCGATCCGCTGTTTCGGCAAGGCGCTTCCGCTCATCCAGATCGGCGGCAGCGGCGAGGTGATCCCGGGCCAGCCGAGCATGGAGGGCGCGCGGAATTCGCTCGACGCGCTCGAGCTCGCGGTCGGGCTGACCCGATCCGGAACCGCCTCCGCTCTGGTCACCGGCCCGGTCTCCAAGGCCCAGCTCTACGCGATCGGATTCACCCATCCCGGCCAGACCGAGTTCATCGCCGAAAGATGCGGGATGGCCGGCGACATGGTCGCGATGATGCTTGCCGGGCCGACCCTGAAGACGGTTCCGGTGACGACCCACATCGCCCTGAAGGACGTTCCGGCGGCGCTCACCATCGAGCTGATCGTGGCCAAGGGCCGAACGACGATCCGCGGACTGCGCAGGCAATTCGGGATCGAGCGCCCGCGGATCGCCGTTGCCGGGCTCAATCCCCATGCCGGCGAGGGCGGCGCGCTCGGGCGCGAGGAGATCGACATCGTCATCCCGGCGATCGAGCGGCTTCGCGAGGAGGAGGCCGAGATCAGCGGCCCCTTCCCGCCCGACACCATGTTTCACGAGCGGATGCGCCGCGAATATGACGCCGCGCTCTGCCTCTATCACGACCAGGCACTGGTGCCTCTCAAGACCCTCCATTTCGACGAAGGCGTCAACATGACCCTCGGCCTGCCTTTGGTCCGGACCTCGCCCGACCACGGCACCGCCTTCGCCATCGCCGGCAAGGGCCTGGCCGATCCCGGAGCGATGATCGCCGCCCTGAGCATGGCCGGAGCCTGCGCGGCGCGCTTCGCCGCGGCCTGATGGCGGACAAGCTCAGCGAGCTTCGGCCGCTGCGCGAGGTGATCGCGCGCCACGGCCTCGCCGCCTCAAAGTCGCTCGGCCAGAATTTCCTTCTCGACGAGCATCTGCTCGACCGGATCGCGGCCGTCCCCGGTCCGCTCGAAGGCGAGACCGTCTATGAGGTCGGCCCCGGCCCGGGCGGCCTGACCCGGGCTCTCCTGCGCGCCGGAGCGAAGGTGGTGGCGGTGGAGCGCGACCGCCGCTGCATTCCGGCCCTGGCCGAGCTCGGTGAGGCCGCCGACGGCCGGCTGAGGCTGATCGAGGGCGACGCCCTCGCGCTCGACGAGGCCGAAATTGCCGGCCCGGGCGCCCATGTCGCGGCCAACCTTCCCTACAATGTCGGAACGGCACTGCTGGTCCGCTGGCTCGGCGGGGAGCGATGGCCGCCCTGGTGGGGCTCGCTCACCCTCATGTTCCAGCGCGAGGTCGCCGAGCGGATCGTCGCGAAGCCCGGAACCTCCGCTTACGGCCGACTGGCAATTCTCGCCCAGTGGCGAAGCGAGGCGAGGCTGGCGATGAAGGTCCACCGCTCCGCCTTCGTCCCGCCGCCCAAGGTGATGTCGGCGGTGGTGCACATCGTGCCGAAGACGATGCCCGACGGCGTGTCGGCGGCGGTCCTGGAACGGCTCACCGCCGCCGCCTTCGGCCAGCGCAGGAAGATGCTGAGGCAGAGCTTGAAGGGGCTGAAGGGTGCGCTCGAAGCGCTGTCGACGCTCGGCATCGATTCCGAGCGTCGGGCGGAGACGCTGAGCGTAGGCGAATTCGTCGCGGTGGCCCGGGAGATGGGTCGTCCCTGATCCTCCCTGTGCGCGAAGCGCATGGGGAGGGGGACCGCGTGAAACGCGGTGGAGGGGCCCACCGCAGCTGGCCCCTCCACCAGCTTGCGGCTGGTCCCCCTCCCCATCGCCTGACGGCGACAGGGAGGAAAAAATCAGTTCTGGTTCGCGGGTGGAGGCGCGGGGGTGCGCGCGGTCAGGGCCTCGGGCGGCGGGCCCTTGGCGATCGCCGCGGCGAGGGTCGCGACCTGCGGGCAGGCATTCCGGCACAGGGTGCGGATCTTGTCGAGATTCTTCTGGGCGCGAGCCACGGCGCCGCGCTGGACCATGGCCTCGCCCTGGCCGGCGAGCGCGACGACGTCGTTCGGCTCGAGCTTCAGCGCCTCGAAATAGAATTTGATCGCCTTGCCGGGCAGCTTCTGGCCCTGGGCGGCGCGGGCGAGGCCGATATAAGCTTGGCGGTTGCGCGGATCGACGGCGAGCGCGGTTTCGAACAAATCGGTGGCCTCGTTATACTTCGCCTGGCCGACCAGGGCCTGGCCTCGGCGGGCCATCTCGACCGAGCGCGCGTCGATCTGGTCGTCGGGCCGCTG
>DATDAS010000095.1:0-21966 GCA_036525315.1 Allosphingosinicella sp.
GGGGAGGCGTTCGTCGAGGTGATCAATTCCTCCCTGTCGCGAAGCGATGGGGAGGGGGCCCACCCGCAGGGTGGGGGCGGGCGGCCGCCCGCCCCGACGCACAATCGCTTCCAACCGGACAAAGATCACCACGTCCAGATACAAGGGGTATTTCGGAGGCCTAGACATCTACCCCTCCCCCACCCTGCGGGTGGGCCCCCTCCCCATCGCTTCGCGACAGGGAGGAATTGATCACCTCGACGAACGCCTCCCCATATTTCTCGAGCTTCGCCGCCCCGACGCCGCTGATGCCCGCCATTGCCGCGAGGCTCGTCGGCCGTCGCGACGCCATGTCGCGCAGGGTGGAATCGTGGAAGACGACGTAGGGCGGAAGCCCGGCCTGCTCGGCAATCTCCCGCCTGCGCGACCGAAGCGCTTCGAACAAAGGATCGTCGACCGGATTGGCCGCGCCCCGCGAACCCCGCGCCCGCCTCTGCCGCTTCGGCGGAAGCACCAGCTCCATGCTCGCCTCGCCCTTCAGGATGGCCTTGGCCGCGGGGCCGAAGGAGAGGCCGCCATAAGCGTCGGCGCGAAGCGCGTCGCGGGCGAGGAGGGCTCGTGCGACCGGCTTCATCAGCGCCAATTCCTCCTCGTCGGCGATCCCGAACACGGAGAGGCGATGATGGCCGAAATTGCGGACCTTCTCATTGTCGTTGCCGGCCAGCACGTCGGTCAGGTGCCCGATCCCGAAGCGCATCTCGGTCCGGAAGGCGGCGGAGAGCAATTTGCGCGCCGCCTGGGTCGCATCGACCGTCACCGGCGGCGACAGGCAATTGTCGCAATTGCCGCAGGTCTCGGGCGGATCCTCGCCGAAGTGGCGGAGAAGCAAAGCCCGGCGGCAGCCCGCGGTCTCGACGAAGGCGGCGAGCGCGTTCAGGCGCTGGCGTTCGCCCGACCGCCGTTCGGGCGGAGTCTCGGTCTCGATTCGCTGGCGGGCGCGCGCGAAATCCTCGGCGCCCCAGAACAGCCAGGCCTCGGCGGGATCGCCGTCGCGCCCGGCACGGCCGGTCTCCTGATAAAAAGCCTCGATCGATTTGGGCAGGCCCGCATGGGCGACGAATCGCACGTCCGGCTTGTCGATGCCCATTCCGAACGCGATCGTCGCCGTCATCACCATCGACTCGCTGTCGACGAAGGCGCGCTGATTGCCCGCACGCACGCGCGGGTCGAGCCCGGCATGGTAGGGAAGGGCCGGGCGTGCCGGACTGCCGAGGCTCTCGGCCAGCTTCTCGGCCTTGTCCCGGCTCTGAACGTAGACGATTCCGGGGCCCGGCTGGTCGGCGAGCAGGGTCTTCAATTGTGACGCCACGCCGTCACGCGGCCTGACGTGATAGCGGATGTTCGGCCGGTCGAAGCCGGCCAGGATCAGGCCGTCCTCCCCGATTCCGAGCTGGACCAATATGTCCGCCCGGGTCTGCCGGTCGGCGGTCGCGGTCAGGGCGAGGCGCGGTACTTCCGGGACCGAATCGAGCAGCGGCCGGAGAAGCCGGTAATCGGGCCGGAAATCGTGGCCCCATTCGGAGACGCAATGCGCCTCGTCGATGGCGATGAGGGCGAGCGGGATCCCGTCGATCAGCTCGCGGAAGCCCGGAGTCGTCGCCCGCTCCGGCGCTGCATAGAGAAGATCGAGCTCCCCGCGCTTCAGCCGCCGGATCGTCTCGCCGCGATCGGCATCGGCCGAGGTCAGTGATGCGGCGCGAAGCCCGAATCCTTCCGCGGCGCGGATCTGGTCGTGCATCAGTGCGATGAGCGGCGAGATGACGAGCGCCGTGCCCGCGCGCGCCAGCGACGGCACCTGGTAGCAGAGCGACTTGCCGGATCCGGTCGGCATCACCGCCAGGC
Organism: Allosphingosinicella sp.; assembly: GCA_036525315.1. Lineage (GTDB taxonomy): Bacteria > Pseudomonadota > Alphaproteobacteria > Sphingomonadales > Sphingomonadaceae > Allosphingosinicella. The sequence goes on from DATDAS010000095.1 coordinate 1,882, forward strand.
TGTGCCGGCCGGCCATGACCCGGCCGATGACCTCGGCCTGGACTCCGCGGAAATCGGCGAATCCGAAAGTTTCGCGCAGGATCTGGAGCGGATCGGCCATGGTGGACCGGTAGCGCGAAGCATGGCGGTCCGGAAGCGCCGCCGCGCTGCCCGCCGCCGGAATATTCTCGCGATGCCGTCAGGCGCGCAGGACGATCCTCTCTTCGTGCGCGAAAGGCTCCGAATGGGCGCCGATCGCCTCGTTCAGGGCGAAGGCGGTGTAAGGCTTGGGCAGGAAGCGGGCGCCTTCGGGGAGGCGCTCGGCGGACGGGATCGTCTGGCCCGAGGTCACCACGATCGCGATCTCGGGCTGGTGCCGCCGCGCCCGCTCGACCAGGTCGAGCCCGTCCATCTCCCCGGGCATGCTGATGTCGGTGAGCAGAAGCGCCAGATCGTCCTGCGCCACGAGCATGTCGAGCCCCTCTTCGGCGTCGGCCGCCTCGAGAACGAACCAGCCCTGGTCGAGCAGCATCTGCACCGCATAGAGGCGTGCGAAGGCCTCGTCGTCGACCACCAGGGCCGTCTTTCGCCATTGGGCATGCATCATCGTTCACCTTCGCGCCGTGCCCCCCGGCGTGGGTCCGTCATGGGCCCGCCCGTGCCACCATCACGTTAAGGAAAAGCGTTAATTCGCAATGCACTGCGCCATCGCCCGGCGCTCGAGCATCGTGCGGAAAAGTGGGAACCGGTTTTCCGCTCAAACGATGCGGCAACAAGGATCTGGAGCAGCGGCCCGATGCAGAAATTGCGTCCGCGGCCCTAGGCGGTGCGCTGCCAGTCGCCGTTTCGGATCATCGAGACCAGTGCGCCGTGCGCATAGGGCTTGGTGAAGAAGACCGCCTTCTCGGGATAATCGCCGCGCGGCGGCCGCACCTGTCCCGATACGATCAGTAGCCGCACCTCCGGCCACCTCTCCGCGACCTGCGATGCCAGATCGAGGCCGCTGGCGCAGCCGGGAAGCTTGATGTCGGTGACCAGGATCGAGGGGATCCGCCCGCTTTCGAGGATTGCGATCGCCTCGTCGCAATCGCTCGCCCGGATCACGTCGAGCCCGTCATCCTTGAGCGCTTCGGCGGTGAATTCGAGAAGGGTGGGATCGTCCTCGACGACGAGCACGGACTGGCATTCGGGGGTCATATGCGCGGCCCTCTTCGATACGCTGGCAGAGCGCGCCCGCGGCGGCGATGTTCCGGGCGGGCGACTCGGTTCGTCGCAAAGCCGGGCTCTTTCCGCGCCTCAGGTGACCGCGAACAGCTCGATCGTGAAGAGCAGGGTCGCTCCGCCTGGAATCGGGCCCTTCCCCTTGGCGCCGTAGGCGAGGCTCCAGGGGATCGCGAACTCGAACGTGTCGCCCACCGCCATCAGCGGAACGCCCTCCTGCCATCCCTTGATCAGCCGCGGCAGCGGAAAGGTCGCCGGCGCGCCCCGCGCGACCGAGCTGTCGAACTCGGTCCCGTCGATGAACCGGCCGACATAATGGATGGTGACCGTGTCCGTCGGCGCCGGCTGGATCGCGTCCGGCATGCCCGACCTGACTTTGCGGTAGCGAAGCCCGCTCGCCGTCGTCTGCCAGCCGTCCGAGGGCTTGAGGTCGAGCAGGTGGAGAAGCTGCTGATTGTGCCAGTTCGCGTCGCGCTGCGGCTGGGCCGGCTGCCCGGCCTGCGCGAAGGCGGGTGTGGCGGCGAAGAGTGCGGCAAGGAAGATGGCTTTTTTCATGTGCGGCCTTGTCGTTCAGAACGCAGCCTTTTCCAAGCCCGTCATTCCGGCGCAGGCCGGAATCTCATCGGGATTGGCCGCGACGCCTTTTCCGCGCTGAGATCCCGACCGAAGTTCATCCTGAGAAACGTCGAAGGGGCCGGGATGACGGGGCTGGCTCACTCCGCCGCTTCGGCTTCCTCTTCCTCGCGCTCGCTCTGCTGGCGGGTCCACATGTCGGCGTAGAGGCCGTTCCTGCGCAGCAATTGCGCATGCGTCCCGCGCTCGGCGACGCGGCCCTGATCGAGAACCACGATCTGGTCGGCGTCGACGACGGTCGAAAGCCGGTGGGCGATGACGATGCAGGTGCGCCGGGCCGCGACGCTCCGGAGGGTCTCCTGGATCGCCGCCTCGGTCCTGCTGTCGAGCGCGCTCGTCGCTTCGTCGAGGATCAGGATCGGCGGGTTCTTGAGCAGGGTCCGGGCGATCGCCACCCTCTGCTTCTCGCCGCCCGACAGCTTGAGCCCGCGCTCGCCGACCTGCGATTCGTAGCCCTCGGGCAGGCCGGCGATGAAATCGTGGATCGCGGCGCCGCGCGCCGCTTCCTCTATCTCCGCCTGGCTCGCCCCGTCGCGGCCGTAGCCGATATTGTAGCCGATCCCGTCGTTGAACAGCACGCTGTCCTGGGGGACGATTCCGATCGCCGCGCGGAGGCTCGCCTGGGTCACGTCGCAAATGTCCTGGCCGTCGATCGAGATCCGTCCGCCGGTCGGCTCGTAGAAACGGAACAGAAGACGCGACAGGGTCGACTTGCCCGCGCCGGACGGGCCGACGACCGCGGTCATCGTCCCCGGCCGGACCTCGAAATCGATTCCGTGCAATATCTCGCGCTCGGGATCGTAGCCGAAATGGACCTGTTCGAAGCGCACATGGCCGGCGCCGACCGCGAGGTCCCGGGCGCCGGGCCGATCCCGCACCTCCGCCGGCGTATCGACCAGGCTGAACATCGCCTCCATGTCGATCATGCCCTGGCGGATGGTGCGGTAGACCCAGCCGAGCATGTCGAGCGGCCGGAAGAGCTGGGCGAGCAAGGTGTTGACCAGGACGACGTCGCCCGCGGTGAACCGGCCCTGCGCCCAGCCCCAGACGGTGAAGCCCATCGCGCCCGCCATCATCAGATTGGTGATCAGCGACTGGCCGACGTTGAGCCAGGCGAGCGACGATTCGTTCTTTACCGCGGCGTCGGCGAAGGCCCGCATCGCAACGCCGTAGCGCTTTGCCTCGCGAGCCTCGGCGTTGAAATATTTCACCGTCTCGTAATTGAGCAGGGAATCCACCGCCCGGCCGATCGCCTGGTTGTCGACCTCGTTCATCCGCCTCTGCAAATGGGTCCGCCATTCGGTGATCCAGCGCGTGAAGGCGATGTAGGCGACGACCATCGCGAGGGTCGCGATCACCAGGCCGGGGCCGAACTTCACTCCGAAGATCAGGCAGATGGCGGTCAGCTCGATCAGAGTCGGGGCGATGTTGAACAGGATGAAATAGAGCATCATGTCGATGCTCTTGGTGCCGCGCTCGACGATCTTGGTCAGCGCTCCGGTGCGCCGCTCGAGATGGAATCGAAGCGACAGATCGTGGATGTGGCGGAACACGGTTTCGGCCAGCCGCCGCGCCGCGTCCTGCCCGACCCGCTCGAAGATGGCGTTCCTCAGATTGTCGAACAGGACCCCGGCGAAGCGCGCGCCGGCATAAGCGACGACGAGCGCCACCGCGATCTCGACCCCCGCCTCCATGCCGGCCGACATCCGGTCGATCGCCGCCTTGTAGGCGAAAGGCATGGTCAGGGTCGCCGCCTTGGCCGCGAACACGAGAATCACCGCGGCGATCACCCGCGCCTTCAGCGCCGGCTCGCCCGCCGGCCACAGATAAGGGAGGAATCGCCGCAGCACCGACCAGTCGGCCTTCGGCGGCATGTCGCTGGATTCGAGTGGGCGCATCTCCTCCAATGTAGGATCGAAAGGCTGCCGTGACGAGGAGGCGGGGGACGGAGGCGAAACGGTCGGAACCGCGCCCCTCGCCGAAGGTTCAGATGTGGTGGAACCGGCCTTCTTCATCATCGCCATATTGGGCTGCGGAGAAGGCGACGCGCCGTGCGAGCAGGTGAGCCTGCTAACGCCGCGCTACGAAAGCCGGGCCGCCTGCACCCAAGCCACCGACCGGGCCCTGTTGTCCGCGTCCGACGCGCCTTATCCCGTGGTCGTCGCCCAATGCGTCGGCGCCGCCGAGAAATCCGGCCAGGTCTTCCCCGTCGAGATCACTCTCCCCGCCTCCGGCCCGGCGCCGGCCAAGGCGAATCCGATCAAGCCCGCCCGCCGCGCGGGCTGAACGCGCGATTCTCACACCCGCTTATCCGAACACGTAGGTCCCGGGCGCCTGCTCCATGGGACGATAGCGGCGGGTGCCGACACGCTTCGGCGCCGCCCGGAGGTCGCCCGACATGGCGTTCAGCCATGCATGCCAATGCGACCACCACGAGCCTTCATGCCGTTCGCAGGTCGCCCGCCATGCTTCGGGGGTCGGGTCCGTGCTTCGATTGGTGAAATAATGGGCATTTGCGAGCCGCGGCGGCCGCAGGATGCTCTGCACATGACCGCTCGTGCTGAGCACGAACTGATGATGTCCCCGGAAAATCCGGCAAGCCTGGTAGCAGCCTTGCCAGGGCATCAGATAATCCTCTTCCCCTCCTACCAGATAGGAATCGGCACGGATCTTCCCGAAGTCGACCCTTGCGCCCAGCACTTCCAGGGTGCGCCGATTGCGAAAGACGTCGCGCGCATACATGGCCACGAAATCGCGGTGCAGCGCGGCGGGCAGCCGGGTCGAGTCGTTGTCCCAGAAGAGCACGTCGAGCGGCGGCGGGCTTTTGCCCAGAAGATAATTGTTGATCCAGTAGCGCCACACCAAATCGGTCGGCCGCAGCCATGAAAACAGTTTTGCCAGAGCGTCTCCTTCCATGACGCCCGCAATCCCTACGTGGCGGCAAGCCAAGGCGAGCAGGTCCGGCGTGGCGAAAAGCTCGAGCTTCGAGCCCTGGTTCGGAAGCAGGCAGGTGACCAGCAAGGTGTGATTGGCAACGCGGCGGTCTCCGCGCGCCGCCAGGCAGCCCATCGTCGCCATCGCCGTCAGTCCCCCGGCGCATGCGCTGACGAGTCCGACCGTCCGGCTGTCTGTGACTGCGGATATGACGTCCATCGCCTTGATTGTCGCAGCGACATAGGTGTCGAGGCCCCAGTGGGCGTGCTCTGCGGTCGGGTTACGCCAGCTCAAGGTGAAAAACTGGATCCCGCTCTGCAATGCATGGGCGATCAGGCTGTTTTGCGGCCGAAGGTCGAAGAAGTAGAATTTGTTGATTTGCGGGGGGATCAACAAGACCGGCTGGCTGCGGACCATGTCCGTCTGCGGGGCATACTGGATCAGCTCGAGCAGATCGTTGCGATAGATGACCGCGCCGGGAGTCAGCGCCAAATCCCTGCCGATGACATAGGCGTTCGGCTTGATCTGACGCGGCATCGCGCGGTTGTGCAGCAAGTCGTCGAGCAGGTTGTGGACTCCGTCGACGACGCTGCCGCCTTCTGTGGCGTCGGCGCGGCGCAAAGCCGCCGGGTTGAGCGGCAGATTCGAGGGGGCGACGGCCGCGATCAGCTGCTCAAGGATGAAACGGATGCGCCTTTTGTCGATCGGCTGGATCGGCTGTTCATCGAGCCAGGACTGAGCCGCCTGGTCCAAGGCGAGATAGAGCTGCAGGAGGATCCGGAAGAAGGAGCTCTCCGACCATAATCTGTCCTTGAAGCGGAAATCGCGCGGCGGCGGAGCGATGTCTGACTCACCTTCGAGGACGCGAAGGGCTTCTCGGGCAAAGTCCGCATAATGTTTCGCGACGCTTTCGGGCGCCTGAAGGATTTGCGCAATCAGGAGCCTGATCGTGGCGATCAGCCCCTTGCCGTCGCGATAGGCATCGGCTTCGGCTTCGGACTCCGCCTCCGCCTCCGCCTCCGCCTCCGCCTTCTCCTCGACGATCATCGCGCGCAGATTGCCGAGCTGCTGGGTCGCGGTATCGATCAGGAAGAGCAGTGGCCTCGCGACCGCGCTGGTCTCCGAATCCTTTCTGGCGGCTCCACCGGTCCGCTCGGCGGCGAGGAATTCGAGCAGCCGCCGCGAGAAGCCCCCGCCCGCCGGCTCTCGTTCGCCGCCGCCCAAAGTCTGTTACCGGGCGGGGCGGCTGCGCGGCGCTCTTGCCTTCGAAGCGGGTTTTGACGGCGGGTCGCCGGAAAGGCGGCGCACGACAAACTCGATCGGCGGAGCCGACAGGCCCGGAGCCACCACAGCGCCGGCATAATCGCGCCCCATTTCCAACGCCTCGGTGATCGTCACCTTCAGCTGCACGACAGCGCTGTCGCCGGGAGCGATGGCGAACGAGGCTGGTACCAGTTCGGCCTGCGCCGAACTGATATCGCCTTGTATGACGAGGGTGACGTCAAGCTTCGCTTCAGCCGTGTTGCTGAGAAGGAATGCGCCGGTCGCTTCCGTGCCGGCCTGTCCAACGAGCAGGATCGGAGGACGCCGTTCGGGCGCGGCCCCGGCCGCGGCGCCATTGGGCCGGTCCGCCTCGATCCCGGCCACCTTGTCGCGAACGAGGCCGTCCAGCTCCTTGATATATTCCCGGGCCAGCTTGAGCGTGATCGCCGAGTAACGGAGATTCACCTCGGTCGCGCCCTTGATCGCCTCGATGATTCGCTCCTTGACCATCCTCGCTCAGCCGCGCTGACCGTGGATGCCCATGCAGGGCTTCGGGCAATAGAAATGATCGTACCAATGGACGGCGTAATCGGGGGTGTCGTCCACGGTCACTTCGTAGCAGCAGGCGTCATCCCTCTCGCCGACCTCGATCGTCCAGCGCAGATAATGGTCGCTGCACACCGTCACCCAAAGCACGGCTTCATAGGTGCCGGCCTTTTGGGGCGCCGACAGCTTGGCCAGGATCGTCGTTCGCTCCTTCGGCCCCAGCGCGATCAGGGAGGGCGTGAAAGCGACCAGTCCGGCATCCTGGCCGGCGCTTTGGGCCGTCACATTGTGGGCCCGGAAATCATTGTTGGTGACGATCAGCTTGACCAGGCCGGTGCCGCCCGGCTTCAGCCGGCAATGGACCTCGCCGAGGGCCTTGGGCATCCAGCAGGCCTCGGGGGCGTCGCAGCAGGAGGCGAAGCGGGGCATCTTCATCCCGCCCATTCCGTCGAGTGCGGCCCGGGCGCCGGCTCCCGCCAGGGTCAGCAATTCCTTGCCGAAGGCGAGCTGGGCGGAGATCACGTCCTTGAACAGGTCGTCGATCTTACCGTCGTCGCATTTGTCGGGCTTGCAGGGAGAGATGGTCATATTTTTCCCTTACCTCTGAACCGCCACCGTGATCCGATAGTGAAGCGGACCGAGCTTCCAGACGCCGTGATAGGAATGCCCCGGCTTGAGGCATTCGGGCAGGTGGGCGCTGATCTCGAACGACCGCTCCTCGCCCGGCTCCAGGTTGCCGGCGCCGGCGCCTATTCGAAGCTTGAGCAGGCCGCCATAGCCGCCGCGCAATGCGCGCAGCCAGGAACCAAGCAAGTGCGCTGGATCGTCGCTCTTCTCGCGGTAGGTTTCGGCGAAAGCGGTTTCCAGCCCGATGTCGTCGAATATCCCCGTGGCGGCCCGCGCCGGCAGCTCGATCGCGACATTTCCCCTGTTGGCGAGGCTCATCTCGATGGCCGGATTGTCGCCGGGCTTGCCGGCGAAATGAGCGCTGGACGGAAAGGCGCGAAGGCTCGGCCGGGGCGCGATGTCGAGCTCGACCGGAAACGATTTGCCGGAAAGCCGAAGCTCGGCCAGATGCCGGCCGGCCGGCGCGGTTGGAGCGAGGCGCAGCCGAAGCGATGCGCCGTCCGCGCAGCTGTTGCGGACCGGCAGCGACAGCGTCGCGCCGCAATGGGCCGTCAAAGCGTCGGGCAGCACGATCTCGCCGCATTCGTGGCCCGCGAGCGCCGAATTGGACAAGGACAGCCATTGCGGCACGCCGCGGAAGCGCATTGGCGGAGCGGCGGCGGCCGGTCGCTTTGCCATTTCGCCTCCCTATCCGCCCGGAAGGGCCGCTTCGACATTGTCGCGCGCGACCGCGACGATGCCAGCCCGCCCGCTCCGGCATTCGCAAGGATTGGCGACATAGGGCTCGGTGATGACCTGGCCTTGGCCGCAAAGACGGATGCTGGCGAGCTCGGCGCCGAACAGCGCGAGGCATACCTTGTAATCCATCGGCAGATGCACCCGGACCGACGGGATTTCCTTGATCCGGAACGAAAGGTCGATGGGCTTGATCTCTATGGGGTCGAATCCCATGTTGATCTTTGGAAGTGTCGTTATCCCAATTCCGTAATTTGTCGGAATACCGCTGATGTCCAGACCCAGACCTATCGTAAACGAGAAGTCCGATGGAATGTCGAGGCTCATATCCGATACTCCGTCACCATTTGGAGCTTGCTGGCCAAAATGAAATCTATGCTAAAATTTCTAGCTAGGCAACTGCATGTTGTGATGAGGGTAAGATCCTTTCAAGGTCAGTCGTAAAAAGAAACTAACAACGGCAAGTATAGGGAATAATCACGGGCATTTCCGTCCGGGAACAGCTAGTCACGTTTTTGGATTCACAGCGAAATCAGCTTCTTGCAGGCTGGGCTCCTGAAGGCCAAGCGGCGCTCGGCCCCGCGCGCGGCGATGACGGAACCCGCCGACGCGCTCCGGCGGTGCTTTGGACCTGCTGCAGTTGCAAGGCCTGCCGATCGAGGACGCCCGATTGACTCGCCTGCCTGGAACTACCCGCTGATCGTCACCGTGATCATCGGTCCGTAATTGCGGTCGCGGAATTCGGTGAATGCTTCCCCGTTCCCCATCACGGAACCGGCGTCCCAACGCATTGGTTGAGTGGCGAAAGCACAGTCATTTCGGGAGCGCGCCTCATGGCCAAAAGCCATCACAACAAGGACTCGATGCAGTTCACGCAGAACCAGAACAACCAGATGTCCGAGGACGATCTCGCCGACGGCAGCCGAAATGCCCTGAAGCCGGGCCGCGACGGCGAGAAGACCGCCGCCGAGCGGCCGCCCGAGCAGGACGAGCAGGACGAGAGCGCGATCGAGGCATTTGCCGACGAAGGCGCAGGAGTCGCCGCCAAGGAATAGGAGAAAGAGGATGGGAGACAGCCCACGAGGGCCCGACGCCCGCGATCCGACCACCAGCCGCGGCGATTCCGGAACGGAAGGAGTGGAGCAGAGCTCGGCCGAGACTCCCGACATCCGGTCGAGCGTGGAAGGCGGCCAGCCCGACAGCGGTGCCGATACCGCCGATGTGGAGGGAGCGGCATTGGGCGGAGTGGAATGATGAGCGAGACCGGGACGATCGAGATGGTCCGCGAGGACGCCCAGCCCGGCCATGAGAGCGAGCTCGAGCCCAAGCCCGACTGGGAGCCGGTCTATCCCGGCTCCGGCCGGCTGAAGGACAAGGTCGCTTTGATCACCGGCGCCGACAGCGGAATCGGCCGCGCCGTCGCGGCTTTGTTCGCGCGCGAGGGCGCCGACGTCGCCATCCTCTATCTCTGCGAGCATGACGACGCCGCCGAGACGAAGCGGATCGTCGAGAAGGAAGGGCGCAAGGCCGTCGCGATCGCCGGCGACATCGGCGACAAGAGCTTCTGCGAGCGCGCCGTCGCCGAGACCGTCGAGACGCTGGGCGGCCTCGACATCCTCGTCAACAATGCCGGCGAGCAGCATTGGGACGAGGACATCAGGGAGATCAGCGAGGAGCAGCTGAAGCGCACCTTCCAGACCAACATCTTCGGGATGTTCTTCATGACCCAGGCGGCGCGGCCGCACCTCAAGAAGGGCAGCGCGATCGTCAACTGCACCTCGGTCACCATGTACCAGGGCTCGAAGCTTTTGCTCGACTACAGCTCGACCAAGGGAGCCATCACGGCCTTCACGCGCTCGCTCTCCGAGAATCTCGTCGGCGACGGGATCAGGGTGAATGCGGTCGCTCCGGGGCCGATCTGGACTCCGCTCAATCCCTTCGGCGGCCAGCCCCCCGAGAAGATCAGGGATTTCGGCAAGGACGTTCCGATGGGCCGCCCCGGCCAGCCGCGCGAGGTGGCGCCCAGCTTCCTGTTCCTTGCCTGCGCCGATTCCTCCTATATGTCGGGCCAGGTGCTCCATCCCAATGGCGGCACCATCGTCGGGAGCTGATCAAGCGACATCATGACCGTTTCCGCCTCAGACCGGGAAGCCGCCCTCGCGCCCTTGCTGATGAAGCTGAGGGCCCGGGACAGGATCACTCCCGAGGAGGAGAAGATCCTCGGCGATTCGATCTCCGAGATAAGGGAGCTTCCCCCCGGCAAGACCATCGTCCCGGCCGGGGTCGACGTCCATCAATGCACCTTGCTGATCGAGGGGATCGTCTGCCGCTACAGCGATCTCGCCGACGGGCAGCGCCAGATCATGGAGCTCCACGTCGGCGGCGACTTCCTCGATCTCCATTCCTTCCTTCTCAAGCAGCTCGAGCACAATGTCGCTTCGATGACTCCCGTCCGGCTGGCGTTCGTACCGCACTCGGCAATGAAGAAGGTCACCGAGGAGCAGCCGCATCTCACCCGGATGCTGTGGTTCTCGACCTTGCTCGACGCCGCCATCCACCGCGAAGCGATATTGTCGATGGGCCGCCGCTCGGCCCTCTCCCGCCTCGCGCATTTGATGTGCGAGCTCGAGGTCAGGATGGAGCTGATCGGGCGGGCCACCCGCGCCGGCTACAGCCTCGATCTGACCCAGGCCGAGCTTGCCGACTGCACCGGCCTCACCTCGATCCACGTCAACCGGATGCTCAAGAAGCTCCGCGACGACGGCCTGATGACCTTCCGGAGCGGCGAGGTCGTCATCCACGACTGGGACCGGCTCACCAAAGTCGCCGAGTTCGATCCGACCTATCTCTACCTCGAACAGCGCGAGCGCTGAGGGCACCCGCCCTGATCGTCATTCCAGCGCAAGCTGGAATCTCAATTATCCTTGGCCCCACGGTGCGACTGACTTGGCTCAATCGGTTCACGCGAAGGACGCGAAGGCGCGAAGACATGCGCTCCTCTCGTCTTCGCGCCTTCGCGCCCTTCGCGTTCTTCGCGTGAAATAGCAGCCTGGGCCGCTCGAACCGTGTCTCGAGACTTCGACGTGAGCCCTGTTTCTCTAGATATCCACCACCTCGAACCCGGCCCGCTCGACCATCCGACCGGCCAGCATGGTCCGGTGGCAGTCGCAGGCTTCTTTCTCGTAGCAGAGCAAAGCCGCGTGCCGCTCGCCGGCGGCTTCGAGCGCCTGCTCGAGCGCAAGCCCGGCCTCCGGCGTGTCGAGCTGCCTGGCATAGATTCGATTCATGTCGGCGATGCGGCCGGCCCGCGCCGCCTGGCGCCCGTCCGCGGGCGTTCCGAGCGGGCGGAGGTGAAGATAGTCGATGCCCTGCTCGCGAAGCGCGCCGGAGAGTGCGGTCTTGGAGAAGCCCGGCCGCCGCGAGGCGGCGACGGCGCGGACGTCGATGACGATCTCGACTCCGGCATCCTTCAGCTCGCCGAGAAACTCGTCGAGCGTCTTGCCTTCATAGCCGATGGTGGAGAGCCTGCGCATGCGCGGGCCATTAACAACTCAGGAGGAAGTTTCCGAGCCTTCTTCGGCTTCCGCGCCCTTGCGCACCGGAAGCGCCCAGGCGATCTGGCCGCGAAGCGCCGCCTCGAGATCGCGAAGCCCGGCGCGGTGGGCCACCGCCCTCTTCACCAGGAGCCGCGACAGCACCTCCTCGCGCGACACCGGCCGTCCGCGCGCCTCCCGTCCGTCGGAAACGGCCTTGGCAAGGCGATAGGAGAGGCGCGACATGAAAATTCCCCGTGTCTGATGGACCCAACTATACGCCCCGTTTGTGTCCCCGTTCCCAAGATTGATGGTGAAGGCGCGGTAAACCAGTTTTTCAGGCGGTTGCGACGAGCCCCAGCCGCGCCGCCGCCGGTTGCCACAAGGCGAGGTCGGCCAGAGTCGCCCCAACCTCGCGGTCGGTAGCGCGGGCGGCGGCCGCGGCGGCGACCTCCGCGGCGGCTCCGTCCGGTCCGAGCGCCTCGAGCCAGGCGAAGCGCCAGGGCTCGAGCGCGTGGAGCGCGACCCGGTACCCCATTCGCGCCACGGCGAGCCACGCTTCGCGCCGCTCCGGCACGACCGGCGGATCGCCCGCGTCGGCGGCCGCGATCAGGGGCCTGAAATCGAAACCGAGCCGCAGCAGCCTCACGCTGTCCGGGACCCGAAGGCGCAAACCGGGCGTCAGCGCCGAGCCGGCCGCGATCACGCCGTCGCCGAGCCGCTCGAGCCCTTCCGCGCGCTGGACCTCGGCGCGCGCCCGCTCGAGCCTCGCCAGCTGAGCCGGAAGCGCCGTTTCCTCGCCCGGCGGCTTCGTCGCTTCGAGATGGTCGGCGAATCCCGCACCGAGCGCGTAGAGGCTGAAATGGCCGGGCGGCCGGGCCGCGATATAGCCGGTCGCGAACAGTGCGAAGACACTCTCTCCCACCAGACATTTCAGAGCCGGAAATTCGCCGCCCAGCGACTCGATCAGCCGCGCCTTGTAGCCCTCTGCATAGATTGCGAGCCTTGCCTCGGGACGAAGCGCGCCGCTCTCCCGGATGAGCGCTTCGGCAGTGTCGGGATTCGCACCGCCCCTCAGGATCGCCTTGTGGGTCCAGAGTTGCAGCTCGGCGAGGCCGGGCTCAGCCATGGACGATTTCCCCCCGCCCCGCCTTCACCGACCGGGCCTTCGCAAGCTCGGCGAGCAGATCTTCGAACGGCGGGATGTTCGAATCCCATTCGAGCAAGGTCGAAACCCCGCCGGTCCGCTCCTGAACCAGAGCGTAAAGCGGCCAAACCGCGTCGGGCACCGGGGAATCGTGCGTGTCGACCATGTGCGTGCCCCGGTCGCTCGGCCCGGCGAGATGGACCTGGACGATCGCCTCCGCCGGGATCGCCTCGACATAGGCGACCGGATCGAAGCCGTGGTTGAAGGCGCTGACATGGACGTTGTTGACGTCGAGCAGCAGCCCGCAGCCCGTCGCCTCGGCGAGCCGCGCCAGATATTCCCATTCCGGCATCTGCGAGCTTCGATATTCGAAATAGGAGCTCGGATTCTCCAGGACGAGCGGCCGGCCGAGCCGGTCCTGCACCTGCCGCACCCGGTCCGCGACATGGGCGAGGCTCGCCTCGGTGAGCGGCATCGGAAGCAGATCGTGGCTGTTGAGCCCGGCGACCCCTGTCCAGCACAGATGATCGGAGATCCATTCGGGCTTCACCCGCTCGGCGAGCCCGGCGATCGAATCGAGATAGTCGGAGTCGAGCGGGTCGGTGCCGCCGATCGACAGCGAGACCCCGTGCATCACCACCGGCCGGTGCGCCGCGATCGTTTCCAGTACGACAGCGGCATAGCCGCGATTGCCGATGAAATTCTCGCTGACGATCTCGAACCAGTCGACTCCCCAGTCGGCCGGAGGCGTGCGCATCAGATGGTCGAAATGCGGGTCCCTCAGCCCGACCCCGTAGCCGAGGTCGGGCAGGCCCAGCTGGGGCCTCGGAACGGGATCGCTTCTCGCCATTTAGGGTCCAAACTCGGTTAGGGCGCGGCCGTGACAAGGGGAGATTTGGCTCGTGGCAAGGAGCGAGTGCAGCCCGATAGCGGGACTATCGGGCAAGCGAGCGACGCAGTCCATCGGGCCAAATATCCCCTTGCCCCTCCGGGGTGGCATCAGAGCGGGCGATCCGGGGCCCTTCGACGCCGCCTGCGGCGTCGCTCTGGACAAGCTGTGCAGCCGCTCGACGTGGTGCCGCCACGCCTTCGCGGCTGCTCCTGCCGGCTCATCCCGCTTTGATGCCATCACGACCGTGCCCTAACCGAGTTTGGACCCTTTACCCTTAGGTCGATGGCGGGAAGGCGATTCGGAGCGTGTCGGCCTTCGGCGGATCGGGCGGCACGGTCTGGCCGCGCTTCGTCATCACCTCGACATAGGCGCGATAGGCAACGTCGTGGACCTTCTCCCCTTTCTTATAGTCCATCGTCGCGAACGGGTCCGATTGCCATTTGCCGGGCGATCCGGCGATGAAATCGTAGAGCTGCATGGTCCCCGTCGTCGGGAAGATTTGCGAGGCCGAGATCGGCACCGCGCAGCCGCCCAATGTCCCGCATTTATTGTCGCTCGGCGCCGAATAGAGCTTCGCGTTGGGCGGCGGGGGCGGTCCGCCGCACAGGCCGCCGAAGCTTCGCATGCTGACCGCGGTGCCGCAGCCGCCGCCACCCCCGCAGGAGCCGCCGCCACCGCCACCGCCGCCGCCGCTGCTGCCGCCGCAGCTGCCGCCGCCGGTCGTCGCCTGGACGAATCCGCAGCCGCCCTGCGCCCGGCAGCCGTTCGATCCACGGCAGCTGTGGAACACCTCGACCGCGGCGCATTGATTGTCGCCGCTCGCCGAGAAGTCGAGCGACTGGCAGGCATGGTAGAGCTTGGTCTTGCTCATCGGCGCCAGGCCCAGCGACAGATCGGGAGTCTTTCCGAGCACCGCCCAGGCGATCGACATGCGGTCGCCCGATCCGACCATGGACGGGAACGGGAATTGTCCTCCGCTCTTCGCCCAATAATCGTTGAGGACCGTGGTCACTCCGGCGATCGCTCCGGTCGCCGCCTGGCTCAGCAATGTGTGGCTGTCCGGATCGTCCGCCAAAGCGTTCAGAGCGTCGGCGATCTCCTCGGGAGTCGGCAGGCCGTACGGGTTGCTGCCGTCATAATCGTCGGTCTGAAGGTCGGCCGCGGTCCATTTGCCGGCCCTTCCGGCCGTGGCCCAGGTCGTGATCTGGCCGAGCAGGTCCCGGACCTCCTGGAAGCGCTCGTAATGGTCCTTCGAATCATTGTCGAAGCGGGCGACGGCGTCGGCGGACGGGACCTGGTCGCCTGCGTCGTCATAGCTCGGATAATCGGATTTGAGGGCGTCGTCGCTCGGGCAATATTTCGGCTTCACCGCCTGGAGCAGCTGCGGCCGCCGCTTGATCTCGCTGCCTTCGCCCTGGTCGGTGATCGCGTCCATCATCCCGACCATCTGCTCGAACGCGATCCCGCGCTCGGTGGTCGCGATCGTCGTCTCGAAGCCCATGAACTCGCGCATCGGATGGCCGGGCGAGGAGAAGAAGTTGAACAGATCGTTCTGGACAGCGCCCTGGACGAAGACCTCGTCCCACAGCTTCGAGCCGTCGTCATATTCGAGGCTCAGATAATCGTAATAGCATTGGTACATCCAGCCGATCGTCCCGAACATCGGCAGCGGATCGCCCTCGGCCCAGGTCTTAAAGGGCGCCTCGGGGAAATAATCGTCCTCCTTCTCCTTCTTGATCGCCGCTTTCGCGTCGTCCTCGGGCTGCTCGATGGCGAGGAACAGGTCGACACGCGCCTGGTCGAGCGGGCCGATGTCGACGGCGACATTCTCGTGCTTCGTGTCCCTGAGGTCGATGATGTTGGGGATCACCGTCTTGGTCGGGCCGTAGCAGGTCCAGCCGTGATTCCCGTCCTGGAGCGCCTTGCTCGTGAAATCGGGCGCGACTCCGATCACCGTCGCCATGTTCGCAGCCATCTGGAGATGGAGCATCTCCTGGATGAACACCGAGAAGACGATGTTGAACGCCTGCGCGTTGGCCGGATTTTTCTCGCTTTGCGGGTCGGCCGAGGATTTGGCGCCGGGCCACAGCCGTCCCTTGTAGAAATCGTTCGCCTGCCCGGTGATCGCGTGCATGCCCTCGATCGAATAGAGGCTGGCCATGTAGAGCGGGATCGTGAACAGCTCGACGTCGACCGCCGCCTGGGCGATCGCTCGAAGCGCCGCGGCGTCGGTCGGCTTCTTAGACGGGTCGCGCGGGGCCTGGGCGGTTCTGCTGAGCGTACGGGTCATATTTCCTCCGGCTGACGGGCCGGGACATTGATGGCCTGATCGCCTCAGTCCCCGCTTCGTGCTCCATGGCTAAAAGGACTGATGGACCGCTGAAACCGGAACTAGGCCCATTTCGGTTGTAATGTTTCAAAGCGCGACCGTGACCGGCATCCGGGTGGGCGCCCGGATCGTCCTCTCCGGCGGCCGGCCCACTGCCTCCATTACGGTTAAAGTTGGCATATCTAATCCATGTTAGGTCTGTCAGTCCCCGGGCTTTCCAGGAAAGGAAGCCCAGATGGCCCAGCCGCTCTCATTCTTCTTCAACGTCCACGCCGCCGATGATGACGCTGCCCAGGAGGCCGGCCAGGGCCTGGTCCAGGCACTGACCTCGGGCGCCGGCGAGCATCCGCTTCCGAACATCCTCCATTATCTGTGGGCGATCTCGATGCCGGACCAGGTCGATCAGCCGGCCGGCACCAAGGCGATGCTTCTCAACACCGTCTATGACGAGGATTTCGACAAATATGTGAAGGATATCGCCCGCGGCGCGCCGCAATTGTTCGATATCATCCTGTCGAAGATCGTCGGAATGGAGCACATGGTGCCCGTCCTCTCCCACCTCGACGAGTTCGCGGCCTTCATCCTCGCTCACGATCTCGCCCAGGGCGGCAAGATCCCGACCTTCAAGCAGAATTACGATTATTCGACGCTCGCCATCTGGAGGGGGATGGGCGGTTGAAACCGCGCGCGCCGCGTTACGCATCCGCTCCGCCAACCGCCCGCCCCGCGCCTCGCCGCCTCGCTCTGGCGGCGGGCGCCGACGCGGCGCTCCCCGTCGCGATTGACCCGGCCGCCACCCAGGGGCTGGTGATCCGCGGCTACGATTTCCGGTTCACCCGCTATCTGGCCCTGACGGTGAAGAATGCGGAGAAAGCGCGCGGCTTCATCCTGAATCTCGTCCAGGGCGAGCAGGAATGGCCGCGGGTGACGACCGCCCAGCAATGGGTGGCGCCGGGCCCGAACCATTGCCTCAATCTCGCTTTCACCTGGCCGGGCCTCGAGGTGCTCGGAGTTCCCGAGGCCAGCCTCGCCAGCTTCGACCAGGCTTTCCGCAACGGCGCCAAGGCCCGGTCCGCTTATGTCGGCGACGTCGGCCAGAGCGATTGGAACCACTGGCGCCTCGAGGACCGCGAGTTCCACGTCATGCTCATCCTCTACGGCACGAGCAGGACGCTTCTGGACGACGACGTGGCGCTTCTCAGGCCCGCCATGCTCGAGGGCTTCGACGATCCCGGCGAGTCCCGCACCTTCGAATCCCAGGCGCTCGACGACCGCAACGTCTATTTCGGCTACAAGGACGGGATCGCCCAGCCGCATATCGACGGAATCGAATATCCGAAGGATCCGGACGGCGGCCAGGAATGCACCGATCCGAGCGCCTTCATGCTCGGCACGGGGACCTCGGGTCCCTATGCCGGGCCGCCTCTGCCGTCGCCCCAGCCGCTCGGCCTCCATGGTTGCTTCGGCGCCTTCCGGATCCTGCTTCAGGAATGCGAGGCTTTCGATGATCAGGTCGCGCGGCTCGCCGACGATCCCGCCTTCATCGCCTACAGCAAGATCACGGACGCGGACCTTCGCCGCGACGCGGTCAAGGCGCTGATGTGCGGTCGCTGGCCGAACGGAACGCCCCTCTCCATCTTCCCGGTCCAGGGCGACAGGAAGCCTCCGATCCTTCTCGACAACGAGCTCAACGACTTCCTCTACGTCCTCCCGAACGGCG
Organism: Allosphingosinicella sp.; assembly: GCA_036525315.1. Classification (GTDB taxonomy): domain Bacteria; phylum Pseudomonadota; class Alphaproteobacteria; order Sphingomonadales; family Sphingomonadaceae; genus Allosphingosinicella. The sequence continues at coordinate 19,441 of DATDAS010000095.1, forward strand.
AGCCCGACTCCGATCCGACCGTCAATCCCGATGCCGGCAGTCATTGCCCGATGGGCTCTCACATCCGCCGCGGCAACATGCGGGGATCGCCCTTCGCGGACACGCCTTCGGTCTATCACCGGATCATGCGCCGCGCCGCGGCCTATCAGATCCCCTATGACGAGAACGACCGCGACAGCGGCGAGCGGGGCCTGATGGGCTTCTTCATGGGATCGAGCTTCGTCGACCAGTTCGAGTTCGTCCAGGCGAGCTGGGTGAACAATCGCGCCGGCTTCGACGGGATGCCGGACATCGCCGATCCGGTGATGGGGACCAATCCCGCGAACGGCGCCCACTTCACCGAGACCCTGGGCGGCGGGCCGCGCGACGCCTTCACCTTTAAGGGCATGGACGGCTTCGTCCACACCCGCGCCAGCGCCTATTGCTTCTTCCCGGGCATGCCGGGGCTGGAGTGGATCGGCACGGCGGGCTGGACCGCTTCGAAGCCTGAGGAATAGCCGTCCTTCCGTCCGGTCGCCCGACGCCTGTCCGGAAGCGGACAGGGGGCGTCCGCAAGCGGTCAGGCCCGATCCTGAAAAATGGGAAATTCCGCCAAGTCTTCGGGGCGACCGTTCACCCGAAATTCATCTGCCCGGCAAGAAGTGGCGGATTTCCGCCATTTTCTCCACTTGGCACGGCGCATGCAAATCTCCCTGCAACCGGCGGAATGGTCCGTCGGACGTCAAGGGAGACACACAATGACCTTCAATCTGACCAGCATGCAGCAGATCGCTCTTTCGATCGTCGGCGCCCTCTTCGCCGCCAGCATCTCGATCTCCGCCGCCGTGGGCCCGGTCGCTCAGTTCATCTGATCGGCCGGCCCCGGCCACCCCTTCTATCCTCTTTCGGACATATGGACATGACCAACAGATTCCTTCTCGATCGCCCCAACGGCAAGCTGATGGGCGTCTGCGCCGGCCTTTCCAGGCTGACCGATGTCGACGTCACCATCCTTCGGCTCGGGGTCGTGATCAGCCTGTTCGTCGCCGGCCCGCTCACCATCCTTCTCTATCTCGCCGCCGGCTTCATCGCGCCCGAAGGCGCCTGAGGCGGCCATGGCCTCCTCGCTCTACCATCTGTGGATGCGCCGCCTTCAGCTCTGGCTGGCGGCGCGGCCGACGCCCCTTCCGCCGCGCGCGCCCGCGCAGCGCTGATCCCCGGGCAGGGGCTGGATCGGCCGCCCGGGCCAAGGCATGATGCCCTCACAGAGCGGCCTCGACAGCCGCCGGGAGGAGAGCAGACATGGCCCTCGAAATCTTCGTGCCGCTCGGCGCCTTCGCGATGATCGTCGTCGCACTCAGCCTCATCACCCGCCTCATCGCCACCGCGATTCTCAACCGAACCATCCGCGAGGCCATTCGAAGCGATCCCGCAAGCGTTCCGCTGCTCGCCGCCAGGCTCGAGCAGCGCCAGCCCTGGGCCGACGAGCTTCTCGGCTGGATCCTGCTCGCCTTCGCGGCCGGCATCGTCCTGATCGGCTTTCTCGGGCAGGATTACGACCGCCGCGAGATCTTCCAGGCCGCGATAATCCCCGCCCTCATCGGAATCGTCGTGCTGGTCTATTGCCGCCTGATGGCGCCCAGGACGCGAACCGCCCCGCCGCCCTCCTCCTGAGGGCTCGGCAGAAGCTGTTCGTCATTCCAGCGCAAGCTGGAATCTCAATTCTTTTGAGTCGGCCTTCAGGAAGAACAGTGAGATTCCAGCTTTCGCTGGAATGACGGTTCAAGTTGCGGCCTCTCTGCGCCTCTGCGGCCCTTTGCGTCTCTGCGCGAAACCTAATTCCTCCGCGTCTCCGCGTCTCCGCGTGAACCAAGGACTAGCCCGGCCACCCCCGCCTTCGCCTCGTCGGGGCAGCGCAGCCGGTCGATCTTCGTGCCTTCGCCGCTGATCGTCAGCCTCTTGCCGTCGAGCTCGAGCGTCCGGACGTTCTGCCAGGTCTCGCCCTCGCCCTGATAGTCGGCGAGCACTTCGATCCGCCCCGCCTCCATCACCTTCACGCTCCGAACCTTGCCGATGCTCTCGTGGAAGCGAAGCTCGCCGGCGTCGACGGTCAGCCGATACTCGCTCGGACGCGCGCAATTCTCCTCGTTCTGGTCGTACGTGCCCCGGAACGCTTCCGGGATCGCTCCGGCGATGACGGGCCGCGGATCGGGAGCGATCGCGTTTCCGGCGGCATTGGAATCCCCTTCGCCCGTGCCCGGCATCGGCGGAGGCGCCGCGACCGGGGCGGCGCTATTGTCCCGCTCGACCGGCTCTCCGCACGCCGCGAGCAAAGCGGGAAGGGCAAGCAGGATCCACCGCATCTTCATTCTCCCCGGATCGGAAGGAACAATGCCAGGATCGCGACGGCCAGCGCGACGGTCGCGACGATCAGTGCGGCTCGGGCGATCAGCGCGGCGCTCTGAGCGTCAGGGTCCGGACCCATTACCGGCAACGGCCATGACGTGGCGGAGAGGCGGTCATGGTTAGGAGCGAGGAGGGAACGAT
>DATDAS010000096.1:0-2191 GCA_036525315.1 Allosphingosinicella sp.
AAGGACAGCCCTGGCGTAGCCCTTCACGGGACCCGGCTGCCTGAGGAACCACTCGAGCAGCCCGAATCCCTGGGCGCCCGAGGGCTCGGGGCCGACGATGGACGTCCTGAGGGTTGTCGCGTTCGGCACGTCGACCTCGCCGAGAAGCTTCGAGCGGCCATAGAGGTCTTCGGCGTCGGGGATATCGCTCTCGCGGTAATTGCCGGCGCGGCCGCTGAACACACAGTCGGTGCTGATATGCACGAGGCGGATGCCACCGAGATCGCAGAGGCGCTGAAGCTGATGCGGGAACAGCGCATTGACCGGAAGCGTCAGGAGCGGATCGCGGCTCGCCGTCGCCTGCTTCACCACCCCGATGCAGTTGATCACCACCTTCGGCCGGACGTCGCGCAGGAGTCCGGCCAGGCCGGCGAGATCATCCACGGCGACACTAGTTCCTCGGCACAGAGATTATGACTCTTTGAGTGTCGGTTCTGGATAGGCGTTTGCCATTTTGGCGCGGGCCTTTTCGGTCGAGAACATCCAGTTGATGCGGGCACCGCTTTGGTTTCGCTGGTCCTGCCATGCGGCGAGTTCGGCGACGAGGCGTTGGTGATTGTCGATGCGGCGGTCGAGGCACTGCTGCTTGAGGACGCCGATTTCGATCTCGACCATGTTGAGCCAACTGGCGTGCTTTGGCGTGTAATGGAACTCAATGCGCCGAAGCAGGCGTCGGGCTTCGGGCGCCGGGAAGGCGGCATAGAATGCGGCGGCGGTATGGGTCGAGAGATTGTCGAGAACGACGCGGATGCGTTCGGCATCCGGGAAGTGGCGATCACATAGCTCGCGCATGGCGAGGGCGAAGTCATGGGCGGTGCGGCGCTCGGTGACCTTGACGTTGCGCCAGGGGCGATGGGCGTCGAGAGCGACGAAGAGATTGGCGGTGCCGTTGCGGCGATATTCGTAGTCGAAGCGCTGGGGCCGGCCGGGCTCCGGCGGGATCGGCTGGCGCGCCTCGGCGATGATCTGGGTCGGGCTTTCGTCGAAGCAGACCACCGGACGCTTGGGATCGGGAGGCTCGGCATAGAGGTCGAGCACGTCTTCCATGCGGGCGACATAGTCGGCGTCGAGCCTGGGAATGCACCACATCTTCCTCTGCCAAGGCTTGAGGTCGTTCTCGGCGAGCCGCCGCCGCACCGTCTCGCGCGACAAGCTGTCGTGCCCGGTGAGACTGATCATCTCGCCGGCGAGCAGTTCGAGCGTCCAGCGGGCGCGGCCGGCGGGCGGCTTCGAACAGGCGGTGGCGATCAGAAGCGCCTCTTCCTTGCCGCTGAGCTTGCGTTCGGCCCCCGGCCGCGGCGACTCGCAAAGGGCGGCCTCCAGTCCGTCTTCGACGAAGCGCCGCTTGATCCGGTAGACGGTCGATCCGCCGACCCCCACGCCGGCCTCAATCGCTTCGTCGCCGAGCCCGGCGTCGGCGGCGATGAGGATCTGCGCCCGCTTGAGCCTGCGGGCCGGATGCTTGCCGCCGGCGAGCATCCGGTGAAGGTCGCTGCGCTCCTCTTCGGTAAGCTCGACGTGGTAGCGTAGGTTCATCGGGGCCTCCTCGTGATTCGAGGCGCCGAGACGAATCGACCGATGAATCAATTATTTGGCGCGTGGCTGGGGCGGCTCCAACCTTCACCGAGAAGCAGGGTCAGTATCTGGCCTTCATCTATGCCTATGGACGCATCTTTCGTCGCCCGCCGGCCGAAGCCGACATCCAGCGGCACTTCGGCGTTACCCCGCCAACCGTCCACCAGATGATCCTAACCCTCGAACGCGCCGGCCTCATCAGCCGCCGCCCGGGCGTCGCCCGTACCATCGAACTGCTCGTCAGCCCGGAGGATCTTAGAGCGAGCCGATGGCCACAGGATCCGACACGAACTCCGGGCCCTCGGGGAGGCCGTCTGGCCCGATGACCTGGCTGTGGATCATGCGGACACTTCTGTCGCCGAGATCGGCTTGTGAAGTCCACGCCGCCACCAGGCTGCCGTCGGGCGTCCGAGAACTGCGAGGCCTTCATCGGCTTCTCGCCTCCCAGCCGGGGGAATCAAGCGCCCGACGACTCTAACCTCGAATGCTCCGATTCTATGGGAGCAGACCACAAGCCCGAGCTTGTCGCCAATGTCGATCGGACCTTCATTGCGATCGCGAGATCGCCGCGAGGGCT
>DATDAS010000097.1:0-39238 GCA_036525315.1 Allosphingosinicella sp.
CGGTTCCGCCGCCGGCCTGCGCTCCGCAGGCGCCCGCGCCCGCGGCGTCACCGGCGCAGACACCGGCGCCGCCCGCGACCGCGCCGCAGGCTCCGCCCGTGCCGGCCACCGCTCCGCAAGTTCCGGTCGAGTCGCCCCCGAGGCGCAATGAAGGTGGGATTATGATCTGCATTGGGTTGGCCTCCCGATCTGTATCAAGACGCTCGCGTTCAAAGGGACGGTCAGGTGCTGACCTGGCCCTGCGCCCAGGCCACCGCGTGCTTCAGGGCGGTGGTCGCCAGGGCGAGATTCGCGGGTGAAAGGTCCGGCTTGGCTTGAAGCGCTCCCTTCGCCCTTTCCGCGCCCTGCCTGATCAGCCCCGCCTGGATCTGGGTCAGCGCCAGATTGTTCTGATGCTCCGGATTGTCCGGATCGAGGTCGACGGCGCTCTCGAATGCGGCCTTCGCTCCTTCGCTATCCTCCTGCGCCAGCCGCTCGAGCCCGATCAGGTTCATCTCCTCGGCGGTGGGCGCAGTGTTGCTCGCGGCGAGCTGCACCTCCAGCGGCGCCAGGGCCGCGGGCGTGGCCGCCACCAGCTCCTGGACGTCGTCGTTTTCGTCCGCCCCGAGTTGCTTGGCATCCTGGAGGAAGCGATGGCCGAGCTCCGGCTCGCCGGCCTGGACCGCCAGATGGGCAAGCTCGAGCGCAACGTCCGCATCCGAATTGCCCGGATAGGCATGAAGCGCGTCGTTGAGCGCGTCGTCGAACCCGCCCTTCAGGGCCTGGATGTCGGTCCGGATGGCGTGGGTGTAGCCGGCACGCTGCTCCGGAGTCAGCTGGTCGTAGGCGGCGATCGCCTCGTCCGCCTCGCTGATTGCCGTTTGGGTGTCGGGTATCGCGATCGAATCGATCGCCGCCAACAGGGACGCAAGCGTGGGTGGTATTTCGATCTGCATCGGCATCGACGTCTCTCCGAGTCAAAACCTCGACTCGGAAAACTTATCACAGCCTCAAATCCATTCCTCGGAGAGTCAGGTTCATTTTGGAGGAAAAAACCCGGACTCTCATTGCGCCGGTTTCAGCCCGTCACCGCCCCCATATTATCCCCCGAATTCCGGTCGATGTAGAACCACGCTTTGCATTTTGGCCCGGCGCAACGGGTCCTCGGTCTGCTCCCGCACCCGTCGAACCAAGCCGCCGCTCGGGGCGGAGGCCCTTCTCGGGGCCGGCCCGGTCTTAATCCGGGGATTAGCCTGATAGGAAAATTGCCCCCACAGGGCGATGAGGGAAGGGGGGCTGAACCGAGGTAAGGTGATGAATATTCAGCTCAATCGCCGCAAAGCTCTCGTTCGCGCCGGCACTGGCGAACCGCGACGACGGCGGGGTAGCGCCCGGGTCCGGACCATGATGGGTTTTCTCGCTTTCCTCTCGCTCTCCGATGCGGCTTTCGCGCAGCGTCTGTCCTTCGATCTCAATGGAGACGGGCGCGTCGACCGGAGGGAGTTCGTCAAGGGGCGCGAGGCGCGCTTCCTTGCCCTCGACCGCAACGGCGACGGGGTGATCAGCACGGCCGACTTTCCGCAGGAATTCAGATATCAGCCGCTGATCGCGCTGATGGGCCGGCTGATCGGCAAGGCCGACCTCAACCATGACGAGGAGGTGACCCTGGTCGAGCTTCAGCTCTCGGGATCGCCGGTCTTCGAGGCGGCCGACACCAATATGAACGGCCTTCTCGACGCGCCCGAGCTGGCGAGGCTGATGGCTCGGATCGACGGTACCGGCCAGGTCCCCTAATCGGCCTCCAGCCCGGCGTTCCGGAAGATCCCGATCGCCTGGGCGACCGAAGCGGCCGACGGCGGGCTCGTGCTCGCCAGCCGATAATCGAGGCCCAGCCGCTCCCATTTATACTTGCCCATCTGGTGAAAGGGCAGGACCTCGACACGTTCGACGATTCCGAGCGACGCCGCGAATTCCGCGACTCGCCGGATCTCCTCGGGATCGTCGGTCAAGTCGGGGACGAGCACGTAGCGAAGCCACATATTATGGCCGAGCGCGGCCAGCCGCCGGCAGAAGGCGAGGACCTTTTCATTGTCGAGGCCGGTGACCCTTTTGTGCTGCTGGGGATCGAACGCCTTCATGTCGAGGATCACGAGGTCGATGTCGGCCAGCTCGGCATCAGAGAGATGGTCGCCATAATAGCCGTTGGTCTCGATCGCGGTGTGGATTCCCATCGCCTTTGCGGCGGCGAACAGCCTCACGGCGAATCGCGACTGCATGAGCGGCTCTCCGCCCGACAGCGTGAAGCCCCCCTTCATGGCCTTGAGGCCGGGCGCATATTTACGGAGCTCCTCGGTCGCCCGCTCGATCGTCACCGGGATTCCGTTCGACAGGGTCCAGGTGTCGGGGTTGTGGCAATATTGGCAGCGGAACATGCACGCGGTCGTCCAGGCGACGAGGCGGATCCCGGGCCCGTCCACCGCCGACCCGGTCGTGAAGGAGTGAAGGAAGCCCATCTCCCCGCTCTTCAGGGCTGAGCGGACGTCGGGCTCCGATACCGCCGCGCCCAAGCCGACCCTCATCTCAAAGGGGCTGGCCGCCTCCAGCGGCGGCTGGCGGGTTTCTTGCGCGACTTCCATCTCAGGCTCCGTGGAAGGTGCGGTTGATCACCTCCAGCTGCTGCTCGCGGGTCAGCCGCACGAAGTTCACCGCATAGCCAGACACCCGGATCGTCAGGCTCGGATATTTTTCCGGATGATCCATCGCCTCGAGCAAAGTGTCGCGGTTGAGGACGTTGACGTTCATATGATAGCCGGTTGCTCCGAAAAAGGTGTCGAGGATGGCCGTCAGATTGGTGACCCGGTCCTTGCTCACCCGCCCCAGGCCGCTCGGGACCAGGGTCGAGGTCAGCGAGATTCCGTCGGCGGCGTCGCGATAGGGGATCTTTGCCACCGAGGCCGCGGAGGCCTGGATTCCGTGGCTGTCGCGGCCATGCATCGGATTGGCTCCGGGCGCGAAGGGCTCGCCCTGGCGCCGTCCATCGGGCGTGTTTCCGGTCGCCTTTCCGTAGACGACGTTCGACGTGATCGTCAGCACCGACTGGGTGTGGATCGCGTTGCGATAGGCTGGATATTTGCGAAGCTTGCCCATGAAGGTCGAGACGATCCAGGCGGCAAGGTGATCGACTCGATTGTCGTTGTTGCCGAAGACCGGGAATTCGCCTTCCGTCCTGTAGTCGACGATCAGGCCGGTCTCGTCCCTGACCACCTTCACCTGCGCGAAGCGGATCGCGGACAGGCTGTCGGCAACCACCGACATTCCGGCAATACCGAACGCCATCGTCCGGACCGGCGCATAATCGTGAAGCGCCATTTCGAGCCGCTCGTAGCAATATTTGTCGTGCATGTAGTGGATCGCGTTCATCGCGCTGACATAGACTCCGGCCAGCCAGTCCATCATCCGCTCGAGCCGGTCGAGAACATCGTCGAAATCGAGCACGTCGCCCTGCACCGGAAGCGAGATCGGCCCGATCTGCTTGCCGGACATCTCGTCCCGGCCGCCGTTGATCGCGTAGAGCAGGCATTTGACCATGTTCGCCCGGGCGCCGAAGAACTGCATCTGCTTTCCGAGCCGCATCGGCGAGACGCAGCAGGCGATGGCGCCGTCGTCCCCCCACGCGTTGCGCATGAGCTCGTCGCTCTCGAACTGGAGCGAGCTGGTGTCGATCGCAACCTGCGCCGAGAAGCGCCGGAAAGGCTCCGGAAGCCGCGGCGAATACCAGATGGTGAGATTGGGCTCGGGCGCCGGCCCGAGATTGTAGAGCGTCTGGAGGTAGCGGAAGCTCGATTTGGTCACCAGGGGGCGGCCGTCGTCGCCCATTCCGCCGATCGATTCGGTCACCCAGGTCGGATCGCCCGAGAACAATTCGTCATATTCGGGGGTTCTCAGGAACCGTACGATCCGGAGCTTGATGACGAAATCGTCGACGATCTCCTGGGCTTGCTCCTCGCTGATCGTCCCGGCCTTCAGGTCGCGCTCGAAATAGATGTCGAGGAAGGTCGAGGTCCTGCCCAGCGACATTGCGGCGCCGTTCTGCTCCTTCACGCCGGCGAGATAGCCGAAATAGAGCCACTGGACCGCTTCGCGGGCGTTCGAGGCCGGCCCCGAGATGTCGAAGCCGTATTTCGCCGCCATCTCCTTTAGCTCGCCAAGGGCCCGGATCTGTTCCGAAAGCTCCTCGCGGTCGCGGATGATCTCGTCGGTCGAGGGCTTGGCGTCGAGCGACGATTTCTCGACCTGCTTGCGCTCGATCAGCCGGTCGACGCCGTAGAGCGGGACCCGGCGATAGTCGCCGATGATCCGGCCGCGGCCATAGGCGTCTGGCAGGCCCGTCAGGATGTGCGAGCTCCGGCATCGCCGGACATCGGCCGTATAGGCGTCGAACACCGCGTCGTTATGGGTCTTGCGATATTTGGTGAAGGTCTCGGCGACCGCCGGATCGATCTTGTAGCCATAGGTCTCCAGCGCGTTCGCGACCATCCGGAATCCACCGTTCGGCATGATCGCGCGCTTCAGCGGCGCCTCGGTCTGAAGGCCGACGATGATCTCATTCTCCTTGTCGATCCAGCCCGCGTCGTGAGCGGTGATCGAGCTCGGGATGAGCGAGACGTCGAGCACGCCTTTCCGCCTTTCCTCGGGGAACATCGCCTCGAGCTTCGCCCACAGGGCTTTGGTCCGCTCGGTCGCTCCGGCGAGGAAGCTCTCGTCGCCATAATAAGGCGTGACGTTGCGCTGGATGAAGTCGCGGACGTCGATCTCCTTGCTCCACAGCCCGGTCTCGAAGCCCGCCCAGCATTGCTTTTCCGTCTTCTCGGTCGGGCGGTCCATCACCTTGGCCATTGTCGTCTCCATGTTGGTCTTTCAGTTTCCCGCCCGGCCCAGCCGGCCGCCCGCGGGTAGGGTCGGCGCGAAGCGGGCGGCGGCGCCCGTTTCGCGAAGCAGCAAAGCGAGCAGGATCGCGGCGCCGACCCCCCAGACGAGGGGCTCGAAGGCTTCCTGATAATGGGCGAGCTCCCGCTCGCCGCCGCCGCTGACCCTGGTCAGCAGTCCGGCGAAGACCGGTCCGAGCAGCGCCGACAGCGAGAAGTTGATGAAGTTGATCACGCCGGTCGCGGTGCCGCTCTGCTCTGGGCGGTTGACCTCCTTGATGATCGTGTAGGGCAGCATCGCCGCGCCCGAGGCGATTCCGGCGAGCAGCCCGAGGGCGAAGGGCGGAAGGACTCCCGGCGGGCCGTAGAGCATCCAGGCCATGCACAGCAGAAGGACCGCGGCCGAGCCTATGATCACCGGCTTGCGGCGGCCGATCCGGTCGGAAAGCCAGCCGAGCAGGGGGCAGCCGATGATCCAGCCGAAGGGCACCGAGGCGGACCTGAGCACGGCCATCGAATAGGGCACGTCATGCGCTTCCTGGAGGAAGCGGACTCCCCAGACCATGTCGAAGATGGTCGTCGGGAGGAACATCAGGCCGGCGACCAGGCCGCACAGGATCGATTGCGGGTTTCGGAACACCTCGCCCGTCGCCCGGACGGCGCTCGAGAGCCGGCCGGACGACGCTCCTCCCGGCTTGCGCCCGGGCATGAGGATGAACAGCAGGAGCGCGATGGGAAGCCCGGCGATCCCCAGCCCGAGCCAGAAGACGTCCCATTCCATGCCTCCGCCGACCAGCGGCCCGACCGCGAACTGGCCGGCCGAGCCGCCGGCCATTCCGAACATCTGGGTCGCTCCAATGAGGGTCGCGGCATGGGCGGCGGGCAGATAGTTGGTCGCGAGATAGGCCGCGCCGATCAGCGCGAAGACTCCGCCCGCCCCCTGGAGGAACCGGCCGGCCTGGGCGAGGGTGGGGTCGCCGCTTGCGAACAGCACGGCGCCAAGGGCCATCGTCAGTGCGCCCACCGGCACGACCGCGCGCGGCCCGAGCTGGTCCATCGCCGCTCCTGCGACGAGGCTGAAGGGCGCGTAGCCATAATAGAAAAGGCCGATCAGGCTCGCCAGCCCGACCGCTCCGAGGCCGTATGCGTCGCCCAGCTGCGGCACCATCACCGCGGGCGCCGAGCGCATCACATATTGGTAGAAATAATAGACGGAGGCGATCAGCCAGGCGGCCCAGAGCGCGGCAGTCGCATGCCGTTCCTCGAGGCCTGACCGGGCCATTGTGCCGCTCAGCAGAGCGTCAGCGAGACGGCCAGGCCGCCTTCCGACGTCTCCTTATATTTGGAGTTCATCTCCTTGGCGGTCAGGGCCATGGCCGTGATCGTCGAATCCAGGTCGACCCGGCGATTGGCCGGCACCTCGTTCTTGGCGATCAGATAGCCCGTCCAGGATTTGACTGCTCCGAACGCGCAACGCTCGATACAGGGGATCTGGACGAATCCGGCGACCGGATCGCAGGTCATACCGAGATGGTGCTCGAGCGCGCCCTCGGCGGCGTTGGCGACGACCTGCGGAGGCGCGTCATGGGCCTGGGCGATCATCGCCGCCCCCATCGCCGAGGCCACTCCGATCTCCGCCTGGCACCCGCCCTCGGCGGCCGCGAGAGTCGCATTATGCTTGCACAGATAGCCGATCACGGCGCCCGCGAGCAGGCCCTCGCGAAGCTTCGCGTCGGGCATCTTCGCGCCGGCCTCGTCGAGCGAATAGAGCACCGCCGGCATCACTCCGGCCGATCCGCCGGTGGGGGCCGTGATCACCAGATGGCCTCGCGCATTCTCCTCCGATCCGGCGAGCGCCGCGGCCGAAACCAGGCCGATTCCGCGCCGCGCGTCGTGGGTCTCGGCCACCGCGTTGCGATAGACGTCGCCGGCCTTGGTCTTGAGCTTGATCGGCCCGGGCAGGACTCCGGTCGGCGCCTCGAGGCCGCTCTTCACCGTGGCCCGCATCGCTCCGACGATCTTGTCGAGGAAGGCGTTGATATCGGCCTCGCTCCGGCCGGAGATCGAGGTTTCGTTGGCCATCGCCAGCTGGGCGACCGAGATATTGTCGCGCTTGGTGTGAGCGATGACCTCGGCCATCGTCTCATAGGGATATTTGGGCGGATTCTTCTTGGGCGGCTGATAGCCCTTCCATTCGATGAAGCCGCCGCCGACCGAATAATATTCCTGCTCCAGAAGCACCTTGTCGCCGCCCATCAGCTTCACCGTCATGGTGTTGGCATGAGGGAAATCGCCCTTGGGAGCGTCGTAGATCACGTCGGCCAGGGACGCGTTGATGGTCTTCGAGCCGAGCTTCACCGGGAAGGTCTGGGTCGGGTTGGCCGCGAGCTCGTCGAGGAAAGCCGGATCGATCGTCGCCGGCTCCTTGCCGATCAGCCCGGCCAGGGCCGCGCGCTCGGTGCCGTGGCCCTTGCCCGTGGCGCTCAGGCTTCCGAACAGATTGACCTTGAGCGCGGTCGCCTGGGCCAGCTGGGCGGCCGGAAGCTTGAGCGCGCGCTGATAGAAATCGTAGGTGATCCGCATCGGGCCGATCGTGTGCGATGAGGAGGGCCCCGGGCCGACCTTGTAGAATTCGTCGATCACGGTCATCACCGGCCCCTTCGACTTCTTGACCACGTTCAGGCTCGGATCGAGCTTCACGGGCTGCCCGTCCACCGCCGGAGTGGACGCGAAGGCGACGATCGGGCGTCCGGTCAGGACCGCGACGGCGGTGGCCATGGCGCTTCGAACCATGAAGGCGCGCCGGTCTGAGCCCGAGGGGGGATTGCTATAGTCGAGGTCGGGCACCGAGCCCGTCGGGAAGGAGGCCTGATCGAGTTCCATCTCACACGTCCCCAAGGGTTCGGCGGACCGGGCGGGGCTCGCCTGGTCCGAAACCGCCAAGAGTGCCGGCCGAGAGGGGGGTCCCGGGCCGACACTCCGGGCATTGCCATCTTCCGGGATAGGCTGGAGCCGCGCGCGGCTGCATCGGGTTAACCCATCATATGCCAGGGGATTCGTCCCTAGGTCCGGGCCTGCGGGGCGATTTTCGGTCGGACGCAATCGTTCGACGACTCGGAAAGCGCGCCATTCCAATGGCCTGGAGCCGCCGGCCCGATGCGATCGGACCGCAATCCGTCTAATGCAGCTTGAGAACGTCGGTTGTGTGCTGGGCGATCATCCGCTCCTCGTCGGTGGGGATCACCCAGACCCGGACCTCGCTCTGCCAGCGGCTGACCAGCCGGTCGCCGGCGCGGTTGCGCTCCCGGTCGAACTCGATTCCGAGCCAGTGGCTGCCGGCGATCACCGCCTCCCTGATCTCCGGGTCGTTGGCGCCGATCCCGCCGGTGAACACCAGGGCGTCGAGCCCTCCGAGCGCCGCGGAAAGCGAGCCGATCTCGCGGACGATCCGATAGACGAACAGTCGGATCGCCTGGCGCGCGTCGGGCTCGTCGGAGGCCTGGAGAGTGCGCATGTCGGACGAGATTCCCGAGACTCCGAGAAGCCCGGATTTCTTGTAGATCAGCTCCTCGATCGCCCGGGCGTCGAGCCCTCGATCCATCAGATAGAGCAGGACTCCGGGGTCGAGCGACCCGCAGCGGGTTCCCATCATCAGCCCGTCGACGGCGCTGAAGCCCATGGTCGTCGCGATGCTTCGCCCCCCCCGGATCGCACACAGGCTCGCTCCGTTGCCGAGATGGGCGACGATCACCCGGGCGTCGGCGAGCTCGGGCGCAAGCTCGTACAGGCGGGTAGAGACAAATTCGTAGGACAGACCGTGAAACCCGTAGCGCCGGACTCCGGAATCGACGAGGTCGCGCGGGAGGGCGAAAAGCTGGGCGACGTCCGGCTGGGCGCGGTGGAATGCGGTGTCGAAGCAGGCGACCTGCGGGATGTGCGGCGCGCCCTCGGATATCGCCGCGATCGCCGCCAGATTGTGCGGCTGGTGGAGCGGCGCCAGTGGAGAGATCGCCTCGAGGGCGGCCATCACCTTGGCGTCGATCCGCACCGGAGCGGCGAAGTCGGTCCCGCCGTGCACCACCCTGTGCCCGACCGCCGCGACCGGCCTTCCGCCGAGCAGCCCGGTGGCGATCTCGAGCAGTTTCTCGGTCGCCGCCCGATGGTCGAACCCGGCGCTCGGCCACCATTCCTCTTCGACCATGTCGCCCTCGGAATCGCTCACGGTCAGGCGCGGCGCCGAGCCTATTCCTTCGATCTCGCCGCGATACGCCGGAGGCCGGTACGCGCCGGCGGCGTAGATTGCGAACTTGATGCTCGACGAGCCGGCATTGATCACGGCGACGCAGGCGGTCACTCTTTTCTCCTTCTCACTGGATGGCCGCGGAGGGCCTACCGCGCCGGGCCTCGGCGGCTAGAAGTGCAACCGCGAACGATGCGAGCCTGGTCAGTAGCGAGTCCGCGCGGCTGGTGAGGATGATCGGGACCCTCGCTCCGAGGACGATGCCGGCGGCGTCGGCATTCGCCAGGAACGACAGGCTCTTCGCGAGCATGTTGCCCGCCTCGAGGTCGGGCACGACGAGGACGTTCGCCCGCCCCGCGACCGGCGAGTCGATCTTCTTCGTCGCCGCGGCGAGCGGGTCGATCGCATTGTCGAGCGCCAGCGGGCCGTCGAGGCGGGCGCCCGTGATCTGGCCGCGATCGGCCATCTTGCACAAGGCGGCGGCTTCCACCGTGGAGGCTATTTTCGGATTGACCGTTTCCATCGCGCTCAGGATCGCGACCCGGACGTCCTCGACTCCCAGGGCCTTCGCCAGGTCGATCGCGTTCTGGACGATATGGACCTTGTCCTCGAGCGTCGGAGCGACGTTGACGGCCGCGTCGGTGATGATCAGGGCGTCGGCGTGGCCCGGTACGTCCATGACGAAGCAGTGGCTGATCCGCCGGGCGGTTCGAAGCCCCGTCTCGCGCGCGACGACCGCCGCCATGAACTCGTCCGTGTGGAGGCTGCCTTTCATCAGCGCGTCCGCCTTGCCCGCCCGTACCTGGGCGACCGCCTTCGCCGCGCTGTCGTGGCTGTGCTCGGAATCGACGATCTCGAACGCGGAGATGTCGATTCCGGCGGCCGCCTCCCGGATCCGCGCCTCGGGCCCGACCAGGATCGGCTCGATCAGCTTCAGCCGGGCGCCTTCCGCGGCGCTCTCGATCGCGACCTTGTCGCAGGGATGGGCGATCGCGGTGCGGATCGGCCGGAGCTGCTGCGCCCGCTCGACGAGACGTCGGAGCTTGTCATGCTCCTGGCCGGCCGCTCCGGCGGGCATGCCGGTCATCGCTGGAACCCCCTGCTCGCCCGGGCCGGTCACTGGCTCGCCTGGCCCGACCATTGCTCGTCGGTCAGCTTCCATCCCCCGCCGAGCGCTTTGTAGAGGTCGACCACCGCCGCAAGCTGCGCTTCCTGGGTCTGTGCCAGCTCCGCCTCTGCCGGGTAGAGCTGCTGCTGCGCTTCGAGCACTTCGAAATAGGTCGATCGGCCGCCGCGATAGCGCTCCGACGCGATGTCGACGGCGCGACGAAGGGCCACGATCTGCGCCTCGAGCGCCGCTCGCCGGACAGCCAGCGTCTCCTGGGCGACGAGCGCGTCGGAGGTTTCCTTGAACGCGACGAGCACGGTCTTGCGATAGCCGGCGACCGCTTCGTCCCAGAAGGCCTTGCGTTCGTCGTAGATCGACTCGAGCCGTCCGCCGGTGAAGATCGGGCCGGTCAGTCCGCCGACGCCCCGCCAGAAGCTGAAGCTTCCGTCGACTCCGCCTTCGGCGTTGATCCCGATGAATCCGAGCAGGGTCGAAAGCCCGATCCGCGGATAGAAATTGGCGACCGCGACTCCGATTTCGGCATTGGCTCCGATCATCACCTGCTCGGCCTCCCTGATGTCGGGCCTTCGGCGGATCAGGTCGGTGGTCAGCCCGACCGGGGTCGACGGCATGGTCTGCTGAGTCAACGGAACGCCGCGCTCGATCGGCTGCGGATAGCCTCCGATCAGGATCGAGATCGCATTCTCCTGCTGGGTGATCGACCGCTGGAGATCGGCGCTCTTCGCCCTGCTCGAATCCCACAGGGCCTTGGCGCGCTGCGCCGGCAGGGCGCTGTCCCGGCCCGCCTCGTGGCGGATCGAGAAGAGCTCGTAAGTCTTCTGGAAGATGCCCTCGCTCTCGTGCGAGATGGAGAGCTCGCGGTCGAGCTCGATCAGCCGGAAATATCCGTTGGCGATGTCGCTCACCAGGGTCAGCATCACCCCCCGCCTGATCTCCTCCTTGGCCAGCAGATTGGCCCGGGCTGCCTGGGTCTGCCGCTTGATCCGGCCCCAGAGGTCCAGCTCCCAGGCGGCGTTCAGAGCGCCGGTGACCGAGCCGAAGCTGACCGAGCCGACATTGTCCTCCTCGGGCGTGACCGTCTTCTCGCCCCCGGCGCCGGCCTGGTATCCGACCTGCGGCAGGCCTTCCGATTTCACCACGCCGACGAAGGCCCGGGCCTGCTCGATCCTGGAGATCGCGATCTGCAGGTCGGGGTTTGCGGCCAGCCCCTTGGCGATCAGGGATTCGAGCGCGGGATCCTGGAACACGTCCCACCAGGGAAGGTCGGCGAACGAGGCGGCGTCGGCCGGGCTGATCGCCGATCGGAACTGGTCGGGATGGACGATCTCCGGCTTCTCATAATCGGGCCCGACGACGCAGCCGGCCAGCATCAGGGGGGCAAGTCCGGTCAGAAGCCGGGCGATCACCACATTATTCGAGCGCGCAGATTTCACCTTAGCCTCCATCACTGAATGGCCGCGAGCATCTTCCGGAAGCGGATGAGCGTGTAGAACGTGTAGGCGGAGCCGATCGCGAACATCGCCGCCATCTGCGGCCACACCATCGCCGGCGTGGCGTCGCGGAACAGCACCGCCTGGGAAAAGCTCACGAAATGGGTCGAGGGCACGAACTGCATCGCCTTCTGAAGGAAGATCGGCATCGATTCGAGCGGCGTCTGGCCTCCGGAAAGCAGGCTCATGACGATGAACACCGGGAAGGCGAGGAGCCCGAATTGCGGCATCGAGCGGACGATCGTGGCAAGCATGATTCCGAGCGCGGTGACCGAGAAGAGATAGATCGTAAGGCCCGACGCGAAGAGCGGGATCGAGCCGGCGATCGGAACTCCGATGAGGCCCTTCACGACCAGGAAGATCGAAAGCATCGCGGCCGCGATGACGACGATCGCGTTCGCCCAGATCTTTGCGAACATCAGCTCGAACGGCCTCAGCGGCATGACGAGCAGATGCTCGATATTCCCATGCTCGCGCTCGCGAAGGACGGCCGCTCCGCACAGGAAGATGGCGAGGACCGAGATGTTGTTGATCACCTGGTTGATCGCGACGAACCAGCTCTGCTGCATGTTCGGGTTGAACAATGCACGGGTTTCGAGCGCGATCAGCTTCTCGTTGGCGGGGTCGCCCCGGCCCTGCCAATAGGGCTCGACCGTGCCGTTGATGATCTTCTGAAGATAGCCCGGGCCCCGTCCGGCCTGGCTCATCGCGGTCGCGTCGGTGATCACCTGGACGTCGGGCTTCCGGCCGCGGGCGAGGTCGGCCTGGAATTCCGGCGGGATGTTGACGACGAAGGTGTATTTGCCTCGGTCCATCGCCGGGTTGATCTCGGAGAAGGGGATGATGCTCGGCGGCAGGAACAGGGGCGGCAGGAGCGCGTCCTGGACCGCCCGGGCGGCGTCGCTATTGTCCTCGTCGACGATCGCGATCGATGCGTTGACCACGTCCATCACCGCGCTCTTGGCCGGAGTGTAGACCGAGAAGGTGAAGGTATAGGCGATCAGGAACAGCAGCACCGGATCGCGGTAGAGGCTGATCAGCTCCTTGATGCCGAGATGGATGATATGCCAGGTGCTTCGCATCTCAGGCCTCCTGCTTCTTGAGCAGAAGGACCGAGACCGAGAAATAGACGGTCGCGATGATCGCGAGCGCAAGCACGCTCGGCCATACCGAAGCCATTCCGAGCGCTTTGGTGAAGGTGCCGACGCTGATCGACTGGAAATAGGTGCTCGGGAATATCATCGCGGCGATGCTCGCGCCCCCGGTCAGCGACGATGTCGGGACGAACATTCCCGAGAACTGGACCGCGGGCAGGATCGCGACGATCGCCGCGGCGAAGATCGCCGCGGTCTGGGTCGAGGCGAAGACCGAGATCAGAAGGCCGAAGCCGGTGCTCGCAAGGACGTAGAGCAGGCCTCCGAGCATCAGGGTGAGGAGGCTGCCCTTCACCGGCACCTCGAACAGGAACACGGCGATCGCGACCAGCGAGACGAACTGGATCAGGGCGACGACGATGTAGGGCAATTGCTTTCCGAACAGGAACTCGGCCTTGGTCGCCGGCGCCGCGTAGAAATTGGCGATCGATCCGAGCTCCTTCTCGCGGACCACGCTCAATGCGGTCAACATGCTCGGGATCAGCATCAGAAGAAGCATGATGTCGCCCGGCACCAGCGCGTAGACGCTCTCGAACGACTGGTTGTAGAGCGCCCGGGCCTCGATATTGGCGGGAACGGCGATCGGCCTGATGCCCTTCTCGGCGCGGGCCATCGCCTCATATTTGTCGTGGGTGCCCTCGACATAGCCGCGCGCGGTCTCGCCGCGGAACGGTACGGCCGCGTCGACATAGGCGCTGACCTCGGGCTGGCGGCCCTGCTGAAGGTCTCGCTCGTAACCGGCGGGTATCTCGATCGCGAACCTCAGCTCGCCGTTGCGAAGCCTCCGGTCGCGCTCGGAATCGCTCAGGATCGGAGCCTTCTCGTCATAATAGACCGAGCCGCGATAGGCGTCGGCATAGGATCGGCTCGAGGCGGACTGGTCGTAGTCGAGGACCGCGTAGGTCAGATGATTGACGTCGAGCGAGATTCCGTAGCCGAACACCACCATCAGGAGCAGCGGCCCGAACAAGGCGAAGGCGAGCCGGACCGTGTCGTGGCGAAGCTCGATCGCCTCGCGGCGCGCGAATGCCCAGACCCGCGCCAGGCTGAACTTGCCGGGCTCGGTGCGATGCTCTTCCCCCGTCGGCTCCGGTGCCGCGGTCTCGGCCGTTGCGCTTTGGGCCTGGTCTCCGGCTTCCTTCGCGGCCTCGTCCTCGAGATAGCCGATGAAGGCCGATTCGAGGTTCGGCGCGCCGCGCTCGCGGACCAGCTCCGCCGGCGGCCCCTGCGCGAGCACCTTGCCCCGGTGCATCATCGACATCCGGTCGCAGCGCTCGGCCTCGTTCATGAAATGGGTCGAAAGGAAGATGGTCACTCCGTCTTCCCGCGACAGGTTGATCAGAAGCTCCCAGAATCCGTCGCGGGCGACCGGATCGACGCCCGACGTCGGCTCGTCGAGGATCAGCACCTCGGGCTCGTGAAGCACAGCGACCGCGAGCGAGAGTCGCTGGCGGATTCCGAGCGGAATGTCCTGGGCCAATGTGTCGGCGACCGGCGCAAGCCCGAACCTCGTTATCAGCTCCTCGACCCGCGCCTTGCCCTGCTCGGCCGGAAGGTCGAACAGGCGCGCGTGAAGAACCAGATTCTGGCGGACCGTCAGCTCGGTGTAGAGCGAGAAGGCCTGCGACATGAATCCGACCCGCCTGCGCGCCTCGATGTCGCCGCCCTTCATCTCCTTGCCGAACAGCTTGGCGACTCCTTCGGTCGGCTCCAGAAGCCCGGTCAGCATCTTCATCGTCGTCGTCTTGCCGCAGCCGTTCGAGCCGAGGAATCCGAAGATCTCGCCCCGCTCGATCCGGAAGTTGACATGGTCGACGGCGGTGAACGCTCCGAAGCGCTGGGTCAGCCCGTGCGCCTCGATCGCCGGCGGGCCGTCCGACGGCTTCATCGGCGTGATCTGCGGCTCCCTGTGCCCCTTCTTGGCCTCGTCGGGCAGTAGCTTGATGAACGCCTGCTCGAGGGTCTCGGAGCCGGTCTTGTTCCTGACCTCGTCGGGCGTTCCGGTGTCCAGGATCTTTCCGGCGTTCATCGCCATCAGCCAGTCGAACCGCTCGGCTTCGTCCATGTAGGCGGTTGCGACGAGGACGCTCATCGTCGGCCGGCGCTCGCGGATCCGGTCGATCAGGTCCCAGAACTGCCGCCTGGCGAGCGGATCGACTCCGGTCGTCGGCTCGTCGAGGATCAGCAGGTCGGGATCGTGGATCAGCGAGCAGCACAGGCCGAGCTTCTGCTTCATCCCGCCCGAAAGCTTGCCCGCCGGCCGCTCGCGGAAGGGCTGGAGGTCGGTGCTCGTAAACAGATCGTCGATCCGGTAGTCGCGCTCGGCCTTGGACTGGCCGAACAGCCGGCCGAAGAAGTCGACATTCTCGTAGATCGAGAGGGTCGGGTAGAGATTCTTCCCGAGCCCCTGCGGAAGATAGGCGATCCGCTCGGCGATCGCGGTCCTGAATTTCGCGTCGCCTATGTCGCCGCCGAGGACCTGGGCCTGGCCCTCCTGCATCTTCCTGACCCCGGCGAGGATTCCGAGCAAAGTCGATTTACCGACTCCGTCGGGGCCGATGATCCCGATCATCTTGTTCGCCGGAATCTCGATGCTGACGTCGTCCAGGGCAATGACGTCCCGGTAACGGTGGGTGATTCCCTTCACGCTCGCGGCGATCGGGGATCCCGCTTGGTCCATCACCGGCCTTTCGCGGGCTGGCTGGCCGGGTTCCACAGATTGGCGGGGATCTTCGCGGGCGGCTGGAGCTCGGCGGGCCACGGGGCCTTGCCGTCGATCCGCACATAACCCATTCCGGGCACTCCGGCCTTCACCAGCGCCTCATATTGCCGAAGCCGTTCCGCGGGGATCTGGAGCTTCACCCGGAAGGTAAGGTTGTGGCGCTCCTCAGCGGTCTCGACCGTCTTGGGGGTGAACTGGGCGGTCGGCGAGATGTAGGTGACGAAGGCGCGGATCGGATATTGCGGCGCCGCGTCGAGCACGATCCGCCCTTCCGAGCCCAGGGTGAGCTTGCCGGTCACCCGCTCGGGCAGGAAGACGTACATGTAGACGTCGCTCAGATCGACCATCGAATAGACCCGCCCGCCGGAGGCGAGCACTTCGCCCGGCTCGGCCAGGCGGCTCTCGATCCGTCCGCGGATCGGAGCGACCAGGACGGCGTCGTTGATCTGCGCGCGGATCCTGTCCGCCTCGGCCGCTGCCGCGGCGATCGTCGACGAGGAGCGCCCGACCATGGCCTGCGATCCGGTCAGATCGGCCTTGGCGGCCGCGAGATTGGACCGGGTTCCCGCGACCTGGGCCCGGGACGACATCATGTGGGCCGAGTCGAGCTGCATTTCCTGCTCGCTCACCGCGCCGGTCTTCACCAGGTCGCGCGATCTTGCATATTGCTGCTGGGCGTAGGTGAGGTCGGCCTGCTTCGCCTGGATCTCGGTTGCCCGGGTCGCGACCTGCGAGGATTTGGCGGCGACGTCGGCCCTGGCGACCCTTTCGGCTTCCTGGGCCTCGCGCATCTGCGCCATCGCCGATCGAAGCTGGGCCTCCAGCTCCTCGGTGTCCATCCGCGCGACGACCTGGCCGGCCTCGACCGTCTCGCCTTCCTTGACCAGCACCTCCTTGATCCGGCCCGGATATTTGGCCGAGATATAGACCTCGTTGGCCTCGAGCCTGCCGTTGCCACCCGCGAACCCCTCGGGCAGCGAAGACTTGGAGAGCACTTTCCAGGCCAGGAAGGCGGCCGCGAGCAGTGCGAGGACGATGAGGATCCAGGTCTTGCGGGACAAGCCCAGCAAACCTGACGAGGGCGCGGTGGTGGCCATAGGACATGTCTCCCACGTCCCCGGGCAGGCCGGGGGTGTTCGTCCCTAGGTCTATGGGTGGGTTCGGCCGCCCGGTATCGGGACATGCCCCGGAAGCCCTCGGGGGTGGTTTCCGAGCCTTTCCCGCCGGGGATTCAGAGGCGGGGATGGAGGCGGCGGCGTGCCTTTGCGCCGGTGGAAGTCGCGCATCGACACTGGGGCTTGTCCCGATGGGGGGACACGCCCTGAGCAGCTAAGCCCTCGCTCCCGAAGGACGGACTGGAAAAGCGCATGGCAAGGTCGAACCGCGAGAAATACGAAGCTGCGCTGGAGCCGATGCAGGCCGAGCTCAACGACATGGCGCGCTGGGTCAAGGAGACCGGCCAGCGAATCCTGATCATCTTCGAGGGGCGCGACACCGCCGGCAAGGGCGGCGCGATCCGGGCCATCTCCGAGCGCCTCAATCCGCGAATGTGCCGCACGGTCGCCCTCGCCAAGCCGAGCGAGGCCGAGGCGACCCAATGGTATTTCCAGCGCTACGTCTCGGAGCTTCCGTCGGCCGGCGAGATCGTCCTGTTCGACCGCAGTTGGTACAACCGCCCCGGGGTTGAGCGGGTGATGGGCTATTGCACCGAGAAGCAGGTCAAGGCGTTCTTCCGGCTGGCTCCGGGCTTCGAGCGGGCGATCACCGCCGACGGCATATTGTTCTTCAAATATTTCCTGACCTGCGACCAGAAGGAGCAGGAGAAGAGGTTCAGGGAGCGGCTCGCCGACCCTCTCAAACGATGGAAATTGTCGCCCGTCGATCTCGAGGCCCGGGAGAGATACGAGGATTATACCAGGGCCAGGGAAGACATGCTTCGGGCCACCCATACCGAGCATGCGCCCTGGACCCTCGTCGATTTCAACGATCAGAAGGTCGGCCGGCTCACACTGATCCGGCACCTGCTCGATCGGATGCCCGGCAAGCGCAAGAAGATGCTGAAGGTGGAGCTTCCGGCCCTCGACGGAACGCTGAAGTGCGAGAAGTTCGGTAAGCTGAAGCCGATCCGCGATTTCAAATACTGACCCGCCGTCGCTCGCCCCGCTCGCTGCAATGGGGAGGCCGTGAAGATCGAAACCGCCCTTGAGTCCACGCCTCCGTC
Source organism: Allosphingosinicella sp. (assembly GCA_036525315.1). GTDB lineage: Bacteria > Pseudomonadota > Alphaproteobacteria > Sphingomonadales > Sphingomonadaceae > Allosphingosinicella. Next base: position 17,861 of record DATDAS010000097.1, read on the forward strand.
CGGTTGGCTGCCCGGGCTCGACACATTGCGCCACTACCGGGCGGAATGGCTTCGCCACGATGTCGTCGCCGGCCTCGTCCTCTCGACCATGCTCGTGCCCGTCGGGATCGCCTATGCGGTCGCGTCCGGCGTGCCCGCAATTTACGGCCTCTACGCGACCATCGCCGGATTGTTCGGCTATGCTCTGTTCGGCCCGAGCCGGACCCTCGTTCTCGGCCCCGATTCCTCGCTCGCCGCGATCGTCCTCGGCACCGTCCTTCCCCTGTCGGGCGGAGATCCGATGCGCGCGGTGGCGCTGGCGAGCGCCATGGCCCTCGTCTCGGGCACCTTGTGCGTGCTTGCCGGCATCTTCCGGATCGGATTCGTCAGCGAGCTTCTCTCGAAGCCGATCCGCTACGGCTATATGAACGGGATCGCCTTGGCCGTCCTGATCAGCCAACTGCCCAAATTGTTCGGTTTCTCGATCGAGAGCACGGGCCCGCTTCGCGACCTGTGGGCGATCGGCGCGGCGATTGCGCAAGGCCAGGCGAACTGGGCCGCCGCAGCCCTCGGCGGAGCGAGCCTGGCCCTGATCCTTGCCCTCAAGGGGCACAAGAAGATCCCGGCCGTCCTGATCGCGGTCGTCGGAGCGACCTTTTTGGTCGGCCTGCTCGAACTGTCCGCGAACGCCGGAGTCAAGGTTCTCGGCCCGGTTCCGCAGGGCCTTCCGAGCTTCGCCATTCCCTGGCTTCGGCCGGACGATCTGGTGCCGGTCCTGATCGGCGGCTTCGCGGTCGCGATCGTCTCGTTCGCCGACAGCAGCGTCCTCTCGCGAAGCTTCGCGGCGCGCAGCGGCACCCATCCCGATCCCAACCAGGAGATGATCGGCCTCGGCGCCGCCAATCTGGCCGCCGGCCTGGTCCAGGGCTTTCCGGTGGCCGTAAGCTCGTCGCGCACTCCGGTCGCCGAGGCCGCGGGCGGGAAGACCCAGTTGACCGGGATCGTCGGCGCTCTCGTCGTCGCCTTGGTCCTGGTCGCGGCGCCTTTGCTGTTCCGCAACCTGCCCTATGCGGCGCTTGCCGGAGTCGTCATCGCTTCGGCGATCGGTCTGTTCGAGTTCCGCGATCTCGCAAGGATCTACAAGATTCAGAGATGGGAGTTCTGGCTCTCCATCCTGTGCACGGTCGGAGTCGCGGTGCTCGGCGCGATTCCGGGAATCGCCATCGCCATCGCCGTCGCCATCGTCGAGTTCCTTTGGGACGGGTGGCGGCCGCACTGGGCGGTGCTCGGCAAGCCCAACGGGGTCGAGGGCTATCACGACGTCGTCCGCTATCCGCGCGCCCGCCTGGTTCCCGGCCTTCTCCTGTTCCGCTGGGACGCGCCCTTGTTCTTCGCCAATGCCGAATTCTTCGCCGACCGCGTTCGCGATGCGATCCGGGCCTCGCCGACCAGGATAAACTGCGTGGTGGTGGCGGCCGAGCCGATTACCAGCGTCGACGTCACCGCCGCCGATTCCCTCGCCGAGCTGGCGCAGGGCCTTGCCCGGTCGGACATCCGCCTGTGCATGGCCGAGCTCAAGGATCCCGTGAAGGACAAGTTGAAACGCTTCGGCCTTCATGCCCTGCTCGGCGATCGGAGCTTCTTTCCGACCATCGAGTCGGCGGTCGAGGCCTATTGGCTGAGCCGCGGCCGAAGGCGCGAAGGGCGGAGCCGGCCGGCACTGCGCGCGTGACGAGGCAGGCTTTCGGGCGGGGCAGGGCGCCGGCGCGGGCGACCAGGCCGGTCTCGGCGATTGCCCCCGGCGGAACCCGGTGCTGACCCTGATGTCGCGGACCGCGACGGGTCCGTAAGAAAAGTGACACAATTCAAGGAAAGGTGGTTCGATGCCGACGCCCTCGAGCGAAAGGACGACGAGGCTCACGAAGAGCGAGGTTCACGCCTTGACCGCATCGGCCTGCGCCGGCCTGGATTTCGAGCCTTTCGTCGGCCGGATCGTCGAGCCCGAGATACTGGACCAGGTCGTCGAGGCCGGCCTGGTCGAGAAGGGCCCGAGCTGCCGGCCGGCCGTCGGACGAACCGGCTACCGCCTGACCGACCGGGGCTGGACCAGGTTCAACCGGGTCGGCGCTCACCGATAAAGCCCGGCGGCCGCACTAGGACAGCCTCGCCGGGCGCGTTCGGAAGGTCCAAAAGTTCGCCGCAAAGCGGGTCGAAATGCACCCTGCCGCCGCCCGGCGGGGACAGAGGCGGCGTCTCTGCCTCGCGCCGGACCGGAACGCTCGCACCGTAATCACCGTAAGTTACGGTGAATTACGGTTCCCATTCCGCTTTGCGGAACCTTGAAAAGATGGATTCCGCGAGTCCCTCACTTGCGCGGCTCCGCGGGAGCCGGGGCGGGCAAAGGCATGCGGGCGCGCCCGAGCCGATCGGAAAGCGGTGCTCTATCGCCCAAAGTTCACGCCAAAGTTCAAGAAGTTCAACACCGGTCCCAGGGAAAAATAAAAATTCTTCCCGGCGAGAGGCATGTTGCCGGGCTCCTCGCGGCAATGCCCGCGTATCCGCCCGTCCTGCTTCGCTAAAGCTTCGCAGGACCGGGCTGACCGGGAGGCGCAATAACGACTTCTCTGGTTCGGGCATTAGGGTCCGGACCCTGGTCGAAATCGCCAAAGGTAAGGCCAAAGGTAATGAAGGTAAGCACCACGTACCCTTCGAAAACACTCCCGCCCCGACAATGGGCAAGCGGCGGCGGGCGCGCCGGCGACTCCCCCTGGGGTTGGTCGCGGCGGCGGCGCCGTCGTCAGATCTTGCTCACAATTTCAAAGAACCGATTCGGCAAGATGGAGAACATAGCAGGAACATTCTTACAAGTCAATTGCTTCAGGGCAGCTTGCGGATCGTTCCTTCTCCCCGAGCGACGACGATCCCGAGTTTCTTCACGACCATGAGGCTTCGCGCCGATCTGCCTCCGGGAAGCGGCGTCAGCCACTGCTCGACGTTGAGCCCGCCCTTGATCTTGAGCCGCAGCCGGTAGCGGGCGCCTACTTCCTCGATCACCACCTTGTGGGTCGTCTCGTCCCAGATGGTGCCGGCGAAGCGGCCGGGCGCGACCTGCCTCACGTGCCAGCGCCGCTGGCGCACCGGTTTGCCGGGCTCCGCCACCTGCTGGACCATGGTCAGGCTGCCGTCCGACTCGATCCGGCCCTCGCCCAGGCTCCGGGTGCGGTACGGCTTGCTCATCATGATCTTGGTCGTGCTTTCGGTGTCGGTCTTCCCCTCGAAGAAATGGAGCGGGCTCGCCGTCGGCGCCGCTCCGGCTGGCGGCGGCGCCAGCAGCACGAGAAGCATCAGGACGGCCGGGCGGAGGGAACCGGGCATGTCCCGAGGCTAGCCCAGGACGCCCGCCGGCCCATCGGCAAGGACCCGCAAAGCGGCGCACCGTCTTTCTCTAGCTTGGAACCCCTGTCCGGAGGGTCCCCGGTCATGGAGGGCGGCACGCATGTCCTTCTAAGCTTGAGGAATTGGGGCGGCCCGGGCGCTCCATCTCCACTCCGGGTTTCCTGCAATAGGCACGGGCCCCCGCAGGGCGGACAATCCGCCTTTCGCTCGGGAGGCCCGTGATGACCCGCGTCGCTCTGCTCTCGTTACTGTTGATCCTTCCAATGACTGCCTCGGCCCAGACCAGGGATCATGCCCCATCGTCACTTCCGTCTTCCTCGCGGCTGAAGCAGGACAAGGCCAGGAGCGAATCCTGGACCTACGCGAAGCCGGGGCTGCGGCTCGGCGACTTTCGAAGCGTCATGATCGCGCCGACGATCGTTTATTCCGGGCCCGACGCCCAGTTCGACGGGGTCGATGGCGCCGACCGCCAGAAATATGCCCGGATCGTCACCGACGCGCTTCGCGAGGAGCTCGCCAAATCCTTCCCGATCGTAGCCGCTCCGGCGGCCGATACGCTGCGGATTCGAGTCACCCTGCTCGGCGCCGACACGACCAAGGGCGGAGTCGCGACCGCGACCCGGGTCACTCCGCTCGGCCTCGCGGCCAGCGCGGTCCGGAGCGTTCGCGGCAAGGAGGGCCGGTTCACCGGATCCTTGCTTCTCGCGCTCGAGCTTCACGGCGGGCGCGGCAACGAGCTTCAGTTCGCGGCCGTTCGCCGGCGCAGCCCCGACGCGCTCGACATTCCCGCGACTCTGTCGACCACCGACACGGTCAAGGCCGTCGCCGAGGCGCTCGCCAGGGACATCAGGGAAAGGCTGGTAAAGGCCGGCGGCGGCTAGCGCGATTCGACGCGGGAACGGTCCGGACCAGTGCCTCCAATTCGATGGAATGGCCTTGCCCCGCAATAGTATGCCCAACGTATCGGGGAGGCCTGTCCGCTGTTCGCAGGCAAGCCACCAAGACGGGAGATTAACATAGGTGAAAGTCCCTATGTATCGAAGAGAAGCTCTGTGGTAAGTTGTCTCATTGATTTCGGGTATCGATAAGAGACTGTGGGTAACGAGTAGCGTTGAGTTCGCGTAACGATCAGTAGATGAATTGATCTGTCCGGGGGCTTGTATGGACTTGTCCGGTCTCAACTGCGCCAACGATGTAGTATTGGCGGCCGATCCCAAGGCTCAGCTTGAAGAGCAGCCGCGCGCGCCTCCGGCGGCTCCCGCAATTCTCCAGCCCAAGGTCGCCGGCGGCTCGAACGTCACGCCTCTGCTCACCCCGGGCAGGGGCCTGACCGCGCCGGACCTCAGGACCCAGATCGCCTTTGCCGACGGACTTGCCGAGCAGGTCGCGATCCTCGACCGCGGCTGGTCCTTCCTCGCGGCCAACCAGGCATGGACCCGGGCGATGTCCGACCGGCTGACTCCGGGCCTGTCTCCGGGCGAGAATTATCTCGAGCATCTGCTCGAGCTGGCGCGGGAAGGGGACGAGGAAGCCCGCGCCGTCGCCGAGGCGCTGACCCGGATCGACTCCGGCGAGATCTCCTCTTTCGAATATCTCGAACCTTCGGACCGCGAGGGCACCGGGCGCGTCTACAAGATGCGCATCTATCCCTGCTCCACTCCCAGCCGCCAGTGGCGGGTCGTGGTCCGCTACGACGTCACCGAGCTTCTCGACCTCAAGAAGCAGACCCATTTGTTCGGCGATCAGCTGCTCAACGCCGAAGCCGAGGAGCGGCGGAGGGTGGCCCGGGACCTGCACGACACGACCGCCCAGGATCTCGTCGCTTTGCAGCTCAGCCTTGCCAATCTCAAGCGCAAGCGGCGCGCGCCGGTGGGCGAGGACTTCGCCGATGCCGACGAGGCGCTCGAGCGCCTTCAGCGCGAGATCCGCTCGATCTCCTATCTGTTCCACTCCCCCTTGCTCCACGAGCCCGGACTGTCGAAGGGGCTCGAGGCGATGGCCAAGGGCTTCGGCAAGCGGACCGGCCTCAACGTCTCGCTGTGGCTGGACGATCTCGACTCGGTCGATCCGCGGCTCTCCCTGATGATCCACCGCCTGACCCAGGAGGCGCTTGCCAACGTCCACCGCCACGCCAGGGCAACCGAGGTGGAGATTAGGCTGATCGTCACCGAGCGCCGGATCCACGTCATGGTCAGGGACAATGGAATCGGTCTCGGCAAGGGCTGCGACGGAGCGGTCGGAGTCGGTCTCCGGTCGATGCGCGAGCGCGCCGAGGATCTTGGCGGCTTCCTTCAGCTGAAGAGCGGACCGGGCGGCACCTCGGTGATCGCAAGCCTTCCTTACCGGGCGGAGGAGGTCATAAGGCCAGCCTCAGCGCCGGCAGGGATATGATCCGGGCCAGTCCGAGCAGAACCGAAAGACTCGCCACTCCAAGCAAGGTGACTCTCAGCCACAAGGCGCTGAACGCCTGAACCACGCCGCCGATGAACAGCGCCAGGGCCAGGATCACGGTGCTCTGGACGAAGCCGTCGCTGATGTCGTTTGCCCGGGCGCCCCTCTTGAAATAGCGGCTGCCCTCCGCCTCCAGCCTGGCGGCTTCGCGGTTGACGTTCCTGGAGTAGGAGGGAAGGGCGATCGGCGACAGAGGCGCGTCGGGATTGTCCATTGGATGGGTCTTCAGCCATTCCTCGAACGACAGCCGGAACTGCGGCCGGAACCGGCTTCGGTAGAAGTCCTGGAGCTTTCGGTCTCCGCCCGAATAGGCGTTGAGCCACTGGGTGAACAAGGTCACGTCCAATGCCTGCATCTGCGTCGAGACCGTCGCCGACCGGCTGGCCGCGGTTCGCGACTGCTGGGCCAAAGTGTAATCCGAAGCCTGCTCGCCGTCCCACAGCGCCGCCTGGAATCCGGCGTAGGAGGAAGCGAGCGCGGCGATCGAGAGGATGATGGCGGCGATCAGCTCGGAGACCCGGTCGAGCCTTGCGAGGCGGTCGGCCTCCTTCTCGGCAGGGGCCGCGGGCTGGACCGCGTCCAGCTCAGGCTTCCACGATATGGTTGCGGACCGCGTAGCGGACCAGATCGGCGGCGGTTCCGAGCTTCAGCTTCTGCATGACCGTGGCCCGGTGGGTTTCGACGGTCTTCACGCTGATCTGGAGGATCTGCGCGACCTGCTTGTTGATCTTGCCTTCCGAGATCAGCTGGACGACCTCGCGCTCGCGCCGGGTCAGGACGTTGGAGCCGCTGTGCGGCTTGGAGCACAGATATTGCTGGAGCAAGGTCTCCGACACGCTCGGCGAGAAATAGGGCCGGTTGATCGACAGAGCGTCGACGGCCGCGAGCAGATGGCGCTCGGCGTCGGATTTGAGGACGAAGCCCCGGGCGCCGGCGTGGAGCACCTCCATCACCGTGTCCTCGCGGTCGTGCATCGTATAGATCAGCACCTGGAGCCGGGTGAACTCCCGCTTGAGCTCGAGCGTGAGGTCGCGGCCGTTCATCTCGGGCAGGGAATAATCGAGGATCGCGATGTCGGGCTGGGTCTCGCGCGCGAGCAGCAATGCGCTTCGTCCGGTCGAAGCCTCGGCCACGACCTGAAGGTCCTGGCGCGCCTCGAGAAGGGTCCGGACGCCGCGCCGGATGATGTCGTGATCGTCTGCAATCAGGATACGACGGACAGGATTTCTCATACTTTATCCCCAGCGGCGGCCCCGGCGGCCCGTCGTGCCGCCACGCCCTGTAATATTTGTTCGATCGAACGCTTTTGTACGCCTTACTACCCCCTGATCGGGTGGACGCCGGGGTTTACGCGGCTCCGGGCATGTCCTCCCGATCCGGCTTTTTATGCCACCAAATAAAACACTATGGCATCGGGAAAAACCCGGTGGTCCGGTATTGAATGCTGCTGTGCACAGCTCCCTCGGGTATTTCCCCGATGGCGTCCGAGTTCTTGAGTCCGCAGCATTCGCTCCGATCACGATTGGAGCCGGACATGGAACCCAGGTTGCTCGTCCCCTACATCATCCAGATCAGCGTCATTCTGATCGTCTTCTCGATCGGCCTTCGAAGCCGGTGGGGCGATCTCGGCTATGCGGTCGCGCGCCCGAGCCTTCTTATGCGCGGGTTCGTGGCGGTCTACGTCGCGGTCCCGGCCACCGCCTTCGTCGCCGCCTCTCTTCTGCCGATGGAGGCCCCGATCAAGATCGGGATCGTCGCAATGGCCCTCTCGCCCCTGGCTCCTCTCGTCGCCGGCAAGATGCTCAAGGCGGGCCCGCATTCGTCAAACGTGGTCGGAGTCTATGTCGCCCTTCTGATGCTCGCTTTGATCGCGGTTCCGGCCACTCTCGAGCTGGTGACGGCGATCACCGGCGGCTCGGCCAGGATCGCGGTCGCCGACGTGACGTGGCTGATCGCGACCTCGATCCTCCTTCCGCTGCTTGTGGGGGTCGCTCTCGCCGGCCTCGTTCCCGCCGCCGCCCCCATGATCGCGAAGATCGCGGCGATCGCCGGCTATCTCATGCTCGGGCTGATGGTGGTGCTGATCCTGTACCTCGCCGCCGGCAGGCTCATGGGCCTCGTCGGAAACGGCACCCTCCTTGCGATCGTGCTCGCGGAGCTGGCGGGGCTCGCGGCCGGCCATTTTCTCGGCGGGCCGCATATCGGCCAGCGCGTGGCTCTGGCCGAGGCGGCGGCGTCCCGGCATCCGGGGCTGGCGGTTCTGATGGTCCAAGAGAATTACGAGAATTCGTCAACGATGCTCGCCGCCGTGCTTCTCTACCTGGTGGTCGGGATCGTCGTGACCGCGATCTACGTTCGGCTCATGGGCCCGCGCCTGGCGATCGAGCGCGCTTCCGAAGCCGCACTTTCCGGCTGAGCACTCGGGGGCTCGGTCGGGGCGCCTACGGACTTTCCCCGATAATGGCGCATTCCGAATCGGCTATATCGGCCTCGGTCCCGGAGTTGCAGAAAGGGGGCGGCAGGTCGGTCTTGTTCGTTTCGCCCTCCCCCCACGAACAGACCTGCCGCCGCAATTCCGGGACTTCCAGCCTGAGCATCGTGCGGAAAAGTGGGAACCGGTTTCCGCTTGAACGATGCGGCAGCTCCAGCGCCGCCTCCCAAATGAACCCCTGCATTCCCTAGGGATTAGCCCTGCCGGGAATCGGGTTTGCCCCGATGCCGCGAAATGCCGCTCCGATTAGGCCTGACCGCCCAATCGTCGAGGTCCGCCATGCAAGACCATGTCCATTTTGCCTGCGTCGTCGGCGCCCCGCGCTGCGGCACGACCTCTCTCTCGCGCTTCCTCGAGGCGCATCCCCAGGTCGCCTTTTCGAGCGTCAAGGAGCCGCATTTCTTCGCTCAGCACGATCTGACCCGGACGAAGGGGCATGAGCTCAGGCGCTTCGTCGGCGCCGAATATCTTGGCCGCTATTTCCCGACCCGCTCGCCCGCGCGGCCGCTGATCGCGGAGGGCTCGGTCTCCTATCTCTACGCGCCGCAGAGGATGGAGACGATTCTGCGGCTCTGGCACGATGCCCGCTTCGTCATCGCCCTTCGCGATCCGATGGAGATGCTGCCCTCGCTCCACCAGCGCCTTCTGTTCAACGGCGACGAGACCGTGACCGATTTCGGCCAGGCCTGGTCCCTCATGCGCGAGCGCGCGCAGGGGCGGTCGGTTCCGCGCACCTGCGTCGATTCGCGAATGCTCCAATATGAGGAGCTCGGTCGGCTCGGGACCCATGTCGGGAATTTCTTCCGGGCGGTCGGGAAGGAGCGCTGCTTCGTGGTCCTCCTCGACGATCTGTCGGCCGATCCCGAGGGTGTCTACAGGGGGCTCCTCGCCTTTCTCGGGCTTCCCCTTCGCGGCTATCCGGATTTCGCTCCGCACCGGCAGAGCCAGGGCTATAGGATCGGATCCCTCCAGCGCTTCCTCAAGCGGCCGCCGGTCGCGACCCGCGCCGTTCTGGCCGGCGAGAAATACCGGATGCGGGTCAGGGACCTCGACCGCGGCAATTCGGGCTCCGCGGCCCTCAAGGCCGTCTTCGCCGCGCGCAAGAAGCTGGTGAACTGGAACACGGCCCCGGCGCCGCCTGTCCGCCTCTCCGACACCCTTCGCCGCGACATGAGAGAGCGGCTCTCGGACGAAGTGATCAAGCTGTCCGGCCTGATCGGCCGCGACCTCGGCCACTGGCTCGGCGGCCCCGTCGAAAAGCCCCACCCCCGCCCCGACCAGGCCCTCCAGCCCCACCAGGAGCTCGAGCTCACCTAATCGGGGGACACTATACTTATATCGTAATGCGGGGACGCTATACTTATATCGCCCGCGGCTTGCGGCCCGGCTTTCCCTTCGAAAGGGCCCGCCCGGTCGAGTCCTCCAGGCCCTTCACGAACGACTCGCTTCCCCACGGCCTCCCGGTCCTCTGGCGCGCCTCGATCGCGGCCTGCGCCTCGGGGTCGAGATCGCCGGCCTCGAGGCCGTCGCGGAGCATCGCCCGCCAGTTGCGATGGACTCCGGCCAGGGCCTGGAGATCCGTCAGCCCGTCCGGCCTTCCGCCGAGATGCGCCCTCGCCGAGGACCAGGGCCAGTCCTCCGCCCGTTCCGCAAGCTTCGCCCTCACCGGGTTGAGCTCGACGTAGCGGACCGCCGTCATCAGATGCGCATCGTCCATTGGGTAGGAGGCGAAGCGCCCCTGCCAAAGGTAGCCGGTCCAGCCCCTCGCGGAGTTGATCCGGCGCGAATAGCGGCGATGCGCCTCGGCGAGCGCGGCGCGAAGCCCATCGCTCGACTCCGGCCGAAGGATGAGATGGACGTGGTTGGGCATCAGGCACCAGGCCAGGCAACTCACGCCCTGCTCTCGGCAGCCGGTCGCGACAAGGTCGCGATAATCGCGATAATCGCCGTCGGAGAAGAAGACCTCCTGCCTCCGGTTGCCGCGCTGGACGACGTGATGAGCGACTCCGGGAACGACGATTCGTGCGAGTCGGGCCATTGCACGAGGCTATGGCCGAAGCTCGTCCTGGTCAATTAAGTATAGTGTCCCCCGATATCCCCCCGATATGGGACGCCCTTCGGTTCAGGGGCTGACGGGCAGCTCCTCGTCGTCGTCGGACGCGAGCAGCAGGATCAGGAGGATCAGAAGCGCAACGCCGCCGACGATGTACCAGGTTTTGTTGTCGGACGCGGCCGATTCGCCGTTTCCGCCGACACGCTCCCTGGCCGGCGCGATCGGGACGGCCCCCGGACTGGCCGCGGACGCGCCCACCGGAGCGGCGACGAGACTGACGGCAAGGGCAGTCGCTATCCATGAACGCATGTCGGGTCCTTTCCTGTTGATATCGGCGGCACTTGCGCTTCCGGCCGTCGCCGCCGCCATCGGGGAAAGTCACCAGCCCCGGGCGGGACATCCCGGCTCAGTCCAGGCTCGGCTTTCCGCCGCGCGCTTTCCCGGGATCGGGAGAGCCGTTTTTACGGTGAATCTCGGATGGAACGCGCGGTTCGAAAGCTTCACTTGGACCGATCGTACGGGGCACCTGGAATCGGCGAGACTATTCTTCGCCGAAATGGAGAAAGCCGTACGAAGTGGTGACCCGTTCGAACTGTGCGTCGGGAACCTGGCGTTCCCCCCACCCTCCGCAAGGCGCACAAAACTGACGCGGTGGGACGCTGCCTCCTGTTCCCACCGCGTCTTTTTTCATCCCTTCACGGCCGGCGCTCCGAGTCCCGATCAGCGCCGGCGCAGTGCGCCGCTGGCGTCGATCGGAGAGTGGCTTTTCAGCAGGTCGATCCCGGCCGACGCCCTCTTGGCCCATTCGGAGAACAGGCGCTCGAAGTCGGCGATGTTGGTAACCCGGTTGCGCATCAGCGGTCCCGTGTCGCCCGCCCATTGCGCGTCGACCGCCCGGCCGAGCACCTGCCCGCTCAGCGAATCCCGGGCCTCGAGCACCAGGGTCGCCTGTCCGGCTTCCCGTGAGAAGGTACGGCTCCGGCCCGCCGACATCTGATCGGGCGCCTGGACCTGGAAATTGATCAGCGCCATCGAGACCCTCAGCACATCCTCTCCCGGCTCGGTGACGACCTGGTAGCCGGCTTTCTCGAAGGCGGGCGCGAAGATCCGGTCGAATCTTTTCTGGGCTTCGTCGAGGATCGCCCTCGCATCCCGGTCGCTCATCCGGCCGCCGAGGCCCACCGTGCTGCTGTTGTAGTCGCGCTGCCAGTTCTTTTCGAACGCGACCTCGGAGGGGTCCAGGATCACCTTGGTATAGGTGCGGAAATCCGCGTTGGGCAGAAGATAGACATTCTCCAGATGCTTGGATTTCACCCGCAGAAGCCCGTCCCATGAAGCGGGCGGGCCCTTGGCGACGCCCGCCGCCGACACGGTCAGGGCGATCGCCGCGATCAAGGCGGGAAGTTTGCGCATTGAACGTCTCCCAGGGATTGCTTGGGTGGATATCGCGACCCGGGGCGGGGCCCCGCCCGGCGGCCCATCGCCGGCCAGTCTTGAAAGCCGGTGCCCGGTCATCGCGCCGCCTCCGCCTCGTCATAGCCGGGCGGCATCTTGCTCCAGCCATAGCCCTTGACCGCCAGGTCGCGGCCGAGCGCGTAGAGGCTTCGCATATAGCCGGTATCGAACGGCGCCTTGGCCACCGTCGTGAAGCTCGGCGGGATATAAGCGAGATTGTAATCGAGCCCGTCGCGCCGGCTGGTGACGTAGATCCGGTACAGGTCTCCCACCCCCTGGGTTCGGATCAGCGCGTCCACGGCCCGGGATGCGATCGGAAGGGTCTGGCGCTTCACGTTCGCCCAGGCCGGGCGGAGCTGCGAGTTGCGGATCAGGTAGAGGGTGCGCCGGCGCTGGGCGACCGGCTCGCCGAGCGCGGTCGGCAAGGACGGCGGATAGAGGAAGAGCTGGGCGATCGCTCCGCCGTCGACGTGCATCTCCTGGTGGCGGACTCCGTCGAGCGTGACGTCGATCATCACCGGCGGGAATAGTCCGGGGATCGAGGCGGAGGCGACGAGCACGTCGCGGAACAGCTGCGGCGCCCGGGGATCGGGGCTGGCGGCGATCGCCGTCATGTTCCAGACCACCGGCTCGAGCGAATCGAGGTCGGCGGTTCCCACCAGCATCAGCCGGCCCTTGGCATATTCGGCCGCGATCGCGTCGAGCAGCTTCCGGTCGACATGGCGGGCGACAAGCCGCTTCAGAGGCGCGGAATCGGCCATTGCGTCGCCCAGGAAGCCGCGAACGGCGCCGCGGGTCTTGAAGATGTCGCGCTGGGAAACCTGGGTGTAGACCTCCTCGAGCTTCGAATCGTAGTCCGGGCCGAGGAAGGCGAAAGGCGCGCTCAGGGCGCCGGTGCTGATCCCGGTCACGACCTTGAATTGCGGCCGGTTGCCGGCGGCGGTCCAGCCGGTCAGCAGTCCGGCGCCGAACGCCCCTTCGTCGCCGCCGCCCGATATGGCGAGATAATAAGCCGGCGGCAGTGGCCCTTCATGCCCCTGCGAGGCGAGCCAGGCCTGCTCTTTGCCCTGGGCCGCCCGGGCCTCCTCGGCGAGGGGTATGACGTCGCGGCCCGGAAGGAAGCGGGCGCCGGCGATTCCGGGATCGGCCTCGACGGTGCGCGCGGCCGGAACCGCGGACAGCCGCTGCGGCGTGGAGCAGCCCGCCGCTACGAGGATCAGGAAGGCGGCCGCCAGGCAGCGCGGCAAGGTCGACAGATGCGATCGCAGGCTTGGGGATCTCATGATCCGTCCTCGCGGAGATGCCGCTTCGAGTGGCGCATAGGGCCGGAAGACGGCGTGCGGCATCGGTGGAACAACCGAACTTCGCATTCGGCATTTCCCCCCTGCGCGCGAATTGCACCGGGTTGTTCCCACACCCGCGGACCCCACAAATCCTTTCGGCCGCGGATCGCTCCATCCAACATTTTCAGATGCTTGTGATGCGCCTTCAGGCGGCAGGACTGGATAATTCTCTAGGGGTTGATCTGTGCGAAGATCAGCACATCGCCCGAGTGATCGCCTGCACCGTCCCTCCATACTCGTCCCGATCGAGCTCATGCAGGGGGTCCAGATGGACATGCTTCTTCTCGCCGCATCCGCAATGTTGGGTGCATCGCCGGGCGTCACGGCTGGAGCCGTCACCGCTACCGACAATGTCGGCCAAACCGACGCCGTCGCCGCGGCGGCCGCTGGCGGCAATCTTGCGCTCGCCTCGCCGTGGACGGCGTCCGCCTTCGCGGCGGATGACGCGCCGGCCGGCGAGACCGACAAGCAGAGGATCGAACGGCTCGAGAATATGGTCGAGCAGCTCTCCCGCCGGCTCGACGAGCAGGACCGCCAGGAGGAAGCCGCCGAGCGGCAGCGCCAGGAGCAGCAGGCGAGCGGGCAGGGGGAGGCCGTCGCCGGCGGTCCGCGCACGCCCTCCGACCACCATCTCGAGCTCTACGGATTCGCCCAGGTCGATGCGATCCAGGACTTCCGCCGGGTCGATCCGGACTGGGACGCCACTCTGCGGCCCTCGAAGATCGCGACGACCGACGGCCAGTTCGGAAGCAACGGCCAGACCGTCTTCAGCGTCAGGCAGTCGCGGCTCGGCGCAAAGGCGAACGGAAAGCTGGCCAACAAGGATTACGAGGCCAAGTTCGAGTTCGACATGTACGGCGTCGGCGGCGACGCGGGCCAGACCACGATCCGGCTTCGTCACGCTTATGCCCGATGGGGCCCGATCCTCGCCGGCCAGACCAACACCCTGTTCATGGACGGCGATCTCTTCCCGAACGTGGTGGATTATTGGGGGCCGGCGGGCATGGTCTTCGTCCGCAACCCGCAGCTTCGCTTCTATCTGGCCGACAGCCCGACCTGGGTCGTCGCGATGGCGCTCGAAAACCCCAACGACGATATCGATCCGGGGGCGATCCGGCTCATCGACCCCGAGCTCGGCACCAATTTGCGGCCGAACGAGGAGCTTCCGGATCTGACCGCAATGGTCCGCTATCAGGGCGACTGGGGCCATCTCCAGCTTTCGGGCCTGGCCCGCAAGATCGGCTTCGACACCCTCGGCACCGTCGACAACGAGCCGAGCGGCAGCGAGTTCGGCTGGGGCATCATGGCCGGCGGAGCCTTCAAATGGGGCATGGCGACCTTCAGGGTCGGCGGAGTCTATGGCAAGGGCATAGCAAGCTACATGAACGACGGCGGCATGGACCTGGCGCCGAAGGTCGCGCTTCTTCCGGTCGTGCCCACGCAGCCGATCTTCCCGGGCGCGCCGCCGCCGCCGCTGGCGACGCTCCTGGAGGCCCAGGCCGTGCCGCTCTGGGGGCTCACCGCCTATGTCGACCTGCAATGGACGAAGGAGCTCAGCTCCTCGCTCGGCTACAGCTTCGACGCGGTCGACAACACCAACTTCCAGGAGCCGACCGCTTTCCACCGCGGCGAATATGCCTCGACGAACCTGCTCTGGGCGCCCGACCCCCGGCTTCTGACCGGCCTCGAGATCCTGTGGGGACGGCGGACCGACAATGACGGGAACAAGGGCCAGGACGTCCGCGCCCAATTCTCCTTCAAGGTCTCCTTCACGAGCAAGGACATCTGGGGCGACTGATGCCGGCAACGAGCGACCGGTTAGCAAAGAGGAAGATGGACATGTCCGAAGTCACATTGAGCCGCCGTGCGATCATGGCGACCCTGGCCACCGGCGCCGCCGGCCTCGCCGCCGGCGCGGGCCCGCTCGCCCTGGTTTCGCCCGCCTCGGCGCAGAGGCGCAACATGCTGAGCCCTGGCGCATCGGTGATCGATGCCGCGATCAACCAGGCCTACAACCAGTACAAGGGCCTCCAGGAAGGCAAGAACGCCGATTACATTCCGGCCCTCGCCGAGGTCTCCTCCGCTTTCTTCGGGATCGCGGTGGTGGGCTCCGACGGCAAGGTCCACGAGGTCGGCGATTCGAAGGAATTGTTCTCGATCCAGTCGATCTGCAAGGTCTACACCGCCGCTCTGGTCATGCAGGAATCGGGCGGCCGAAAGATCGAGGACAGCGTCGGGGTCGACGCCACCGGCCAGGTGTTCAATTCGATCACCGCCGTCGAGCAGTATCGCGGCAAGGAGATGAATCCCTTCGTCAATCCCGGCGCGATCGCGACCGTCGGCAACGTCATCGGCTCCTCGCCCGACGAGGTGTGGGCGAAGATTCTCCAGTTCCATTCGGATTGCGCCGGCCGCCAGCTCGACGTGAACCAGCCGGTCTACAAGTCCGAGGGCGACACCAACCATCGCAACCGTGCGATCAGCGCTTTGATGTCGGCCTATGAGCGCTTCCCGATGGATCCGGCGGTCGCCGTCGACCTCTATACCCGCCAATGCTCGATCAACGTGTCGGCGCGCGATCTCGCCGTGATGGGCGCGACCCTCGCCTTCGGCGGGCGCAACCCGATCACCGGAAAGCAGGTGTTGGACAGATCGCACGTGCCCGGCCTTCTCGCCATCATGTCGACCGCGGGCATGTACGACGACAGCGGCAAATGGCTGTTCCACACCGGCTTGCCCACCAAGAGCGGGGTCGGGGGCGGGCTGGTCGGCGCATCGCCGGGCAAGTTCGGGATCGGCACCTTCGCTCCGCCGCTCGACGCCGCCGGTAACAGCGTTCGCGGCCAGCGCGCCATCACGGACATCGTCCGGGCGCTCGGCGGCAATCCCTACGCCCAGTTCGGCTGAAAGGGCTCCTTATGCGCCGGCCCGTCCTGGCCGCGGCCGCCGGGGCCCTCTCGCTCCTCGCGGCGGCCGCGACCGGCGCGGCCGCCGCCGAGCCCGAGCAGGGCTGGCTGTTCAACGATTCCCATTTCCACTTGACCAACTACGTCCAGCGCGGCCTCACCATGAGCGAATATGTCGCGATGATGGGGACGACCGTCAAACGCTCGACCGTCTTCGGAATCCCGCTCCAGCAGACCTGGTCGCACGCCAATTCCGGCGATTTCGCGCCGACTTATTATCTCCACAGCGACTCGCCCCTTTATTATTACTCCTTCACCGACGCGGCGATCGCGTCCGGCTATCTGTCGCTTGTCCCCGCGGACCGGGCCCGCCTCGATCCGATGATCACCGGCTTCAACCCGGCCGACATGTACGCGGTCGACCATATCAAGCGCGTGCTCCAGATCTTCCCGGGCGTGTTCAGCGGGATCGGCGAATTCAGCGTCCACAAGGAGTTCGTCTCCAGCAAGATCGCCGGCGAGACCGCCAGCCTGACCAATCCGGCGCTCGACCGGATCCTCGATTTCGCCGGCGAGGCCGGCCTCGTCGTGATCCTCCATTCGGACATCGACATGCCTTTCACGCAGCGCGACGATCTGCCGCTCTATTACACGCAGATGCGCGATCTTCTCGCGCGCCACCCCGCGACGACGATCATCTGGGCGCATACCGGCCTCGGCCGTGTGGTCCAGCCCGGCTCCGCCCAGGCGACCGCGCAGCCGAACCGGCGGCCGCCGACCCATATCGAGCTGATCGAGCGGCTCCTCGCCGATCCGGCCCTCGGCCATGTCAATTTCGACATCTCCTGGGACGAGCTCGCCAAATATGCGCTCGCTTCCCCCGAGACGATCGAGCGAGTCGCGGCCGCGTTCGACCGCCATCCGAGCCGCTTCCTGTTCGGCACCGACAATGTCGCTCCGCGCGATCTGGAGAGCGATCTCAAGGTCTTCCACATGTGGAAGCCCATCTTCGGCCGGCTCCGGCCCGCCACCAGGGCCGCCATCACCATGGGCAATTACGAGAGGCTGTTCGACGCCGCACGGCTGCGCGTTCGCGCCTGGGAGAGGGAAAATGGGGGGAAATAGAGGCGGGGTCGGCGCGCCGGCGATGCTCTGCGCATTGCTCGCGTTGCCGGCATTGCCGTCGGCGGCGCTGGCCGCGGAGGATCCGGGCCAGCCGGCGCCGGTCGCCGATGGCGGGCCGCCGCCGCCCGCACCGGCGTCCGGCGAGGCGGACCGCGAGCAGATCGCCGCCGAGCTTCGCGAGCTTCAGGCGATGAAGCAGCAGATGCAGCGGGACATGCAGCAGCGCATGGGCGAATTCGACGCGCGAATCGAGGCGCTCGAGACCAGGCTGGGCGTCGCGCCCGCCCCGGCGCCCGCGACCGCGCTTGCCGCCGCGGAGCCGGAGGCGGCTGCGGAGGCCGATCCTGCCAGGAAAGGCGGCCTGGCCGGATTCCTGGAGCGTCAGGAGAAGTCCGGCACGTTCGATCCGCGCGCCGGCTTCGTGCTGGTGGACGACGACGATGCGAGGCTGAACTTCGGGTTCACGACCTACGCGCGCTATCTCAATCAGAATGCGCTGGACGAGAGCTACACCGACAGCTTCGGCCGGGTCATACCGCTCGACCTGCGCAACGAGGTCCAGCTCTACAAGGTCAGCTTGAACTTCAAGGGCTGGCTTTTCGATCCGAAGTTCCAGTTCCTGCTTTTCGCCTGGACCAACAATGCCAATCAGGGCGAGGGCGCCCAGGTCGTGCTCGCCGGCTTCCTTCGCTACGCGCACAACAAGAATTTCAACGTGAGCGCGGGCATCATGCCGCTGCCGACCACGCGAAGCACCAACTACAGCTTTCCCAAATGGCTTCGCCACGACAATC
The DNA here is from genome assembly GCA_036525315.1 of Allosphingosinicella sp. Lineage (GTDB taxonomy): Bacteria > Pseudomonadota > Alphaproteobacteria > Sphingomonadales > Sphingomonadaceae > Allosphingosinicella. The sequence continues at coordinate 35,854 of DATDAS010000097.1, forward strand.
GGGTGATGGCCGACGAATTCTACCGCGGCTCCTACACGAGCGGAATCGACGTGTTCGGCGAGATCGTGCCCGGCCTCCAGTATCGGGCCATGATCGGAAACAACCTCTCGACTCTCGGGGTCAGCTCGAAGCAGCTCGACAACAAGCTGGACACGTTCGCGGCCGCATTGTGGTGGATGCCGACCACAGGGGAATTCGGTGAGAATGAGGGCTTTGGCGATTACGATTATCACCAGAAGGTAGCGACCTATATCGGCCTGAACTTCACGCACAGTACCGAAACGGCGCAGGGCCAGCCGTCCGCGGATTCGTTCGAAAATTCCCAGATCAGGCTCACCGACGGCACCCTGCTGTTCAGCCCCGATCCGTTCACCACCGGCGGCAAGATCGAGGAGGCCACCTACCGGATGGCGAGCATCGACCTGGGCGTCAAATATAAGGGATTTTCGCTCGAAGGTCAGTGGTTCTGGCGCCGCGTCGACAGCTTCAAGACCCTCGGCTTCGTCCCGGTGGACAGGATCCAGGACAACGGCATGGCCCTGCAGGCGTCGGCCATGCCCATCAAGGACCTTCTGCAGGTCTACGCCACCGGCTCCAAGATCTGGGGGGCGAACGGCGATCCGACCGAATATTCGTTCGGCCTCAACGTCTACCCGTTCAGGCGCCGCGAAATGCATGTGAACTTCCAGGCCCTGAAGCTCGACCGCTCGCCGGTCGGCGGCTTCCATATGCCGATCCTGGTAGGCGGCGACGGCTGGGTGTTCCTGAGCGACTGGGTCGTGATGTTCTGAGCTCGGCGGCTGACCAGCCCCGGAATCACCCGATAATTTCCGTCCGTACAAATCCGTCACTCGGGTAAATGCCGATACCGATTTGACCCGATGACGGCCTATCTGCCCTCCATGAATCGGTTGTGGATCAGCGCGGCGCCCCTCCTCTTTCTCGCTCTTGCGCTTCCGCTCGCGTCCGCGGCCGGCCAGTCGCAGGGGGCCGTGGCCTTCGATTTCGACCCGACGGTCAATTTCCTGAAATATCGCACTTACAGCTGGGTATCGAGGCCGGCCCCGGAGGGGGTGTCCCCCGCCGACTACGAAAGGGCTCGTGCCTCGATCGATCGAGTCATGGCCGCGCGGGGGTTCAGCAAGGCGGAACCCGGCGATTTCGCCATCGCGTTGACGGCCGTCCCGTTCAACCGGGCCGAGTTTCGCGGATCGTATCGCGGAGGCTGGGCTTCGGTCCCGTCCATCTCGATCGATATTTACGATATGGCGACCAGGCGTCCGGTCTGGAGTGGAATCGGAAAGAAGGACCTGGATGCCCGTCTGACCGATAGTCAGCTGGACAAGGCCATCGAGCTCATCCTCGGCCGCTTTCCTCCATCGCGCGGCTGCTCTCACCATCCGGCGAACGAGTTCGTCGAAGAGTGTCCCTCCTGAAGCGCGGGACGACATCCGCACCTGGCGGAGCTGGGCCCCACCCCCCGGTTCCTCAGCGCGGCGACAGACCGTTTCACGCAGGACCGCCCGTTCCATTCGCAATCCGCCCAAGCCGGCTATTCTCCCCATTGGAGGGCGGCGGCGCTCGCGGGAGGGGAAGGCGATGAGCACGACCGACCCAGCCCCCAGGCCACCCGTCGAACGCCGGCTCGAGCGCCTGTTCGAACGAATGCTGTTCCGGGTCCGCTGGCTGCTCGCGCCTTTCTATGCCGGGCTGGCATTGGCGCTCGCCGCCTTGCTCTACGTGTTCGCGATAGAGACCTGGCACGCGCTCGGCAGCCTGCCCGGCATGGGCAGCGGCGCGGTCATCGTCATGGCGCTGTCGCTCATCGACCTGACCCTGACCGCCAATTTGCTGCTCATCGTGATCTTCTCGGGCTACGAGAACTACGTCTCGAAAATGGACCTCGCCGAGGGCGCCGAGAGGCCCGACTGGATGGGGACTGTCGACTTTTCCGGGCTCAAGCAGAAGCTCATGGCGTCGATCATCGCGATCACCGCGGTCGCCCTGCTGCGCGGCTATGTCGAGATGTATCGGGGCGCCCCGATCGATCCGTCGATGCTCGCCTGGCTTGCCGGGCTGCATATCACCTTCGTCGTCTCGGCCCTCCTCCTGGCGCTCACCGACTTAATCGCCTCGCGCGCGAGGCACTAGCGCCGGAGGGCATCGGACGCGGGGCAGGGAGCCCCGATCGCCCGGCCCGGGCTTTCCTCGCCCCGCATCGCGCCCTGACCTCCTTCAGTCGTCATTGCGAGCCCCGAAGGGGCGCGGCAATCCAGTCAGGGCTTGGAGAGTCTCGACAAACCACCGTCATCCCGGCGAATGCCGGGATCTCGGGACGAGAGGACACCGCCCACGAGCCGAGACCCCGGCTTTCGCCGGGGTAACGAGCTAGTCAGATGTGGGGCGGCGCCATGCGCCCCGGGCCGTCAATAACCCGGCGGCGGAGGCATCTGGTCGGGGGGTATGTTGTTGATCTGAACGTTGCTGGGGGCACCAGCGTCGGGCTGGCCCTGCGGCTGCTCGACCACGATGTAGGTCACGTCGTCGCCCTCGTAATGCGGCTGGTACCAGGCGCCGCCGCAGCTGTAATAGGGGCTGGCGCTGTAATAATAGCTGCCGCAGCCCGGCGGCAGCGAGTAATAATAGGATCCGACGATCGCCGCGGTCGCGCCCGCAATGGCCATGCCGGCGCCCGGGAACCAATTGTCGCCCCAGTCCCAATTATTGTCCCAGTCGCCGTTGCCGACATTGATGTCGCCGGTGTTGATATTGCCGGTGTTGACCCTGTTGTTGCCCCCACCCGGCCGGGCGCCGCCGACACCGCCGACACCGCCGACACCGCCCACACCTCCGACACCGCCAACACCTCCGACACCTCCGACGCCGCCAACGCCGCCGACTCCGCCAACGCCGCCGGGACGGCCGGCACCGCCGACCCCGCCGACACCGCCGGGCCGGCCGGCACCGCCGACTCCGCCGACGCCGCCGGGACGGCCCGCGCCGCCGACTCCGCCGACTCCCCCGGGGCGTCCAGCTCCGCCGACACCGCCGACTCCGCCCATGCCCCGAGCGGCGCCGTAGCTGCGGTCCGCGACTCCCGCTTTGTTGCCGGCGCCGCCGCGGCCGCCCACCGAGCCTCGGTTCGCGCCGCCCGCGCCGCCGATCGAGCCGCGATTGCCGACGCTGCCGACCGAGCCGCGATTGCCGACCGAGCCCCGGCTCGCGGTGCTCGCGCCGCCGAATCCGCCCGATCCGCCGCGATTGATGCTGGTCCTCGATGAGCCTCTCGACCCCATGCCGGCCGTGCCGCGCGATCCGCCGCCCATGCCGCGCGAGCTCATTCCGCCGCCGCGCGATCCGCCGCCGCCCATCCTGGCGCCGCCGA
>DATDAS010000098.1:0-76374 GCA_036525315.1 Allosphingosinicella sp.
TGCTCGCCAAAGGCCTCAGCAAGATGCAGATGCGCGTCGCACTCGCCCGAAAGCTCCTTGTTCGACTCAACGCCAAAGCGCGCGACGCCCGCGCCGAACTCGCACATGCACTTTGACAAACCAGATAGTCGCTCCACCATGCTGCGCATGGTTCCCCTCCCCTGGCTCGGCCAGGGGAGGATCTGATTAGAGGGGGGCGCATTGCTCCTCGAGCCAGGCGCGGTCTTCGCCTTCGAGCTGCGGTCCGACGATTTCCAGCACCCTGGCGTGATAATCGTCGACCCATTTCCGCTCGGAGCCGGTGAGCAGGTCGAGGTCGATCAGGCTTCGGTCGATCGGAGCGAAGGTCAGGGTCTCGAAGCCGAGCATCTTCTTCTCGGCGCCCTCGACCTCGACCGGGACGACGAGGACGAGATTCTCGACCCGGATGCCATATTCGCCGGTCTTGTAATAACCGGGCTCGTTCGAGCAGATCATGCCCGCTCGAAGCGGCTCGTCGCCGCCGGCCTGGCTGCTGCCCGCGGGCGAGATTCGCTGCGGCCCTTCATGGACGGCGAGATAGGAGCCGACTCCGTGGCCGGTGCCGTGGGCGTAATCGAGCCCCGCCGACCAAAGGAACTGCCGGGCAAGGACGTCGAGCTGGGTGCCGCGCGTTCCCTCGGGAAAGATCTGGCTGCCGAGCGCGATATGGCCCTTGAGGACACGGGTGAATCGGTCGCGCATCTCCGCCGTCGGCGTTCCGATCGCCACCGTCCGGGTGACGTCGGTCGTGCCGTCGGGATATTGGCCGCCCGAATCGACGAGGTAGAGCGAATTCATCTCGATCGGCCGGTTGGTCTCTTCGTTCACCTTGTAATGGACGATCGCGCCGTTCGGCCCGGCGCCGGAGATGGTGTCGAAGCTGAGATCGCGCAGATCGCCGCAATCCTCCCGGAACTTGTGGAGCCGGTCGGCGGCCTCGAGCTCGTCGAGACCGCCTTTGGGCGCCTCGATCGACAGCCAGTGGAGGAATCGGCTGAGAGCGGCGCCGTCGCGGGCCTGGGCGGCCCTGTGGCCCGAAATCTCGGCCTCGTTCTTGGTCGCCTTGGGGAGGACGGAGGGGTCGCGCTTCTGCAGCACCCTGGCGCCCGCCTGCTCGAGCGCCTCGAAGATCGCGGCGACCGCCCGCTCGGGATCGGCGACCACGGTCTTGCCGGCAAGGTTGGCGAGCTCCGGAGCGAACGCCTCGCGCTCATGGATCCTCACTCCGTTGCCGAGATGCTGGCGGACGTCGTCGCCAAGCTTTTCCGAGGCGACGAAGAGATCGGCGGTGCCGTCGTCATGGACGAGGGCGAAGGACAAGGCGACCGGCGTGTGATCGACGTCCTTGCCGCGGACGTTGAAGGTCCAGGCGATCGAATCGAGCGCGGAGAGAACGGCGGCGTCGGCATTCTGCTCCTTGAGCCAGTCGGCCATCTCCTGCCTCTTGGCGGCAGAGGAGCGGCCGGCATATTCGTCGGGATGAACGACGAGTCGCGCCTTGCTCGGCTCGGGCTTGTCGGCCCAGACCGCGTCGATCGGGTTGCGCCGAACCGCGACCAGCTCGGCGCCCTTGTCGGCGAGCGCCTCGCGCGCCTTGGTCACCCATTCCTTGGTGTGAAGCCAGGGATCGTAGCCGATCCGCCCGCCGTCCGGCGCATGCGCCTTCAGCCAGTCGGCGATGCTGGTTTCCGGGACCGACTGATAGCTCCAATGCTTGCCGTCGACCTGGTCGCGCACCTGCAGGGTATAGCGGCCGTCGACGAAGATCGCCGCCTCCGCGGGAAGAACGGCCGCGGCCCCGGCCGAGCCCTGGAAGCCGGTCAGCCAGGCAAGCCGCTGGGCATAGCTTCCGACATATTCGCTCATATGCTCGTCGGTGAGCGGCACGACGAACCCGTCGAGGCGATCGGCCTTCAATTGCTCGCGAAGGGCTGCGAGGCGGGCTTCGTAGGTCGACATGGCAAATTCCCTCGGCGTCTCTATGTGGAGCGGCAAATAGTCCAGCGGCCAATCCTGCGAAAGGTCTCATGACCAGTCTCCCCACCCCACCGATGGCCGAGCAAAGGCCCTACAGCTACGAACGGCATGGCGAGCGGATCGACGATCCCTGGCACTGGCTTCGCGATCCCGGCTATCCGAAGGTCGAGGATGAGGAGGTGCTCGCCTATCTGAAGGCCGAGAACGATTTTTTCGAGGCCGCGATGGCGCCTCACAAGCCTCTGGTCGACGCCCTGTTCGAGGAGATGAAAGGGCGGATCAAGGAGGACGACCGTTCCGTCCCGGTCAAGGACGGCGACTGGCTCTATTGGTGGGCGTTCGAGGCCGGGGCCCAATATCGCCGCTGGTTCCGCAAGGCTGTGAAGGGCGGCAACGAGACCCTGATCTTCGACGAGCCCGCCGAGGCCGCGGGCAGGGACTATTTCCGCCTGGGGGCGATCGAGATCAGCCCCGACGGGCGGCTGGCCGCGACCCTGGTCGACGATGACGGATCCGAACGGTTCAAGCTTCGAATTCGCGACCTCGCGACCGGCAAGGACCTCGAGACGGTAACGGAGGTCGGAATCGGCAGGCCGGTCTGGAGCGCCGACAGCGGCTCGGTCGTCTTTACCGAGGTGAACGAGCATTGGCGAAGCTACCGGGCCCGGCTTCACCGGCTCGGAACGGCGGTCGAGGAGGACGTCACCCTCTACGAGGAGAAAGAGGATGTCGGCTTCTCGGTCGGCGTCGGCCGGAGCCAGGACCGCAGCCTGATCTTCATCGCGACAGGCGACAACAGCTCGACCGAGGTCCGCTTCGCGCCGGCGGACGATCCCGCCGCGCCGCTGACCCTGGTGAAGGCGCGAAGGCCGGAAATCATCTACTCGGTCGACGCCGCCCACGGCCGCCTGTGGGTGCTCGCCAATGACGAGCATATCAATTTTCGCCTGGCCGAGGCCGATCCGTCGAACCCCGGCGAATGGAAGACGGCGATCGCGGGTTCCGACTCCGTCTATATCCGCGGCGTCACGCCCTTCCGCGACCATCTCGTTCTGGAAGAGAGGCTCCACGGCCTCGACCAGATCCGGCTTCGCTCCTGGTCGGGCGACGAAAAGCGGATCCTCTTTCCCGAGGCCAGCTACACCGCCGCTTTGGGCTCCAATCCCGAATTCGCGCCCGCCGCCTACCGGCTCGGCTACTCGTCCATGGTCACTCCCGGCACGGTCTACGATTACCATCCGGGCGAGGACCGGCTCGAGACCCTGAAGGTCCAGGAAATCCCCTCCGGCTACGATTCCGCGCTTTACGAGACCGAGCGGCTGATGCTTCCGACCCGCGACGGCAAGCAGGTGCCGGCCTCGATCGTCTACCGGAAGGGCTTCCCGAAGGATGGAAGCGGCAAGCTCTACCTCTACGCCTACGGCGCCTACGGCCACGCCATTCCGCCGACCTTCTCCACCGCTCGGCTGAGCCTTCTCGACCGCGGCTTTGCCTGCGCCATCGCCCATATCCGCGGCGGCGACGACCTCGGCTACGGCTGGTTTCTCGAAGGCAAATTGAAGAAGCGCAAGAACAGCTTCAATGATTTCGTCGACGCGGCGAAGGGGCTGGTGGCGGAAGGCTTCGCGGCGCCGGGACGGATCGCCATCCAGGGCGGCTCGGCCGGCGGCAAACTGATGGGGGTCGTTTCCAATTCGGATCCGCATCTGTGGGGCGCGGTCGTCGCCGACGTTCCGTTCGTCGACGTGCTGGCCACGATGCTGGACGACACGCTTCCGCTGACTCCGGGCGAATGGCCGGAATGGGGCAATCCGATCCTCGACAGGGAAGCGTTCGACCTGATTCGGAGCTACAGCCCCTACGACAATGTCCGGGCGCAGGATTATCCGCCGATGCTGATCACCGGCGGGTTGAACGATCCGCGCGTCACCTATTGGGAGCCGGCCAAATGGGCGGCGAAGCTCCGGGCGACCAAGACCGACGACAATCTGCTTCTCCTCAAGATCAACATGGGCGCCGGGCACGGCGGCAAATCGGGCCGCTGGGACAGTTTGCGCGAGGTGGCGGAGGCCTTCGCTTTCATTCTGACGCAGGTTCGGGATTGAAGATCCTCCCCTGGCCTTGCCAGGGGAGGGGGACCATGCGCAGCATGGTGGAGGGGCATGCTCAGGACGACGAAGCCGACCGTTAAGCGAGCGAGAACGCTTCGGCGCAGGATGACGCTGCCGGAGGTCCTCTTGTGGCGGCTGCTGCGTACGAGACCGGCAGGTCTCAAGTTTCGCCGCCAGCATCCCGCCGGACCCTATGTGCTCGACTTCTATTGCGAGTCCGTGAAGCTCGCGGTCGAGGTGGACGGAATCGCGCATGGCATGGGTGAGGCTCCAGATCGTGATGCGGTTCGAAACGAGTGGTTGCTGGAGGCGGGCATTCACACGCTGAGAATCGCCGCGCGCGATGTGCTTGATGATCCTGAAGCGGTGGCGACCGGCATCATCCAACGATGCAGGCCGGCGCCGACCCCTCCACCGCGCTTCGCGCGGTCCCCCTCCCCTTCAGGGAGGATCTGATGGGGGCGCCATTCGAGATGAGTATCACCGCCCGCGACGAGGACATCGATGAGCTTGGCCATGTCAACAATGCGGCCTGGGTGCGCTGGATCCAGGAGATGGCGACGGCGCATTGGAACGCCGTCGCCGATCCCGTCCACGTCGATTCCTATGTCTGGGTCGTGATCCGCCACGAGATCGATTATCTGCGTTCGGCCGGGCCCGGCGAGACGGTCATCGGCCGCACCTGGGTCGGCGAAGCGCCGCGCGGCGCCCGATTCGACCGTCATGTCGAGTTCGTCGGCGAGGACGGAAAGCCGAAGGTGCGGGCGAAGACGACCTGGGCGATCGTCGACAGGGCGAGCGGCCGCCCGCTTCGCGTTCCGCCGGAAGTGGCCGAGCCTTTCCTGCGCTAACAGCGCCCGTTCATCCCCGGCACTCGGTGACCGACACGTCGAACAGCTTCTTCCCGGCCGGCGTTCGATAGACGAAGAGGAAGCGGGCGCCGTCGCGGACGGCGGACTGCGATTGCGGGGTGCGGCACACCTCTTGCTGGAGATTGGCGGACATGTCGCGGCGCGAGGTCGCGACGTCGATATTGGCCATCCGGACCGTGTAGAAATTGGTCAGGGTGAAGCCCTTCGCTTCGACCCGATCCAGAGTGACGTGCTCGTCGAGCCGGATCGGCGCCTTCGCATTGTTCCTCGCCGCCTCGGCCGCGAGATCGGCTTTCAGCCTCTTGTCGCTGAGGCTTTCCGGCCTCTCCGCATGGGCGCCGCTTCCGGATCGGGTCACGACGATGTCGGGGCTGGTGAGCACATTGGCCTGGACCAGCTCGTCGGGGGTCGGAAACCACATGCCGCTCGCAGGAGTCGCCATCGCCCGCCAGACGAAACCCCATTCGACGCCGGCTTCGAGATAGCGCTGGCGCCACTTCTCGATACCCGCCTGGCGCTCCGATGCGCTGATCCCGGGAAAGTCCGGCTGATGGAATCCGATTCGCGCCCGATGGGGCGCGGTCCGGGCGCGGCCGGCGACCAGGAGGTCGGTGCAGGCGGACATGCAAATGTCGTCGACCCGCGTGTCGAGCCCGCGCTTCCTGATTGCGGCGGCCATTCGGCCCGATTCGAGCATCCGGCCGCCGTTCGAGGTGAGGACAACCCCGGTCACGCCGGGATTGGCCTCGAGCAGCCCCTCGAAACGATCGGCCGCGCCTGCCGCGATATTGCCGTGCAGGACCAGCTCGCTGCCCTCGATCTTCATGTCCGCGATCGCGCCGATCGAATCCCTGCCGGCGGCGAGAGTCCCGAACTCGGCCGCCTGGAGGGCGAGATCGCCCGACCGGAACATTGTGGCGACGGCGCCGACGACGATCAGGGCCCGGGCGGCGAAGCCCCAGCCCGCCGAGCCGCCGCGTCGCCTGTGCCAATAGGCCGAGCGCCAGATCCCGACCGAGCTCCAGATCCAGACCAAAGCGGCGACGGCGAAATAACCGAGCCCGACGATCGCGAGCAGCTGGAGCGAGCCCCAATCCTCCTCCGCCTTTCGGCTGAGATATTCGGCCGCGGCGGCGACCGCGATCGAAAGAAGAGCGCCGTTGATCCAGTAGGAAAGCGGAAGGGAGAGATGGCCCGCCCAGTGGCGGAGCAGATAATTGCGGCCGCCATATCTCTCGTCGAACGCGGTCAACTCGTCGTCGTAGAGCGAAAGGTCGTTCCAGTCCGGCTCGAACGATTCCTGGTCGTCATTCTCGGCATAGGCTCGGCCATATTCGACCATTCGCCGGGCCCCGGCCAGCGCCACGCCGGCCAGGAAGGCGATCGCATAGCCCAGGGGCGGGATGATGATTGGGCCGTTCTCGAACGGGCTGGTCCAGGTGAGGAAGAGGGTCGCTCCGCCCATCAGGATCAGGAAGGATGCCGCGCAGCTCAAGGCGATTCCGCCGACCCGGTCGCTGGTGAAGCGCCTGAAGAAGATCCGGTCGATCGCCCAGGACAAAGCATAGCCCAGGACCGCCGCGACCAGAGCCGCGGCGCCCAGCTGCGCGAAACCGGGCGTAGCCCATGAATGCATCGATACGACCCCCCGGATGGGCCCAGCCTAGCAGATCAAGTCGCGGGGAAAAGGCGCTTTTTCAGGCCGCGAAATCGCGGATCGCGGCGACGATCTTGGGATAGGCCGAGCCGCTGACCGCGAAGCCCATATGGCCGCAGTCGAGCTCGACCCGGCGGTCGCTCTCGCCTTCCTCGCCGCGCGCGCAGGCCGGGGCGACGATGCCGTCGCGCCGCGACCAGATCGCCAGAGTCGGGACGGGAGGCTTTGCCCTGGTATCCGCGTCGATCGGAGGCGCGTCGACCTTGTGGCCGGCGATCAGCTCGTAGAGCCGCCACACATTGTTGGAATGGGGATCGCCCGAGAAGGGCGAGCCCATGGTGACGACTCGCGAGACCAGGTCAGGCCGTATCTTGGCGACCTCGCGAGCGTAGATGCCGCCAAGGCTCCAGCCCACGAGGATCACCTTGCCGCCGGCCGCGAAACGCTCGATCCGTTCGGCGATCCGCGCGAGCGTGTCCCGCCGGACTCCGCGGTTGAGCCCATTGTCCCAGCCGGCCACGCGATAGCCGGCCTCGGCCAGAGCGCGCTGAAGGCCGAGGGTCGTCCGGTCGGTGGCGAGGAAGCCGGGGAGGACCATCAATTTCTCGCCGTCGGCGGGGCCGCGCTCGCCCAGTCTTCCGAAGCTCTTGTAGAGGCGCGCGGCGAGCGAGGCGCCTTCTCTCGCCAGCAGCCAGACCGGCGGCCGCCCGTCGCTGGGGCGCTCAGAGATATTCGCCTCCCATGAGGCCGTGCAGGGCCGCTGGAAGTCGCACCCGCCCGTCCGCAAGCTGATGGTTCTCGAGAAGAGGCACGAGGATCCGCGGGCTTGCGAGGGCCGTGTTGTTGAGGGTGTGGACGAAGCGGACCTTCCGCTCGGAATCGCGCCAGCGAAGATTGGCGCGCCGGGCCTGCCAGTCGTGAAGGGTCGAGCAGCTGTGGGTCTCGCGATATTTGCCCAGGCTAGGAACCCAGCTTTCGAGGTCCGTCATGCGATATTTGCCCAGGCCCATGTCGCCGGTCGACGTCTCGATCACCTGATAGGGGATTTCGAGCTCGCGGAGCAGCATTTCGGCATAGCCGAGGAGCTTCCCGTGCCATTCGGCCGAGACCGCCTCGTCATCCTCGCAGATCACATATTGTTCGAGCTTGTAAAATTGGTGGACCCGAAGGAGCCCGCGAACGTCGCGGCCCGCGCTTCCGGCCTCTCGTCGGAAGCAGGGCGAATAGCCGGCATAGAGGATCGGGAGCTGCTGCTCCTCCAATATCTCGCCGCTGTGAAGCCCGGTCAGCGCGATCTCGCCGGTGCCGGCGAGATAGAGGCCGTCCTTCTCGATCGCATAGGCCTCTTCCTCATGACCCGGGAAATGGCCGGTTCCGACGAAGGCCTGGTACCTGGCGAGGGCGGGCACGGTCATCAGGGTAAAGCCCTCGCCGGCAAGCTTCTGCTGAGCCCAGAGCATCAAGGCCTGCTCGAGCAGAGCGAGCCGCCCCTTCAGCGCATAGGTCCGCGATCCCGCCACCTGGGTGATTCGCGAGAGATCGGCCCAGTCATTCATCTCGACGAGGGCGACATGGTCGCGCGGCTCGAAATCGAATTCGGGCGGCGTGCCTTCGACCCGGGTGACCTGGTTGAACGTCTCGTCCGGCCCGACCGGAGCGCCCTCCCAGGGGATTCCGGGGAGCCGGAGCATGAGCGTATCAAGCTCCTCGCTCCGCGCGGCCAGATCGGCCTCGGCCTCGCCCGCCTCGGCGCCGAGCGCCTTGGCCTTCGCGCCCAGCGCCGGACGGTCGGCCGGGTCGGCGGTGCGGAAGCCGTCGCTGATCTCGTTGCGCCGGCGCCGAAGTTCGTCGATCCGCGCCTTGAGGCCGCGCACCTCGCTGTCGAGCGCGAGCAGACGGTCGAGATCGACCGCGACGTTCTTGGCCGCGACCGCGGCCCGGACAGCGTCGACATTGTCGCGGATGAAGGCGAGGCTCAGCATGGGGCCCTAAAAGAGGAGAATGGCCGCGCTGTCAAAGCAGACAGGAGCGCTTTGGTCTTTCCATCAGAATTCCGTTATACCAAACCTTGGTACAATGGAGCGTCGGCATGCCCCCCAAAAACACATCGATCAGCCTGGGCGATCACTTCATGGATTTCGCTCAAGCGCAGGTGAGAGAGGGGCGCTACAGCTCAACGAGCGATGTCGTACGCGCTGGCCTTCGCCTGCTCGAAGAAAGAGAATCGAAACTCGCCGCGCTTCGGCAAGCCTTGAAGGAGGGTGAGAACAGCGGTCCCTCCCAACCGTTCGATTTCGATTCCTTCATCGCCGAGAAGCGCGCTCAGGCCGGATGAGCCGTTACACTCTGTCGCCTCTCGCGCGGGCCGACCTCGAAAATATCTGGTCCTACACGGCCGACCATTGGGACGTGAACCACGCCGAGGCGTATATCCCGCACAATCCGAGCCAGGATCGAGGCTGTGGCAGCTCATCCGATGCGCGGCCGGAGTTGCGATGAGGTCGCCTCCGGATATCGACGCACCAAGGCGGGCTCTCACGTGATCTTCTACAGGACGATGCCCGAATCCATCGACATAGTCCGGATCCTGCACGTCAGCATGGATGTGGACCGACACGTCTAGCGGTTCGCTGGTGTCCGCGGCGGGCCCGCGCGTGCGGGCAGGAGCCTGTAGTTACCCCCGCGCGAGCTCGGCAGGCCGAGGCGTTGTCCCAGGCGCAACCGCCGGCCCGGCCGCACTGGAAATGGCCGCGCACAGCTGGTCCGTCGTGAAGGGCTTGGCGAGCACGTGGACGTCGTCGGGGCGGCGGGCGATGGAGCCGGAATCGGCATAGCCGGTGATCAATATGGCCGGCATTTCCGGCCTGATCTCGCGCGCCTGGTGGACGACGTCGGCGCCCGACAGTCGCGGCATGGCATAATCGGAGATGATCAGGTCGAAGCGGGCGGGATCCTTCTTCAGAAGCTCGAGCATTTCGGGCCCGTCGCCGGCCTGGGTGACGATATGGCCGAGATCCTCGAGCAGAGCCGCGGTGGTCGCCCTGACGCCCTGATGGTCGTCGACCAGGAGTATGTTGAGGCCGGTCGGCGAATCGAGGCAGGCGCCGGTCCGCTCCGCCGCCCGGGCGGCCGCCGCCTCGACGGACTCCGCCGCGGCCTCGGGCGCCCGGGGCAGCCAGATCTCGACTCGCGTGCCCTCGCCCACGTCGCTGTCGATCCGGATCGTCCCGCCAGACTGGCGCGCGAAGCCGTAGACCATCGAGAGGCCGAGGCCCGTGCCTTTGCCGACGTCCTTGGTGGTGAAGAAAGGCTCCATCACCTGCTCGACCATCTCGGGAGCGATTCCGCAGCCCGTGTCGACCACGGCGAGCATCACATAGTCGCCGGAAGGAAGGCTGAGCTCGTCGCCCCCGGCCGGGGCGCCGTTCGATTTTCCGATCCGGCGATTCTCGCCGATGATCCGGATCGTCCCGCCGTCGGGCATTGCGTCCCGGGCGTTGATGATCAGGTTCATCAGCGCAAGCTCGAGCTGGGCCTCGTCGGCGAAAGCGCGCCACAGATCGCCGGGCGTCTGCCAGTCCAGCTCGACCAGCCCGCCCAATGTGTGGGCGAGAAGATCGCTCACGGAGGCTGAAAGGGTGGCGATCTCGATCGCGTCGGGCTCCAGCGTCTGGCGGCGCGCGAAGGCGAGGAGCCGCCCGACCAGCTCGCTGCCCTGCTCGGCGGCGTGGCGGGTCATCGCCAGGATCCGGCTCTGCTCCTCGTTCAGCTCCATCCGCCGCTCGATCAGCCCAAGGCCGCCGAGCATCGCGGCGAGAAGATTGTTGAAATCGTGCGCGATTCCGCCGGTCAGCTTGCCGATCGCATCCATCTTGCCGGCCTGGACGAGCTGGCTCTCGAGATGCTTGCGCTCGCTTATGTCGAGAAGGGTGCCGGCATATTCGAGCGGCTCGCCGTCGGGGCCGCGGAGCAGAACCGCCTGGTCGAGGAAATGCTTGTACTCGCCGTCGGCGCAGCGCCACCGATACTCGATCGCATGGGTTCCGGTCTCGGCTCTCGCCTGCATCGCATGGGCGACCCGGTCGCGGTCGTTGGGGTGGAGCCGCTCCGCCCACAGGGCCGGCTGGGCGGCGACGTCGGCGAACTCGAAGCCGGTCAATGTGGCGAAATTGCCGGTCACGAAGCTCGGGACCCGCGGGCTTGCGTCGAGCGCCTCGAGATAGAGGATGATGGGAAGGGATGCGATGATCGCCGCCTGGCGCTGCTCGGCCTGGCGAAGGGCGCGCTCGGCGCGAAGCCGCTCGGCATTGGCCTTGAGGTTGGCGTCGAGCAATTGCTGCTCCTGCGCCGCCTTGCGCCGAATCTCGCGGGTCATGATGTCGAGATCGACGAACACCGAGACCTTCGATCGAAGCACGATCGGCTCGACCGGCTTGAACACATAATCGACCGCGCCCATCGAATAGCCGCGGATCAGATGCTCGGTTTCCTTGTTGACCGCCGACAGGAAGATGATCGGGATCCGCTTGGACTGGTCGCGGCTCCGGATGATCTGGGCCGCCTCGTAGCCGTCCATCATCGGCATGTAGACGTCGAGCAGGATCACCGCGAACTCGCCCTTGAGCAGGTGGCGCAGCGCCTCCTCGCCCGACGTGGCGGTCACCACCTCGGCGAGGTCGTCGAGCACCTCGCGAAGCGCGAGCAGATTTCGCTCATCGTCGTCGACGAGGAGGACCCGGGCGCGTTCGGCGGGCGCGGTTTCGGGAGGAACCCGTGCCGAAGCCAAGGCCGAAACCGCGCCCCCCGAACCGGCGACCGAACTTCGCTTTCTTGCTGCCACTTATTCGGCCGCGGTCTGCTGAAGAATCGGCTGGCCTCGCCGGCGCCGCGATCTCGCGGGCTTGCGGCCACCCACCGCCCCGAGGCGCGACCGGCCGACCCAGACGCGCATCAGGGCGAGCAGCAGCTCGATGTCGACCGGCTTGGCGATATAGTCGCTCGCGCCCGCGTCGAGGCATTTCTGGCGGTCGCCCTTCATCGCCTTGGCGGTGACCGCGACCAAAGGAACGTCGGCGATCTCCTTGTTCGCCCTGATCTGCCGCATCGTCTCATAGCCGTCCATGTCGGGCATCATGATGTCGATCAGTGCGATGTCGATGCCGGGAGTCTGCTCGAGGATGAGGATTCCGTCCTTGCCGCGCTCGGCGTGGAGAACCTCGGCGTCGTGCGCCTCGAGCACGCTGGTCAGCGAGAAGATGTTGCGGATGTCGTCGTCGACGATCAGCACCTTCGCGCCGGCCAGCTCGGGAACGCGCTGGGCCGGCGGCACCGTCTCGGGCTCGGGCTGGGCCCTTCGAGTCCTGCGCTGGCCCTTGGCGGGCCTGGTCAGAGCGGCGAGATCGGTGAAGACCTTTGCCAGCTCGTCATGCTCGGCCGGCTTCTCGGTGACTCCGAAGGCGCCCATCCCAAGGACGACCTCGAGCTTGTCGGCGCCGGAAATGACGTGGATCGGGAGATGGCCGGTCTGCGGATCGTGCTTGAGCAGATCCAGAAGAACGAAGCCGTCGATATCGGAGAGGCCGAGATCGAGCGTGATCGCGTCGGGCTGCATCTTGCGCGCGAGCGCCAGGGTACCCGAGCCGGCGGTCGAGACGACTCCCTTGAGGCCCGATTGCCGGGCGAGATCGAGAAGGATCGAGGCGAAGGCCGGGTCGTCCTCGACGATCAGGACGAACGGATCGTCGCCCAGATTGTCGCGGTCGTCGCCCGGCTCGAAGCCGGTCGGGAAGGCGTCCGGGACCATCGCGCCGCTATTGTCGTAGCGCGCCGTGGTGCCTCCGCCCGCGCTCGCGGCCACCGCGGCCGCCTGAAGCGGCACGAACAGGGTGAAAGTCGATCCCTCGCCGGGCTTCGAGCGGACCTGGAGCTCGCCCCCGATCAGCCGAGCGATCTCGCGGCTGATCGAGAGGCCCAGGCCGGTTCCGCCATATTTGCGGCTGGTCGTTCCGTCCGCCTGCTGGAACGCCTCGAAGATCAGCTTCTGCTTGTCCTCGGGGATTCCGATGCCGGTGTCGGTGACCGAAATCTCGATCGCATTCTCGCCGTGGCGAAGCACCGGATGGGTCGGGCTCCAGCCGCCGGTCGCGCAGCCCACCTTCATCGTCACTCCGCCATGGGAGGTGAACTTGAAGGCGTTGGAGAGGAGGTTGAGAACGACCTGCTGAAGCCTCTTCTCGTCGGTCCGGATCGCCGAGGGCAGATGCTCGTCGAACACGACCTCGAACCTCAGGCCCTTGTCGGTGGCGAGCTGACGGAAGGTGCGCTCCATATGCTGCTTCAGCGAGTTCATCGCCATGTCGCCGAGCTCGATCGAGACGGTGCCCGATTCGATCTTCGACAGATCGAGAATGTCGTTGATCAGGTTCAGGAGGTCCGATCCGGCCGAGTTGATCGTTCGCGCGAACTCGGTCTGCTTCTCGTTGAGATTGCCCTGCGGATTGTCGGCGAGCAGCTTGGAGAGGATGAGCAGCGAGTTGAGCGGGGTCCTCAGCTCGTGCGACATGTTGGCGAGGAACTCGGACTTGTACTTGGAGGTGAGAGCGAGCTGCTCGGCCTTCTCCTCGACCGCGCGCCGGGCCATGTCGATCTCGAGATTCTTCGCTTCGACCTGCTTCTTCTCGTTCTCGAGCAGCTGCGCCTTCTCCTGAAGCTCCTCGTTGGTCGCGTGCAGCTCCTCCTGCTTGGTGGTCAGCTCGGTCTGGCGCGCCTGGAGCTCCTGGGTGAGCAATTGCGACTGCTTGAGCAGGCCCTCGGTGCGCATGGTGGCGGCGATCGTGTTCAGAACGATTCCGACCGATTCCATCAGCTGGTCGAGGAAGCTCTGATGTGCCTCGTTGAAGTCGCTGAACGAGGCCAGCTCGATCACCGCCTTCACGTCGTCCTCGAACAATGCGGGCAGGATGGTGATGTTGGCCGGGGCCGACTGGCCGAGGCCCGAACCGATCCGGATGAAGTCGCCCGGAACGTCGGTGAGAAGGATCGGGCGCTTGTCCGCCGCGGCCTGGCCGACAAGGCCTTCGCGGAGCGCGAACTCGCGCTTGATATGGTCGTGGCTCTCGGCGCCGTAGCTTGCGACCAGCTCGAGCTTGGTCTCCTCCTCCTCGCGCTTGGTCACGTAGAAGACGCCGTATTGCGCGTTCACCAGAGGCGCGAGCTCGGACATGATCAGGTTCGAGACGGTCGCGAGATCGCGCTCGCCCTGGAGCATCCGCGAGAATCGGGCGAGGTTGGTCTTGAGCCAATCCTGCTCCGCATTCTTGAGAGTCTGCTCCTTCAGGTTGCGGATCATCTCGTTGATATTGTCCTTGAGCGCGGCCATCTCGCCCGAGGCCTCCACCGCGATCGAGCGGGTAAGGTCGCCCTTGGTCACGGCGGTCGCCACGTCGGCGATAGACCGAACCTGGTTGGTTAGGTTCGCCGCGAGCTGGTTCACGTTATCGGTGAGATCGCGCCACAGGCCGGCGGCTCCCGGCACCCTCGCCTGGCCGCCCAGCTTCCCTTCGATTCCGACCTCGCGGGCCATGTTGGTGACCTGGTCGCCGAAGGTGGAGAGGGTCTCGATCATGAAGTTGATCGTCTCGGCGAGAGCGGCGATCTCGCCCTTGGCGTCCACGGTCAGCTTGCGCTTGAGGTTGCCCTGGGCGACCGCGGTGACGACGTCGGCGATTCCGCGCACCTGGTTGGTCAGGTTGGTCGCCATCAGGTTCACGTTGTCGGTCAGATCCTTCCAGGTTCCGCCGACGCCCGGCACCTGCGCCTGGCCGCCGAGCTTTCCTTCGGTGCCGACCTCGCGGGCGACCCGGGTCACCTCCGAGGCGAAGCCGTTCAATTGATCGACCATTGTGTTGATGGTGTTCTTGAGCTCGAGGATCTCGCCCTTCACGTCCACCGTGATCTTCTTGGAAAGGTCGCCCCTCGCCACCGCGGTCGTCACCTCGGCGATGTTGCGGACCTGGCCGGTCAGATTGTCGGCCATCAAATTCACGTTGTCGGTAAGGTCGGCCCAGGTGCCGGCGACTCCGCGCACCTGCGCCTGTCCGCCGAGCTTGCCTTCGGTGCCGACCTCGCGCGCCACGCGCGTAACCTCGGAAGCGAAGGAGTTGAGCTGGTCGACCATGACGTTGATCGTGTTCTTGAGCTCGAGGATCTCGCCCTTCACGTCGACCGTGATCTTCTTGGAAAGGTCGCCCGACGCCACGGCGGTGGTCACCTCGGCGATGTTTCGGACCTGGCCGGTGAGGTTGGCGGCCATGGCGTTGACGTTGTCGGTCAGATCCTTCCAGGTGCCGCCGACGCCTTCGACCTGCGCCTGGCCGCCGAGCCGGCCTTCGGTTCCGACCTCGCGCGCAACCCGGGTCACCTCGGAGGCGAAGGAGTTGAGCTGATCGACCATGACGTTGATCGTGTCCTTCAGCTCCAGGATCTCGCCCTTCACGTCGACGGTGATCTTCTTGGAAAGGTCGCCCCTCGCCACCGCGGTGGTCACCTCGGCGATGTTGCGGACCTGGCCGGTCAGGTTTCCGGCCATGGCGTTCACATTGTCGGTCAAATCCTTCCAGGTGCCGCCGACGCCCTCGACCTGCGCCTGGCCGCCGAGCCGGCCTTCCGTGCCGACCTCGCGCGCCACGCGCGTAACCTCCGAGGCGAAGCTGTTGAGCTGATCGACCATGACGTTGATCGTGTCCTTCAGCTCCAGGATCTCGCCCTTCACCTCCACCGTGATCTTCTTGGAAAGGTCGCCGCGGGCCACGGCCGTCGTCACCTCGGCGATGTTGCGGACCTGGCCGGTCAGGTTGGCGGCCATCAGGTTCACATTGTCGGTGAGATCGGCCCAGGTGCCGGCGACTCCTGGCACCTGCGCCTGGCCGCCCAATTTGCCCTCGGTGCCGACCTCGCGGGCGACTCGGGTCACTTCCGAGGCGAAGCCGTTGAGCTGGTCGACCATGACGTTGATCGTGTTCTTGAGCTCGAGGATCTCGCCCTTCACGTCGACCGTGATCTTCTTCGACAGATCGCCCCTCGCCACTGCGGTGGTCACCTCGGCGATGTTCCGGACCTGGCCGGTCAGATTGTCGGCCATCAGGTTCACGTTGTCGGTCAAATCCGTCCAGGTTCCGGCGACTCCCGGCACCTGCGCCTGGCCGCCGAGCTTGCCCTCGGTTCCGACCTCCCTCGCCACTCGGGTCACCTCGGAGGCGAACGAGTTGAGCTGATCGACCATGACGTTGATCGTGTTCTTGAGCTCGAGGATCTCGCCCTTCACGTCGACGGTGATCTTCTTGGAAAGATCGCCCGAGGCCACCGCGGTGGTCACCTCTGCGATATTCCGGACCTGGCCGGTCAGATTGTCGGCCATCAGGTTCACGTTGTCGGTCAGATCCTTCCAGGTGCCGGCGACGCCTTCCACCCGGGCCTGGCCGCCCAGCTTTCCTTCGGTTCCGACCTCCCTGGCCACGCGAGTCACCTCGGAGGCGAAGCTGTTGAGCTGGTCGACCATGGTGTTGATCGTGTTCTTGAGCTCGAGGATCTCGCCCTTCACCTCGACGGTGATCTTCTTGGAAAGGTCGCCCGAGGCCACGGCGGTGGTCACCTCGGCGATGTTGCGGACCTGGCCGGTGAGGTTGGTCGCCATGGCGTTGACGTTGTCGGTGAGGTCCTTCCACGTGCCGGCGACGCCCTTCACCGTCGCCTGACCGCCCAGCTTTCCTTCGGTGCCGACCTCGCGGGCCACGCGGGTCACCTCCGAGGCGAAGGAGGCGAGCTGCTCGACCATCGTGTTCACGACCTTGCCGATGCGCAAAAACTCGCCGCGCAGCGGTCGGCCGTCGATCTCGACCGTCATCGATTGCGAAAGGTCACCCTTGGCGACCGCGCCGATCACGCGCGCGACCTCGGCGGTCGGCTGGACCATGTCCTCGATCAGCTCGTTGACGGCGCGAAGCTTGGTCTCCCACCCCCCGGTGGCGCCGCGCACCCGGCCGCGCTGGCCGATCTTGCCTTCCTTGCCGACGACGTTGGAGAGGCGCTCGAACTCGGTGGTGAGCTGCTCCTCGAGGCCGACCACCTCGTTGAACAGAGTCGCGATCTCATTGTCGAGGCCGGGCAGGTCCTCGGGAAGGCGGACGGTGAAATCTCCGCGCCTGAAGCTGCGCAAGGCCGCGACCAGCTGTCGCCGGTCGAGGAAATCGCGTGGGGATTCGAGGTTCACCTACTGCTCCTTCGTGGATTCTCCCCCACCCGAATTGGCCAGCCCCCCGGCCGGTTTTGTCCATGATAGCAACAGCAAGCGCGCATGACTCTTAAAAATTTCGACAGCGGGCCAAAAAAAGGCGTGCCGTGCGCGAAAGGGCGGCGGTGCGCGCGCATCCGCGGGCGCCGGCGATGGGGCGTGGAAGGTTTGGCGGGTCTTTGTCTCCCTGCGGCACAGCCGGATTCTGGCCCTTGTCCGGAGGCGACCGCATCGGTGAATGCGCCGATTCCCGATAGCGCAATGCCGGAGTCGACGAGATGCTGGGATTCAGGAGCCGAAACGGCCGCACATCGATCAAGGCCGGTCTCGCACTGGCCGCGGGCGCCCTGACGCTTCTCGCCTCGCCCGCGCCGGTTCCGGCGCAGCACGCTCCGACGATGAAGGCCGCCGTGGCGCAGGCGCAGGCGCAGGCGCAGGCGCAGGCGCCTCGCGCCGTGCCCGCCGCAGTCACCGCGCCCGCCAGGCCGCGCCAGATGACACTCTCGGACGTGGTGGTCCGCAGGGAGCTTCCGATCAACCAATGGCTGCGGCCCGGCGAGTTCGCCTGGAACGACGACGGAGTCCCGGCCGGCCCGACGACCATCGTCGTCAACCTGCGCGGCCGGGTCCTCTCCGCCTATCGCGACGGAATCGAGGTCGGACGTTCGAGCATCCTCTATGGGACCGACGGCAAGCCGACCCCCACGGGCACGTTCACGATCATGGAAAAGAAGGCGCGCCATTTCTCTAACATCTACAAGGGCGCGCCGATGCCGCACATGATGCGGCTGACCAATGACGGGATCGCGATCCACGGCTCGCCCGAGCTTGCGGACGACGTCGCCACCCACGGCTGCATCGGCCTCCCGCCCGAGTTCGCGGAGCTGCTGTTCGGCTCGGCCCGAGTCGGCGACAAGGTTCTGATCTGGAAGGGCGACCGGGTCGGTTGAACGATCCGATTCCCTCTACTATAGGGCCTCGGGGCCTCTTCCGGAGACGTGGGTGAGTGGCTGAAACCAGCGGTTTGCTAAACCGCCGTAGGGGGATTACTCCTACCGAGGGTTCGAATCCCTCCGTCTCCGCCAGCCACGAGGCCGCCTCCGGGCGGCCTTTTTGCTGGCGAAGCCGGAGGAGCTGAAGAAGCCTCCGGGTTCGAGCCGGAGCCGCGCGGAGCGCGGCGGAGACGACCGTGCGAAGCGCGGGCAATCCCTCCGTCTCCGCCAGCCGCCGGTCCAGGCGCAGTCAGGGAAGTCAATTCCCGACGGGCGAATCCAGCAGCTTGCGGAGCTCCGCCTTGAGGACCTTGCCCGAGCCGGTGCGCGGCATCTCTTCAAGAAATCGTATCGTGCGAGGGTGCTTGTAGCGGGCGAGGCCCTGCTCGCACAGCGCCCGCAACGCGGTCTCGCCCGCCTCCGCGTCGCGCCGCAACAGGACGAAGGCGTGGCCGACCTCGCCCCATTTCTGGTCCGGCGCCGCGACGACAGCGGCCTCGGCCACCCCGGGATGCGATTTCAGCACCGCCTCGATCTCCGCCGGATAGACATTTTCCCCGCCGGAGATGAACATCTCCTTCTTGCGATCGACCAGATAGAAGAAGCCGTCCTCGTCGCGGCGCGCGATATCCCCCGTTCGCAAATACCCGTCATCGGTGAAGGCCTTTTCGGTCTCGGCGGGGTTGCGCCAGTAGCCGACGCAGATGTTGGGTCCGCGCAGAAGCAATTCGCCGGCTTCGCCCGGCGCGCAGGCGCTGCCGTCGTCACGAACCAGTCGATGCTCCAGGGTGGGAGGCAGAAGACCGGCCGATCCCGCCTTCCGGCCTATCGTGGACAGCGAGACCGGCATTCCAAGCACGGTTCCCGTTTCCGTCATTCCATATCCGTCCACGATCGGAATTCCGTCGGCCAGCCATTCCCGGATTCGTGCGGCCGGGTGCGGGGCGCCGCCGGTGAAGATCGCCTTCAGGCCGCGCAGTCGGGACGCATCGAAACCGGGCGCCGAGCGCAGCATCTCGGCCATTTGCGGAACGCAGAAATAGTGTGTGATGCCGAGGGACGGATCGGCCAGGCGATCGAGAGTCACGGCCGGGTCGAAACCGCCCGAAACGACGATCTTCGCGCCCATGAGCAAGGCGGGGCGGATGTTGGCCACCATTCCGATGACATGGAACATCGGCGAATCGACGAGGAAGGCGCTCGACGCCGACACCTCTCCGATCACGCTGAAATTGACCGCCGTGGCGAACAGATTGGCCTCGGTCAGGAGCACCCCCTTGGGCCTGCCGGAGGTCCCGGACGTGTACAGCATGAGCGAAGGCAAGGTGGCATTGCCCGGCTCCTCGGGCGCCGGTTCGGCCTTCTCGAGAAGGCCCGCCAACTCTTCCGGGGTCAGGATCGGCACGTCGACCTTGCCCATTGCGGCGAGCCGGTCGTCGCCGAACAGCAAGGTCGGCGCGCAGTCTTCGAGAAGCGCGCGAAGCTCCGCCGTGCTGAGGCGCCAGTTCAGTGGAGCGAGGATCGCTCCGGCTCGCGCGCAGGCGAGCTGAAGGACGATCAGCTCCAGGGAATTGCGCGACAGGGCCGCGACCCGGCTGCCCGCTTCCACCCCGAGAGACCGGAGCATCGTGACGGCGAGATCAAGCTCGCGGTCGAGCTCGCCATAGCTCAGCCGCCTGCCCGACGAAGCATCCACCAATGCGGCGGAATCGGGCCGGCCGGCGGCATGCAGCCGAACGAAATCGGGCACCGGCCCGCCATGGCCTGCTTCCGCCATCACATCCTCTCCGGGAAATGGAATGACGGCTTCTGACATATGTTGTGTGACATAGCAATCATCGCTAGACGGCTCCTGTCGAGGAGAGAATCATGACCGCCGTTCGCCCGCCCTTCCGAGCCGACCATGTCGGCAGCCTGCTTCGCCCGAAATATCTGCTGGAAGCCCGTGAGAAGGCGAAAAGCGACCCTGAAGCGGCCGCCGGGCTCAAGGCGCTCGAGGACCAGGCGATCCGCGAGATCGTGGCGATGCAGGAAGACATCGGGCTGAAAGGAGTCACCGATGGCGAGGCGAGGCGCGGCTCCTGGCACATGGACTATATCTACCAGATCGGCGGCGTCGAGAAGGTGTCCTCGAATCTCAAGGTGCAGTTCCACAATGCCGAGGGCGATATCGATTTCACGCCGTCGGCGCTCCGCGTCTCGGACCGGCTGAGCCTTCCATCGACGATATTCGCGGACGCCTTCCTGTTCCTCAAGGAGAGTGTGACGACGGGCACGCCCAAGCTCACGATCCCGAGCCCTTCGATGGTCCATTATCGCGGAGGCCGCTCCGCCGTTTCGACCTCGGTCTACCCCCGGCTCGAGGATTTCTACGAGGATCTTTCCGCCGTCTATGCTCAGGAGATCGCCAACCTCGGAGTCCTCGGCTGCACCTATCTGCAGCTCGACGACACCAGCCTCGCCTATCTCAACGACCCCGAGCAGAGGAAGATGATCGCGGCCGAGGGCGGCGATCCGGAACGGCAGCACGAAATCTATATCGGCATCATCAACAAGGCGCTCGCGGCCAGGCCCGAGGGCATGTCGATCACCACCCATCTTTGCCGCGGCAATTTCCGATCGTCCTGGGTTGCCTCGGGCAGCTACGATTATGTCGCCGACGCCTTGTTCAACGAGCTCGACGTCGACGGCTATTTTCTGGAGTTCGACGATGAGCGCTCTGGAGGCTTCGAGCCGCTCCGGCTGCTTCCCAAGGGGCATAAGCGAGTCGTGCTCGGCCTCGTCACGACCAAGCGCGGCGAGCTCGAGTCGCGCGACGAACTGCTTCGCCGAATAGAAGCGGCGTCGAAGTTCGCCCCTCTCGACCAGCTTTGCCTCAGCCCGCAATGCGGCTTCTCGTCGACCTATGAGGGCAATGACCTGACGATCGACGATCAGCGCCGAAAGCTGGAATTGATCGTCGGAGTCGCCCGCGAGGTCTGGGGGGACGCCTGAGCGTCAGGCGGTCGGCGCTTCGGCCGATGGCTGCTGCGCCTTGCGAAGCCGCTCGATGACCACCCGCGCTTTCATTCCGCCCCGATCGATGTTGAAGGCGCGAAGGCTGAGGTCCGGATTGCGCTCGATCGAACGCTGCTGAGCCTCGAGGATTGCGACGTCCTCCGCGAAGACTCCGCCCTGCTGGCGCTTGAAACGGGCGGTGAAGCCCGGATCGTCGACGTCGAAATTGCGCGCCATGCCCCAGAAATAATGGGAGGCGCCCTCGCTCTCCGGAGTGATGGCGTCGATGACGAAGCCGCGCACGCCCTGATCGTGCGATTCGATGCTCGCGCCGGACCCGACGGGGGCGACGCCGACGTCGATGATGACGTTGGAGGGCGGCAGGAAGCGGCAGATCTGCCACCGGTCGACCGGCCCCTCCTGCTTCAGCGCGCCGCGCCAGAAAGGCGGCGCCTCGATCCCGGGCATCCAGCGCGTGACGACCACCTCATGGCCCTCGGCGTGGGTCTGGATCGCCGCTTCCATCAGCTCGGGCTGGCCGATCGAGCCCTCGTGGACATAGGTTTCGTGAGTCAGGTCCATCAGATTGTCGATCAGCAGCCGATAGTCGCAGGCGATTCGGACATAGTCACCGTCGAAGGTCCAGCCGGGGCTGCTGCACGGCCAGAAATCGGGGATCAGGTCCGGATCCGCATTCGCCGGGTCGCCGATCCAGATCCAGACGAAACGATGCCGATCGACGACCGGATAGGTGCGCACGCAAAGCGCCGGATTCACCGGGTCGTTCTTGAGCGGCATCTCGGCCGCCCGGCCGCCGGAATCGATCAGCAGCCCATGATATCGGCAGCGGATGGAATCGCCTTCGCGAATGCCCATGGAAAGCGGCAGCAGCCGGTGCGGGCAGGCGTCCCGCATCGCCACGAGCGAGCGGTCGAGCCGCCGGTAGAGCATGACCGGCTCGCCGCAGATCGTCCGGGCAAGCGGCTCGCTGTCGACCTCGCTGTCCCAGGCGGCGACGTACCACCGATTGTCGATCCAGGTCGTCATTGCACGCCCTCCCGCGCTCGTCTCATTCCACGTCGGTGGCGACGCGCTCCTTGTCGTAGGCGCCGAGCCCGGGCTTGTAGCTCTTCTCGTCGATGAACTGGCGGATGCCTTCCTTGCGGCCCTGATTGTCGTAGAAATTGGCCGCTTCCTGAGCCCGGATCAGATAATCCATGGCGTTGTCGAACGTCATCTCGCGGACCCGCCGGATGGCATCCTTGGTGCCTTTCAGAGCCACCGGATTCTTTGCGAGAAGCACCTTCGCGACCTCGGTGACCCGATCCTTCAACGCTGCCAGCGGGACCGATTCATTGACGAGGCCCCATTCGGCGGCGGTCTTCCCGTCCAAATTCTCGCCCATCATCGCGTGGTACATCGCCTTTCGGAACGGGAGCAGCTCGGCCGCGACTTTCGCGGCGCCGCCGCCCGGCAAAATGCCCCAGTTGATTTCCGACAAGCCGAACTGCGCCTCGTCGGCGGCGAAGGCGAGGTCGCAGGAGAAAAGAGGACCGTAAGCTCCGCCGAAGCACCAGCCGTTGACCATCGCGATCGTCGGCTTCTGATACCAGCGCAGCCGCTCCCACCAGCCATAGGCCTCGCGCTGCGCATGGCGTGTGCCGACCAGGCCGAGCGCCTCCGTCTCCCGGAAATATTCCTTGAGATCCATTCCGGCGCAGAAGGCGTCGCCTTCGCCGGTGAGCACCAGGACTCCGACATCGTCGCGGAACTCGAGCTCGTCGATCACCTCGCGCATGCGCCGGTTGAGCGCGGGGCTCTGCGCATTGCGCTTGTCCGGGCGATTATATTTGACCCAGGCGATACGGTCGACGACCTCGAAGACCACCGTTTCCTTGTCGCTGCGCTCAGTCATTTCTTTGCTCCAGATAGTGGGTGGCCGCGCGGCCGGCGGTCAGAAGGGGAAATGTCCGGGCATCGTCTCGAGGGTGATCCAGCGCAGCTCGGTGAAGCTGTCGATGCCGGCCTTGCCGCCGAAACGGCCGTAGCCGGAAGAGCCGACTCCGCCAAAGGGCATTTGCGGCTCGTCATGGACGGTGGGTCCGTTGACGTGGCAGATGCCGGACTTGATCCGGCGGGCGATGGTGAGGCCCCGGGCGGTGTCCTTCGTGAATACCGCGGCCGAAAGGCCATATTCGCTGTCGTTGGCGAGCCGGATTGCGTCCTCCTCGTCCTTCGCCCGGAGGATTCCGACGATCGGGCCGAAGCTTTCGTCGCGATAGATATTCATGTCGCTGGTCACCCCGTCGATCACCGTCGCGCACATCAGCACGCCCTCCGACTTGCCGCCAGTGAGCGCGGTCGCGCCCTTGCCGAGCGCATCGTCGATCAGCGAGTTTACATGGGTCACGGTGCGCTGGTCGACGACGGCGCCGAGAGGCGTCTTGCCCTCGCGCGGATCGCCGCAGAGCAGGCCGGACACCTTGGCGCGGAACTTCTCGGCGAATGCGTCGGCGACTGCCTCGACGACGATGATTCGCTCGGTCGACATGCAGATCTGGCCCTGGTTCATGAAGGCGCCGAAGGCGGCGGCGTTGACCGCCTCGTCGAGATCGGCGTCCTCGAGGATGATGAGCGGCGCCTTGCCGCCGAGCTCGAGAAGGACCGGCTTGAGATGCTCGGCGGCGCGCCTGGCGATGATCCGGCCGACATGGGTCGATCCGGTGAAATTGATCCGCCGGACCTCCTTATGGTCGATCAGGGCGCCGACGACTTCGCCTGCATCTTCGGGCGCGTTGGTGACGAGATTGACGACGCCTTCGGGGAAGCCGGCCTCGACGAACGCCTCGACGATCAGGGCGTGGGTTCGCGGGCATTGCTCGGACGCCTTGAGCACCACCGTGTTGCCGCAGGCCAGCGGCACCGCGATCGCTCGCACGCCGAGGATGATCGGTGCGTTCCAGGGCGCGATTCCGACGATGACCCCGACCGGCTCCCGAAGCGCCATGGCGATGCAGCCGGGCTTGTCCGACGGGATGATTTCGCCGCCGATCTGCGTGGTGAGAGCAGCGGCCTCGCGGACCATTCCGGCGGCGAGCATGAGGTTGAAGCGGGCCCACATCTCGGTCGAGCCGGTCTCGGTCATCATCGCATCGACGAACTGGTCGGCCTTCGCTTCGAGCGCCGCGGCCGCCTTGTTGAGCAGAGCGCGGCGTGGATTGGGGCCGATCGCCGACCAGGCGGAGAAGGCCTTGCCGGCTGCGTCCGCGGCTCGGCTCGCGTCCTCGATCCCGGCAGCCGACGCCGTGGTCGCGGCTTCCCCGGTCAGCGGATTGGAGCGCGTGAAGGTGCGACCTTCCGCCGCTTCAATCCGCTCGCCGCCGATGGACAAGAGCACGGTTGCTGCGTCAGACATTTCCATCTCCAGAACTTTTTTGCTGTTGCTAAAGGCATAATGTTGTGAGACATAACAATCAAGGAGAAAATGCGTTGGGCGCCGCTTCCATAAGTTCCGTCGCAGACCCGGCCGAGCGGCCGGCGACCTTGCTGGACGGTCTCGTCGGCTATGCCCTGCGCCGGGCGCACAACCGGATGATGGCCGATCTCATGCCCATTCTCGGGTCGATCTCGCTTCGCCCGGTCCTGTTCGCGATGCTGTCGGTCATACGGGCCAATCCTGGAATCATCCAGATGGGGCTCGGCACCGAGCTCGGAATCCAGCGCGCCAATCTCGTTCCGCTGATCAACGAGCTGACCAGCCGGAACCTGATCGTTCGGCGCGCAGATCCGCGCGATCGACGCGCCTTGACCCTTCACCTCACGGCCGAAGGCGAAGCACTGCTCGACGAGGCCGCCGCGCTGATCGGGAAACATGAGAAAAGAATGCTGACCCGGCTCAGCGCCGCCGAACGCAACAAGCTGCTCGAGCTGCTCGAAAAGATAGCGGCCGAATAGGAAGAGGAGGATGGAATGGAGCGCGACCCGAGGGCGATTCTGAACGAATCGCCGATGAGCAGATTGCAGCTCATCGCCGTCATCATCACCATCGCTCTCAACGCGCTCGACGGGTTCGACGTCCTCGCCATCAGCTTCGCCTCGCCCGGCATAGCCGCCGAATGGGGGATCGATCGGGCCGCCCTGGGTATCGTACTGTCCATGGAGCTGATCGGGATGGCGGTCGGCTCGGTCCTGCTCGGGGGAGTCACCGACCGGATAGGGCGCCGGCCGATGATCCTCATCTGCCTTTGCGTCATGGCGCTCGGCATGTTCATGGTGACGACCACGAACAGCATCGCGACCCTGTCGGCATGGCGAGTCTTCACCGGCCTCGGAATCGGCGGAATGCTCGCCGCGACCAACGCGACCGTCGCCGAATATGCCAATGCGCGGAGCAAGAATCTGTGCGTCGCATTGATGGCGATCGGCTATCCGATCGGTGCCGTCCTTGGTGGAATGGTCGCGGCGCAATTGCTCAAGGGCAGCGACTGGCGCTCGGTTTTCTATTTCGGCGGCTTCGTCACGATGGCGTTCATTCCCATCGTCTGGTTCCTTCTCCCCGAGACCGTCCCATTCCTCTGCCAGAAGAGGCCGGCGGGCGCGCTCGACAAGGTCAACCGGCTGCTCGTCCGAATGGGCCACGCCGCGGTCGCGGTCCTTCCGCCGGTAAGCGCCGCCGATGCGCGCAAGTCCGTCGCGGACATTCTCAAGAAACCCCTGCTCCTCACCACCCTGCTGGTGACCATCGCCTATTTCGCGCACATCGCCACCTTCTACTTCATCCTGAAATGGGTGCCCAAGATCGTCGTCGACATGGGTTTCGCGCCCTCATCGGCCGCCGGCGTGCTGGTATGGGCCAATCTCGGCGGAGCGACCGGTGGAGCGTTGCTCGGGCTGCTCGCGACCCGGCTGCCGCTTCGTCCGCTCACCATCGCGGCTCTGGTCGGCTCGGTGGTGATGGTGAGCTGGTTCGGGCGGGGCCAGTCCGACCTCGTCCAGCTCTCACTGGTCGTCGGGATCGCCGGCTTCTTCACCAATGCGGGCGTGGTCGGGCTATACGCGATCTTCGCCCAGGCCTTTCCGACCCACGTCCGGGCGACCGGCACCGGTTTCGCCATCGGGTTCGGCCGAGGCGGCGCGGCCTTGTCGCCGATCCTCGCCGGCTTCCTGTTCCAGGCCGGTTTCGGCCTTCAGGGCGTCGCCTTCGTTATGGCCGCGGGGGCCGCCGTCGCCGCGATCGCCATCCTCCTCCTGCCGGGCGCTTCCACCCGTCCGGCGGCGGAGCCGAAGGAGCAGCCGGCATGAACCTGGACGACCTCGTCGCGATCGACGTCCACACCCACGCCGAGCGCAGCTGCCGTCAGGCGCACGATCCGATCCAGGCGGAGTTCGACGCCGCCGCCACAATCTATTTCAAGACCGATGCCGAGCGGCCGACGATCGCCCAGACGATCGACTATTATCGCGAGCGGAAGATCGGCTTCGTGATGTTCACCGTCGATTCCGAAGCCGGCACCGGAATCCGCCGGATCTCCAACGAGGAAGTGGCCGAGGCGGCGCGCGACAATGAAGACATCATGATGGCCTTCGCCTCGATCGATCCGCACAAGGGCAAGGCCGGAGCGCTCGAGGCGCGGCGGATGATTGCGGATTACGGCGTCAAGGGATTCAAGTTCCATCCGCCGATGCAGAACTTCAACCCCTACGACCCGATGGCCTGGCCGATCTACGAGGTGATCGCCGAGCACAGGATGCCGGCGATCTTCCACACCGGCCACAGCGGCATGGGCACGGGCATGCGCGGAGGCGGCGGGATCAGGCTGAAATACGGTCAGCCGATCCTCGTCGACGACGTCGCCGTCGACTTCCCTGACATGAACATCATCCTCGCCCATCCGTCCTGGCCCTGGACCGACGAGGCGCTTTCGATGGCGATGCACAAGCCCAACGTCTTCATCGACCTGAGCGGCTGGTCGCCCAAATATTTCCCGCCCCAGATCGTCCGCTACGCGAACACCCAGCTTGGGCGAAAGATGCTGTTCGGCTCCGATTTCCCGCTCATCCCGCCCGACAAGTGGATCAAGGCGTTCGACGAGGCCGGCTTCAAGCCCGAGCTTCGCGAGCCGATCCTGAAGGGCAATGCCGCCCGGCTCCTCTTCGGCGATCCGAACGGCGGGAAGGGCTGATCCGTGCACACCCAGGTCGCCATCATCGGCTCGGGGCCCGCCGGGCTTCTGCTCGCCCATCTGCTCCGCCAGGGCGGAGTCGAGGTCAAGGTCCTCGAGCGCTCGACCCGGGATCACGTCCTCGGGCGGATCCGCGCCGGGGTGCTCGAGACGACCACGACCGATCTCCTCCACCGGCTCGGAATCGATGCTCGGCTGAACGCCGAGGGCCTCCGCCACGACGGCTTCTCGCTCGCCGACGGCACGCGCCAGATCCGAATCGACATTGCCCGGCTGACCGGCCGGTTCGTGACCGTCTACGGGCAGACCGAGCTCACCAGGGATCTGATCGACGCCGCGCCCGAGCGCGGAGTCGACATCCTTTGGGACTCGAAGGACGTGACTCTTCACGACGTCGACGGCCCCATGCCGTCGGTCACCTGGACGAAAGATGGCGAAGAGAAGCGCCTGACCTGCGACTTCATCGCCGGCTGCGACGGCTTCCACGGCCCCTCGAAGCGGGCGGTGCCGGACGGGCTGAAGCGGGATTTCGAGCGCGCCTATCCGTTCGGCTGGCTCGGCATCCTCGCCGACGTTCCGCCCTGCGATCACGAGCTGATCTACGCCAATCACGAACGGGGCTTCGCGCTCGCCTCGATGCGCTCCGAGATCCGTAGCCGTTACTATGTCCAGGTCCCGCTCGACACCGACCTCGCGGATTGGCCGGACGATCGCATCTGGGACGAGCTTGCGGTCCGTCTTGGGCCCGATGCGGAAGCGAAGATCGTGCGCGGCCCGTCGATCGAAAAGTCGATCGCTCCGCTTCGTTCCTATGTCTTCGAACCGATGCGTCACGGCCGCCTGTTCCTGGCCGGCGATGCCGCGCATATCGTCCCGCCGACCGGTGCAAAGGGCCTGAATCTGGCGTCCTCCGACGTAGCCTATCTTTCGGAGGCGCTTCTGGATTTCTACGGCAGCGGGCGCGAGGAGGGCCTTACCGGTTATTCGGAGCGCGCGCTGGCCCGGGTCTGGAAGTCGGAGCGATTCAGCTGGTATTTGACCAGGCTGATGCACCGCTTTCCGGACGACGCTCCGTTCGACAGGCGGATGCAGACGGCGGAGCTCGATTATATCGCGACGTCCGAAGCGATGCAGACGGCGATAGCCGAGAATTACGTCGGGCTTCCCCTCTAGCCGAAGGTCGGGAATTCAGGTTCGTTTTTGGCGGACTCGGGTTGGACGCGCGGACGCCTCGGTCTGTTCACCGGATTCCAGAGTCTGCTCGATGCAAAGCAGCATCGAGGCAAGAGCGGATCTCTGCTCCTCCGATAGTGCGGAAAGCGACTGCTCTTCATGCTGGAGGACTCGTTTCCTGCAATCGGCAAGGAACTCTTCGCCCTCCGGGGTGAGGAAGAGTGTCACCACCCGGCGGTCCGACCTGGACGCGCGGCGCTCTATCAGCTGCCGCTCGAGCAGCTCGGCGACGAGCGGCACCATGTTGCCACGCCGAATCCGCAGCGTTCGTCCGAGATCGCTTTGAGTGATGCCCGGCTCCTCAGCGACCGTTTCGAGCATTCCGAAGAGGGCCGGCCGCATGCCGTTTCCTTCCATCGCTTCGAAGAAGTGAGCATTGAACGCCGCAGACGCGCGCCGGAGACGATAACCGATCAGTGAGTCCAGCCGTCGGACCGGCTGTCGAACGTCTTCAGGAGAATCGCGCTCGATTTCCGACGTCATCCTGATTCCACCTCCACGCTCCGTCTCTTACAGGTGCACCGACGCAAACATGTAGGCCCACATATTTGTGCGCCCACACAAAGCGTTATGCCCGGACAAAGCTTCGTCCACGCCGGGCATGAACCTTTGCATGACGTTGACGCCCCAATCCAACTCCCATAACTAGAATGCTCTGTCATAGAACAAAATAGAATATGACATTCAGCACGGGGAGGTGAGGATGGTGGAGAACATTCGGCGGCGTGGTTCGTACCGCAGGCGGCTCCTGATCGGCTGCGCGGCATTCGTGGGCACTGTCTCGCTGGCCGCCACGCCCGCATCCGCGCAGGATACGGCGCCGGACGCGGGTTCGGAGGCGCCGGAAGCCGCTGCTCAGGAAAGCGGCGATATCGTCGTGACCGCGCGCCGCCGCGAAGAGTCGCTCCAGGAAACGCCGATTGCGATCTCTGCCTTCAGCGCGGAGGTGCTCGAGGACCGGCAGATACAGCAGACTCAGGATCTGGAGCGAATAACGCCCAGCCTTCAATTCAAGCCGGCCGGACAGCTCTCGGGCAACACGGCCGCCGCGGTCGTTTTCATCCGGGGCGTCGGCCAGGTCGATCCCACCGCCGCGGTCGATCCGGGGGTCGGCATCTATATCGACGAAGTCTATGTCGGACGCTCGGTCGGCGGAACGATCGAATTCGGAGATATTGCCGGCGTCGAGGTATTGAGAGGTCCGCAAGGTACGCTTTTCGGCCGCAACACGATCGGCGGTGCGATCCTCGTTCGAACCCGCGAGCCCGAGATTGGCGACTTCTCGGGCCGGGCTCGGTTCAGAGTCGGCACCGATAACCTTTATGAAGGCTTCGCGGCGCTGAACCTGCCGATCGGCGATACCGCCGCCGCTCGCGTTTCAGGCGGCTTCCGAAAGCGTAATGGCTATGTCATCCGCG
Organism: Allosphingosinicella sp.; assembly: GCA_036525315.1. Taxonomy (GTDB): domain Bacteria; phylum Pseudomonadota; class Alphaproteobacteria; order Sphingomonadales; family Sphingomonadaceae; genus Allosphingosinicella. The sequence goes on from DATDAS010000098.1 coordinate 29,749, forward strand.
CATTCGACGGCCTCGACCTCGGCGATGACGATCTCCTCACCTTCAACGCTGCCTTTCTCTGGAAGCCGGCCCAGCGATTCAGCCTGTCATTGCGCGCGGATTTCACCAGGCGCGACGAAAACGGCGCTCCGTTCACTTTTGCCGGAATCAACGAGAATGCGCCGGTGCCGGCGATCGTCAGCGTGGCGGCGGGCTGCCCCGGCGCGAGGATTCCGTTCGCGCCGATCGCGCCCGGGGATCCGCGATTCGGCGCGCCGTCAGTTCCGCTGATCAACGACCCGCGATGCGCCAACGATTTCCAGGCCAAAGGCGATTTCGTTAACGGCGGCACCGCCGCGGTTACCAGCACCTCGGAGGTGTGGGGATTGTCGGCGACGGGGCGATTCGATTTGAGCGACGCCCTCACCTTCAAGAGCATCACCGCCTATCGCTCGACGGAGTCGCGCGGCATTCGCGACGCGGACAATACGCCGTTCGTGATCATCACCACGGACGTGGGCAATGATTCCGCCCAGTTCAGCCAGGAGGTTCAGCTTCAATACGATCGCGGCAGGGTCAACGGGATCGTCGGCGCCTATTATTTCGACGAGGATACCGACGAACGGGCCTCCATCCCGCTCGCATTTCCGCCATCGCCGCCGCTCATTGCCTCCCTGCTTGCCGGCGGCCCCGGCTCGCGCGATCTCCAGATCAACTATCTCGAGACCCGATCCTGGGCGGTGTTCGGGCAGGCCTCGGTCGAACCGGTGGATGGCCTCGAGCTGACCGGCGGCCTGCGCTACACGAAGGACCGCAAGACCTTCCAGGGCACCGTCTTCAACCTGTTCCCGGCGACCCTGCCCGATCCGTCACCGCTTCCCACCCTTGCGACCTCGCAGGGCGGTCCGCTGTTCATCCTCAACACGCCCTTCCAGGATACCTTCTCCGCGCTGACTGGATCGGCAAGCATCCGCTACGAATTCAACAACTGGCTCAACGGCTATGCCTCCTATTCGCGAAGCTTCAAATCGGGAGGCTTCAACACCCGTTACAACGCTCCGCCACCGGGCAATCTGCCGGTGCCCTTCGCTCAGGAAACCGTGGATTCCTATGAGATCGGAGCGAAGATGGAGTTCGGCCGGGCGCGGCTGAACCTTGCCGCCTTTCAAGCCGATTATTCGGACATTCAATTGATCTTCCGGCAGGGCGTGGTGCCGCTTCTGTTCAACGCCGGAAAGGCGCGAATCCGCGGTTTCGAGGCGGAGGCGAGCTACCGGCCGTTTGGCGGTCTCTCGTTCGATGGGTCGATCAGCCTGCTCGACGACGATCTGCTCTCGATCACCCCGGTACCGGGCGCCACGGCAACCGTCGCGCCCGGTGACGATCTGCCGTTCACACCATCCTTCCAGGGCAATTTCTCGGTCGGCTACGAATTCGCGCTGAACGACCGACTGACTTTGACGCCCCGATTCAACGGCAGCTACACCTCGCGGATCACCTTCATCACGGGAAGCATCCCGGATATCGAGCAGGACGGTCATTTCGTGGGCGGCGCCTCCGTCGAGCTCGACATCGGCAAGCGCTGGTCGGTCACCGCGGGCGTGATCAACCTGTTCGATGAGCGATATTTGGTTCAGGGCAATGCCTCTCTGGCCACCCTGGGCTATGCGGAGCGCATCTTCGCGCGCCCGAGAAACTGGTACCTGCAGCTCGCCGCGCAATTCTGATCGGCACCGGTGTGGGAGTCGGGCCAGGCCATAGGCCTGTCGGAGCCTAAAACTCCTCGGTGTCGATCTCGGCCTGGGTCGACTCGGGGTAGCGCGGCCCGGCCACGGTCTCGCGATTGACCAGCAGGTCGATCTCGGCGAGCAAGGGGGCATCGACGCGGGCTCGACGCGCCTCGAAATTCTCCTCGAGATGCCTGGCCGAGGTGGTGCCGGGGATCGGGATGACGTGCTCGCCGCGTGAGAGCAGCCAGGCCAGCGACAGCTGGGCGGGCGTGCAGCCGGCCCGAGCGGCGAGATCTTCAAACCTTTCGTACAGGGCGAGGTTGTGGCGAAGATTCTGGCCCTGGAAGCGGGGCATCGAGCGGCGCAGATCGCCCTCTTCCAGCTCCTCGGCCGACTTGATCCGACCCGCCAGGAAGCCCCGCCCGGTCGGCGAGAAGCAGACCAGGGCCGTGTCCAGCTCGCCGGTCGCCTCGAGCAGCCCGAGCTCGACGTTGCGGGACCAGGGCGAATATTCGTTCTGGACCGCTGCGATCGGGTGAACTGCGTGAGCCCTTCGAAGGGTCGCGGCCGAGACTTCGCTGAGGCCGAGGGTGCGGACCTTCCCCTCCCTCACGAACTCCGCCATTGCTCCGACCGATTCCTCGACCGGAACATTGCGGTCGACTCGGTGGAGATAATAGAGGTCGATCGTCTCCGTCCCCAGGCGTGCGAGCGACTCGTCCACGGTTCGCCGAAGAGTCTCGGGGCGACCGTCTATGACCCGCCTGCCGTCGACTCCCGTCATTCCGCATTTGGATGCGAGCACGAATTCGCCGCGCCGGTGACCGATCGCTTCGCGGATCAGCTCTTCATTGGCCCCGAACCCATAGAGCGCCGCGGTATCGATAAGGTCGTAACCAAGATCGAGCGCTCGGTTGAGCAGGCGGATCGAATCCTCTTTGGCGGGAGGAGTGCCATAAGCGTGGCTCAGCGTCATGCAGCCCAGCCCGATCGGCTCGACCTCGAACGGTCCGATCTTCCTCTTGGCCATCGATCAGCTCCAGTAGAGACGGTCGGGATTGTCGACGAGGAGCCTGCGCTGAAGCTCGGCGGTCGGCGCGATACGCGGGATGACGTCCACCAGAGTCCCATCGTCCGGGATCCGATGCTCCATGTTCGGGTGCGGCCAGTCACTTCCCCACAGCACCCGGTCGGGATAATTTTCGACGACCGGCCGGATCACCTCGACAAAATCGTCGAAGGGCGGCCCCATCGGCGACAGCCGCTCGGCGCCGGACACCTTGGTCCAGATATTCTCATGCTCGTCGAGAAGGCGCTTGAAGGCGGAGATGTCAGGCCCTTCGGGTCCCTGGGCGATGTCCGGACGCCCCAGATGGTCGACCACGACGATGGTCGGAATCGCCTCCAGGAATGGGATCAGCTCTTCCAATATGTCCGCCTCGAAATAGACGACGACGTGCCAGCCGAGCGGCTCGATCTTTCGCGCGATCTCGAGGAATTTGTCCTTGGGCGCATTGTCGACGAGGCGCTTGAGGAAGTTGAAACGGACTGCGCGAATCCCGCCTTCGTGAAGGGCTCGTAGCTCGTCCATCTCGATATCGGGATCGACGACGGCAACGCCGCGCGCCTTGCCGGAAGACTTGGCGATCCCGTTCAGGGTGGCGCGGTTGTCGGTGCCGTGGCAGCTCGCCTGGACGATGACGTTGCGCGAGAAGCCGAGCCGGTCGCGAAGCGCGAACAGCATTTCCGGAGTCGCGTCCTCGGGAAGATATTTGGCCTTGGGACTGAACGGGAACTCGGCTTCCGGTCCGAACACGTGAACGTGGGCGTCGACCGCGCCGGGCGGCGGGGTCCATCGCGGAGTCGACGGATTATCGACCCATGTCCTGGTCCGGCTCATTCGAAAATCTCCCCGTCCATCAGCTTGCGGGCGGTGCGAAGAAGGGCGGCGCTCGCGACCGCGCCTCGCTCGTCGAGCTCGAGCACGCAGCTCATCTCGCCGGTCGGATGCTCGACCGACAAGGTCATTCGGCGCCCGGGCGGCACCTCGGCGACCTCGGCGGCGGGCGATCCGGGGATCAGGCAGGCCGTCGCCACGCTGACCGCGCCCAGGACTCCGACCGAGGCATGGGCGCGCTTCGGGATGAAGCTTCGAACGCTGACGGCGCCGCCTTGGCGCGGCGGGGCGACCAGCATCATCTTGGGCACCGATTTGTCGGCGACGTCGCCGAGATTCATCAGCGGCCCGGCCTCGAGGCGGATCGCCTCGATCCGCGCCAAGAGCTCGTCCATCGAATCGAGCGTGTCGCGATCCTCGTAGCCGGTCGCGCCGACGTCGGCGGCGCAAAGGACGATGCACGGCATGCCGTTGTCGATCAGAGTGCAGCGAACGCCATCGATCAGGTCCACCGCATTGCCGGTCGGAAGCAGGGCGCCGCAGCTCGACCCCGCCGTGTCGCGGAATTCGAGCGGCACCGGCGCGGCGGTGCCCGGGACGCCGTCGATTCGGGAGTCGCCTTCGTAGGTGAGCGTGCCGCCGGGCGTCGCCACCTTGGCGACGGCGACCTGGCCGCTATTGACCATGTAGATCGTGACTTCCGTCTCGCCCCCCTTCGCCGCGACCAGCCCGCGCTCGATCGCGAAAGGGCCGACGCCGGCAAGCATGTTTCCGCAATTCTGCGAATCGCTGACGATCGCTCGATCGACGAACACCTGCAGGAACAGATAGTCGACATCCACGCCGGGCCGCGCCGAGCGCGACACGACCGCCACCTTGCTGGTCAGGGGATCGGCGCCGCCCATGCCGTCAATCTGTCGCGGATCCGGCGAGCCCATGACCCGCAGAAGGAAGCGGTCGCGCTCGGCGACGTTCCCCGGCAGATCTCCGGCAAGGAAGAAGCCGCCCTTTGAGGTTCCGCCGCGCATCCACATGCAGCGCACGCCCTCAGACATATTTGAGCCCCATCGCCTCGAGCTTCGGACGCATGCCGTAAATGTCGAGGCCGAGCTCTCCGGCGGACAGGCGGTGCCTCTTTTCCTCCTCGGCAGCTTCGCGCGCTCGCGATTTCTCGAGCACATCGGCTGCGCGCTCGCGCTCGACCACGCAGACTCCATCGTCGTCGGCGACGATCACGTCGCCGGGCCTGACCAGCGCCCCGGCGCAGACGATGGGAACGTTGACCGACCCCAATGTCGCCTTGACCGTGCCCTGGGCGAAAACCGCCTTCGACCAGACTGGAAAGCCCATTTCGGTCAGGTCGCGGATGTCGCGCACGCCCGCCTCGATCACGAGGCCGCGGCAGCCGCGCGCCCTCGCCGAAGTGGCGAGCAGGTCACCGAAATATCCGTCGACACAAGGCGAGGTGGGAGCGAGGACGAGGATGTCGCCATCCTTCAATTGCTCGATCGCGACATGAACCATCCAATTGTCGCCCGGAGGCGAGGAGATCGTGACCGCGGTGCCGGCGATCCGGGCACCCGCATAGATTGGCCGCATTTGATGACCGAGCAGCCCCGTTCGCCCCTGCGCCTCGTGAACCGTCGCGACGCCGCAGGCACCGAGTCCGTTCACCAGCTCGATATCCGCCCGCTCGAAATTGGTGACGACGACTGACATGATCGCTCTCCTTCGTGCCGCTGACTGCGTCCGGGCCGATCATCGCACAAATGGGAACTATGGACTTGCGATAAGTTTTTACTAATTTCATTCGGTGGAGCCCACCGATCTCAACCTCCGGCATTTGAAGGCGATGGTCGCGATCGCCATGAGCGGCAGCGTCAGCGCCGCGTCGCGAATGGTTCACCTCACCCAACCCGCGGTCACGCAGGGCATCGCCAAGCTCGAGCGCGGCCTCGGCCTGCCCCTGTTCGAGCGGCGGCCGGGCGGGATGGAGCCGACCGACGCGGCTCGCCTGCTCGTGCCCAGGGCCGAAGCGGCGCTTGCGCTGATCGCGAGCCCCCGGGTGACGGCCCCGCAAATGCGCGCATTTATCGCGGTCGCGCGCCAGGGCAGCTATGCCGGAGCGGCCGGCGAGACGGGCATACGCGAGGCATCGCTCCACCGCGCGGTCGCCGACCTGTCGCTGAGCCTCGGATCGCGGCTGGTGGAGCGGCGCGGTCGCGGGATCGCGCTCACTCCTCGGGGCGTGGCGATGGCGCGCCGCTTCCGACTCGCCGAGGCGGAGCTGCGCGCAGGCCTCGCCGAGGTCGCTGCAATCCAGGGAGTCGAAATTGGCCGGATCGCGATCGGCGCGATGCCGCTTTCGCGCGCTCGGCTGCTTCCGAACGCGGTCGCCGCCTTCCACCGGGACCATCCCCAGGTCGACGTCGCCATCGTCGAAGGCTCGCACTCGGAGCTGGTCGGCCCTTTGCGCGACGGCGAGATCGACCTGATGCTCGGCGCCCTGCGCGAAGAGATGATCGGGCAGGGCCTGGTCCAGCGATCCCTGTTCGTCGACCGGCCCGTCATCCTCGGCCGGTTCGGGCACCCCTTGATCGGAGAAGAACGCCCGACCGACGCCCGGGGCCTGGCCGGCTTCGACTGGATCGTTCCGGGCTCGGGCACGCCGCTTCGCCGCCAATGGTGTCAGATGTTCGAGCAGGCGGATATCGAGCCGCCTCGGGTGGCGATCGAATGCGGCTCCGTGATCGTCGTTCGAGAGCTGCTCATCCAGAGCGACTTTCTGACTCTTCTGTCGCCCGATCAGGTCACGGTCGAGCTCGAGGCCGGCTGGCTCGCGCGAATCGGGCCCGCACCCGGCGACCCGAGCCGGACGATCGGCATCACCACCCGTGCGGCATGGCGGCCGACGGCGATGCAGGACCGTTTCATCGCCCTTGTCGAGCAGGAGGCGAAGCGCATCGCCGAGCGAAAGGATTAGCATACGCTAATAGGTGGTCGGCCAATTGGATTGGCCAGCCGCTCCCTCCGGGGGCAGAGGCGGACGATGACCTCGACAGTCTCTCTCATCGGCTTCGGCGAAGCCGGCCAGGCCTTTGCCGGCGCCGAAGGCTGGCAGGGCCGAGCGCGCGTCTACGACCAGCTGACCGACGACGAAGCCGCCCGTCCGGCCAAGCATGCCGACTATCGCCGAGCCGGCGCGGAGGGTGCCGACTCGCTCGCCCAGGCCTTGAGCGACTCACCCCTCGTGCTCAGCCTCGTCACCGCCGACCAGGCCCTCGCCGTCGCCGAGATGGCGGCCCCGCACCTCGCGCCCGGAGCCGTCTTTTGTGACATGAACAGCGTCGCTCCAGGCACGAAGCGCCGTGCCGCGGCCGCAGTCGAGGCCGCCGGCGCTCACTATGTCGATGTCGCGATCCTGTCGCCGGTCCACCCGGCCCGGCTCGCCGTGCCCCTGTTGCTCAGTGGCGGCGAGGCCGCTTCCGCCGCGCGGGCTTTAGCCGGGATCGGCTTTGCGAATTGCCGGACGGTCGGCGCCGAGGTCGGCCTGGCTTCGTCGATCAAGATGATCCGGTCGGTGATGGTGAAGGGGATCGAGGCTCTCACCGCCGAATGCATGCTCGCCGCAAGCGCCGCCGGAGTGACCGAGGAGGTGCTGGCCTCGCTCGACGCGAGCGAAAGAGCGGAGCCCTGGGCGCGGCGCGCGGCTTACAATCTCGACAGGATGATCGTCCATGGACTGAGGCGCGCGGACGAGATGGACGAGGTCGTGCGAACGCTCGAGGATCTCGGCGTCGATCCCGTGCTGTCGCGCGCGACCGCTCGGCGCCAGCGCGAAGTCGGAAGCCTCGCGCTCGGCCAGTCCGCGACGGATCTCTCCGGACGGATCGAGCAGATAGAGAATGGAGAGGCGCGCGCCGCATGAGCCTGATCATCGATTGCCACGGCCACTACACGACCGCACCCGCCGCCCATAACGACTGGCGCGACGCTCAGAAGGCCGCGTTCAAGGCGGGCGAGGCGCCCCCGCCTTACCCCTCGATCTCGGACGACGAGATCCGGGAAACGCTCGAGAAGAACCAGATCCGCCTCCTGCGCGAACGCGGCGCCGACATGACGATCTTCAGCCCTCGCGCCTCGGCCATGGCCCACCATATCGGCGACGAAGCCGTGTCCAGGGCCTGGGCGAGGGCGAACAACGATCTGATCAAGCGCTGCGTCGACCTCTATCCCGAGATCTTCGCCGGGGTCTGCATGCTCCCGCAATCGCCCGAGGCGGACCTGCAAGGCTCGATCGAGGAGCTGGAGCGCTGCGTCGTCGAGCTCGGCTTCATCGGCTGCAACCTCAATCCCGATCCGGGCGGCGGCCATTTCCAGCACCCGCCGCTCACCGACCCTTACTGGTATCCATTCTACGAGAAGATGGTCGAGCTCGACGTGCCGGCGATGATCCACGTCTCGGGCTCGTGCAATCCGGCGCTTCACGCCACCGGCGCCTTCTACATCGCCGCCGACACGATCGCCTTCATGCAGCTGATCGAGGGCAACCTGTTCGCAGATTTCCCGACGCTGCGCTTCATCATCCCCCATGGCGGCGGCGCCGTGCCCTATCATTGGGGGCGCTACCGCGGCCTGGCCGACATGCTGAAGAAACCGGACCTCGACAGCCATGTCATGAACAACGTCTTCTTCGACACCTGCGTCTACCACCAGCCGGGCATCGACTTGCTCGCCGAGGTGATCGACACCAGGAACATCTTGTTCGGGTCGGAGATGGTCGGCGCGGTACGAGGCGTGGATCCGCGCACCGGCCACTATTTCGACGACACCAAGCTCTACGTGGACTCGCTTCCGATCAGCGACGAGCAGAGAAAAGCGATATTCGAGGACAATGCCCGCCGGGTCTTTCCCCGGCTCGATACGATCCTGAAGGAGAGGGGCCTGTGAACAAAGCCCGAGACATTCACGCCTATCTCGCCGAGTTCGACGACATTCCGGGCACCCGGGTCTACACCGCGAAGCGCGCGCGCCAGGGCTATCATCTCAACCAGTTCGCGATGAGCCTCATGAAGGCGGAGAATCGCGAGCGCTTCAAGGCGGACGAGAAGGCCTATCTCGACGAATGGCAGCTCAGCGACGCCCAGAAAGAAGCGGTGCTCGCCCGAGACTACAACCGCCTGCTCGATGAAGGCGGCAACATCTATTTCCTCGCCAAGCTCTTCTCGACCGACGGCCAGAGCTTCCTCCAGGCGGTCGGAACGATGACCGGAATGAGCCCTGAGGATTATCAGGCGATGATGGTTGCGGGCGGAAGGTCGCCCGAGGGCCTGCGATCGAAGAAGGAGGGCCGCTGATGGCCAGGATCAGTGCGGGCGTCACGACGAGCCACATCCCGGCGGTCGGCGCCGCTCTCGACAATGGAAAGACCGCCGAGCCCTACTGGCAGCCGGTCTTCGCCGGCTATGAGTGGGTGAAGGCCTGGGAGCGCGAGCAGAAGCCGGACGTGATCGTGCTCGTCTATAACGACCATGCCTCCGCCTTCGACATGAAGATCATCCCGACCTTCGCGATCGGCTGCGCCGAACGCTTCAAGCCGGCGGACGAGGGCTGGGGCCCGAGGCCGGTCCCCGACGTCATCGGACATGCCGACCTCGCCTGGCACATCGCCCAGAGCTGCATCCTCGATGAGTTCGACATGACGATCATCAACGAGATGGAGGTCGATCACGGGCTGACCGTGCCTTTGTCGCTGATCTTCGGACAGGTCGACGAATGGCCGGTGAAGGTCATTCCGGTCGCGGTCAACGTCGTCACCTATCCGCCGCCCACCGGCAATCGCTGCTGGATGCTCGGCGAGGCGATCCGCCGCGCCGTTGAAAGCTTCGACGAGGATCTCAACGTCCAGATCTGGGGGACCGGCGGAATGAGCCACCAGCTCCAGGGACCGCGGGCAGGCCTGATCAATCGCGAATGGGACAATGATTTCCTGGACAAGCTCACCGCCGATCCGGAGGCGCTTCGCCACATGCCGCACATCGAATATCTCCGCGAGGCGGGATCGGAAGGGATCGAGCTCGTCATGTGGCTGATCATGCGCGGCGCGATGGGCGAGAATGCGCGCGAGCTTCACCGTTTCTATCACGTGCCGGCCTCCAATACGGCGGTCGGACATATCGTCATCGAGCCGGGCCGGATGGCCGGCGAGCCAGGAGCTCAAGCATGAGGATCGCACTCGCCGGCGCCGGCGCATTCGGGGAAAAGCATCTTGACGGACTCAGGAACATCGACGGAGTCGAGGTGACATCCCTGATCGGGCGCACTTTGGAGAGCACCCGCAAGGTCGCGGACAAATATGGGATCGGCCATGTCACGACCGAGTTGGCGGAGACTATCGAGCGCGACGATGTCGATGCAATAATCCTCGCGACTCCGACCCAGATGCACGTCGACCAGGCGCTGATGTGCCTGGAGGCCGGCAAGCATGTTCAGGTCGAGATTCCGCTGGCGGACTGCCTGGCCGGCGCGCAGGCCGTGGTCGCGAAGCAGAAGGAGACGGGTCTCGTCGCCATGGCCGGCCATACAAGGCGCTTCAATCCTTCCCACCAATGGCTCCACCGAAAGCTTCGCTCAGGTGAGCTCAACCTTCAGCAGATGGACGTTCAGACCTATTTCTTCCGCCGCTCGAACATCAACGCCAAGGGCGAGCCCCGGTCCTGGACCGACCATTTGCTCTGGCACCACGCCGCGCACACCGTCGACCTGTTCGCCCATCAGGCGGGTTCGCCGATCGTCCAGGCCAATGCGGTCGAAGGACCGCATCATCCGGAGCTGGGAATCGCGATGGACATGTCGATCCAGCTCAAGGCGGCCAGCGGAGCGATCTGCACGCTTTCGCTGAGCTTCAACAATGACGGCCCGCTCGGCACTTTCTTCCGCTATATCTGCGACAACGGAACCTTCATCGCCCGCTACGACGACCTTGTGAACGGCAAGGAGGAGCCGATCGACGTCAGCCGGGTCGACGTTTCGATGAACGGAATCGAGCTCCAGGACCGCGAATTCATCGCCGCGATCCGCGAGGGCCGCGAGCCGAACTCGAGCGTGGCTCAGGTACTGCCTTGCTACGAGGTTCTGGACCGGCTCGACCGGCAGCTCGCCGAGGCGCGGGCTGGCCTCCTATAGCCGCACCTCGATGTCGACCCGGCGGCGGGATGCTTCGGCGAGGCCGTCGGCGCCGTCGGCGTCGATCGGACGCGAACGAGTGCGCCAGCGCAGTTCGAGCTTTTCCTTCGGGAGACCGATCCGGGTGAGCGCCACCCCGATCATCTCGGCGCGGATTCGCGCCATTTGCGGTTTTTCAGCGATGGTTCGTCCCGAGACCCGGGCCGGCTCGGTCGCGGCCCAGCCGGTCACGACCACGCGCTTCGGATTGACCGCCCGGATATAGGTGATCGCCTGGTCGAGCAGATAATCGTCGAGCTGGTAGACGATGAACGATTTGTCGAAATCGAAGACGAGGTGGAAGGTTCGATCCGTCCAGGGTCTGGGAGGGACGGGCCGCGCCTCCGAGATGGGACGAACGTTGCGCACCGGCAGCGCGAAGCGGTTTCCGGCGAAGCCTTCGGGCGGAAGCATGTGCCGGGGGCAAGCGCCGGGAAGCACCGACGACCGGACCGGCTCGAGCACGACTCCGCCGCAATTGCTCACGGCCTGCGCGACCCGGCCCTCGATCAGCACCTCATGGTTCCAGTCGGGCTTGGTCGGAGCGCGGCTGACGTCGAAGCGCCGGCCGGTCTCGGCCTCGTCGGCGAGCCAGCAGCCCGATTTCCGGCCGGCATCGGTGTCGCGATAGATCGGGCAGGCGATGAAGCGGACGGTCTCGGCGGCCGGAGCCGCTCCCACCGTCAGGAGCAAGGCGGGGAGCAGGAAGAGCCTCACAGCGCGCTCATCAGATTGACCAGGTCCTGCTTCTCCTGCTCCGTGTAGCGGATATTGTAGCGCCGGTCGTAATAGTCGACGACCGTGCGCAAATCCCTGGCCGACCCGTTCGCGAAATAGGGCGCGCGCGCCGCGAGGCCGCGCATCGACTGAAGCGTGATCTTGCCGACGTCGGCGCAGCGGCCGGTGGTCAAGGCATAGCCCGGATCGCTCGAATAGATGATCCGGCCGTAAAAGGGATGCGGCTCTCCCGTGCAGGTGATCCGGAACAGCGGCAAATGCGGCGCGGGATCGGCGAAGGGCAAGGTGGTCGTGCCGAGATCGACCTGGCCCGGTGCGACGTCGTTCCCCATCTGCGACATGTTGTGGCAGAAGACGCAGCTGTTGCGCACCGGATTGCCGAACCCGATCGGCGCGTTGATTCCCGATGAATCGGTGATCAGGAACGTCCGCTCACGGAACGCCCTGGCGCCGCGGGCGACCGATTCGCGAAAGGCCCGCTGTGCCGGAGTCAGGTCGCGGTCCCTGGCGCTCTTCTCCCAGGGCGCATATTCGCTCCAGACCGGGATGCCCTGGCTGCCCAGCGCTCCGGGCGCCGACTTGGCCAATTTGTCCGGCCCTCCTTCGGCGCTGCCCTCGTCCAGCGCTCCGCCCTTGGTGTCGCGATACTGGGCCGAGAAGATCCGGCTCTCGAAGTCGATGATCCGGCGCATGTCCTCCTCGTCCATCCGCTTGATGAACTCGAGATGGGTGGAGGCGGCGTCACGCATCTGTGCGTTCAGCGTTCCAGCCCGCCCGTCCGCCATCAGATTGCCGGACATCGGGCGGCCGCTCTCCGGATCGAGCGGAAGCGGAAGCCCCGATTTGGGATCGTAGGCGAAGCCGACCGCGAGCAGATATTTCATGTTCGCGAGCGGCCGCGGCCGCCGATAGACCGAGACATTAGGGCTCGCCGCTTTGGGTCCGTAGCGCGGGCCGCTGTTGCAGCCCCAGGGATCGCGGACGACCTCGAGAGTGAAATCGGGCCTGATCGGCTTTCCCGCCAAGTTCCTTGGCGGCCATGGCCGCTGGATTCGAATGAGGCCGTGGTCGAGCAGCAATGAATGCGATGCCCGGTCAGCCTGCGGCAGCAACGGACAGTTCGAGCCGTCATAGGCCGCGAAGAGAGGGTCTTTTCCCTCCGTCGCGTCCCAACGCTTCCGAGCGGTCTCGGCGGAAAGGCTCATCGAATCCGCCGGCTGATGGCAGGTCACGCAGGCCCGGCCGTTCGGACCGATCGGAGTGAAGAAGGGATGGCCCTTCGTCTCCATCGGCCCGTCCAGGAGCAGAGTGCGAAGCGATCCGGACGCGTTCGGATAGTCGGCGACGGCGGGAAAGGTCTTGCCCTCGCCGGGTGCCCACCAGCTCGAGGCCGACTCACCCTGGGCGCCGAGCGCCGTCGAAAGAAGCGCAATCCCCGCCGCCGCGACGAGGCTGAATCGCGCCGGCAGGGTCATTTGCGCGTCCTCAGAACCTTACCGTGCCCCGCAGGCCATATTGCCGCGGAGCACCGAAAATATAGCCCCCGTTGGCGCTCGATGCATTCTGGATCTGCGAGGCGATGTAGGTCTCATCTGTCAGATTGTTGACATAGGCCTCGAACCGGAAGCGCTTGCCGACATCGAGCGTGACCCGGGCGTCGAGAACGTCGCGGCCAGGCACGTTGGTGAAGGCGCTCGGGAACGGACTGGCCACCTGGCTGCTGAGATGCGCCCATTGCAGGCGGGGCGTGACCGTGACGCCGCCAAGGTCGATCGCATATTGAACGCCGGCATTAAGCGTCAGCTCCGGCGCGAACGGCAGGACCTGCCCCGCCGGCACCAGCTGGTCGGCGGCGCCGCCGCACAGAGCGGGCGTCCCAGCTGGATTGTTGGTGTTGTTGATGCATACGGCCTGGGAGAATTGGGCGTCGAGCCAGCCGATGCCGACATTCGCGCCGAACCCGCCGAATTGCGCGGTCACTTCCAGCTCCGCGCCCCAGGCGTTGCCCGACGCCGCGTTCTGGGTGAGCGGCAGGCCGTTGAGCAGACTGGCCAGCTGGATGTCCTTGTAGATCGAGCGGAAGACGTCGCCGTTCACGCGCAGATGATGAGCGAAAAACTCGGTCTTGAAGCCGGCTTCGTAGACGAAATTCTGTTCCGGCCCGAACCCCGGCGTGTTGGGCGTGAGATTGACGCCCCCCGCCTTGTATCCCTTCGAGGCCGTTGCGTAGAGCATCGTATCGTCGTCCATGTGGAAGTTGACGCCGAGCTTGCCGGTGAGCGCCGTGGACTTCTGAACTCCCACGATCGGCGGTGTCGTGACGGGAGTTCCGACGCCGGCAGTGATCGTGCGGCTGACTTCGTACCGGTCGTAGACCTGCTTGTCCCAGCTGTATCGCGCGCCGGCGATCAGCTCGAGCTTCTCTGTGGCGAACAGGTTGAGCTGTCCAAACAATGATTTCGAGGAGTTGTGCGCCTCGGTGATCGTTCGGACGAGGGTCGCGGACGTGATGTTGACCGTGTTGCGGTCGTCGCGAAGCTGGAGGAGGGGAATGTCTTCGGAGAGGTGGAATGCGCCGACGACCCACTGCAGGTCGCCCTTGCCTGTCGACAGCAGGTTCACCTCGTTGATCCAGGTGTGGAAGTCGGTCTCGGCACGGCTGACTCGGCCCCGTCGCGCGGTCGGCGCGGCGAGATTCACCGGCGCGATGCCGCGGTCGCCGTCCGCCTGGTCGTGCGTATAGCCGTCCTGCAACGAGGTCAGCGCCCGGGCCTGGATTCCGTCGGTAAGGTCGTACCGGATTTCGCCGGAGAGCCTGTATCCCTGCTGGTGAAGATAGGACAGAGCGTCCTCGCGGATCACGAACGGATCGCTTTGCCTCGGATCGATCGCCGGCTGGGCGGGATCGCGCAGGGCCGGAACGAGGTCGCCCCGATTCTTCACCGGGATATTGTCTGAACGATAATCGAAATAGTCGCCGCGAATGTTGATCTTCAGGCGCTGGTTCGGAGTACGCAAGGCCAGATTCACGCGGATCGCGTCGAGGTTGAAGCTGCCCGGCTCGCTCGGGCTCGGCCCGATGTTGTTCGAGAAGCTGTCGCGCTGGTCGTGGATTGCGGCGATGCGCATCGCGACATGGTCGTTCGGTCCGAAATTGATCGCGCCGGTCGTTCGATAGCTGCCGAAATTGGCGATCGTCTGCTCGAGATAGCCTGACGTTTCGTTGAACTTGGGATCCGGAGTGCGAACGTAGATTGCGCCGCCGGTCGAGTTTTGCCCGGTCAGAGTGCCCTGGGGACCTCGAAGGACCTCGAGCGAACCGATGTCGTAGAAGGACTGGCCGATGAACTGCTCGTGCGGGATGAGCTGTCCGTCGATGTAATAAGCGATTCCAGGGTTGGACGTCGGCGCGGACTGGGCGATGCCGACGCCGCGAATGTTGATGAAGGTCGAGCGGTTGACGGTGTTGATGGCGACCGATGGCGCCGCCTGCTGAATGTCGGCGACGTTGGTGATTCCGCGACGGGCGATCTCGTTGGCCGAGAAGATCGTCGCGGAGATGGGCACGTCCTGGAGGCTCTGGTCGCGCCGCTCGGCGGTGATCGTGATGTCCTCGAGCACATTTTCGTCCTCGGCGGTCGCGGCATCGCCGGGCTGAGCCGAGGTGGCGCCCGGTCCGACAGGCTCGGTTGGCTCGGTCGCCTCGGGAACGTTCTGCGGCTTGGTCGGCACCTGATCGGCGGCTTCCTGCGCGAACGCGGACGATGAGCAGAAGGCGAGCAAGGCGGTCGCGCCGGCAGCGCTCAGCAGGCGCACGCGCCCATTCGATGACACGATCATTATCTGGTCCTCTCCCTGGCGTCCCGCTGCATTCTGTGCAGTCGGTTTATGGCAGGTTCCTGATAATGTTGTGAAGCATAACAATCAAGGAAAAAATTGGGCGCTCACCCGCTCACGCGAACAGGCCGAGCGAAGACATGTCGGCGACCGTTTCGAGCGCGAAAATCTCGTCCGCCAGGGCGTTCGCGGCGGTTCGAGGCAGCGGGCGGGCCGCGCGCTTCGCGCAGTCGAGATATTTGGCACGCAGCTGCTCGTCGGACAGCGGGCGGTCGGGATGGCCAAGCGGAGTCTCGATCTCGGCGTTGAATAGGGTGCCGTCGTTCATGACCAGCTCGATCGCCGCCGAGGCGGCGCGGTCGCGGCCCCAATCCGCCCGTTGCGAGAACGCTACCCGGTGCGCGACGGACAGGATGTCCGGATCGGTCAGAGAATCCGCGGTGAAGTCGTCAAGCCCGACATGGCCGCGGACCAACGCCAAAGCGACCGTGAACGGCAGGCTGAACTTGGCGTCGATCGCGGTGGCCGGATTCTTCTTTCGGAGCTCGGGATGGAAGAGCATCTGCTGCACCTCGCCACCTTCCAGCCGGATCTCCGTAATGTCCGGCCAGAGCAGGTTGTGGGCGCGCGACAGGTCCAGAACCGCCTCGATATAGCCGTGGGTGCCCCGGCATGAGGGCCATGGCTTGAAGCTCAGCCGCTCGATCCAGAAGCTGGTTCCGAGAGAATCGAGAATGGTGCCGGGATCATATTCGCCCTGGACATAGAGGCGGAAGAATCCGCCTTTTCCCTCGAACGGGCAGTCGAAGCCCCTCACGCCGCGCGCGGCGAGCTGCGCCGAGACGACCGCGGCTCGGGCTGGAAATGCCTCTCGCACGGCGCGGATCACCGTGTCGGCGCTATGCTTGATCTCGCCGGGACAGCTGACCTGGCAAAGCAGAAGCGAGAAAGCGTCGCTCACCTGCCTCGGCGTCAGGCGCATCAGGCGTGCCGCCGCCGCGGTCGCTCCGAACGCCCCGAGGATCGGCGGCGGATACCAGCCGCCTTCCTCCATCGTCCGGCGAAGGCTGAGCCCGAGCCGGCAGACGAGATCGCAGCCGATCGCCATGGCCGTGAGGAATTCCTCGCCGCCGATCGGACCATGCGCCTGGGCGACGGCCAGGGCCGCCGGAATCAGCGAGGCATTGGGATGAGTCGGCGCGGCGTCGAATGCGTCTTCGAAGTCGAGCGCATGGGCGAGCGCGCCGTTGGCGAATGCGGCCGCCTGGACCGGAACCCGGATGCCGTGGCCGAGGATCGTGGCCGCCGGCGTCCCTCCCTCCGCCGCAGCGAGCGCAACGAACGGCGCCGAATCCTCGCTGAGGCCGCTCGCGGCCAGGATCACTCCGACGCCGTCGAGAAGCGCCCGCTTCGTCGCGGCCACAGTGGCGGGGGGAAGGGCCGAGAATGGCGTTGTCGAGACATGCTCCGCAATTCTCGCCGACAGCCCGGAATTCAGGCCGGAATTCAGGTTCGCCGCCACGAATATACCCTTCCTGCAAGCGCTTGCTAAACGGTGCCCGCTCGCGGAAGAAGTGTCCACAAGCAGGCCGGTCCTGTTTGTCGATCGGGAGAGAAGAATGAGCGTCAGTGCAGGGCTGGCACGGAAAATCCGCTGGAGGCTTGTCGTCCCGACGATCCTGTTCATGCTGCTGAGCTCCCTCGACCGGGTCAATGTCAGCTTCGCGGCACTGAGGATGAATGCCGAGCTCGGTTTCAGCCCGAGCCAATATGGTTTCGGCGCGGGAATCCTGTTTCTCGGCTTCCTTGCCGGACAATATCCAAGCGTATTGATGCTTCAGCGGATCGGCATGCGCCGCTGGCTCTCCGCCTGCGCCATCCTGTGGGGATGCAGCGCCGGAGCGATGGCCTTCATCGATTCTCACCTGCAATTCTATGTGCTTCGGGTTGTGCTCGGATTCGCCGAGGGCGGCCTCGCCCCTGGGATCGTCATCTATCTGAGCCAGTTCGCCACCGAACGCGAGCGGGCGACCACCTTCGCAATGCCGATGCTCGCGATCCCGCTGTCGATCATCATCGGCGGTCCGCTGTCGGGCTGGCTGATGGGCATGGAAGTGGCCGGAATGTCGAGCTGGCGCTGGATGTTCCTGGCCGAGGCGATACCGACGGTGGTGCTGGGAATTGCCGCTTTCTTCTACTTTCCGGACAAGCCGGCCGACGCGAGCTGGATCAGCCCGGCGGAAAAGGAATGGCTCGAGAGCAATTCGGCGAACCGGCAAGCCGGGACTCGACGCAACGACTGGTCGGTCCTGAAGAGGCCGATCGTCTGGACGTCGGCACTGCTCTGGTTCTGCCTTCTCTCCGGCGCCTACGGAATCATGTTCTGGCTTCCGCAGATGGTGAAGCAGATGTCCGACATTTCTCCGTTCCAGATCGGACTCGTCAATGCTCTGCCCTGGATCGGAGTCGCGATCGGCATCTATTTCAACTCGGCCCATTCCGACCGGACCGGCGAGCGTTTCTGGCATGTCGGCCTTCCCGCCGCTGTGACCGCGGCCGCGATCCTTGCCGCCGCCGCCTTCGGCGCCGGCCCGCTCGGGCTCGCAATGTTGTTTCTCGCCGGGCTCGGGCTGGGCGCCGCCCAGGGGGCCTTCTGGGCTCTTCCGACCTCGCTGTTTACGCCCGCGACGTTCGCCGTCGGAGCGGTGGCCATCAACATCGCCGGCAGCTCCGGGGGCCTCGTCATCCCGCATCTGGTCGGCGCGATCCGCGAAAGCACCGGCGGATTCGGCGGTCCGACATTGCTGATCGCCGGCATATTGGCGCTCGCCGCCCTGCTGGTGCTCATCATCCGGCTATGGCTTTTCGACAAAGGACGGCTGGCGCGCGCCGGTGGCGGTTGAGAGGATCATCCTCGGCGTCGGCGACGTCGGCACCAGGCGGCCGGACCTCGACTCGATGTTTCGAGGCTGCGGCGATTTGCTTCGCTCAGCCGACCTCGCTTTCGGCCAGCTCGAAACCACGGTCTCGGACCGCGGCGCCGTGGTGCCGAACGCGCGGCTGGCGATGCGTTCGCCACCCGCCCTTGCTGGAGCGCTTCGCGACGCCGGCTTCGGAATCATGTCCTTCGCCGGCAACCACTGCCTCGATTGGGGTTTCGACGCCTTCGACGACACTTTGCGCCACATGGAGGACGCAGGCATAAAGCTGTGTGGCGCCGGGGCGAACGTCGAGGACGCTTTGGCGCCGGCGCGGCTGGAGATTGGCGGCCTTCGAGTCGCGGTCATCGCCGCAAGCTCGATCCTTCCGGAAGGCTATGCCGCCGGACCCGACAGGAGAGGCTGCGCGCCGATGCGGGCCCATACGATCTACGAGCAGATTGAGCACGACCAGCCCGGCACTCCGGCGCGGGTCCGCACCTACGCGCACCGTGGGGATCTTGCCGCCTTGCTCGCCGCGATCGCGCGGGCGCGGCGCGATTCGGATATCGTCCTGCTGTCGCTTCACTGGGGCATCCATATGGTGAAGGGCAGTCTTGCCGACTATCAGCGAGAGGTGGCCCACGCGGCGATCGAGGCCGGGGCGGACGCGATCCTCGGCCACCACCCGCACATCATGAAGGGGGTCGAGCTGCATCTCGGCAAGCCCATTTTCTACAGCCTCGGCAATTTCGCGATCGAGCAGCCGCATGTCTGGGATCCCGCGATCACGAAGACCGAATCCTTTCGGCACCTGATCAGCCTCAATCCGAGCTGGTCGCTCGATTCCGCTTATATGCTTCCCGAGGAGACGCGGATCACCGGCGCGGCCAAGCTGATCATCCGCGACGGACAGCTGGCCGAAACCCGGTTCCTCCCCGCCTGGATCGGCGACGACAGCGCGCCGGAGTCGCTCGAGGCGGGGGACGAACGCTTCGGCCGGGTCCGGGATTACCTTGCCGAGGTTTCGGAAGCTGAAGGACTCTCGACGCGTTTCGAGGTCGAGCAAAATGAGCTTCGGCTGATCTCCGCTTAGTCGAACTTCAGAGGGACCCGGAGAGCGCCGATCTCCGGCATTCGCGTCGGCACGACCGGACCGTCTAGCGAGAAGCCCTTGGTCCTGGCGAGCAATTCCTCGAGCGCGACCGAAAGCTCGAGACGGGCGAGCGCGGCGCCCGGGCAGTGATGGGTGCCGCGGCCGAAATGGAGCGAATCCTTGATATTGGGCCGGTGGAGCCTGAAGCTTTCCGAGTCCTCGAAGACCTCTTCGTCGCGATTGGCCGAGGCGTAGACGAGGGCGATCGGCTCACCTTCCGGAATGGTCCGGCCACGCAAGCAAATGTCCCGGGTCGCGGTTCGGGCGAAGCCTCGATAGGGGGTGTAGAGGCGAAGGAATTCGTCGATCGCGGCCGGGATCAGCGAGGGGTGCGCGCGAAGCCGGTCCTGAAGCTTTCGGTCGCGCGACAGATGGACGCAGATCGAGCCGATCATCACCGTCGGAGCGATGATCCCGACCACGAGCACCTGTCGGATCATTCCGACGATCATCTCCTCGGGCAGAGGCTCGCCGTCGACGCGCGCCGCGAGCAGGGAGGTGGTCACGTCGGTCTTCGGATCCAATGGCCGTTCGCGCCGCTCGATGACGAGCGCGCGCGCCATGTCGTAGAGGAGAAGACTGGATTCCTTGGTCGCGGATTCGTCGGCGGACTGCACGGCGACATTGAACCGGCGGCCGACCTCGCCGAGGCTCTCGACCTGGTCCGGCGGCAGGTTCATCCAGCGACCGAAGACCAGGACCGGCATTCGCGACGAGAATTCGTCGCATATGTCGCCGCCCCCGCGCTTGACCATCGGCGCCAGCAGGTCGGCGCAGATTTCGTGGATCACGGGCCGAAGGCGAGCGACCTTGCGCGGGGTCAGAAGCGGCGAGATGGCGCGCCGATATGGCGTATGCTCGGGAGGATCGAGGTGGAGCGGCGGCCGCCGCCCGGTGAAGGCGACCTTGGGAACCACATTCTGCTTCGAGGTGATGAAGGTGCCGCTGTCGGCCGCCGCATCGGCGACGTCGGCATATTTGGTCAGGGCCCAGAAACCGCCCCAGGCGTCGGTATGAGCCACCGGGCATTCAGTCCGCAGCCGGCGATAGACAGCCTGGGGGCTGTCGAACGTCTCCGGCTCGAGCGGGTCGAAATCCTGTCTCATCCTCCTGCTCCTACGGCGTCTCGGCGCGGGCCGGAACCACGCGTCGCGAAAGTCTCGGAGCGAGGGACAGCAACATGATCGCGGCGATCAGGATGCCGGCCCCGATCAGCTCCGCGGTGCGCGGATGTGGAAGGCCCCAGATCCAGGCGAGCAGCAAGGCGCCGCCGATTCCCGCGACGAGGCTGGCGGCGCGCTCGAGCGGGACGCAATAAGCGTTCTCGCGAGCATCGAGCAGGATGACGATCGCGAAGATCGAGATGATGGTCAGGGTCAGGCCGATCCCGATCAGCGGCCAGATGACCGGATCGCTCCAGACCCCGATGAAGCCCCATTCCAGCTGGCCGGACTGACTGCCGATGCCGCTCGCGGAAATGGCGGCGAGGATCGCGATCGAAAGCGGCAGCGCGAAGATCTTTTCCTCGACGAAATAGCGTCGCACCGAGGCCGGATCGCCGGTCTTGCTGACCTTGGTCATCACCGCGAGGCGGATGAAGTAGCCGATCGTATAGAGGATGACCGTCAGAAGCGCGAGCGGCGGAAGGTCGAGGCCGCCGCGGTCGGCGAGGGTGATGACCAAAGCGGCCAGGACCATCGCGAGCGCGGTCCAGCTCCACCATTGTACCTTTCGGCCGAACATCAGGTCGACGATCGGCGCGATGACCAGGATGTCGCCGCGCATCAAGAGCTGGATGAACGGGATGCTGACGCCGACGAAGGTGAAGGACAATGGGACGGTGAATAGCACCAGAGCGGTGCCGATGCCGGACAGCAAGGTGTAGCGCGTCGGCACCGGAATGCGCTGGCCGGCGATCGTCACGCCATGGGCGTCGCGGTGCCAGCCGGAGAGCCAGATGAAGGCATAGGTCGAGACCAAGCTGACGATGAGCGATGCCGGGAGTGTCTCGAGCCCGGTCAGCGGCCGCCCCAGCCTCTCATGATCGAGGCTCGTCACCAGCTTGGTGATGATGACGTTGGGAAGATAGGAGATCAGGTAGAGGAGGACGATCGCCTCCAGCGGGACCCGGCTCAGCTTCACGATCCGGCTCCGACCAGCTCGACCATGTCCTCGCCCACGCGGTAGCAGGCGTTGAGCCCGGCCTCCTCGGTCACCGCCGCCATGTAATCGACCGTTTCCGAATAGGAATCGGTCCCCCTCTCGACGAAGCGGGGCACCGCATCGCTGCCGATATGGACGGGGAGGAAGCCGGCCCGAAGCAGCCTGCCGTCCTTTATCTCGAGCCGGGCCACCATCGACAGGCGCGATGCCTTGGGGAAATTGTAGAGGCTGCCGAAATCGGGCTCCCATTCCTCGGCCAGCACCCGGATCTCCTGGAAGCTCTTCGATGCCGCGTGGGCAGGGTCCATCCTGAGGTCGGTCGCGAAATTGCAGAGCGAATAGAAGATGGGTCGTCCGTCGATCAGCTCGCAGCCCTTGAGAATGTGGGCATGGCCGCCGAGGATGGCGTCGGCGCCGGCCGCCACCGCGGCCCGGGCGACCTCGCGCTGATAGTCGGCGATCTCGGCGCGGACGAAATGAATGCCCCAGTGGATCGAGACGATCACCAGGTCGGACTCCGCCTTGGCGGCCCTGATGTCGGCTTCCAGCGCGGCCAGATCGTCGCGATGGGCGAAGGTGTGGATCCGCGCCGGGGTACCGGGCTGTTCGTGCTCGATCTGCTCGTAATGCGTGTGGGCGCGCATCGGCGCGCAGCCCGGCCGCCGCTCGTCGGCCCAATAGCCCATCGGCAGGATGCTCGAATAAGCGAGGATGGCGACCCGGCTGCCGTCCTCGAGCGTGAACCAGGCGGGCCGTCGCGCTTCCGCGATGTTCGCTCCGGCCCCGACCACCCGCAAGCCCGCCGCTTCGAGGTTCGACCTGGTTTCGAAGAAGGCCTCGTTGCCCCAGTCCATGACGTGATTGCCGGCCATCGAGATCACGTCGAAGCCCGCCTGCCGCAAGGCGGCGGCGCCGTCCGGGCGCCCGAGCACGGCGTGGCGGGCCTGGGGGAGTCGAACGCCCTTTGACGCGAAGCTGGTCTCGAGTTGTCCGAATACGATGTCGGCGGCGCGCAGCACGTCGCTCGTGGCGGCAAAGCAGTCGCCGTAATTGCCCCGGTCCATGGCGAGATCGCCGGTCGCAAGAAGGACCGCGTTCACCTGGAGGGCGTTCCTAAAACGTTGTGCGACATAACAATTATCTACCAAGCCGCGAAGGCGCTTGCAAGCGGCCGTTTGCTATTCTGGCCGAAGCCTCACCCAGCCCTCTTCCAGGTCACGGCCGACATCCGGAAGCCAGCCCGACCGGCCGACCGCCTCGATATAATCCGCCACTTCGCCGAATCGCTCGCCGGCGGGGACAGGCCGGCCCGGGGGTTCGCTCCAGGTCGGGATGAAGCCGGCCTCGAGCCGGCCGTCTTCGTGCCACAGCACCCGCCCGATCATCCCGTTGACGGCTTCCGGATGAAAAGGCGCGAGCGGGTAAGCGGGGTCGGGCTCGAAGCCGAACATCGCCTTGCGCCGCTCGGCCCATTCCTTGCGGGCGGGGTGATCCTGGGCGGGGCTCAGCGCATTGGTGACGACCACCCCGTTGCCGAGGCCGTGGAAGATCGGCTTGCCCCGATGGAATTCGACGCCCCGAATGATATGGGCGTGGTGGCCGATCACGACATCGGCGCCCGAATCGATCGCCGCTTGGCTCAATGGCCGCTCATAGGGCGCAAGCTCGGCCGGCCGATGGGTAATGCCCTTGTGCAGAGCGACGACGACAAGACCGGCGCGTTGCCGCAAAGCCTCGATGTCAGCCGCCATTTGCGCGAGCGACTCCTCGTCGATCCTGACCAGGTCCGCCTGCGGCCGGGTGGGTCCACCGTCGGCCGCCTCTACCTTGACGTAGGCGCAGCCGGCGCGGTCCGAAGCTGCCCAGCTCAGCTCGGGCCCGACGCAATTGTAGCTCAGGAAACCGACGATCCGGCCGTCCCGCTCGATCAGGGCCGGCTTGCGCGCTTCGGCCAGATCGGGCCCGGCGCCGCTATGGGCGATTCCGAGCCGGTCCAGCTCGTCGATCGTGTCGGCGATCCCGACCGGCCCGCAATCGACCATATGATTTCCGGCCAGGCTGACGGCATGGATTCCGGCGCGGACAAGGGCGGAGAGATGATCCGGATCGGCGCCCGGCGCCGGCACGTCGCCGGCGACCTCCTCGCCCCGCCGCGTATGGGGTACCTCGAGATGGGCGATGCACAGATCCGCGCTTCGAGTGATCGGCGCCAGGCCCGACAGCCAGTGATCGGGCTCTGGAACGTCGAGGATGATGTCGCCCAGGAAAAGCAGGTCGAGCGCCGCCATTTCAGACCACGCCTGTTTCGCGCAACCGGACGATCTCGCTTTCGTCATAGCCGAGCTCCGCGAGGATCTCGCTGCTGTGGGCGCCGAGCTCGGGAACGACCAGCGGCGCCGGGTCGCTCTCCACCGCGAAGCCGGGGCCGACCACCTTGATCGGCTTCTCCGAGCCGGGGAGGATCGTGTCCTGAAGAAGTCCGCGCCGGACGAGATGGGGATGTTCGCTGATCTGGCCGACGTCGCGGATCATCGCGGCCGGAACGCCGGCCTCGGTCAAATCGCGCTCGACATCCTCGGCGCGCCGGCCGCCCAGATAGTCGGTCAGCCAGGCTTTGAGCGCGCCATAATTCTCGACCCTTTTCTTATGGTCGGCGAACCGGGGATCCTGGATCATCTCCTCACGGCCGAAGGCCCGGAACAGCGCCTCGATCTGATGCTGGTGGTTGGCCCCAAGCGCAACCCAGCCGTCGCCGGTCGGATAGAATTCGGCGGTCGCCACCAGCCTGTATCCGCGGTTGCCCGTGCCCTTCGGCGCCTCGCCGGTGTAGGAATAGACCGAGACTCCGGTCGCGATCAGCTTCAGCGCCGCGTCGAGCATGGCGACGTCGATATTCTCGCCGGTGCCGGTCACGTCCCTCTTTCTCAGCGCTGCCAATATCGCGATCACCGCGAGATAACCCGCGAAGCTGTCGACGATCGGCATCCCGACCTTCTGCGGTCCCGCCTCGGTGGCGTTCATCATCGCCATTCCGGACATGGCCTGGGCGATATGATCGTAGGCGCCCCAGTCGGTGAGCGGACCCGATTGGCCGAAGCCGCTCAGCGACAGCGCGATGATGCGGGGATTCGAGGCCTTCAACGCCTCATAGCCGAGGCCCAGCCGGCCAAGCACTCCCGGCCGGAAATTCTCGATCACGATGTCGGCTTTGGCGGCGAGGCGGAGTGCGATCGCCTTGCCCTCCGCGGCCTTGAGGTTGAGGGTCAGCGAGCGCTTCCCCGCATTCACCCCCGCGAACGGGATGCTCATATTGGGCAGGCCGGCATGCTCGGTATAGTGGCGGAAATCGTCACCCTTGCCCGGCGGCTCGATCTTGATCACCTCGGCGCCGAGCTGCCGAAGCATCTGGGTGCAGGTCGGGCCGGAAATGGCATGGGTGAGGTCGAGCACCCTCACGCCTTCGAGCGGCTTCATGCTCTGTCCCCCCTGCGATCCGCGAACGCGCCGGCGCTCTCGAGCGCCGCCCGCTCCGCTTCGCCGAATCCAAGCTCCTCCAGGATCGAGTCGGTGTCCGTGCCCGGCAACCCGGCCGGGCGCCCTGGGGCGGGAGCGGTATCGGACAGGTGGAAGGGCAGTCCGAGCTGACGGACCGGCTCCGAATCCCCGTCGATCGGAAGGTCCACCACCATCCCGCGCGCTTTGGCATGGGGGTGGTTGAGCGCCTCGGCGATCGAGAGCACCGGCATCGCCTGGGTATCTGCCGCTGCGAGAAGCTCGAACCATTGATCGCGGGTCTTGGTGGCGAACAGCAGCCTCAATTCCCGCTCCATTTCCGGATGCCGTTCTGTCTGGTGCTGGAGGGGGATGAAATCCGGGCGTCCGACCGCTTCGCAGAAGCGCGCCCAATAACGCGGCTCCATGTCGGTGGTGCACAGAAAGCCTCCGTCCGAGCATTGCCAGACGCCGCCCTTGGGATGCCAGGCCCCGGTCGGCGGCCCGAGGGCTCCGAGATCGTCGTGCCGGCCCATCGTGACCATCAAAAGCGGCATGCTTGCATCGGACATGGCGATGTCGGCATGCTGGCCGAGGCCGGTGCGCTCGCGCGCCTGGAGCGCCGCGAGCATCGCGATGGTGGCATGGGATCCGGCCAGCACGTCGGCTACTTGCAGGCCGGGCATCGCAGGAGTCGGGAGGCCGTTCAGTCGAGAAAGAGCGCCCGCCAGCGCAAGCGCGGCGGGATCGTGGCCGGCGCGGTCGGAAAATGGGCCGGTCTGGCCTGCGAAAGACACCGAGCAATAGATGAGGCGCGGGTTGAGCGCCGCCATTTCCTCATAGCCATAGCCCATCGCCGCGAGCACGCCGGGCCGGTAATCCTCGATCAGAACGTCGGCCCGCTCGACCAGGCAGTGGATGACTTCTCGGGCGCCCGGATGACCAGGATCGATCATCAGGCTCCTCTTGTTGCGTGTGTAGGTGGGACGCGCCCGCCGCCGCGCCGCCGCTCGCGGATCCGCATCCGTGCCGAACATCGCGGCGTGCTTGGCGAGCTCGCGAGGATGCTCGATCCTGACCACGTCCGCGCCGAGATCCGCGGCGACCCAGCTTGCATAGGCCCCGGGAAGGAAGCGCGAGAAATCGACGATTCGAAGGCCTTCAAGCGCCGACATGCATGCGCTCCGTCCGCGCCGCGGCCCGCTCGGAGGCAGGGCCTTCGATGAAGCGGGTGATCGAGTCTTCGACCGCCGCCGAATCCTCTCCCTCGCGGCTGAAATTGTCGACCTCGAGCTCGAGCACCGGAACCCCGGCCTCGCGCAGGGCGCGAACGACGAAGGGATCGGCATCGCGAAGCGCCACCGCGCCGTCGACCTTGTGGCTCTTCGCTTCGTGGACGTTCCACGGTCCGGCCCAGGTCGGCATTCTCAATTCGTCGCCCATGGTGAGGAAGCGCGCGGCCAGCGCCCGCATCGGATCGCGCCCGCCGTCCAGGCTCCTGATGTACCCGTCCGCGGCGAGCGCGAGATACATCGACCAGATGAACACCGCGCCATGGCTCTCCTCCCATTTCTGGTAGAATCCCATGTCGCTCCACAGGCCGCGGCCGACCCACATCAGCCTGACCCGCTCGCCCGGAACGGCGGCGAGCCCGGTCCGGACGCGTTCCTCGACCTCCTCGTAAAAGGCCCGTGCCGCGTCGCGCGCCCAGACCGTGCCGCGATGCCATTGCGGCACCATCGTCGCCGGCATCGAATCGACGATGCTGATCGGGGCGGGAATCGTGGAGGCGATCAGGTCGCGCGTCCGGCGGTAATATTCCTCCTGCTCGTTGACGAGATCCATGACCTCGCGGAAGCGTTCGGCCGAGAATCGGCGGTCGGTCTTCGCCTCGATCCCGGCGATCGCGGCCTCCAGCTCGGCCACCATCAGATCGATCCGCTCCGGCTCGAGCACCTCGTCCCATCTCTCCGGCAGATCTTCCCACCAGCGGGTGGTGATTCGCCATCGCGGATCGACCGTCCGCTCGTAGACGAAGCAGTCGGCACCGGTTTCCGCCGCCCATTGCTCGAATATCTTGAGGGCAGGCTCGCTGGACGCCACCGCGTAGAGGAAATCCGGCCTGGGCAGTCCGCCCCAGGGGGCAAGCTGCATATCCTCGTCGAAGGCCGCGGCGAGACCCTGCGAGCTATAGGCCTCCACGTCCTTCGGATAGCCGCGCTCGGCGAGCAGCCCGAGATAGCGGCGCGACTGCTGCTTGGCGGCGACGATCGACGCCCACCATTGATTGACGACGAACGGCACGTCCATCGCGCGCAGGATTTCCTGAGGCGCGTTGGCATTGACCATCGCGAAGGGTGCGCCGGCTTCCACCTGCTCGCGAAGGCCTGCAAACCATTCGCGCTGGTAGGCCCCGAACGTCGCCACCGATTCGAGCGACTTGCGGCTGCGCTGACCCTCGGCGGGTTTTCGACCCACAGCGGGCGGGCTCCCCGGCTTCGCGGGCGCCGGCGAAGCCTCCCCCGTCTGGTCGCCAAGGAATTGGTCGATCCGCCCGGCAAGATCGCTGCCTTCGAAGCTCGTCCGAAGCGCCAGGAACGGCAGCGAGCCGGGAAGCACGCGCCGGGCGGCGGCTACGTCCCAGGGCGCGGCCTCGTCGCCGTCGATCGAGAGGTGCAGAACCGCCTCCGCTCCGCATGCGGCGACCTCGCGTGCAAGGCGCTCGGCGCGCTTCTGTGGCGAAGCGGTCCTGGGAACGGATCGCAATGAAGGGTCGGCGAACGCCTCGAGCGAAGTCTCCCGTCCCGAGTCGAAATTGCCCCAGTGATGGTCCTCGCCCACGATGATGGCGCCGCGCGATTCGATGAGGGCATAGAGGCCCGCCTGCTCGTGGGCGCTGCCGGTGACGAAGATCCTCCTGCCCGCCTGCTTCGGAAGCGCCTCCGCCTGGTCGAGAAGCGCCGACAGGTGGCGGATATGCTCGTCGGGCGAGAGGATCGACGCCGCTCCGACGATTCGCAGTGCCTGGGTCCCGGTGATTCGAGGCGGTGAGCTTCTTCTAAGTCCGGTCAGCCGCTCCAGAAGCTCGGCTTGCTCTCTGGCCGTCGCGGCCGCTTCCGCGATCGAATCCGGCGTGAGGGGCCTGCCGCCAAGCTCCTCGAGCCACTCGGCCAGCCGCCGGAGCCGGCGCAAATTATATTCGCGGGAGGACCGCCGATCGATGTGGAGGAGATCGAGGAAATGGATCGCGGTCGGCACAGGCTCGCCCAGGCGGCCGAGCTCGCGCAATGCGGCGAAGATCTGCGGCTGCTCGGTATCGGCCTGGGTGATCAGCAAGGGCAGGTCGGGCGCCGACGGATCGGTGAGTTGCTCGATCAGCCGCTTGCCGCGCGCGCCCATGGTCGCATCGCCCATCAGGGCGTCCGCGCGCGGTGTCGCCGCCGCCGGCTGAGCGACGAGGCGAACCGGGAGCAGGCCCGCGGCGAGAAGCAATTCCCGGGGCGCATCGACGCCGAGGGTACGGACGATCTTGAGCCCCGAAGCGCGCGCTTCCTCGATGACCTGGGAAGGATCCTCATAGGCGCGCTCGAGCCGCTCGAGAGCCTCGATCGGCATCAGATCACGCCGGCGGCGGTCAGCTCGGCCAGCTTTTCCTCGGAATAGCCGAGCAGGTCGCCGTAGACGGCCTTGTTATGCTCGCCGATATGCACGGGCAGGGCCTTGTCGAATCCGGTCCGGGCGCCCGAGAACTGGATCGGCACTCCGGCGGTGCGAAGGTCGATCTTCGACCCGTAGGAGGGGTGGGCTACCGGCATCGTCTCCTTGCGCGCGATCACGCGCGGGTCGACCAGGGCATCCTCGGGGTGCCGCACCGGTGCCACCGGCACGCCCTCGGCCTCGAGCTTGTTCACCACCACCGACGTCGGAAGCGCTCGCGACCAGGCGTTGATCATCGCTTCGAGATCGTGGGCGTTGGCCACTCGTACGTCCCGGCTGGAGAAACGGGGATCCTCGCCGAGCTCGGGCCGGCCCATCGCCCGGAAAAGGCCCCGGGCGAGCTTCTCGTGAACCGCGACCAGGGCGACATAGCCGTCCGAGCATTCGAACACCCCGAACGGGGAGAGGCGCTGAACCGTGAGGCCCGTCCGCGAGACCATTCCAGCGGCCGCCATCGCCGACCAGTTCTCGATCGCGACGAAGGAGGTGAGCGCACCGAGCATCGATACGTCGACATGCTGGCCGACTCCGGTTCGGTGCCTTTGCTCGATCGCGGCCAATATGCCGATGACCGAGAAGACCGGGGCGAGCATGTCGGCGATCGGAACTCCGAAGCGCACAGGCGGCTGGCCGGGCTCGCCGCTGGTGAACATGGCGCCGCTCAGCGCCTGGATGATCACGTCCATGGCCCTTCCGCCGTCGAGATCGTCGGCGCCGAAACCGCTCAGCGAGCAATAGACGATTCGCGGATTGACCGCGCGCGCGACGGCATAGCCGACGCCAAGCCGGTCCGCCGTCCCGGCCGTGAAGTTCTCGACGACGATGTCGGCATCGCGGACGAGATCCTCGAACACGGACTTCGCTTCGGGCTTCTTCAGATCGAGTGCGACGCCATATTTACCGCGCGCCCGGGTCAGGTGCGAGACCGAGATGTCGTCCTCATGCTTGCGCTCGACCCCGATCCCGTCGCGGCCGACATAGGGGCTGTTCTCCCGCGCGAGGTCGCCGCCGCGCGGCTCCTCCACCTTGATGACATGAGCGCCGAGGCCGGCGAGCAGGAGAGTCGCATAGGGGCCCGCCAGCGCCCGGGTGAGATCGATCACCCGCAGCCCCTCGAGCGGCCTTTGCCCGAGGTCGCTTCCATTGCTCATTCCTGCTCTCCCGGTGCCTGCTGGCATCTGATTGTCCCGCCGGCGATGAGGCGCTGGGCCTCGTCCAGAACCGGCTCTCCCTTGATCCCGAAGGCCGAAAGATGACGCGCCTGCTGGCGGGCATAGTCGCTGTAGAGCCGGTCGAAGGCGGCCTGCTCCGCCGGCGGGAGCGGCTGAAAGCGAATCCCGTTCGACTGGCCGAATTCGATGCCGGCTTTCTCGGCCGCCAGTATCTCGCGGTTGAGAGCGGTTTCCCACGCCGGTTTGGAGCTTGCCATCAACGCCTGAAGGTCGGGCGGAAGCCGATTCCAGGCCCGGTCGGACATGGCTCGCGCAGGATAGGCGCCGCGGCTGAATCGCACCGTGGTAAAATATTTGGCGACCTCGGAAAAATGGAGGCTCTTGATCGTGTCGGCTGGCGCGACGACCCCGTCGATGACGCCCTTGGCGAGCGCCGAATAGACCTCGCCCATCGGCATGTTGACAGGATCGGCGCCGAGCCTCTTCAGCACGTCGATCGCGTCGCTCTGCGCGCGAAGACGGAGGCCCTTCAGGTCCTTCAGCGAGTTGACCGGCCGGGTGCGGGTGAGCACGCCAGGAAAATTGCCGCCCTGGACGGCGAGCACGTGCAGTCCCTCAAGCTCCTTGCCGAATTCGGGGAAGCGCGCGGCCAGGCAGTCATAGACTATGACTTGGTCGGCAATGTCGCGGACTCCGCCGTAAAAGCCCGACTGGGCGCGCAGCATATGGGCGCCGCCGCGCGCGTAGATCGGCGTGATAAGGCCGATATCGGCGACTCCGTGCCTGATCTCGACCATGCTCATGTCCGACGAGATGAGCGAGCCGGACCAGTAAGGCCGGAAGCCGATCCGCCCGCCACTCTCCTTCTCGATATGCTTCATCCAGGTGATATCGGCACGGCTGAACGGATGGGTTGGCGGATAGGGGCTGGCATAAGTGAGCAGGTGCTCTGGGGCCGGCTGCGCTGCGGGCGAGCAGGCGGCGAGCGCAGCCGGGATGATGAGGGCAAGAGTAAAGCTGCGCATGGTCATTGTCCCGTCACGCTTGGAAGCCAGAGGGAGAGAGCGGGCACCGCGATCAGCAGACCCAGATGAAGGAAGTCGACCACCAGGAAGGGGATGATTCCCCGAAAGATGGTCGCCAGCGGAATGTCCTTCGCCATCGCCTGGATCACGTAGACGTTGAGGCCGAGCGGCGGATGGACGAAGCCGATCTCCATCGTCCGCACCAGGAAGATGCCGAACCAGATCGGGCTGTAGCCGAGTTCGACCGCGATCGGCAGGAAGATCGGCGTCGTCAGGAGCATCAGCGCAAGGCCGTCGAGGAACGATCCGAGGATCAAAAGCACCAGCGCCATGACGAGGATCGCGATGAGCGGGCTGGCGTGGAAGTCGGTGACCGCGCTCGACATGATGTCGGTGATCCCGGTCGTGCTGATGAAGGTCGCGAACAGGATGGCGCCGATGATCACGATATAGATCATGCCGGTGGTACGAAGGGTCGAGCGGAGAGCCTCGAACAGTCCCTTCCAGCTGATTCCGCCGCGAAGCGTCCAGAGCAGGAGCGCTCCGACAACTCCGACGGACGCTGCCTCGGTCGGCGTGAACCAGCCGACCATCAGGCCGCCGATCACGAAAATGATTAGGAGAAGCAGGTCGATGATCTTGCGCAGCGACGGCAGGCGCTGGCGCCACGGCACGCGCGTGGCGCTCGGCCCGAGCGACGGCTTCCACCAGCAGAGCAAGGCGATCGCGGCCATGTAGAACAGGGCCTGCGAAAGGCCGGGAATGATTGCGGCGGCAAACAATTTGCCGATCGATTGCTCGGCGATGATCCCGAATACGATCAAAGCGCCGGACGGCGGGATCAGGGACCCGAGCGTGCCGCCGGCGGCTAACGCGCCGGATGCGAAGCCGGGATGATAGCCGGCCTTGCGCATTTCCGGCAAAGCGACCGAGCTGATCGTCGCGACCGTTGCCAGGCTCGACCCGCTGATCGCGCCGAAGCCGGCACAGCCTCCGATCGACGCAAGTGCGAGGCCGCCGCGCCGGTGGCCGACGAACTTCGCGGCCACGTCGAAAAAGTCCCGACTTGCGCCTGCGGCGAAGCAGATATGGGCCATGAGCAGGAATAAAGGCAGGACCCCGAGCTCATATTTGGAGATGACCTCGAAAGAGACCACTCCGCCCTTGATGATCGCCGCCTCGGGCGTGATCAGAACGGCCAGCCCGGCCATTCCGACCAGGGCCAGAGTGACTCCGATCGGGACTCCGAGCGTCAACAGGACGAGGAGGAGGATGATTCCGGCCAGGCCGATGAGTTCAGGGGTCATGGCTTCGGCCTCAGCGCGCTTCGAAGGAACAGGAAGGCGATCAGAAGGGCCGCGGCGATCCAGATCATGCGCAGCCATTTGAGCGGGATGCCGATCAATTCGGTCTGCTCGAACCCGCTCCACAACTCGCTCGCGACCCAAATCGAGCCGGCTGCGAGAATGCCGAAAAGAAGGGCGCTGAGCAGGCCCGCGAACTTTGCGAGCGAGCGAACCCTGGTTTCGGAAAGTCGTTCAGTGAGGATGTGGACCGAGGCATGGGATCCGACCACGGTTGCCGCGACCATCGCCGCGGAGGCGATGAACACGACCGCCGACTGGACGATCTCAATCGAGCCGAGAAGATGAAAGCCGGTATGGCGTCCGGCCACGGCGAGCGCGTCGGTCGCGGTCGCGGTCAGCAGGCCGACGGCGCCGACCAGATAGGCGGTTTCACCGATTCGGCCGGCGGGCGCGGCCTCGTGCGCGACATGACCTTCGTCGTCGATGACCAGGTCGCTGCTTTCGTCCTTGATCGTCATGACGCACGATTCGCGGAACTGGGAGCTCGCATGTTCCTTATCCTCTCCGGCACTTGATCCTTGTCTTGACAGTCTCGTAGACGGACCATCTAATAGGCATCATAGCAAGACTGTATATAACTTCAACCATCTGGTTTACGTAACAATCGGGGAAGGGGTCCCTTGGAGGTGAACGTGAGGAAGCCGGTTCGGCCTGTCTTTCCGCCAGGCAATGGCGACAGCGTCACGCTGGGCCGACTCGGCGACTTCGTCGGATTTCGCCTGCGCCGGGTGCAGAACCAGCTGTCGCGGGATTTCGCATCGGCCACCGCCGACCGTAATCTCCGGTCTGGCCTGTTCTCCTCCCTTGCCTTGATCTCGGCCAATCCCGGCATCTCGCAGAACGAGCTTTCCAAGGAAACGGCTCTCGACAAGTC
Source organism: Allosphingosinicella sp. (assembly GCA_036525315.1). GTDB lineage: Bacteria > Pseudomonadota > Alphaproteobacteria > Sphingomonadales > Sphingomonadaceae > Allosphingosinicella. Next base: position 63,038 of record DATDAS010000098.1, read on the forward strand.
GGTTATCGTTACGATCGTCGATGAGCTGGAACTCCGCGGCTGGGCGACTCGAGAACGATCCAAAACGGATCGGCGCCGGCACGCTCTGTTCATCACCAGGGACGGCGAATCATACCTCAACGAGCTTTTCCAGATCCTCGAGCATACCGAGGACAAGGTCCTGCACCAGCTTTCGCGCGCCGAACTTCACATGCTCCACGAGTTGCTCGACCGCATGTATTCCGCCTGCGTGCGCGACGAAGCGAAAGAAGAGGCCTGACGTTCTGGAACATGACCGTCCAAGAGAAGATAGTTGACATTATCTACCAATATTGCGAGACGGTTCGAGCCTGAGGGTCGTTCCGTGCGACTCACCGGGACGGCGAATGCGCCGGCCGGAGGGTGGAGGAGAGTTGAAGCCTGACGGGCGGGGCCTTGAGTCCCCGACCCTCCTTCCGAGCCAAACGCAAAACCGTGCCGGTGCGTCCGGCTGGGGAGGTATATATGTCGGTTGCACGCGCTCTCAGGTCTGGCGGATCGAGCTTCGCCCTCGCAATTGCTCTTCTTCTGCCGGCCGCTGCCCAAGGGCAGACCGATCCGGAAACCCCCGACGCGACGGCCGAAGAGGCAGCCGCACTGGATCAGGACTCCGGCGCGGGCGCCGAGCCGGTTACCCAGGAAGCGGTGGACCAGGGCGACTTCGTCGTGACCGGCAGCCGCTTGCGCGCCGTTGCGCCGGTCGGATCCACCGTGACCGCGTTGGGCCGCGAGGACATCGAGGCCTCGGGCCGTGTCACGCTCGACCGCGTTCTCAAGGAATTGCCACAGGTGTTCGATCTCGGCGTCAGCGAGAATTCGCGCGGCCAATCGGGCGGCGCCGGCAACATCGTACTCGGCAACTCAATCAACCTCCGGGGCATCGGGCCCAACGCGACCCTGATCATCGTCGACGGGCACCGCGTGGTGAACAACGGCCGCTCGACCGATCCCTCTATCCTTCCCACTTTGGGTGTCGAACGGCTCGAGGTCATCGCCGACGGCGCTTCGGCAATTTACGGCTCGGACGCGGTGGCCGGCGTGGTCAATCTCATTCCCCGCCGCAGCCTCGACGGAATCGAGGCCTTCGCCCGTGCCGGCATTTCCGGTGACGGCGCCTATAATGAAATTTCTTTCGGCGCCGCCGCGGGCAAGAGGTGGAGTTGGGGCCAGGTGATGCTCGCCTATGAGCATGTCGACCGTTCGAGTCTGAACGGCCTCGACCGCGACTTCTTCACATCTAACCAGACCGCGTTCGGCGGTCGCGATTACAGCGTCATGCGCTGCAATCCCGGCACGATCCGCGCCGGGGGCATCAGTTATGCCATCCCGACCGGCGGCCTCACCCAGGGCAATGCGGGCAGCCTCGCAGCCGGCACGGCCAATCGTTGCGACGATCTACAGGGTCAGGATCTGATCCCATCGCAGAAATATGATTCGGTGAACGCGACCTTCACGTTCGAAGTGTCTGACTGGCTCACCTTTTTCGGTGACGCCTTCTACAGCAACCGGACCTTCGAGCGCCTTCCGGCTTACTCTAACGCCACTCTCACGGTGCCACAGACCAACGCATTCTTCGTGCGGCCCGCCGGGTTCGCCGGCACCACCTATTTGCTCGATTACAACTTCCGCAACGACCTCGCGCGCAACGTTTCGTTCGGCCATGGCGAAAGCTGGCAGATCACGCCCGGACTTCGGGTAAAGTTGCCCTACGACTGGCAGTTCGAAACCCTGATCGGGATGGGCGAGACCGACGACAATGCGTCGTCGCTGAACGGCATCAGCAACGCCAACCTGGCCACCGCGCTGGCGAGCAGCAACCCCGCCACCGCGCTCGATCCGTACGGCCTCGGCCGCACTTCGCCCGCGACCCTTGCGAACATCTTCAACCAGATCTCGATCAATCCGACTCTGGGCCATTTCACCGGCTACGAGGCGCGTCTCAATGGACCATTGTTCAAGCTGCCAGGCGGCGAGATAAAGGCGGCTTTGGGCTATGAGGGCCAGGAATTCACGATCGACCTCGGGATCGCGCGCGGCAATCCCGGCACGCCCGTGACGTTCCGCTCGTTCGACCGGCGAGTCGATTCGGTCTATGCCGAGGTGCTGATCCCGATCTTCGGCCCCGACAACGCAACGGGCGGCCTGCGGAGGCTCGATGTGGATGCCGCGGTCCGTTACGACACATATTCGGACGTCGGGAACACGACCAATCCGAAGATCGGCGTGAACTGGTCGCCGGTCGAAGGCGTCATGTTCCGCGGTAGCTACGGAACGTCGTTCCGGGCTCCGACGCTTCCTCAGATCTATGGAAACAGCAACCAGCTGTTCAACCAGAATTACCAGAATCCCACTGGCGGAGCACCGATCCCCGGCGTCGCCCAGTCGGGCGGCAACCTGAATCTGCGCCCTGAGACCGCGGAGACATGGTCGGTCGGCGCCGACTTCGAGCCGGTAGACAGGTTGAAGCTGTCGCTCACCTATTTCAGCGTCGACTATCGCGATCAGGTGATCGCCCTGTTGTCCGATCTCGCGGTTCTGACCCGGGCCTCGCAATATGACGGCACGGGCCTGATCATTCAGGGGCCGGCGGCCGGTCAGCAGGTCGCGGCTTTGGTCGCCCAGGGTCTGGCAGTGTCGGGCCCTTTCCCTGCCGGCGGTCCGCTCGCTGTCACCGTCTTCGTCGATGGACGAAGCCAGAATCTCGGCAAGTCGCTCACCCGGGGCGTCGATTTCCTGGCGACCTACAGTCTGCCGACCTCGAACATGGGCACATTTCGGTTCAACCTGAGCGGCACCTATTTGACCGACTACAAGACGGCCCAAACCCCGACCGCGCCTATCGTCGTTCAGCTGAACCAGATCTTCCAGCCGTTGCGGTTCAAGGCGCGTGCCTCGGTCGCCTGGGAGAAGGGGCCGCTGACCGCGATCCTGAAGGCCACCCACCTCAACGGCTATACCAATACCGCGATCACTCCGAACGAGAAGGTCGCAAGCTATACGCCGATCGACCTCAACCTGTTCTGGAGGCTGGGAAGCGACTCCTCGCCGTTCACGTTCGGCCTGGAAGTCCGCAACCTGTTCGATGTCGAGCCGCCCTATGTGAACATCGCTCCGAGCGTGAACGGCAGCGGCGGCTATGACGCAACGACGTCCGATCCGATCGGTCGCCTGTTCGCGGTGAGCGTCCGAAAGAGCTTCTGATGCGCTTCTTCGTCCTCGCGCTCCTGGCCGCGCTGATGCTGCCGGGAGGCGCGGCGAAGGCTCAGGTCGATTCGTCATTCGGCCATTACCGGCCGGCCAAGGCCTATACCGAGCAGGTCTCATCTTCGATGTATCTGCCGATGCGCGATGGAACGCGTCTGGCCCTGACCATTGCTCGGCCCGCGCGCGATGGGAAGCCGGTGCCCGGCCGCTTCCCGGTGATCTGGCATCACTCGCTGAGCGCGACCCAGGAGCCGGGGGACGGAACAGGATCGCGAGCGGCCGGATTTCGAACCATCCCCAAGCTCACCGATCACGGCTACGTCGTGGTTCAGGTCGCCCGCCGCGGCAACGGTCAGTCCTTCGGGGAGCGGCGCGGCTATAATGACCGCAACGAGGCGCAGGACGCCTACGAGGTGACCCAATGGCTCGCCTCGCGGCCCTGGTCCGACGGCAAGGTCGGAATATACGGCTGCTCGAACACCGGCGACGCCGCGATGCATGCCGTCACCATGCGGCCGCCGGCGCTGAAGGCCGCATTCGCCGGCTGCTTCTCGTGGCACAAATATGACGCGTTTCGACGCGGTGGCATATTCGCCCAATGGGGAACCGGGCCCGCCCGCACGATCGAGGAGGACATGAAGGCGCGTCCCGTCGACGGAGACGAGGACAAGATTCTTCTGCGCCAGGCGGCAGAGGAACATCAACGCTCGACCAACTTGTTCGAGATGTGGAGCGGGCTTCCGTTCCGCGACAGCTTCTCGCCGCTGGTTGAAAGCCGCTTCTGGGCGGAAGGCAGCGCGGCGAGCTATGCCGACCAGCTCCGCCGCTCGGGCGTCGCCGTCTACATCGTCGGAGGGTGGCAGGACGAGTTGCGCGACCAGGGCCTGATCGCCTGGCTCAACCTGCCCGGCTCGAGGATCGTCATCGGTCCCTGGCAGCATTGCAACAATGACGGATTCCTTCTCGTCGAGGAGGCGCATCGCTTCTTCGACCGCGAGTTGAAGGGGATCAACGCCGGTCTCTCGGACCAGGCGCCCATCCACTATTTCACCGTCAATGCCGCGCCCGGCACTGAATGGCGCTCCTCGCGCACCTGGCCCATCGAGGGTGCGAGGATGCGTAATTTTCTTCTCGGCGCCGGCGGCAGGCTTAGCGACGAAGCACGGCCGCGCTCCGGAGCGCCGATATCCTTCGGGGTCAATTACGCGCCGGGCTGTCCCGATTCGGGCACGGGTCCTTACGCCCAGCCGTGTCACACCGCGGAGGGCGGAGCCGGATTCGCCGGCACGCCGCTTTCAGCCGACACCGAAGTGACCGGAAGCGGCGTTGCGCATCTGTGGATTTCCGCCGATGCGCCGGACGCGAATCTCTTCGCCTATCTGGAGGACGTCGCTCCGGATGGAACGATTCGGGTCGTCACGGAGGGGCGGCTGAAGGCATCGCTTCGAGCGACCGTCCAGGCGCCGTGGATCATGCCCCCGGGAATTCCCTGGCACCGCTCCTTTGCCGAGGATTCGGCGCCGATGCCGCCGGGCCAGCCCGTCCGGCTCAGCTTCGAGCTCATGCCGACCTCGTGGATCTTCAAGGCCGGCCACCGGATCCAGGTCACCGTCACCGGCGCCGATTATCGCGAGCGCGCCCGCGACGCCGCGGCTCTGGCGAAAAACATCCGGATCTACGTGGATCGGCAGCATTCCTCGTCGGTCACACTTCCTCTCGTCGCCGCAAAGTGAAGGCCATATATGTTCTCGCGGCGGCGTTCCTTGCCGTTCTCCTCGGCGCTGCGGCGCCGGCCTCGGCCGCGCCCTGCGATTCGGTCGCGCGGCTGCGCCTGAAAGACGTCAGGATCGTCACCGCGGTCGAGGTCGGCCCGGGCCGCGAATTCACTCCGCTCTATCCGTCCGCCGCGCCGATGCGCCTGCCGTTTTGCCGCGTGGAGGGAGTGATCGAGCGCGAGATCGGTTTCGAGCTCTGGCTGCCGCCGGCCGACGCCTGGAACGGCCGCCTGCTCGTCGGCGGGGTCGGGGGACAAGCGGGATCGTTCAACTATCGCGAGCTCGAGCGCGGCGTGCGCCGCGGCTACGCCTCGGCAAGCACCGATACCGGTCACAAAGCGAGCGACACGCACTGGCTGCTCAATCGTCCTGACCGCGCCGCCAATTACGCTCACCGGGCCAACCATCTGCTGGCGGTGAAGACGAAGGCGATCCTCAAGGCCGTCTATGGCGCCGAACCCCGCAACGCATTCTTCGTCGGTTGCTCGGGCGGCGGACGCCAGGCGCTCACCGAGGTGCAAAGGTACCCGCGCGATTTCGACGGAGTGATTGCCGGTGCCCCCGGCGTCAATACGCCCGCGATGAGCGCTCGGCGGATGTGGGAGATGCAGCAGCACAGCCGCCTCGGGTCGCTGATGGACTCGAGCCGCTGGAAGCTCGTTGCGGATGCCGCGGTCCGCGCCTGCGACCCGATCGACGGAGTCCGCGACGGGATCATCGGCGATCCGACCCGCTGTCGATTCGATCCCGCAAGCCTCGCCTGTCGCGGGTCGGTCGCCGGACCGGGCTGCCTGACAGTGCCGCAGATCGAAGCGGTCCGGCTGATCCATGCGCCGCTCCGCGACGAGAATGGACGAAGGATCGACGACGGGCTTCTGCCGGGCGTGCTGGTCTCGCCGACGCCGTTGCCCGAGCCTTTCACCCCGGGGCCCACATTTCTCGCCGTGGCTCTGTTCGGCGACGGCGTCCATGGCGATCCGAACTGGGACCCGCGCGGTTTTCGAATTGCCCGCGATCTGCCGGCGATCGACCGGGTGATGAACCTCCATGCCGACGATCCAAGGATCGACTCCTTTCTCCGCAATGGAGGCAAGCTCATCCTTTATCATGGCTGGGCCGATCCGCTCGTCGCTCCGCAATCGACCATTGCTTATTATCGCTCCGTCCTGAAGTCCGGCGGCCCGCGGGCGCCGAGATCGGTCCGGCTGTTCATGGCGCCGGGGGTGGATCACTGCCGCGGCGGCGCGGGCCCGGATCTGTTCGGAGGCGCGGGAGGAGATTCGCCGCTGCCGGATCCGGATCATGACCTCCTGTCGGCTCTCGAGCGCTGGGTGGATCGAAAGCAGGTCCCCGACAAGGTCATCGCGGTTCGAGTCGAGGCCGGCCGGATCGTTCGAACCAGGCCGCTCTGCGCCTGGCCTGCAAGAGCGCACTATGTCGGGGCGGGAAGCATCGACCAGGCCGAGAACTTCGTCTGCCGCCGGAAAGAAATATGACATGATATCCATCGAAAGCCCGCGACGGGTTCGAAGCCTCCTGATTTTCTGCTTCATCGCGCTCGGATTTGTCGCACTGGGTGGGGCAGCGGCTCAGCCTGTGCCGGCGCCGGCGCCGCACCCGCCCGGAATAGTCGGGCTGCCGTCGGGGACCGGCGCCTGGCCGGCTGTCGCTTCTGTCGAGCAAGGCCTGCTTACCCACACCGTCTACCGCCCGGCCCGGCTGCCTCGCAAACGGCTGCCGATCGTGCTTTGGGGGAACGGCGCGTGCCGCGACAATGGGCTCGGCAATGCGCGTTTCCTGCGCGAGATCGCGTCGCACGGCTATCTGGTCGTTGCCGTCGGCCGGGCGCGGCGGGAGGAGCCGATGCGGCCGGAGCCCGCTCCATCGACGGAGCCGGCGGCGCCCGCGGGGGCCCCGGGCGCGCCGGGCCCGGCGCGTGGGGCGGACGAGACTCAGGCCTCGCAGCTGCTCGACGGCCTCGACTGGGCGATCCGGGAGAATGGACGCCGTTCCAGCCTTTTATATCGCAGGCTGGACACGACATCGGTTGCGGCCATGGGGCATAGCTGCGGCGGCCTTCAGGCGATTGCCACGGCTGCGGACCCGCGGATCCGCACCTCGATGATCTGGAACAGCGGCATCTACAACCGAGGCGCGGCCACGGGACGAAGCGGCATCCTGCTGACCAAGGACCGGCTTCGGGCGATCAAGGGTCCGATCGCCTATGTGAACGGCGGGCCGTCCGACATCGCCTATGTCAATGCGCTCGACGACTTCAACCGGATCGATCACGTCCCGGCCCTGTTCGCCTGGCTTCCGGTTGGCCATGGCGGCACTTTCTACACCGCACCGAATGGCGGCCTCTATGGCGCGGTCGCGGTGGCATGGCTCGACTGGCAGCTGAAGCGCGACAGGCGCGCCGGCGCGATGTTCGTTGGTCCGAATTGCGGCCTGTGCATCGATCGACGCTGGACGGTTCGACGCAAGGGGCTCGGCCGATGACGATGTATCGCAGGTGAGTCGCGCTAAAGGGCGTAGCCTGCATCCCGGCGCGATCCTCGCAATCACCGCGGGGCTCACCGCACTCGGTTCGCTGGCGATCCACCTGTTCGTTCCGGCCATGCCCGGAGCGGCCGCCGACCTTGGCGTCTCACCGGACGCGATTCAGCTCACCCTGACTCTTTACCTCGCCGCCATGGCGGTCGGGCAACTGGTCGCCGGCCCACTGTCGGACGCCTTCGGCCGGCGGCCAGCGATCATCGCCTCGGCATTCCTCTTCGTGCTCGGCTCGATCGCCGCCTGGGCAGCGACGGACCTGGTCGGACTTCTCGCGGGCCGGGTTTTGCAGGCTTTCGGTGGGGCGAGCGGCCTTGTCGCCAGCCGCGCAATGGCGGGAGACAGGGCAGGGCCGGGGGCCACTCGCGACGTCGCTCTTCTGATGGCGGTCGTGATGCTGTCGCCGATGCTGGCACCGGTACTGGGCGCGTGGCTCGCTTCGAAGCTGGGATGGCATTCGATCTTTGCCCTGCTCGCGGCGGCCGGCCTTGTCCTTGGCGGAGCCGCCGTCCTGTTCCTTCCGGAAAGTCGCGAGGCTTCTCGCGACGGGCTGCGGCTGGGAGCGATGGCGGGCCAGTGGCGCACTCTGCTCGGTGACAGGCGGTTCCTGCGCAATTTGGCCATCGGCTGCAGCCTTACCGCGGGTCTTTACATTTTCCTCACCGGCTCCCCGTTCCTGCTCCTTCGCCTGGGCGTCGAGGAGGGATATCTCGGCCTCTTTTTCGGCCTGGTCGCGGGCGCGATGGCGATTGGGGCGATCAGTGCCGGCTGGCTTGCTGGGCGAGCCCAGCCTCTGCTTGTGGTTCGAGTCAGCGCCTGCACCATTGCAGCTGCGACAATCCTGTTTGGGATGATGGCGCTGGCCGGCCAGGCCGGGGCAATAGCCTTGCTTGCGACCATGGCTGTCTACGCTCTCGGCGGCGGACTGATCGCACCCAATGCGATGAGCGGGGCAATGGCTGCCGGAGACGGCCGGCCAGGACTGGCCGTCAGCGCCTACGGGGCGATTCAGATGACCAGCAATGCCGCGGCAGCAGGGATCGCGGTTGCGCTGCCGTCCGGATCCATCATCGCGTTCGCGCTCGCACTCGCGGCAACCGCCGCCTGCGCTGCAATCCTTGCCGCGTCGCCTGCCTCCTGAAATTTCGCACGCTATCGATTTCGTTGCTTGCACCCCTGGGGCATCTGCGGGGGCATTCCGGATCGTGAAAGCGCGAGCGCTGCGGAGAGGGCGTTCGCAAAGCGGGCCCGATCTCCCCATTCCCTGGCTAGATCAGGTGCTCCTGCCGCCCAACGGCCGCGGCCTCCCGCGCGAAATCCGCAAGCCCGGCTACCTCGGCCGGATCGTCCAGCCGGAAATGGTGGACATGGTTGCGCGGCGAGATCGTCTCGACCTTCGTGAACGCCGCGTCGTCGGCGCGGCGGGCGAGAACCAGGTGACCGATCACCCAGCTTTTCCTCACGGTGAGCTGGGCGAAGGACATGCGATGCTGGAAGGCGATCCTCGTCTTCTCGGGAAGGATGGTGACCGGTCCGGACCGTTCGATCATGGTCACGAACGCGTCGAAGATTTGGCGGACCAGCGGCGCCTTGCCGGCGAAATGGCTTTCGAGGTCGTGCCGCCCGCAGGCGTGGCTCTGGTTTCGGTTGGCGAAGGCGCGGCCGCAGGCCCGACACTCCCACAATGGCCGCTCCTCACGATCCGCCATGCGATCCTCCGCGGGCGAAGAATAAGGCGTCCGCGCCGCTTCGGCACCTTCTTTCCGGCTTTCCGCCCGCGGCCCTATAGGGGTAAGGCGCCCGTCATGACCGACTCCAGCCCTCATGCGATCGAGATCGCCCCGTTCGGAGGCCGTGTACGGATCCGGCTCGGCGGCGCGATCGTTGCCGACAGCGCCCATGCGATGATGCTCGAGGAAACCGGCCTTCCGTCGGTTTTCTACCTGCCGCGAGGCGACGTCCGGATGGAGAATTTCTCGCCGAGCGAGCGGACCAGCCATTGTCCCCACAAGGGCGACGCTTCCTATTTTCACCTCGAGGCGGGCGGGCAAAGGGTGGCCGACGCCGCCTGGAGCTACGAATCGCCCTATCCGATCGCACTGTCGATCGCCGGCCACCTGGCTTTCTATCCGGACAAGGTCGAGATCGAGACTCTGCCCTTCGGTTAACCGCACATAAAGGGCCAATGCATCAAATCATTGTCCCCGTTGGATAATCCGAGCCGCGGCGGGGACCGGCGGATGGACCGCGGCGACGGCTTCGGCTAGGGAAAATTGCGAGTGGAGAGGGCGGCGCGGAGACGCTGCCATACCGGCGGGGGGACAGCCTCGAAAATCGAAGCGGCGCTGGCGCGCACGGCAAAGGGTAAGAAGTGGCGACTGCGACTCCCACCACAAGATCGTTCAATCCGGGAATCGACGGGCTTCTCGGCGATTATCAATGGGTCCGGGGCGTTCCGCTCGACTACGGCTTTCCGACGGTCGGCGCCTGGACCGGCTATTCGCAGGGCGAGGAGCCCTATCTCGATTTTGCACCGATCACCGCCGCCCAGCAGGCCGCGGTGCTTCGGGCCTTCGCGCAGATCGAGAGCTTCACCAATCTCGACTTCGTCCTCACGAGCGGAGCGCCCGAGCAGGCTACGATGCGCTTCGGCCGGACCTCGGAGACGGACGGCGCCCATGCCTATCTGCCCTTCAACCATCCGGCCGCGGGCGACGTCTGGTTCGCGGGCGACGGCACGTACGACAATCCGGCGGTCGGCGATTATGCCGACAGCACCCACCTGCACGAGATCGGCCACGCGCTCGGGCTGAAGCATCCGCACGACGACGAGACGTTCGGAGTCATGCCGCTCCAATATGACAATATGAACTACACGGTGATGACCTACCGTTCCTATGAAGGAATGCCGGTTGAGGCGCCGTTCCACAATGGCGAGTTCGGCTTCAACCAGACCTACATGATGTACGACATTGCGGCGCTGCAACATCTGTACGGCGCCGATTTCGGGCCTGAATCGCGCAACGGCGACAGCCATTACGTCTGGACCCCCGGTTCGGGGAACATGACGATCAACGGCGTTATCGAGCATGCGCCGGGCGCCAACGTCATCTTTCTGACCGTGTGGGACGGCGGCGGGATCGATACCTACGATTTCTCCGCCTACCTCACCGGTCTTGTCGTCAGGTTGAATCCGGGGGAGTGGACCACCACCAGCAACTCGCAATGGGCCAATCTTGGTGACGGCCACTTCGCGATGGGGAACATTGCCAACGCCCTGCTTTATCAGGGCGATGCACGCTCGCTGATCGAAAATGCGATCGGTGGGGCCGGAGATGACGTAATCTGGGGCAACCAGGGCGCGAATACGCTGACCGGCAATGGTGGCAACGACCTGATAAACGGTCTTGGCGGCGGCGATACGATGATCGGCGGGGCGGGCGACGATCGATTTTTCGCGGATGATCCGGGGGATTCGGTCGTCGAGGCCGCTGACGGGGGTTTCGACAAGATCGAAGTCACAGCGTCGAGCTTCACGCTTGGTGCCAATGTCGAGGAGATGATTGGCGGGTCGTTGACCGGCCCGCAACAGCTTACGGGCGGGCCGACGGCGAATGTCATCCGTCCGAATGACTTCAACGGGAATGTGGTCTCAGGTGGCGGAGGCAACGACAATATCCGTGCCGGCTTCGGCGCGAGCACGTTGAGGGGCGACGCTGGCGACGACAGCATCGGTGGATCCGACCTGGTCGATATCATTGAAGGCGGCGACGGTAATGACAATGTCGATGCAGCTGGCGGAAATGACTGGATCGACGGCGGTGCGGACCAGGACGCTCTTTGGGGTCAGGGCGGAAACGATCGAATTTTGGGAGGCGCTGGCGACGACGATCTGCGCGGCGGCCACGACTCCGATACAATCGACGGCGGCGACGGCAACGACAGGATCCGCGGCGGCCGCGACGGCGATACGCTGGAGGGAGGCGCCGGCGACGATCATCTTTCTTCCGATATCGGTGTCGAAGATATCGACCCACAATATGCCCCTGGTCTGGACACGCTGATTGGCGGACCAGGTGCCGACATTCTCGAAGCCGATCTCGGCGAAGACCTGATCGTATTTCGCGCGATGGCGGATTCGACCTCCTCGTCGCGCGACCGGATTCTCCGGTTCGAGTCCGGCGTCGACAAGATCGATCTCAGTGATCTGCCCGGCGGTTCCCTAAGCTGGGTCGAGCAAACCGACCCCTCGGACAATTCCCTCTACAGCCTTGTGACCTTCACGGCGCAGGGCGGCACGCTCACCTTTCGAGTCGACGCGAAGGTCGTCCTCGCCGATTTCATCATGCCGATCAGCGCAGTGATCCAGGGCACGGAGGGCAACGACCAGCTTTCGGGGTCCGACCTTTCGGACGAGATTTTCGGCAATGGCGGCCACGATCTGCTTCGCGGCTTTGCGAACGATGACCTGCTCGACGGCGGTGCCGGCAACGACCGGCTCGAGGGGGGTCTTGGGGCCGACGCCATGATCGGCGGCACCGGCGACGACGTCTTCAACGTCGACGATGTGGGCGACAGCGTCAGCGAGGCGGCCGGCGGAGGTCTCGATATGGTCGAGACCTCGATCGGATTCACGCTGGGCGCCGAAATCGAGATGCTGATCCTGACCGGATCCGCGCCGATCGCCGGCACAGGTAACGGCCTCGCCAATACGATGCAGGGCAATGGAGCGGCCAACAGTCTGTCGGGCGCGGACGGGGACGATTGGCTCGACGGCGGTCTGGGGGCGGACTCCATGTCGGGCGGCCTCGGCAACGATCTTTTCTTCGTCGAGAATGCGGGCGATCTGGCGATCGAGCTTGCAGGAGAGGGCAATGATGAGGTGCGAACGACGCTCTCCAGTTACGTCCTCGCCGACAATGTCGAGAAGCTGACCGGCATTTCGGGCGGCAACCAATCCCTTACCGGCAACGCCCTCGGCAATATCGTCACCGGCGGAGCGGGCGCGGATCGGCTCGACGGAGCCGGCGGCGCCGACCAGATGATCGGCGGCCTCGGCAGCGACATCTATGTCGTCGACAATGGCGGCGACACGATCGTCGAGGCGTCCGGGGCTGGAACCGACACGGTCGAAAGCAGCATTTCCTACGTCCTCGGCGACAATCTGGAACGCCTGACCCTGACCGGATCGGGCTCGGTTTATGCAACGGGCAACGGCCTGGGCAACGTCATCTTCGGGAACAGCGGCTCCAACCTGCTGGACGGCGGCGCCGGGATCGATCTTCTGGCCGGCCTGGAAGGCGACGACGTCTACATCCTGAGCGAGGCCGGCGACCAAGTGAACGAGCAGCCCGGCGCCGGCGCCGACTCGGTTCGGGCGGGCTTCGACTACACGCTGGGCGACTGGGTCGAAAATCTCGTCATGCTCGGTGGCGCGGTGAGCGGCACCGGAAACGGCCTCGCCAACAATATCACCGGCAACGGCTTCGACAATGTCATCGACGGCAAGGGCGGCGCCGACGCCATGACCGGCGGGATCGGCGACGACACCTACTTCGTCGACGATTCCGGCGACCAGGTGATCGAGGGGTCAGGAACCGGAACCGATACGATCCAATCCTCGGTGACCCTGACGCTCGGCGACAATGTCGAGCATCTCGTCCTGCTCGCGGGCGCCCTCAATGGCACCGGCAACGGCCTCGCCAACGCGATCACCGGCAACGGCGCCAACAACATGCTCAACGGCATGGGCGGAGCTGACATCCTGTCGGGTGGCCTCGGCCA
>DATDAS010000099.1:0-49385 GCA_036525315.1 Allosphingosinicella sp.
GGAGTCGTCAGTTCAGGATGACGGCTTGTGGGAGCCGTCAGTTCAGATGACGGGTGAGGAAGGCAGCGACCGCTCTCCGCGTCTCCGCGTTCCTCCGCGTCTCCGCGTGAACGATGCGGCCTGCGTGCCGCGGTAGGCGCCTGAAGAAGCCGAAGAAAGGGTTTCGCGCGGAGGCGCGGAGAATGGGGAGGGCGCGGAGGGGCCGAGCCCTTCGCGTCGTCCCAGGACGCTTGGCCTGGTATCGATCCGGCGGTCAGAGACTCTTGCGCTGACGGCTCCCAACAAGCGTCACCCTGAACTCGTTTCAGGGTCCAGTTCTCCACCCGCACCGAAGCTCGACGCTGGATGCTGAAACGAGTTCAGCATGACGGCTTGGTGGAGCCGTCAGTTCAGGATGAGGGGTGGGAACGGCAGCGACGGCTCTCCGCGTCTCCGCGTTCCTCCGCGTCTCCGCGTGAACGATGCAGCCTGCGTCTTGCGGCCGGCGAATGAAGAAGACGAAGAAAGGGTTTCGCGCGGAGACGCGGAGAATGGGGAGGGCGCGGAGGGGCCGAGCCCTTCGCGTCGTCCCAGCGTAGCTGATTGCGTTCCGGGGATGCGGGACAGATGAACTGATCCCCTCATCGGCCGTCACCCTGAACTTGTTTCAGGGTCCAGCTGGTCATGCATCGCGAGGGTGGAGAACTGGATCCTGAAACAAGTTCAGGATGACGGCTTGTTGGAGCCGTCAGTTCAGGATGACGGCTTGGTGGAGTCGTCAGTTCAGGATGACGGCTTGTGGGAGCCGTCAGTTCAGATGACGGGTGAGGAAGGCAGCGACCGCTCTCCGCGTCTCCGCGTTCCTCCGCGTCTCCGCGTGAACGATGCAGCCTGCGTCTTGCGGCCGGCGAATGAAGACAATCAAGGACAAGAAGAAGCGGGATTGACCTGCGGTCGTCTTCGGCTCCCGCGTTCGCGGGGATGACGGGCGCGCATTGATTGCCGGATGAGAGCGGAGCGCCCGTCAGAACTTCATTCGGCCGCCGAGGGAGACGACCAAAGCGTGCTGCTTCGCGGCGGTGCCGGAGACCAGGATTTGGGTCTCGGCGGGGGTGCCGGCGTAGAAGATCTCGTCGCGGGTGATCGGGACCGCCTCGAAATCGGTGTAGGCGGCGGCGGCGTCGAGGGTGAGGCTCTTGCCGGCGCGAAGGGTGGCGCCGATCGTGTAGTCGACCCGGTCGCCGTCGGGGACCCGCGGAGTGCGGGTGAGGTCGCGGGTCGGGGTGCCGTCGAACTGGATTCCGGCGCGCAGGGTCATGCGCTCGCCCATCGCCGCGTCGGCGCCGAAGGCGAGGCTCCAGCTGTTCCTGTAGCCCTGGTCGATCGCTCCCAAGGGCGCGGCGAGGTCGATCCGGTCGAACTCGCTCCAGCCGAAGCGGACGGCCTGGGCGTTGAGGGTCAGGCTCTTCGTCACGCCGGCGCGGACCGAGCCGATCAGCTGCCAGGGCGTGGTGAATCGCGCCGTGGTCGGGCCCGCCATGTTGTTGGCGGCGAGCGGGCCGGCGAGGCCGACGATCTCGACGGTTCCGCCGAGCTTGTGGTCGACCTCGGACTTGTAGGCGAGGCCGATCGTGAAGCGCGTCGAGGGGCGGATCTGGAGGCCCGCGCTCCAGCCCAGATCCCAGCCATTGCCCTTGATCCGGGCCCGGCCGTCGGCCGAGCCGGGCGCGAGGTTGGGGAGGGCGTTGCTGAGGAAGGCGTCGGCATATTCGACGTTGACGCCGGCGCCGAGGCTCAGCCAGTCGGTGGCCATGTAGGCGACCGAGGTCTGGACGTCGAAGGTGGTGAGGCGCGAGCGGATGCCGCCGTAGCGCTGCCAGCCGGCGGGATCGTAATCGCTGGTGAAGCTGAACGGCGAGGCGATGACGAGGCCGAGCGCGAGCCGGTCCGAAACCCGCAGGGCGAAGGCGCTTCCGGGAAGGATACCGCGCTGGATGGGATCGTGGAGAAGGCCCGGGCCGCCGACCGCGACCGGAGCGGCTCCGGGCCGGTCGATCTGGGTGCCCTGATCGCCGACCTCGCCGACGGGCAGGAAGATGGTGGTGCCGAAGCTTGCCTCGGTCTCCTCCTGGCCGCCGATCGAGGCCGGGTTCCACCACAGGCTCGAAGGGCCCTGATCGGCCGCCTCGCCGCTGTTGGCGCGGCCCCAGCCGCGCACCGACTGCTGCTGAAGATAGAAGCCGGCGGCCTGCGCCGGAGCCGGAGCCGTTAATAGAAAGGCCGCCCCCGTCCCGAAAAGCGACACGGCAGCGATCGCGCGGCGACCTTTACCATTTCTTCCCCCCATCAATCCCCCCGCCTTTTCGACCGTCCGCGCATCGCCCGAATGCGCCGGATTAAGCAAATATACCTTTGTGTCTCAAGCCGATTTGTTTAAATCCGAAACCACGCAGATCTTTTTTTCGTCCAGCAGCAAAAAGAGACTCTTTCAGGCAACAGATCAGTAGCTTCCGGAGCGGTTTCATCCAAGGGCGATTGTGGGGAGGGCCGCGATATGCTTACTTGTGCATCAACCAAGACATTGGGTGGGCAGGATGAATCGTCATTTCGCAGTGAAGCCGGGGGAGCATGACGCGGGCATGACGATCTCCGACAGCCGGGTCTCGTCGCTGCCCTTGCAGCACCGGGAGAGGCCGGCGGGGACCAGCCTGTTCGACCTCGGACAGCTCGACGTCCGCTGGGAAGCGCCCTCGAGCACTTTGTGGACCTACATGACACCGGTCGACCGGCCCAATTTCAACTCGGCGATGCTTCGCGATTTCCAGCGCTGGCAATCCGAGATCAGGCGCGAGTTCGCGGCGCCCGATTCGGGACTTCGCTATCTCGTGCTCGGATCGCGATTTCCGGGAATCTTCAACCTGGGCGGCGATCTCGACCTGTTCGCCGGGTTCATCGCCGCCGGCGACCGCGAGGGGCTGGTCAGCTACGGCCGCTCCTGCGTCTCGATCCTCCACAACAATATGCGGCGGCTCGATTTGCCGCTGATCACCATCGCGCTGGTCCAGGGCGATGCGCTGGGCGGCGGATTCGAGGCGGCGCTCTCGTTCAACGTCATCGTCGCCGAGCGCGGGGCGCGCTTCGGGCTGCCCGAGATCGCATTCGGCCTGTTTCCCGGAATGGGGGCCCACTGCCTTCTCTCGCGCAAGCTCGGCCTGGCCAAGACCGAGCAGATGATGCTCTCCAACCGGCTCTATTCGGCCGAGGAGATGTACGAGATGGGAATCGTCCACGTCCTCGCCGATCCCGGCTGCGGCGAGGAAGCGGTGAAATCCTACATCGCCCGCAACAGCCGGCGGCAGATCGGGCACCGCGGCATCTACCAGGCATCGAACCTGGTCGACCCGATCACCCTGGACGAGCTGCAATCGGTGGTCGAGGTTTGGGCGGACACGGCGCTGCATCTGACGGATTCGGATCTGAAGCTGATGCGTCGGCTCGTGGATGCGCAGGCACGCCTCGTAGCTGCCTGATCCAGCGCCGCCGGCGCGCAGCGCCGCCGAAGCTGGTCAGGACAGCGAGACGGCGGGGCGGCCGGTAAACCCGGCCGAGCCCGACCGACGGCGCGGCCGCCCGCGCCGTCTTACCCTCCGTAGCCGCACAGGCTCAGCGAAGCCGACGCGAAGCGGCGCCTGAGCTGAGCCTGAGACGGCGAAGCGACGGACGGCGGGGCGGCCGGTAAACCCGGCCGAGCCCGACCGACGGCGCGGCCGCCCGCGACGTCTTACCGCACTTGAGAAGAAGGGTTTCACGCGGAGACGCGGAGGATCGCAGAGACGCGGAGAGGCCGAGGATTTCACGTCATTCCAGCGCAAACTGGAATCTCACTGCCTTTACGGTATCGGAAAAGGGGAATTGAGATCCGAGCTTTCGCTCGGATGACGTGATGTTCCTCAGCTGCGAATAATCCCCAACGTGGGAACCCCCTCACCCTACCCTCTCCCCCTGGGGAGAGGGATTTAAGCAGTGGGGCAGGACGTCGCGGGCGGCCGCGACGTCGGTCGGGCTCGGCCGGTTTCCCGGCCGCCCCGCCGTCCGGCCTTTCGCCACTCCACGCCAGCTCGGGCGGCGCTTCGCGCCGGCCTCGCTACCGTGGGCGGCTTCAGGACTACCCCCGCCCCCCGGGCAGCGCCTTGAGGGCCGGCATGGCGCCGCCGCGCTTGGGCATCCAGGTCTTGCCGTTTTGCTGGGCGGCGAGCTGGGTGGCGATGATCTCTCGGGGGACCGGGCGGCCGAGGTAGAAGCCCTGGGCGGCGGTGCAGTGGGCGCCGGTGACGTAGCCCAATTGGGTCTCGGTCTCGATGCCCTCGGCGACGATCTCCATGTCGAGCTCGGCGGCGAGGCCGACGAGGGCGTGGATGATCGCCCGCGCCTCGCGGCTTCTCGTGACGTCGGCGATGAAGCTGGTGTCGATCTTGATCTTATGGAAGCGATATTTCTTGAGATAGGACAGCGAGGAATAGCCGGTCCCGAAATCGTCGAGCGAGAGCTTGAGGCCGATCTTCTGGAACTCCTTGATCAGCGAGTTGGACTGCTGATTGTCCTCGAGGAGGACGCTCTCGGTAATCTCGAGCTCGAGCCGCCGCGCCGGGAGGCCCGACGTGTAGAGGGCCGAGAGGATCATGTGCGGAAGGTGCAGGTCCTTGAGCAGGGCCGGCGACATGTTGACGGCGACGGTGACGTCCCCGGGCCAGGCCGAGGCCGCGTCGCAGGCCTGGCCGAGCACCCAGTGGCTGATCGGCGAGATGAGCCCGGTGCTTTCCGCGATCGGGATGAAGCGCGACGGGCTGACATTGCCGAACTCGGGATGGTTCCAGCGCAGCAGCGCCTCGCAGCAGGTGATCCGGCCGCTCTTGAGATCGACGATCGGCTGGTAATGGACCTCGAGCTCGTCCCTCTCGATCGCGGTGCGAAGCGCGGCCTCGAGCTTTCGGACCTCGAGGAACTCCTCCTCCATCGGAAGCTCGAACATGCAGTAATCGTTCCGGCCGCCGTCCTTGGCGTGGTAGAGCGCCATGTCGGCATGCTGGAGAAGGATCTCGGCGTCGCGGCCGTCGCGCGGGGCGAGGGCGACTCCGATCGAGCCTGTGACCTGGATCGACACGCCCTCGATGTTCATCGGGAGAACGAGCGCGCGCATCACCTCGCGGGCGAGATCCTCGGCGAAGCCCTGGCGGGATTCGCGGGCGAGGAGGACGAACTCGTCTCCGCCGAAGCGTGCGACGCAGCCGCGGCCCTCGACGATCGAGGAGAGCTGGCGGGCCATCTGGCACAGCACCTTGTCTCCGGTCGGGTGGCCGAGGGAATCGTTGATCTCCTTGAACTTGTCGAGATCGATCCAGAGCACGGCGAGCTGCTCGCCCTCGGACGCGAGCACCTTGTCCAGCTCCGACTGGAGCCGTTCCTGGAAGGCGCCCCTGTTCTCGAGGCCGGTCATGGTGTCGTAGCGGGCGAGACGCTCGAAGCGGGCGGCGAGCCGCCTCTGCTCGTGGGTCGCCGACATCGCCTTGAGGACCGCGGAATAGGTCTGCAGGGTGATGTCGATCATTCCGATCATGAAGACCAGGGTGACCGCTCCGAGCACCCAGCGCAGCGGATCCGAGCTCAGGAACAGGCCGATGGTGAGCGGCATCGAGGCCAGAGCGAGCTGGCCGATGGCGATGACCGGACGGCCGGCGTTGCGGCCCGAGATCCCGGCCGCGTAGCCGATCGCGACGGTGACCGCGAGAAGGTGGTGGAGCGCATTTTCCGAGCGCATCAGGACGAGCATCGAGAGCAGGCCGAGGAGCAAGGCGAAGGCCCAGGCGCCGAGCTCGTAGATCACCTCGGAGCGGGCGCTCTCCTTCTCGTCCAGGCCCTGGCGGCGGTGGAAGAAGACCGCATAGGCCATCCGGAAGGCGCCGGTCAGGCCGATGGCGATGGCCGTGACTCCGATCACCGGGTCTCCGGTCGCGAAGGCGATGGCCGAGCTGACCGCGGCGCCGGCGACCGCGCCGATGCCGAGCGACGTCGAGGATGCGAAAAGGGTCTCGACCAGAGAGCGGCGGACCTCGTCCGCAACCTTCCGGTCGGTCTTTCCGATCTGGCGCAGCTTGGCGGCTATGCTCGTCAATATTGTCTCCCGGCCCGCATGCCATTGTGGCGGAACTTTCTTTATCTTGGATTAAGGCTCCTCGACGCGCGCGACTTCCCGCGCGCACGCGAGCGCACGCGAGGGGGCTGTCGGCGTGCAAGCGCACAGGAAGTGAAGGGAAGTATTCGTTCACGCGAAGGCGCGAAGGACGCGAAGAAGTAAAACGGTGCGGCCAGCCTATTCGTCATTCCAGCGAAAGCTGGAATCTCACTTGGCCTTTAAGTGCGTCGGAAAAGTAAATTGAGATTCCAGCTTGCGCTGGAATGACGATCTGCCTGGAGGCGCGTGACGGCGCGAACTCTCTGCATCCCTTCGCGCCTTCGCGTCTTCGCGCCTTCGCGTGAACCAAACGGCCCTCAGGCCGGCTCGTGCCTCTGCTCCTGGGCGGCGACCTGCTTCGCGGCGCGGGGGGCGAAGAATCCTCCGTCGAGGCGTGCGCCGGCGCTCTGGAATTGGGGGCGGAGGCGGTCGTTGAGGCGGCGGTAATTGTAGAAGGGCACCGAAGGCCAGAGGTGATGGCCGAGGTGGAAATTCTGGCCGAGCAGGATCCAGTGGCCGAGCGGCCATTCGATCACCCGCGCCTTGCCGTAGCGGTCCGATTTGTCGAACGGCACGTGCGGCAGATACTGGAAGAAGACGTTCAACAATACGAGGCCGATCATCACCGGGATCCAGTAAAGCAGGAGCGCCTCGGCCCAATAGCCGGTGAAGACGGCGGCCCAGAAAGCGAGCTGGAGAAGGCTGACGGTGGCGACATGGACCCTTTTCTCGGCCGGGGTCAGCATCGCCTTCTTGAGGGTGTAGCTCGCGGCCGGCACCAGCATGACGATCGGCAGCGGCAGGAGCAGCAGGGTACGGAGCGCGATCACCCGCCCGACGCTCATCCACAACGAGCCGCGGCAGAGACCGTAATCCGGATCCTCTTCCTTGTTGGTGTGCTGGTGATGGAGGAGGTGGATCTTCCGGAGCGCCGGATAGGAGGTCATCATGTTGAGCGCGCCCCACCATCCGATGAGCTTGTGCACCCAGGCGCGGTCGGAGCGGCGGACGATGTTGCCGTGGATGCTCTCATGGACGAGCGTGTAGTAAGCGAAGACCATGTAGCCGAGCGGCAGGACGACCGCCCAATAGGGGATCAGCCCGGCGAGCGCTCCGCCGACGAGGGCGGCCTGGAACAGCGGAAGCAGGATCGCGAGGCGAAGCGTCGGCCAGGCCACGCCCGGAGTCAGGCCCTCGGCGAGCGCCCGCTCCTCCTTCATCGTCATTGCAAGCATGTGCCCCGAATCCCACGTCTTTTGGTTAAGTCCGCCTTTACCACAGCAATGCTCCGGGAAAAACCGTAGCGGCCCGCGCTTTCCCGATGCCTCGGGCGAGCGTCGCAGGATGGAACAGCAAGGCGGACGGGAATTAAGCCGATACCGTAATTCCCCGCAAAAAAGCGGCGGCGCGGCGAAGCTTACGAAACATAAACCTATGGGCGGCATTGTGCATGGCCATGCGCGAAGACGAATCCGCCTTTCTGCTCGGCGCCCCGGCGACCCGCCTGGAGCTCGCCTTGACCCGGCCCGACGGCGAACCATGGTCGCTGACCGTGTCGCCCGGGATCGAGCGGTACATCGGCTTCTATCCGCGCATCGAAGGCTTCGCCTGCGCCGGCCCGGTGCTGGTCTACCGGAGCCTCGCAGTCCCGGGCTAGGGTCTTCTTTCCAGGCAACTCTCCCGGCCGCCGCTGGTTGTCGGCAGTCATGACCGCTCCCGCCACGGCCCCCGCCGCCGCCCTGTTCGACGTCGACGGGACTCTCGTCGACAGCAACGATCTGCACGCCGAGGCCTGGGCCGAGGCGTTTCGCCATTTCGGCCGCGACGTGCCGATCGAGCGGATCCGGTTCCAGATCGGCAAGGGCGGCGACAATCTGATCCCGACGCTTCTTCCCGACCTCGACGAGGATCGGCGGGAGGAATTGGACGCGTATCGCGGCGAGCTGTTCAAGCGCGACTATCTCGGCCGGACCAGGCCGTTCCCGGGAGTCCGGGCGCTGTTCGAACGGCTGCGTTCGGACGATGTCGCGATCGTCCTCGCCTCGTCGTCGGGCCGCGACGAGGTCGACCATCATGTCGAGGCCCTGGGCGTCGGCGACCTGATCCTGGCCTCGACCTCGCGCGACGATGCCGAGCGGAGCAAGCCCTGCCCCGACATATTCGAGGCGGCGCTGGAGAGAGCCGGCGGGGTTCCGAAGGCGCGGGCGCGCGTGGTCGGCGATTCCCCCTGGGACATGAAGGCGGCCGCAAGGCTCGGGCTGAAGGCGATCGGATTCCGCTGCGGCGGCTTCGACGACGAGGATCTCGAGGCGGCCGGCGCAGGCGCGCTTTATGACGGGCCGGAGGATCTGCTCCGACGCTACGAACGCTCGGAGTTCGCGCGATGAGCAAGGCGCGCGGGACGATGTCGAAGCTCGAGAAGGCCGATCTCGCGGCCGTCGACGCGGCCAGGCCCTTGTCGGGATCGCGGCCGATGAAGATCGTCTCCGTCCTGAGCGAGGTCGGCGACCAGCCGCAGATGCGGCTGCTCTGCGGGGCGGTGATCGCGGCCGGCCTCGTGCGCGGCGACAAAAGGCTCGCCGGGACCGGCCTTCGGATGCTCGCCGCGCACAGCCTCGCGACCTTCGCCAAGAATGCGATCAAGCACAGGATCGACCGGACCCGGCCTCGCTCGAAGCACAAGCCGGGCAAGGACCATCGCCTGGCGCCCGGCGACAGCCGTGCCAAGGAGGAGACCAGCTTTCCTTCGGGCCACAGCGCCGGAGCGGCGGCGGTGGCCCGCGCCTTCGCGCGCGATTATCCCGAGCATGCCCGGCCGGCCTATGCCGCCGCGGGCGCGGTGGCGGCCGCGCAGATCCCGCGCTGCGCGCATTATCCGAGCGACGTCGGCGCGGGACTGGCGATCGGGGTCGCGGCGGAGGCGCTGGTGGATGCGGCGGTGCGCCTGGTTACTACCCTCCCCCTCGATGGGGGAGGGCCGGGTGGGGGTGGCATACGAGACCCACACCACTCTGCGTCAGAGTCCACCCCTCCCCAGCCCTCCCCATCGAGGGGAGGGAGCGATTGAACGGGCGTGGGGACCTAGTCACCCCGATTGAGCCAAGTTAAGGCCCGCGCGTTGTCCTGCTCGAAACTGCGGAGCCAGTCCCTTGCGTAAAGCCCTCTTCGCCGCCTTTCTCGCGCTCGCCGCCTGCTCGCCCGCCGCCGACCAGGGGAACAACCAGCAGGCCGCGGCTCCAGCCACGGAGCCGATGATCGCTCCGATCCTGACCACGCCCGAGGCGAAGGACGTCAAATCCTATGCGCGGCCGGCCGAGGCGCGAGTCACGCATGTCGCGCTCGACCTCAAGGCGGATTTCAAGGCGAAGAGGATCGCGGGAACGGCCATTCTCGACGTCCAGGCGGCACCGGGCGCCAAGGAGATCGTGCTCGATTCCAAGGGGCTCGAGATCAGGTCGATCGACGACGGCGCCGGACGCGCGCTCCCGTACGCGCTCGGCAAGGCGGACGAGGAGATGGGGTCGCCGCTCGCGGTCCAGCTCGGCGGCGCGAAGAAGGTGCGGATCAGCTACGTTTCGGCGCCCGACGCCGAGGCCCTTCAATGGCTTTCGCCCGAGCAGACGGCGGGGAAGAAGCATCCCTTCCTGTTCAGCCAGGGCCAGGCAATCCTCAACCGGACCTGGATCCCGACCCAGGACAGCCCCGGGATTCGCCAGACCTGGGAGGCGCGGATCGTGCTTCCCGAGCCGCTGAAAGCGGTGATGAGCGGCGAGAATCTGGCGCCCGAGGGCGAGCCGACCGGATACGACAATGGCCGCGCCTTCCGCTTCCGGATGGACAAGCCGGTCGCGCCCTATCTGATCGCGCTTGCGGCGGGAGACATCGGGTTCAAGCCGCTCGGGCCGCGAAGCGGGGTCTATGCCGAGCCGGCGACCCTGGACGCCGCGGCCGCGGAGCTGGTCGACACCGAGAAGATGATCGACGCGGCCGAGAAATTGTACGGACCCTATCGCTGGGGCCGCTACGACATGATCGTCCTTCCGCCCGCTTTCCCTTATGGCGGCATGGAAAATCCGATGCTCACCTTCCTGACCCCGACCTTCCTGGCCGGGGACCGGAGCCTGAACGGGCTCGTCGCGCACGAGCTTGCCCACTCCTGGTCGGGCAATCTCGTCACCAACGCGGTGTGGCCGGACTCCTGGCTCAACGAGGGCTTCACCTCCTATTTCGAGAACAGGATCATGGAGGCCCTGTACGGCGAGAAGCGGGCCGCTCAGGAAGCGAGCCTGTCCTGGGCCGACATGGAGACGTCGCTGAAGGAATTGGGGGCGACCGCGCCGGGAACGCGCCTCCACGACGACAGCGACGAGAGCTCGAGCGGGATCGTCTACGACAAGGGCGCGATCTTCCTGAGGACGATCGAGCGGACGGTGGGCCGCGAGCGGTTCGACGCCTATCTGCGCTCCTATTTCGACCGCCACGCCTTCCAGCCGATGACCTCGGCGCGGTTCCTCGCCGACGTGCGCGAGAATCTGATCAAGGGCGATGCGGAGCTCGAGAAGAAGCTGATGCTCGACCAGTGGGTCTATCAGCCGGGCCTCCCCGCCAATGCCGCGAAGCCCGATCCCGCCGCCTTCGCTCCGATCGACATTGCGGTCGCGGGATTCAACGCGGGCGGCAAGGCCTCGGCGGTGCCGTACAAGGACTGGACGACGGCGGAGCGGCTTCGATTCCTCAACGCCCTTCCACGCGTGCTTCCGGCCGGGCGCCTGGCCGAGCTCGACACGACGCTGGGGCTCACCGCCAGCCGCAATTCGGAGACATTGTTCGCCTGGCTCCAGCTCGCCCTGGCCAACCGATACCAGCCGGCGGTTCCGGCCGCCGAGCGATTCCTGACGACCATGGGCCGGGCGAAGTTCGTGGCGCCCCTGTTCAAAACGCTGATCGGCGAAGAGGCCTGGGGCCGGGCCATCGCCGAGCCGCTCTACGCCAGGGCGCGGCCGGGCTATCATTCGGTGACGAGCGGGCGCGTCGACAAGTTGATGAAGGGCGAGACGGACTAGAAAAGGGTTTCCGTCCGGCTTACTTCCGGGCCATCTGGCGCTTGAAAGCCCTGCCAATATCCTCGGCCGTCTCGACATTGTAGACCACGTCGCCGGCAAGCGCGGCCTTTTCGCTCGGCGGAGATTTCCGGCTGGTCTTGACCCATTTGAGCTCGGCCAACTTCCCGCTCAGCGGCAGGCCGATATCCGCGCCCTTCGACGCCTTAATCGAGCTCACGGACCGCTCCTTCGAATATATCCAGCTCGGCGAGCCAGTTCAGGGCGTCAACATAAGACGGGAATTCGGACGTGCCAATGGCCAGGACCGGCTGAGTGTCCGAAACAGGAAGGGTGCGCCGGCCCGGCTGGTCGGGCAGCACGTGAAGCATTGCGGGTATCGAGAAAGGCGCACGCGAGATCAGCTGGTCGATGAACCCACGCTCATCGACGGGGATGGTCGAGCCGCCAGACAGCAAGGTGCTTCGAACCTCCGACAATACGGACTGGTTGACCTTGAGAGCGGCCAGCCCGGCGAACAGAGGCCAGATGGGAGCAGGTGTATTGCGGTTCGGAAGCGGAACGCCGGTCAGTGCGACCCGGCTCCAGTCGACCGCATCCATTCTCGCCAGATTCAGCCTGAACAGCTTGCCCGGCGGAAGGTCGGCAGCGGCGGTGACCGCGTCCACGTAACGGACCGGATTCGGCGCAGCAGGCGGGCCCGAAAGCAGCAGGGTCTCGACCTCGGAGCGCCAGTGCGCCCAATAAGCGGCATCGCGCAGCTTCAGTTGCGACCAGGGGTCGTAATTCTCCTTCGGCCGCCAAAGCTCCATCTCCGTGAGGAAGCTCTCGATGGAAGCAGCATTTCCGGCCAGGAAGACCCAGGGCTCCATCAGCCGCAGTGGCGGCGGCACGATGAACGGGACGGAAGGCTCGAAATAGCGGGCCAGGCGGGCCAGGATGCGCGGCGCCGGGTCGGGCTTGCCGGAGTCGGCGCGGGTCCGCGCGAGCAGGACCAAGGCCTGCGCCACCTCCGTGCCGCGATCGTCCAGCGCCCGGACGAAGGTGAGATAGGCATTGATCGCGCGTTCCGCAGCGTCGCTCTGCGCCGGATTCCTGGTTGCCACATCGAGGTCGTTTCGGGCGGTGTCGAACAGGCTCTGGCTTGCCGTGGAGGGCAGCAGGCCGTTCGCGCCGAGATCGTCGATGGAGATTCCGGACGCGGCAAGAAGCTTGCCGATCGCCTCGAAGAAGGGAGTCAGCTCGGCCAGCCGGGGATCAGTCGGGGGCAACTCCGGGCCCTGACCTTCGCCCGCGGCAGCAGGAGGAACGGCCGGAGCCGCGGCCTGGTCCGCTGTTGGCCGATCCTGCTCCGCCGTTCGTGCGGGCGCGATCGCCTTCGGTCTTCGCGACCTGCTGGTCTTTCTGGGCCTGGCCGGCACGTGATCGACGGGCGGTGGCGGCGGAGCGGGCGGCTCGGGCGGGGTCACCTGGCCGGCCAACTCGTCGAGTATGAAGTTATAGCGGAACGGGGCGTGCGATCCGGCCGGCCGCAGCATGGCGGTCTTCTCGATCACCACGATGTCGGCAAGCCGGGTCAGCAACGCCGCGTCGGCCGATTTGCTTGTCCGCCCTGCCTCGCTTTTCAGCTCGTCGTAAAGCATTTGGAAATTGCCCAGATAGGAGATGAGGCGAGCGACCATCGCGAGCACGTCGCGCAGGTCCGTCGCGCTGATCGCGCATTTCTCCTCGGGGCCGGGAAAGGGATCGGCTGGACGCTGTTCGGGCACTGGCGCCTTGGGCGCTCCCATCCGGTTGAGCAGGTCGTCGCGAAGCGTTCGCGGGCTGATGTCGACTCCGCCGTCCCGGTCAGATTCCCAAGCGCGCGGGACATAATAAAGAGCGTCGATGGCGAGCTGTGCGAAGGCGGAATCGACGTCCATCCTTTGCTTCATCTCCTCGGACCCCAAGATCCGGTCGATCGCGATCTGGATAGTCGCCGCGAGCCGGTAACGTCCCGGCGCGAGCAGTTCGGCCTCGGTGCAGATCAGCTCGTCTTCGGGCCCGGTCAGGATCGCGACCTGGCGCGCGACGTCGCTGAAATTCATCTTGGACCGGTACATGACGACCAGTGCGAAGACTGCCGCCTGAAGGGCCTGCGGCCCGTCCTCGGCAACGTCCTCGAGCAGCCCGAGCAGATAAAGATAAAGGTCCTCGGCGCGGCTCAGCACCAGCACTCGCTCGCTGAAATAGGTATGCTCCGTCGGATAGGCCTCCTTCGTCACGATGCCCTCGACCCGGTCGAAATATTTGCGGTCGGTGAGGAAGCAGAAGAAGCCGTAATCGGCGACCAGATGCTTCAGCCGCCGGATGATTTCGGCGATCTTCTCGCCCGGCTCCGTCTCGATCAGCTTATCGAGCTCATCGATCACGAAGACCGGCGCGAGCCCGGCATGGCGGATCCGGTCGATCACCACCGGCAGGTCGCGATCGAGGGTCTGGATCGAGCGGTCCTGAAGGAATTGATAATTGAGCGTCCGGTCGCTCCTGCGCTCGCGCGAGCCCGACCAGGACAAAGTCAGCGTTCCGAGCAGCCAGACGGCGAGACCCACGCCCACGCCCGGAACGCCGCCTTGCTCCACTCCGACGATGCTCCCGGCGACAGCGCCGGCGCCGAGCGCTCCGAGCCGGCTGACCAGATCCTTCACGTCGAGCCCGGCGTCGGTCTTGCTCTTGCGCTTGTCGATCTGATGGCGGCTCACCGAATAATGGACCGCGCCCGAGCAGACCTGGAAGGCCTGGGCCGCAGTGGAGACCGCCACGACCTCCTTCAGCCCCTGGTCGAGGATGACGCCCTCCATCAGCGCCCTGTCCGAGTCGGGGGGCCAGAGCACGCCATGCTGGAGCCGTCCGATCCTGTTCCAGAAGGCGCGGAGCCCAGCCGGCTCCGGCGTTCCGTCAAGCTCGAGCGCGAGCTGCGCGGCAAGCTCGAGCCGGTCGGCCCTGCTGTTCGGATCGCCTTCGAGTGCATGGACCGCGAACCCTTCCGCAATCTCGGCCGCCAGCGCCCGGTAAAGCGCGATGGTGATGTGGACGAGCGCGTTCCCGGCGGTGTCGCCCTTCTCGGGCTTGCCCTCCCCCGCTTCACCTTCGTCCTCGCCCGGCGCCGGCGGATCGGCCGGATCGGAATCCTCGCCTTCCTCCTCGTCCGCCGGAGCATCCTGAAGATTCTCTATCTCCTTGATCCGCGGCGGCTCGGCCAGCAATGCCTGGCCGACCAGCTTCACCATCATCGGGCGCTGAAGGCGGCCGCGGCGGCCAGTCGGAAGGCGGTCGGGATCCACGCTGGCGGAGAGGATGTCGCTTCGCAGCCTTCGAATGGCGTGGGTCACGGTCGACGTCTTGCCGGCGCCACGATGGCCGGCGATCAGGAACGACCGCCCCGCCACCTCGTCGAGGACGTAGCGCTTGAGGTCGCGCGAGAGCAGCTCGAACGCCCGCGAATTGGCGAAGGCCGGCTCGCCGGGAAGACGCCAATTGCCGATCGCGTCGCGCCGCTTCCAGACGTCGCCGAACCGGAAGGGCATCAGCCGACGCCCCCGGCGGAGACCTGGTTGAGGACCGCATTGCCGGCGGCATTGGTGGATGCGTTGCCGGAGTCTTCGCCGGCGGCCTCATTTTCGGCGGCGGCGGCCCCGTTCACGCCGGCAGGGTCGTCCGGCTCCCCCTCTCCATCCGTGGCCACGTTCTCCTGGGCGTTCGCCGGATCCTGCTCGGCGAGCCCGCCGCTCAGCGCGACTGTGGCGCTGACCAGGATCAGCGCGACGACGATCAGGATCGCGGTCTGCGAGATCCGCCAGCCGCCGAGCGAGCCTCCAAGTCCTCCCCAATGGCTACTCACCTCCACCTCGGCCCCGGCTACGAGCCTGTCGGCCACGGCAAGGATTGTGAACAATGCGCCGCCGCCGAGCAGAAGGGTCATGGCCGCGGCGAGCGGCTTGACCTCACCCGCCAGAACGCCGGCGAGCAGGATCGCTCCGGCCATGATGACCCCGATCGCCGTGATCCAGCCGAGGCTCGCCCGCGCGCCGACCGGGATCGCAGCATGTCCGGAGCCGGTGCCCATCCCGGTCGATCCGGGCCATTCCGCACGGATCACCGATATGGCCGCCGCGCATACCGCGGTCCCGGCGAGGGCATAGAACGTTTCGCGGCTGGTCCAGCCGAAGGCGATGGGCGGGATCAGTACCAAGGCCCACCACAAGGCGATGTTGGCTACCATCGCCGCGATCGTGAATATGCGCATGGTCCCCCCTTCGGACTCACGCCTCACCCAGGCCGGACATGGTATGCCTATTGGCGCCCGCGCTCAACGGCGCGTGTTCGAGGCCCGCAAAGGGCCGAAAGGACCGTCATTTCCGCGCGGCTTCTCGGATCCGAATGCGATGCCGGTCAGGGCAATTGCGGCAATCTCCGGACGGGAAAGCACAGCGGGTCTCCACGAGATCCCGGCCTGCGCCGGGATGACGAAGTTGAATGGGCCTGGAATTCGGAACTCGAGGCGCGTCTCCACGAGATCCCGGCCGCAGTTTATCCTGAGCGGCGCCGCAGGCGGAGCCGAAGGGCCGGGATGACGGATTTGGTTTGAGCGCAATCGGCGGGACGCGGCTTTGCGCGGGCCGGGGCAAGGACGGGGCTCGACAATGAGGAGCCCGACATGTCCTTTCGCCTCGCCGGCCTTTCCGCCGAGCCTTTCCGCCCCCTCTATGGGCTTTCCGACGCCGAGCTCGAGGCGCGAGGCGTTCGGCGGCTGATTGCCGACGACAGCGCGCCGTGCCGCGTCACGCTCGAGAATGTGCGGGCCGGGGAGCCGGTGCTTCTGCTGACGTTCGACCATCTGGAGGGACCGTCGCTCTATCGCGGCTCGGGGCCGATCTTCGTCGGCGAGGGGGCGGTCGAGACGTGCGTGACCGACCGGATCCCGGACAATTTCCGCGCCCGCATCTATTCCGCCCGGGCCTATGATTCGGACGATACGATGATCGACGCCGACGTGGCGCCGGGGACGGAACTGGAAGGGCTGATCGAGCGGATGTTCGCGGATCCGGCGGTTGCATACATCCATCTGCATCACGCGAAGCGGGGATGCTTTTCCTGCCGGGTCGATCGGGGGTGATTCGCTGAACTGCTCCCCTCCCGGCTTTCCGGGAGGGGCCGGGGGTGGGCCCTTTCAGACTCAGAAAGACAGCTCGCCGTGACGGCTCGCTCCCACCCCTAAATCCCCTCCCGGAAAGCCGGGAGGGGACTGATTCGGGCCCCTCTGGGCCCCCTCTGAGCCCCCTCTGAGCGGCGCTGCCCCGCCGCTCTCGGGGCCTCGGAATTTCACCCGATTGCAAGCCCTTCCGGACTCGATTCATCGCAGCCGAATTGCGACGAACCGTTGGTTAATATTGCATTTATCTACTTGCGTCCGAGTCCGGGTTAAAACACTATGGCTGGTGGCGCAGCCTAGGGGGCGACGCTAAACCTTGTGGGCGACGGCCGTGCACCTTAAATAGGACACGGACCGGAAACGGCTGTCCTGTGGATATCGGGGACAAGCCTGTTTTTGCGCCCCCGCCGCCCCGCAAAGCGCCTAAGGGTGGACAAGAATCCGCTGGAACGGATGAGGAACGAGGGGTAGGATGATGGACTTGAGCACCGGCACCGAGACTGGACATGGCGACGTCGGCACGGCCACGATCGCCGCACCCCCGAAGCAGACCGCCAAGGGCCAGAAGGCGGGCGCGTCGAGCAAGTCGATCAAGCCGATCCTCTACCCGGTCGAGGTCGACAGGAGCCGCGACGACCTTCTCACCGATTTCGGCAAGGAGACCCTGACCGACCGCTATCTGCTGCCCGGCGAATCCTACCAGGATCTCTTCGTGCGCGTGGCCTCGGCCTATGCCGACGACGCGGCGCATGCCCAGCGCGTCTACGATTATATCTCGAAGCTCTGGTTCATGCCCTCGACGCCGGTCCTGTCGAACGGCGGCACCGGGCGCGGGCTTCCCATCTCCTGCTACCTCAACAGCGTGCCCGACAGCCTCGAGGGGATCGTCGACACCTGGAACGAGAATGTCTGGCTCGCCGCGCGCGGCGGCGGGATCGGCACCTATTGGGGCTCGGTGCGCGGCATCGGCGAGCCGGTCGGGCTCAACGGCAAGACCAGCGGCATCATCCCGTTCGTCCGGGTGATGGATTCGCTGACCCTCGCGATCTCGCAAGGCTCGCTCCGCCGCGGCTCGGCCGCCTGCTATCTCGACATCTCGCACCCCGAGATCGAGGAGTTCCTCGAGATCCGCAAGCCCAGCGGCGACTTCAACCGCAAGGCGCTCAACCTCCACCACGGCGTGCTGGTCACCGACGATTTCATGCAGGCCGTCCGCGACGGCAGCGAATGGACCCTGCGGTCGCCCAAGGACGGATCGGAGCGCGCCACGGTCGACGCCCGATCCCTGTTCCAGAAGCTGGTCGAGACCCGGCTCGCGACGGGCGAGCCCTACATCATCTTCATCGACAAGGTGAACGCGACGATGCCGCGCCACCAGCGCGAGCTCGGCCTCAAGGTCTCGACCTCGAACCTGTGCAGCGAGATCACGCTTCCGACCGGCCGCGACCATCTCGGCAACGACCGGACCGCGGTCTGCTGCCTCTCCAGCCTCAACCTCGAGACCTGGGACGAGTGGAACGGCGACAAGATGTTCATCGAGGACGTCATGCGCTTCCTCGACAATGTGCTGACCGACTATATCGAGCGCGCGCCCGAGGAGATGGCGCGGGCCAAATACAGCGCGATGCGCGAGCGCTCGGTCGGCCTCGGAGTGATGGGCTTCCACTCCTTCCTGCAGGCGCGCGGGCTGCCCTTCGAGGGCGCGATGGCGAAGTCGCTCAACCTCAAGATCTTCAAACATATCGCGGCGCAGGCGAACGAGGCCTCGATGATGCTCGCCAACGAGCGCGGCGCCTGCCCCGACGCCCAGGACCGCGGCGTGATGGAGCGGTTCAGCTGCAAGATGGCGATCGCTCCGACCGCGTCGATCTCGATCATCTGCGGCGGCACCTCGGCCTGCATCGAGCCGATCCCGGCCAACATCTACACCCACAAGACCTTGTCGGGCAGCTGGTCGATCAAGAACCCCTATCTCGAAAAACTGCTGATCGAGAAATCGAAGAACAGCGACGCGGTGTGGAACTCGATCCTCGAGCAGGGCGGCTCGGTCCAGCATCTCGATTTCCTGAGCCAGGACGAGAAGGACACGTACAAGACCAGCTTCGAGATCGACCAGAGATGGCTTCTCGAGCTCGCCGCCGACCGCACGCCCTACATCGACCAGGCGACCAGCCTGAACCTGTTCATCCCGGCCGACGTCGACAAATGGGACCTTCTGATGCTCCACTACCGGGCGTGGGAGCTGGGCATAAAGAGCCTCTATTATCTGCGCTCCAAGTCGGTCCAGCGCGCCGGATTCGCCGGCGGGGTCGAGGCCGACAATACGCCCGACCTCAAGCAGATCGAGCTGGCCGCGACCACCGATTACGACGAGTGCCTGGCATGCCAGTAGTCGACACGCGCCTCCTCGTCCTGCTGCTCGTCGCCGCGGCTTTGGTCGCGCTCGGCGTGTCGCTGGCGCTCCAGCCGGTGCGCGACACCGCGCCCGACGCGGCCGGCCCGGCGCCGACCGGCGGCCCGGCCTGGATGCGTCCGCTCGGCGCGGTCGTCGCACTGATCGGGCTGGTCGCCGGCTGCACCCTGATCTGGCCGGGGATGGACCGCACGACCGCGGGAGTCACGATGGGCGTCGCGGTTCTGCTGTTCGCGGTCGGGATCGCCTATCGCCGGCGCTCCGGAATGGCCGACGAGGCCGAGGCTCCCGGCGCGACTCCGCGGCCCCAACTCGGAATCCTCCTCACCGGCACCGGAATCGCGACCGCGGCGATGGTGGTCGGAGTCGGCCTGGCGGGCCGGCTGGTATGATCGTTCAGGGAAACGTCCGTGCCTTGCTCCCTTCGGCACGGATGCTGGTGGGAGAAAGAGCAGCAGCGAAAGCGCGGGCCGTGCCGCATCGGCCCAAGCATGAGAACGCGCGCTTTTTCTCCCGCCTTTTTGTCCCTCTGTCGGCAGCCGTCCTGCTCGCCGCCTGCGCGACCCAGGCCGCGAGCGGCGTGGCGCCCGGGGCGCCCGGCTTCCTCCACGGCCTGTGGCACGGCTTCATCTTCCCGGTGGCCTGGGTGCTGTCGCTCTTCCTGCCGGACGTGTCGGTCTATGCCGTTCCGAACAATGGCGGCTGGTACGATTTCGGATATTTCCTCGGGATCGTCGTGTTCGGGGTCGGCGCCCGCAAGAGCCATGTCGTCTATCGCGACCGGGTGGTCGTCCGGCGGGAGCGCGCATGATGGAAAATCTCACTCTCTGCCACGTGCTGATCGCGCTCGCGGCGCTCGACCTGGTCGCCGCCGCCTTCTGCGCGATGACCTGGATGAAGTATAAGAATGCGCTTCGCGGCACCCCGCTCTATGCGCGCCGCCGAGACGCGCGCCGGCTGACGATCTGGCTGCTGCTCGGTGCGGTCGTGATGCTCGCCTTGGCTTACCTCACCCCGCTGGGCGACATCGCCCTCACCGGCGCGTGATGGACTGGGTCATCCTCGATCTGATCAAGCCGGTGCTGGTGCTGATATTTGCACTTGCACTGCTATTCTTCCCGGAATGGAGCGCCCGCCGTGCCCGACGCATCCACGCCGAGAAGCTCGCCGACCGGCTTGCAGCCGGTGAGGACCGTTACTTCGAGGAGCTCAGGGCGCTTCAGGCCTATCCGCCGCCGGCGCCTTCGTCCCTGGCCTGGAGGATAGCTGGAGCGGCGCTGGGGACCCTCTCCTTCGCCATTCTCTACCATCGAATTACAGACTGAACTTAACGCAGGAACCGACCATGTCCCTCTTAGAAGCCCGCCTGCAGTACAAGCCCTTCGAATATCCCTGGGCCTATGATTTCTGGAAGCGTCAGCAGCAGATCCACTGGATGCCGGAGGAGGTGCCGCTCGGCGAGGATTGCCGCGACTGGGCTCAGAAGCTGACCGATCACGAGCGCAATCTGCTCACCCAGATCTTCCGCTTCTTCACCCAGGCCGACATCGAGGTGCAGGATTGCTACCACGACAAATATGGCCGGGTGTTCAAGCCCGTCGAGATCAAGATGATGCTGACCGCTTTCTCCAACATGGAGACGGTGCACATCGCCGCTTACTCGCATTTGCTCGACACGATCGGGATGCCCGAGAGCGAATATGGCATGTTCCTTCAGTACAAGGAGATGAAGGACAAGCACGATTATCTCGCCACCTTCGGCGTCGACAGCGACGAGGACATCGCGCGCACGCTCGCCATGTTCGGCGGCTTCACCGAGGGGCTTCAGCTCTTCGCCAGCTTCGCGATGCTGATGAACTTCCCGCGCTTCAACAAGATGAAGGGCATGGGCCAGATCATCAGCTGGTCGGTCCGCGACGAGAGCCTCCACTGCGAGGGCATCACCCGCCTGTTCCACGCCTTCGTGAAGGAGCGGGACTGCTTCACTCCGGCGGTGCGCAAGGACATTCGCGACGTCTGCCATCACACGGTCGATCTCGAGGACGCTTTCATAGATCTCGCCTTCGAGGAGGGCCCGGTCCCCGGCATGTCTCCGGACGACATCAAGAACTACATTCGCTACATCGCGGACTGGCGTTTGAGCCAGCTGGGCCTTCAACCGATGTACCGGATGAAGGACCACCCGCTGCCCTGGCTCGCGCCGCTCCTCAACGGAGTCGAGCACGCCAACTTCTTCGAGACCCGCGCCACCGAATATTCCAAGGCCGCGACCCGCGGGAACTGGGGCGAGGTCTGGGACAATTTCGATCGGCGCAAGGCGGCGAAGGCGAACGATGTCGAGGAGGCCGAGCCGGCCGGGGATGACATGTTCACGCGGGCTGGGGTGGCGGCGGAGTAGGTCACGGCCCAACGCAAGCAATGATTGATGTTCTTCGCACCCTCGATGACCTCCGATCGCTCTGTGATTCCAATGTTGCAGAAGGCTTGCAGCTTGAGTTTAAGCTCAAGGAAAACGCCGACTTTCCGGACCTCGGTAAATTAGATAAGCGAGCAATCGCCGAGGCGGTAAGTTCGTTTGCAAATTCAGATGGTGGCACTCTTGTCTATGGGATAGGCACTGAGAGGCGGGGTGGGGCAGATGTCGCAGTCAAGCTGGTACCCATTGCCGAGATCGACAGATTTCTTTCAAACTTCAAATTAGTTTGCAGTCTCAACATAAGTCCGGAACTCTCCTCGGTCGCAATATGGGTCATATATTCCGATTCGACACAAACTGCTGGATTTCTCGTCTGCCGCGTAGAACGATCAGATAGTCGGCCTCACATGAGCACGGCCGCAGGTGTGCATAGTTACTTCCGCCGTTCCTTTGACGGGAGCGCGCTCATGACACCATCCGAAATCAAGGATCAAATTCTAGCTGTCCGAGAAGCACTTCTTCAACCGACAATAAGTGCCGCGGGAAGTGTGGCATTCACAGACTTGGACGAGACGCTGATTCTCCGTGCCTCATTCCGCTTCGGCCTTTCGAACGCGGGTACTCGGATTTGCAAGAATCCGTTCTTGCGTACTGGATGCAACCGGACCACTCGCTCACATGACGCGATTTTCGACCGGCGATTAAGCGCTTGGAAGGCAGATGTTCCGCCCGGCGTCCTCATTCACGTGGACGACGCCCGACATTTTTTTAGTTTGGAATTCTCCGCGGCCATCCGCGTGAGCGATCTGCGCCTCGAACGCGGCTCCGAAGACGAATTATTGCAAGCCGTCAGGATTTATGAGTCTACAAACCCGCCAGACGCTCAGCGGGTTCTCTCGCAAGATGAGGTGGATGATTTCGTCTTTCGGGTAACATTTGGAGCTGAAAATGCGACCGCTAGAGTGGAGATAATCAAGTTCGACCGCGACGAGTTGGCGAGACATATTCTGGTGCGGTCAGAAGCGCAAATGCGCGATATCGTAATTGGCAGAGTAGGCACTTGGCGCTCAGATCTTGTGGAAAAGCTACGAAATGAGACAGCGAGAATGCAGGAAAATGCAGGGACATAATACCTGAACGGATTCCCCCACTAGCCCCCTCGGGCCCGTGACAATGACAGAGAGTCGAGATAGCTGATTACCGATGTGGCAAACTATAACATTTGCCTAGGGGAGGCCGACGTGTTGAACATGACAATAATGTACGCGGCGATCGCATTCGCCTTTGTCTCCATTGTGTTGGGCGCGATTATCCTGATTAGGATTCCACCCGCGGCCGATGCAGAATCGCGCAAGGTTCGCCTGGCTGCGGCAATGTTCGCGGGAATCATGCTCATATTCATTTTCGTAGCGCTTATTAGCGTTGCCGTAGGCGCGGGAGGCGAAGTCTTCGACACGGCTGTTAAGGCCATGCTTCCGTTGGCAGGCGCGATCGCGGGATACTTCTTTGGAACCGGGCAACGAGAGCTCCCAACTAATGTCAAGGTCGCTTCAGCGCCCCAACAGGGGGCTTGAATTCTGGGGGGACGAATTCGCAATTCCGGGGACACTAGGAATTCTTGAGTCTAATGCCAAGCTGCTAAAGTCATTGCGGCGGCAATCAAGACGGCCCATGCCACGATATTGTACAATAAGTTCAGCTGACGAAAGCCTTTACTGGACACGAAGTTTTGAAAGCCGAACATGCCTTCACCGAAAACCTCTTTCTCTATCATGCTGAGGTATCTCGCATTCTTCCATGCTATTACCGTATAATGGCCGAAGCAACGCCCAGCGGCGATCAGCAAAACCACAGGAACGATATACCAAACGAGTGGGTTAAGTTCCTTGTCGGTCGTGAATAAGAAACCGTAGACGATCACCGCGCCTGCGAATGTATATGTCTCCAAGCGGTCGTACATAGTCTGATGAATTCTAATACCTTCATAGGTCTGCTTGAATTCCTCGAGCAGAAAATCTCTATATTCTTTGCTCGATCCGTTGTCAGCGCAGGTTGTTTCTGCTTTTCCAGTAGGCTCGACGACCATATGCCTCCTCCTGTTTCCAAAGTTGTAGGTTCGGTGAATCCCGGGGACATTGAATTCCGGCTTCTGTGG
Source organism: Allosphingosinicella sp. (assembly GCA_036525315.1). Classification (GTDB taxonomy): domain Bacteria; phylum Pseudomonadota; class Alphaproteobacteria; order Sphingomonadales; family Sphingomonadaceae; genus Allosphingosinicella. The sequence continues at coordinate 23,444 of DATDAS010000099.1, forward strand.
GACACAACACCGATTAGGAATTCCGGAGATACAATACTGAATTGATTTGTGAGGCAAGCTGCCCTTCATTACCGTGCCGTGCTATGCTCCCGCTTCGCCGCCGTGGGGGAGGAAGCGATGATCCGTGATCCGAACGAAGTCCGGGAGGCGATGGCGCCCGACGGTAGCGAGGGGAAGCGCGAAGGGCCGGAAATGGCGTCGGCCGTCGCTCCGGCCGCCTCGGCCAGCGGGAAGCGTAGCGACGTGCTCAAAAGTATCACCGCCAGCTATTTCTTCCTTCGGCGCGGCCTCGCCATCCTCGCCATCGCCTTTCCCTTCGCACTCTTCGCGCTCGCCGGAATACAGGAGTCGCTAAGCGCTTATTATCATTGCACGGGCGATGTGTGCGGCCCCTCCGCCGGCGACGGCAAGGCGCGCGACGTGCTCGTCGGCGTGCTGTGGGCGACGGCCACCTTCCTCATTTTCTACAGGGGCTATACCCGCAAGGAGGATTGGGCGCTGAACCTGGCGGGAGTCGCCGCGGCAGGGGTCGCCTTCTTCCCGTCGGACTTCCCGGCCATCGACGGCCGAAGCCCGATCGGCAAGATCCACTTCACCAGCGGCCTGGTCTTCTTCCTCGCCATCGCCTTCGTCTGCCTGTTCTGCGCGAAGGAGACGCTCAAGGAGCTGAAGGATGAGGCGAAGGTGCGGCGGTTCAAGCGCACCTATGCGGGCCTCGGCACATTGATGGTCGCGGTGCCGCTCGCGGTCCTCGCTCTCCATTTTCTGCGGGATAAGGCCGAGCGGAGCTATTACGTGCTGGGCATCGAACTTGCCGGCCTGTTCGTCTTCGCGGCCTTTTGGCTGTTCAAGAGCAAGGAAGTGTCGCTCATCGAGAAGCAGTAGCGGCACGGCCGGGGAAAGGCTCCCGGCCCCGGAGATTTTCCCCGGGACCGGGAGCAGGCAGCGGCCGGTTTCAGCCGTCCACTTCGGTGACCAGCCCCGCGCCGACCGTCTTTCCGCCCTCGCGGATGGCGAAGCGGAGGCCGGGCTCGAGGCCGACCGGCTTGTTCAGCTCGAAGGCGATCTCGGCTTGGTCGCCGGGCGACACGATCGCGCCTTCGTCCATCCGGATCACTCCGGTGACGTTGGTCACGCCGAAGAAGAATTGCGGGCTGTAGCCGCCGGCGAACGGCGTGTGCCGGCCGCCCTCCTCCTTCGTCAGGACGAAGATCCGCGCCTTGCCTTCGGTCCGCGCCTGGATAACGCCGGGCGCGCTCAGAACCTGGCCGCGCTCGACGTCGTCGCGCTTCAGGCCGCGAAGCAGAAGCCCGACGTTCATCCCGGCGCGCGCTTCCGGCACGTCCTTGTGGAAGGACTGGGTGCCGGTCACGACGACCTCGGCGCCGTCATTGTCGAGGCCGACAATCTCGACCGCCTGACCGACCTTGACCACGCCGCGCTCGACCCGGCCGGAAACGACCGTGCCGCGGCCCGGAATGGTGTGAACGCCCTCGATCGGCATCAGGAACGGGCTCTCATAATCGCGGACCGGATCCGGGATATGCGAGTCCAGAGCCGACACCAGCTCGGCGATCGCCGCGACGTCGGGGCCGGCAAGATCGCCGGCCTCGACCGCCTCGGACGCGCGCAGGGCGCTTCCGAACACGAAGGGGGTCCCTTCGTATCCCTGGGACGCGAGAAGCTCTCCAGTCTCGAGCTGGATGAGCGCCTTCATGTCCTCGCGGTCGGCCGGATCGAGCATGTCCATCTTGTTGACGAACACGACCATGTGCCGGACGTTGACCTGGCGCGCGAGCAGGACATGCTCGATCGTCTGCTTCGCGGCGCCCTGGGTGGCGTCGACGAGCAGGATCGCGCCGTCCATCTGCGACGCACCGGTGATCATGTTCTTCACATAATCGGCGTGGCCCGGGCAATCGATGTGGGCGTAGTGCCGGCGAGCCGACTCATATTCCACATGCGCGGTGTTGATCGTAATTCCGCGCGCCTTCTCCTCGGGCGCCTTGTCGATCTGATCGAACGACATGGCCTTCCCGCCGAGCAAAGCCGACTGAACCCGCGTGATCGCGGAGGTCAGGGTCGTCTTGCCGTGATCGACATGGCCGATCGTGCCGACGTTCACATGAATCTTGTTGGTCATTTCACTTACTCCACTTGGGCGCCGCCCGAACCCGGTGGCCAACCGGGCCCGGACGGCCATTGGCATTGGCGCGCCAATCGGGTGATGGGCCGAGCCGCTCCGGCGGGAGCGCCGGCCCAAAAGAAAAGCCCGCCGGGCGGACCGACGGGCTGGGAATCCGAGCCTCGGAGTCCGACACGGCCCCCGGGCGAAATCTCGGGGACTTTACGGGCGTGAAAGTCGCGACGAAGCGGCGCGCGAAGCCGCGCGCGGTTCGAGTTTCGCATTGATCTTCAGCGCATGAGCCATGGCCCTGCTCCTCACGATGCCGGCGCGGATCGCGCCATGAAAAAACCCTGGAGGCGGAGGCCTTCCAGGGTCATTCGACGCATGGGAGGCCGACGCCTCCCGCAACGGAAGACGAAATCAGTCGATGGAATAGAGCGTACGGCCGCCGGCTTTCGCCGCCGTTCCGGGCTTCCTCGTTCCGCTTTCGAACTTCATCGTCACCTGCTCCATGTTGGGGCGCGGGCCACTATCACCGGCTTTGTCCGATGGCAAGGTCGCACGCCCCGCTTCGGCACCAACCCCTTCGGCTTTCGAAAATTCGCCTTGAAGCTGGTGGGACGAACCGCGAGCCTGGCTTTTACGACCTCCGCCCAGACCAGGTCGCAGCCGCTGGCTTGCCGGTTGCCGCGGGCCTGATTGCAGCGACGATGCTTGAGGAGACCATTGGACAGAGTGCGTCGACCGCCATTCGACCGCGGGATGACATGGTCGAAAGTGGGATAGTCCGGGTGGTAGCGCTTGAGCCGGCGAACGCTTGGGAGATGGCCGCCGCAGCCCGCGCACTTCGAGTTCTGCGCCGATCGAAGCGCTCGCCTTTGAGCGAGGATTTGACGAGAGGACGCCATTGGAGAAAATTTATCGGCGACCGGTTAATGAGCCCTCACCGGGGCACTTCAAGGAAAACCGCATGATGGAAGCGACAGGCGGATGTCTCTGCGGCGCGGTCCGCTACCGGGTCAGCGGCGCTCCGCAATCGACCTCGCTGTGCCATTGCAATAGCTGCCGCCGCTCGACCGGTGGCCCGTCGCTCGCCTGGGCGATTTTCCCTGAGGATGACGTCGAGATCACGGATGGCGCGCTCGCCATCCACGCTTCGTCCCCCGGCGTGGAGCGCGGCTTTTGCGCCCGCTGCGGGACGTCGCTGACCTATCGCCGTGCCAATCGTCCCGGACTGTTCGACGTCACCACCTCCTTGCTCGACGAGCCGGAGGCCTTCCCGCCAACGAAGGAGATCTGGGTCGAGGAACGGCTGACCTGGATCGAGCCCCGTCCGGACCTGCCGCAAATCGCCCGGTTCAGCACGCCTTCCGGCGCTTCATATACCTAGGGAAATCCGCCGCGCCCGCACGGCCGGCACCGCATCATCGCCGGCGGCAAAGAAGCCGCGATGATCGTGCCCCTCTGGAATTCACCTGATTGAACGGAACGGGGCGCAGGAACAGCATTGTCGGGTGTAACCCTCCTTCACGGGACCGCCCATGATCCGATCCATCGCCCATCCCACGGACCTGTCCCGCGAAGGGGAGTCCGCGTTCGAGCACGCCTTGAGCCTTGCCATGGCCCATCGCTGCCACCTCGACGTGCTTCACGTCCGCGGCCCGGGCGGGGGAAGCGAATGGAAGAACTTTCCACATGTCCGCGAGGTCCTGCAGCGCTGGAACATCCTCGAGCCGGGAGCGCGCATCGAGGACATCCAGGCCAATACGGGCGTCAGCGTGAGGAAGGTGGACATACGCGACAGCGATCCGATCCTTGGCTTGTCGCGGTTCCTGCAAGGCCATCCGTCCGAGCTCATCGTGCTGCGCAGCCATGGCCGTGCCGGCCTGGAGCGCTGGCTGGCCAGCTCCGTCTCCGCCGAGCTGGCCCGGGAGACGAGGATCGCCACCTTGATCCTGGGGCCGGAGTCGAGACCCTTTGTCGATCCGGCAACGGGGCGGATCGACATCGCGACCGTCCTGGTGCCGGTCGATCACGAGCCAGCGCCCGATCACGCCCTCGCTGTCCTGGAGTCGCTGGTCGACGGGCTCGAGGTCGAGCTCGACTACGTCCATGTCGGTGACGATCCGCCCCGCCTCCTCGATGCCCGGCAAATGCATCGACCGGTTCGGACGATCGGCGGTCCGGTCGTCGAGACCCTGGTGGCGGAAGCCCAGGAAGCGGGCCTCATCGCCATGCCGACGGCCGGGCGTCACGGCCTTCTCGATGCGCTCCGCGGCAGCACGATGGAACGCGTCGTGCGCGCGGCCCCTTGCCCGGTGCTGGCGATCCCGGCGGGGTAGCGAGAGCTGAGTTCCCTGCACGGTCGTTTCGCCCGTGAATCATTAAGCCCTTGTTGCCAAAAACCCTGCTATGACAATGCGTGGGGCTCCGGGCCGGGTGTTGGCGCCGGAGGGAGTGAAGGGCGTTGAGCGGCTGCCCGCAGGACTTCGTTTCGCAATACCGCACGCAGGGATATGCGGTCGTCCGCGGCTTCTATTCCGCCAATGAGATCGGCCTCGTCGCCGAGGCCGCCGACCAGATCCATTCCGAGGGCCTGCGCCACGGCCGCTGCTTCCGCCACGGCAACCTCTTCTACAACGTCGCCGAGGGCGGCGAGGGCGAGACCCTGGTGCGGATGGTGCAATGGCCCTCCTACCACCAGGAGGCCCTCAACCGGGTCCGTCTCGATCCTCGCTTCGCGCGCCTGCTCGGGCCTCTGATCGGGCCCGATCTCAAGCAGATCATCAACCAGGTCCACTGGAAGGCGCCGGGCGGGCTCGGCGATTTCGCCTGGCACCAGGATTCGCGCTTCCGAACCCCCGCCTCGGCCTATCGTAGGCTCGGCGAATCCTACGTCCAGACCGGCCTCGCGATCGATCCGCACACGCCCGAATCGGGCTGCATGCGCTTCGTTCCGGGAAGCCACAGGCGCGGCGACCTCGGCCTCGATTGCTCGGCGACGGTGCTCGGCACCGCGATGAGCGACGACGCGCTCCACGCCGCCGGCCTTTCACCCGACGACGTCGTCGACCTCATGCTCGAGCCGGGCGATCTCGCTTTGTGGAGCCCGTTCCTGGTCCACGGCTCGGGCGCCAATCGGTCGCGCCACCGGCGCCGGCTCTACATCAACGGCTATGTCCGCGCCGGCGATTGCGACCGCGGCGAATGGGCGTTCCGCGACGGGGAGCCGGTGCCGCTGGGCCCCGAGCCCGCGCTCGTCCATTACGAGGAATTGCACAGGCGCGGCGGGCCGCATTACCTTTAGCCGCGCCTAGACACTCTTCGCCTCAGCCGCCGGGGGCGCACACTCCATAGCCGATCAGGGCAACCGACACCGCCATCAGAATCCAGCCGGGATGCCGGCCGCGCGTTGCCCACGCATTGCCGACGGCGCCGTACAGATAGAGGCTTCCGACGGTCAGTCCGACGGCGAGCTTCGCGTCGCGGCCGAGCCAGGCCGCCGTGGCGATCAAAGCGATGCCCCCGGCCAGCCAGGCGAAGGTGCTGAACTGCAGAAGCATCGGAACGAGCTTCCGGATCGGAGCGGACAGCGTCTTCCCGGCGCCCAGCGCCGCGCCGATCGGCCCGACCATCAGCCGCTGGGTCAGAATGCCGTGAACCACGGCCGTGCCACTTCCGATCAGTCCGGCCAGTGCCAATGCGGCGTCGTGCAGGTCCATGTCGATGCGCCCCCGGTCTGTCGCCACCATAGAGGTTAGCGCCGCCGGCACCCAGGCGCGCTAATCGGGCTGGACGACGACGTTCCTGGCAAGGGTCTTGAACCGATCTCCGCTTTCCTCCCGGACCGTGATCGTGACATGCCCGGTCTTGCTTGTGTTGCGGTCCTCGACCGTGCCGGAGCGCCCGGCATGGGTGCCGCCGACGACGCGGCAGCGGTCGCCGTTCCTGACTTCGCCGGACGGGTCAATTTCGTTCGTCATCGCGACCTCCCTCGCCTGTCGGCCGGTTGCAGCGGACTGGGTAATCCAAAGGCCGCGAACCTCAAAGCGCCATGCCCGCTTGCGTGCACCACTGGCCGCTTCATGCTATGCCGCGCCGCCTGGCCCCGCGCCCGGGGCCTTTATCCGGGGGGATGATATGCGGCATTTGATCCTGAACGTCTCGATATTGCTCGCGCTCGGCGGCTGCGGAGCGCGGGCGCATGACGAGGAGCCGTTGGCCGACACCAAGGCGATCGCCGACCAGCTTCGCGCCAACGAGACGAAGTGGAACGGCCTTTACGCCGCCAAGGACGCGGCCGGCCTTGCCGCAATCTACGCGCCCGACGCGGCGCTCGCCAATCCCGGCGCTCCGCTGGTCTCGGGCAGCGAGGCGATCGGCAAGGCGGTGACCGGCTTCGTCGCCGATCCCTTGCTCAAGGTGAGCTTCGCGAGCGACCGGATCCAGGTCGCGGAGTCCGGGGACCTCGCCTACACGCGCGGCCACTTCACCATGGAAAGCACCGATCCCGGGACCAAGAAGCTCCGCAAGGACAGCGGCAATTATCTCACCGTCTGGCAGAAGCAGGCCGACGGGAGCTGGAAGGCGGTCGAGGATTTCGTCACGCCCGGCGCTGCGGCGGCGCCCGCGGGCGGCTGAGGAATCAGAGTCCGAGCCCGGGGCCGATCGGGCCCAGGCGGCGCGCGATCGGCTCGGCGGTCAGGGGCTGACCGGGATGTCGACCTCGTGGTCGTCGATCAGCAGATAGAGAGCGGCGATGATTCCGATCACGACGAGCAAGGGCAGGATGAAGCCCTTGCCGCGAAGCTCGCCGCCCTCCGCCTGCTCGGCGGCGGGCCGGATCTCGGCGGCGGGGGCGCGCGCCGCCGCCGGCTGGGCCGAGACGATCGTGGGGGCCGCCGCGATCGCGGCCGCCGCCAGAATGACGAGATGACGCATCCTGCCTCCTTTTCCGGCATCAAGCGGGCGCCCGGGAGGCTTTGCAATCGGTAGAAATCCGGACCCGGCACCGTCGCCACGATGCTGGACGAATAGACTGCCTGGATATGGGCCGCGGCCGAGAAGCGCTTCTCTCGCTGGGCCCCGGCCTCCGCCGGGGCACAAGGTGGGGTTGGCGACGGCCTCAGCGCGCCGGCCGGGCCTCACTCGTTCTCGAAATCGAGCTCCGCGGCGGCACCGCCGGTGAGGTTGCGCGGGCGATCGGGGCGGACCGGAACACCGCCGTCCTCGACGTCGGGACGCCGGCGCGGACGCTTCCGCTTGATGCCGGGAAGCGGGCGCCCGGCCTGCCTCAGCCGCTCCGCGCGAAACATCCGGGCGAGCAACGTCCCGAGCGGATGGTGGCGGCGCTCATGGATCGCCGTCATGCGCGCGACCGCCGCCGCCTTTGTCTCCGTGCGGCGCTTGCGGGCCTCGGCGCGCCGGGCGGCGGCCCGGGCCAGAAGATCGCGGCGCCGTGCCTCGGCCTCCGACTGCCGCCGCCTGTGCGCCTCGAACCATTCCTCGGGGGTCATTCCGCCTCGTCCAGTTTCGCTGCGATTCATAGCATGATGGCGACTTCGGCGCATAACTGATAACGCCCCTTTTGGGGGATGCGCATGAGCGGGCTTCGCGGCGAGGTTCTGGACTGGTTCGCGGCGAAGCGCGTGGCGCCCGGCGGCGAGCATGACGTGCTTCGCGAAGCCGGCATCTATCCCGGCCGCGCCGACTGGCGGAGCTTCCTTTCCAGCCTGACGCTCTGGCTCGGGACGCTCGCGCTCGCGGCGGCGCTCATCTTCTTCTTCGCCTTCAACTGGGACGATCTCGGCCGCTTCGCCAAGTTCGGTCTGGTCGAGGGCGCGATCCTGATCGGACTTGCCGCCTGCTGGCGGCTCGGCCTCGACGGAGCGCCCGGCAAGGCGGTGCTGGTCCTTCTCAGCCTGCTCGTCGGCGCACTGCTCGCTTTGACCGGGCAGGTCTACCAGACCGGCGCCGACAGCTATGAGCTGTTCGCCTGGTGGGCGGTACTGATCCTGCCCTGGACGATCCTTGGCCGGTTCAGCCCGCTCTGGCTGGTCTGGCTGGCGATCGTGAACCTGGCCGTCATCCTCTATCCTCTGGACGACCGGGATTCCGATGCGCTGCTCTGGATCCTGTTCGGGATCAACGGAATCGCGCTGGCGGCATGGGAGGCGGCCCACCGCGCCGGACTCTCCTGGCTGAGGGACAGCTGGCCGCCGCGGCTCCTGGCGCTGGCAAGCGGGATCGCGGCGACGAGCCTGATCGGCTCGGCGATCTTCGACGGCTTCCGGGGCACGGGCGCCCTCTCCGCACTTGCTTATGCCGGCTGGCTCGCCGCTTTCTATTTCTGGTACCGGCGAATCAGGCCCGACCTGTTCATGCTCGCCGGCGGCCTGTTCAGCCTGATCGTCACGATCGTCATGTTCCTCGCCCAGAATCTGATCGACCAGGGCTCGGGCTCCTATCTCCTCATCGGCCTCGCGGTGATCGGAATGTCGGCCGGCGGGGCGATCTGGCTGAAGTCGGTCGCGCGCGGCGAGGCCGCCGAATGAGCGCCGCCGAGCTCTGGACGCGCCTTGCCGCGGCCGGCCGGGTCGAGGGCGAGCAGCCGCCCGCCGCCGCGGCGGAATCGCCCTGGTACGTTCGGGCGATGCTCGGCGCCGCCGGCTGGATCGGCGCATTGTTCCTGGCCGTGTTCATCGCAACGGCTTTCTATTTCATCGTCGACGATTCCGCCTCCGCGATGATCGCGGGCGCGATCTTCTGCGGCGCCGCCTTCGGCCTGTTCATGCGCTTCGACGGCAACGACTTCGTCGAGCAGTTCGCGCTGGTCGTCAGCCTGCTCGGGCAGGTGATGCTGGGGATCGGGCTCGCCCAGCTTCTCGAGCGGCAGGAGGCGGCCTTCTATCTCTCGGTTGCGGCGGTCGAGGTGGTGCTTGCGCTGGCCATTCCCAACTTCCTCCATCGGGTCCTTGCCGCCTGCGGGGCCGCGGTCGCCCTGGCGCTCGCGATCAACGAGCTTCAGCTCCACGGCCTGACTGCGCCGATCCTGTGCGCCGGGCTGGCCTGGATCTGGCTCGATCCGGCGCGATGGGCGACGGGCGGAAGCCTGTGGCGGCCGGTGGGCTACGGGCTCGTCCTCGCGCTTCTGCTTGTCGAGACCTTCCGGCTCGCCGGCGGCCCGTCCCTGCTGGGAATGGCGACGGAGAGGCCGGGCTGGATCGCGATCCATGGCCCGCTGATCGGCCGGGGCCTGACCGCCGCCGTGCTCGTCTGGGTCGCCTTCGCGCTTGCCCGGCGCGAAGGATTTGCAGCGAACGGCCGGGTCGCGCTGGCCGCGGCCGGCGCCGCGCTGCTGCTCGGGCTGCTCTCGCTGGGAGCGCCCGGCTTCGCCTCGGCCCTGATCGTCCTTCTGCTCGGATTCGCCGCGGGGAACAGGCTCCTGCTCGCCCTGGGCATATTCGGCCTGCTCGGCTTCGTCTCGCATTTCTATTACAGCCTACACGCGACCCTGCTCGAGAAATCGGGACTGCTGGCGGCGACGGGTGTGCTCCTGCTTGCAGCTCATTTCCTGCTGCGCCGATTCCATGCCGCCGCGGCCGCGCCGGAGACGGCCGATGCGTAAGGCGATCGCGATCCTCGCCGGGCTCGCGATCCTGGCCTTCGTCAATTTCGGCATATGGGGGCGCGAGCGCCTACTGACCGAGGGGCGGATCGTCCTTCTCGACCTCGCGCCGGTCGATCCGCGCTCGCTCATGCAGGGCGATTACATGCGGCTCGATTTCGCTCTCGCCGACCAGGCCTTCCCCTGGGACCGGCGAATCGCGGTGGCCGACGGGAAGGTGATCGCGGCGCTCGACCCGCACGGGGTCGCCGCCTTTCGCCGCCTCGACAAAGGCGAGCCGCTCGCGCCCGGCGAGGTCGCTCTTCGCTATCGCGTGAGGGGGGGCAGGCCCAATTTCGGAACCAACGCCTTCTTCTTCGAGGAAGGCCAGGCCCAGGCCTATGCGAACGCCCGCTACGGCGAGTTCCGGGTGGATTCCGACGGCGAGATGATCCTGACGGGGCTGAGGGATGAAAAGTATCGGCCCTTGGGGGCGAAGCGCTGAGGGGGCGGTTCCGACGGCGGCGATTTTCCCGTAGGTCCATTTGGTTCACGCAGAGACGCAGAGATACGCAGAGACGCGGAGTCACACTTTTCCGTCATCCCAGCGAAAGCTGGGATCTCAGTTCACTTTCCGAGTCCGTAAAGAACGAAGTGAGATTCCAGCTTGCGCTGGAATGACGAGTTGGCACGGACCCTCCGCGCACTCTCCTTTCTCTGCGTCTCTGCGTGAAACCCTTTCCGCGTCTCCGCGTCTCCGCGCGGACCATGCTGCTTTCCCGACTCCGCCCGCCATGTCATTGTGATGCGGCAACGAGACAAAGGGGAGCTGCCATGTCGCAGGAGAATGTCGAGCTGATCCGCGGGCTCTATGCGGCCTTCGCCGCGGGGGACGTCGCGGACGTGATGGGGCGGATGAGCCCGGACATCGAGTGGAACGAGGCCGAGAATTTTCCTTATTCGGACGGCAATCCCTATGTCGGCCCGGGAGCGATCGCTTCGGGCGTGTTCGCGCGCTGCGGCTCCGAATGGGACGGCTTCGCGGCGGTGCCAGAGGAATATCTCGACGCCGGCGACACGGTGGTCGTGCTCGGCCGCTACCGGGGCTGCTACAAGGCGACCGGCCGGCCGCAGAACGCGCAGATGGTCCATGTCTGGCGGATCATGGACGGCAAGGCCGCGGGCTTCCAGCAATATGTCGACACGCTCCAGGTCGCCCAGGTCACCGGAGGCGCCGACGGCGGCGGCTGAGGTGAGCGGCGCGGGACCAGGACCGCTGAGCCCCGCGCGCCGGTCCGCTCGCCCAGCCGAGGCGGCGCGCCGGCCGTTCGGGAAGGGTGTCCCGGCCGGCGGGATCGCGGCGCTCACGCGGCATCGCGTCTCCCGACAATCGGATGAGCGAAGCCGGGAGTAGCTCCCCCACTTCCGCTCGCCGCCGACCGCGATTAATCTGAAGGGGCGAAGGAGGCAGGCGAATGGACGCGCCGAAGGGCCGCTACAAGGTCATCGAGAAGGACGGCCGGCTGATCGTCATCGACAATGCGACCGGCGACGTCGCCTCGGGCACGACTCTCCCGCCCCGCCCGGCCACGCCCGGGAAGCCCGGCGGATCGCCCATCGCCCCGGGAAAGTCGCAACTGGACAGCTTCGCCGACGCGTTGCTCCGGCTGGCGGTGCGGGAATGGGACGATCAGGGCCGCGCGGTCATCCACTGGAGCTGGAAGCAGAACGGCCAGGAGCAGAGATGGGACGCCTGGCTCGACGAGGCAGAGCAGAAGCGTCTCGGGCGCGCGCTGGTGGGGATCGCCGCCGCGCCGCTGTTCGTCCTGCTCTTCATGTTCGCGAGCGGGCTCGTCCTTTTCATCGGAATGGCTCTCACGATGGCGCCCGTGCTCTGGGGCATAAGGGCGATCATGCGTCTCCAATCGGATACGGACGGGCGGCTCGATCCGACCTATTAGCTACGAACGGCCTGGCGGCCGCGCAGGAAGAGGAAGATGCCGAGGCCGGCCATGACCGCGAAGTTGATCCCGCCGACCGCATAGGAATCGAACATGCCGAAGAGCTCGGCCGGCAGGTTCGAGCGCATGTCCTCGCGCGCCGAGAGGTAGAGGAAGTTGAGCGCGCTCAGGACGACCCAGCCGGAGCCGGCCATAAGGACCATGCCCGCCTCGCGAATCCGCCTCCCGGGGCTGAGGGCGAGTCCGACACCGAGCGGGACCGCGGCGAAGGCCGAAGAAAGAAGGAGCGCGCCGGCCTTGTCGGTGCCTTGGTCATCGAGAAAGGCGAGAACCCCCTCCGTGGCGAGGAAGAGGCCGGCAACCACATAGCAGAGGATGCTGAGCACACGCCTTGCCATTCCGCCCCTCCCCGCAAGCTGCGACCAGGCAATAGTGGATCGCTTCGCGTCCGCTCGCAATGGCGGCGGTGCGGCCTTCGTCATTTGCGCGCCCGGCTCGGCCGGTCCATCATCGCGGCGAGGAGGAACCCATGCCGACCGGACAGATAGCGCTTCTGATCGCCGCATTGTTCGCGGGCGCCGCCCTTTACGTCTCGATCGCCGAGCATCCGGCGCGAATCGCCGCGGGCGAGGCGGCCGGATTGGCGCAATGGAAGCCGAGCTACCGGCGCGCGAAGCTCCTTCAGGGCGGGCTCGCCTTGATCGGCGGGGCGATCGCATTCGCTCTGTGGTGGCGGAGCCTCAACCAGCTCTGGCTGATCGGAGCACTGCTTCTGCTCGCGAACTGGCCCTGGACCCTGCTGGCGATGAGGAATCTCAACCGGCGCCTCGAAACCGCGGAGCCCGGCCCCGAAAGCGGCGAGCTGCTCGCCCGATGGGGCCGGCTCCACGCCGTTCGGACACTGCTCGGACTGGCCTCCGCGATCGCCATGCTCGCGGCCCTCAACTGGAGGCTGTGAGCCCCCGGCGCCCGGCCCGTGGAAAGGCGCGATCGCTCCATTACGGACCCGCTCTGAATTGACTTGGAAGCCGCCCCGGCGCAGCATCGCGGCACGTGGTCTAAGCCTCTTTTGGGCAGGGAGAAGGCGATGGTCGGCGTGTTGCCGTTGAGTCCCGTGGAGCGCCTGCGGGAAGCCTATTCCGATTGGTCGGACAGCAAGGGCCAGTCGGTCGATCATTGGATGGAGCTGTTCGGCGAAGAGATCGACATGCGGTCGGTCCTCGCGCCCGAGCTGCCCGACGATCTCGCCGCGCACCGCAGGACCAAGACCGACGCGATCGAATATTTCGCCACCCTCGCCCGCGACTGGGAGATGATCGCATTCGACTGCGACCGCTTCATCGCCGACGAGGACGACGTGGTGATGGTCGGCCGCTGCGCCTGGCGCAACCGCGCCACGGGCAAGATCGTCGACACGCCGAAGGTCGATGTCTGGCATTTCGAGAACGGCCGGGCGGTGAGCTTCCTCGAGATGTTCGACAGCCTCGCCTTCATGCGCGCGATCCCGTTCGGAGACGCGATGGGCGTGGGGTGAGTTGGGAGTTGGGGATTGGGGATTGGGGAACAACTTGACTCCAACCTCTAACCTCTAACCTCTAACCCCTAACCCCTAACCCCTAACCCCTAACCCCTAACCCCTAACCCCTAACCCCTAACCCCTAACCCCTAACCCCTAACCCCTAACCCCCAACCCCTTGTCTCATTCGCCTTTCGCGGCAAAAGTCGCTCCGGTTCGTATCGGGGAGTGAGCGGGTTTGGCACAGGGGCGGTTTCGGCGGGCAAGCCTTTCGGCCTGGTCGCGGGCGGCGGGACGGGCGAGAAAGACCGACTGGTGGTCGGTGGCGGGCGAGCTCGTCATCGTCGTGGTCGGGATCCTGATCGCCTTCCAGCTCGACCGGTGGAGCGAGGGCTGGCGCGGAGCCAAGGACCGCAGCGCCTATCTCGAGCGCCTCGTCGAGGAATCGGATGCGAACGTCGCCGCTCTTACGGATCTCGACAAGCAGTTCGGCGAGGTGACGGAGGAGGTCGGGCGAATGGCGCGGGCGGTCGACGATCCGGCGCGGCGGGCGGCAATGCGCTTCACCGGCGACCGCGCCTGCCGGGCGCTCCAGATGCCGGCCTCGAAGCTGCAGACTTCGGCGCTCGAGGAGAGCGGGAACCCCGCCGCGCTTCAGCTCGTACCCGATCCGGCCCTGCGGCGGCTGATCCACCGGGCCGCCGGCCAGACCCGCTACGCCGACCGCCAGATCGAATATTTCCGCGACACCTTCCAGCGTTTCGGCGTTCAGTTCGACCCCTATTCCAACTGGAGCGTCGATCCGGAAAGCGGCGAGATCGGCTGCAGGGTCGATTTCGAAGCCCTGGCCCGCGAGCCGCGAGTCCGAACCCTGCTGACCCGGATCTATCGGGACCGACTGAGATGGGGCGAGATCCACGCCGATCAGATCGAGACCCAGCGCGACGTGGGCCGGCGCGCCGCCTGCCTGCTCGACGGGAGCTGCTAGGGTCCGGACCCTAGGGCCGGCTCAACACCAGGGCTCGCGCCGGCCGGTCCAGGTGCGCGCCAGACCCTCCGCGACCAGCACGTCGCCGAGCGAGCGACCGCCGCGGGTGACGATCCTGAGCTTTCGGCCGTAGCGGTCCTCGTCGCGGCCGGCGATTTGGCTCATCTCGAAGGGCCCCTCATTCAGAAGATCGCCGAGGCGGTTCGTCGCGCGCCGGGCGAGCGCAAGCTCGGAGGGACAGCGGGCGTGGAGCTCGGGCGTGTCGATGTCGGCGATCCTGATCTTGTCTCCGCCGAGCCAGAAGGTGTCGCCGTCAACCACGCGCAAGGTCGAGGCGTAGGAGCCGGCCGGGGCGGCGGAAGTCGCCGCGGGCGATGCCGGTTCGGGCGCGGCTTCCTGCTCCCGCAAGATGTCGCGCGACCGGACCGACTCCGCCCAGGGATCGGGCGCGGCGGGCAGCGGCCGGTCGAAGGGATCGGCGCCGGGCGCGGTCCACCAGGAAATGTTGGTGTAGAGCAGGCCGAGCAGGAGCCCGCTCCAGATCATCGACCGGAACCCGCCCCACTCGTTGCCGCCGCCGCGCACGCGCGCCCGGCGAAAATCCAGGATTGCCGCCATGGAATGAGATTAGGCGCATATCCTTACCGGCATGCTTACGCGGACCGACGCTTTCCGATCTGAACACGCCGCTTTCCCGGCCTCGTCCGCGAAGCTAAGCGCCGCTCTCATGCTGGCCCGCCTCCCCGTCATATTGTTCTGGATTGCCTTCCTCGGCGTCCTCGTCTTCCTCGGAGCTGTCGGATTCGCGGTCGTGTCGCTCGATTCCCGGCCCGGCGGAAACGGGGCCGACTGGGAGGCGAAACTGCTGATTGCCGTCCTCGTCCTGGGCGGCGCCCTGCTTACCGGCTTCCTGGCCAAAGGGCTCGGCCTCCTGATCGTCCGCCTGCTCGGGCGATAAACAGCGGATGAACGGGACGTAGTTTCCGGTTCATGCAACGGCGGTCGCGCTCCACTCGTTTTCGAGGGGTCCGAAAACGGATGCCTTAGGAGGAGTGTGATGCGTATCTTCGTCCTTGCCGCGGCAGCCGCCGCGATCCTGGTGCCCGCCTCGGCGGCGAGCGCCCAGCGCTGGGGCCGCGACGACGGCTGGCGCGACTATCGCCACGAGGTCCGCGACTGCCGCCGGGACCTTCGCCGCGCCGACACCAGGCGCGAATATCGCCGAGCCCAGCGCGAATGCCGGCGCGACCTTCGGCGCTACCAGAGCGGGAATTATTGGTACCACGACAGCCGCTTTCGAAGCAGCCGCTACTGGGATGGCTATCGCTGGCGCACCCGCGGCTGAGCGGCCGGCGGGGCCGGTCCGTCAGCGCATCAGCCCCGCTGCCCTGAGCGCATCCTCGATCACGGCCTGAACGCCGCCGGCGGGCCCGCCGGCGCGGGGCTTTCGGGCCGCCGAGGCCCTGCCCGCCCGGGCTAGAGTGGCGCTCGCGGGCTTCGCCGAGGCCGGCCTGGCCGCGGCCGCTTCGGCCGGCGCGATCCCGAAGAAGGCGGCGATCCGCCCCGTCGAGCTGATGCTCGCGTCGATCATATGGGCGCCCGCGATCCCGGCCTCGCCCTCGCCGGTGCCTGGGTTGAGCGGCGTTCCGTGGGCCATTCCGGTGATGATGTATTGCTCGATCAGCTCCCGTCCGCCCCGGCCGGTCCACACCCGCCGGGGATAGCCGTCGACCGTCTCGGTCCGGCTCGGCTCTGGATCGAGACCGTGCAGGTGCGCCCATTGAAGGACGATCGCGTCGGCATTGCTCGGAACGACGGTCCGGTCGGCGCTGCCCTGCCAGACCGAGATTTTCGGCCAGGGCCCCTTGTGCGGCGAGGCCCGGCGCACCCGGCGGCCGAGCTCGTCGGCGCTCGAGCGGGCCCGGCCGCCCATGCAGTCGAACGCCTCGGCGACGCCCGAGGCGCAGCCATAAGCGACTCCGGCGATGATGGCGCCGCCCGAGAACGTCTCGGGATAGGTTGCGAGCATGACGGACGCCATCGCTCCGCCCGCGGACAGGCCGGTGACGAAGATCCGACCGGGATCGATCGGATGGAGGGCGCGAACCGCCTCGATCATCGAGCGGATCGAGGCCGCCTCGCCCATGCCGCGCTGGCTGTCGCCGGCGGTGAACCAGTTGAAGCACAAAGCAGGGTTGTTGGAGCGCTGCTGCTCGGGAAAGAGCAAGGCGAAGCCGTGCCTGGCGGCGAGGCGCGACCAGCCCGAGCCGCGGTCGTAGCCCGATGCATCCTGGGTGCAGCCGTGGAGCACCACGACCAGCGGAAGCGACCCGTCGAAGCCCGGCGGGACGTAGAAATAGCCGAGCAGATTGCCGGGATTGTCGCTGATGCCGGCAAGCGGCCTGAGCGCCGGCCGGGAGCCGCCGCGGCCTCGGGCCGGAATGGCATCATCGTCTCGCCGCATCGTCATTCTCCCGCCGCCGAAACCCGTTCAACAGCCTCTAAGGGATATGGTTGCTGCAGTGCAGCAAAATAACAGCTGCCTCGCCCTTTTCCCCGAGTGTCGAAAAAAGCCTGTTCCTCCACGGCTTGCGCCGTGGCACCAAGGCGATGAGGGCCTGTACCGTGGATGATCTCGTCTCCCTGCTGATGATCGGGGCTCTGCTGCTGTTCGCGGCGGCCCTTGCGCTGTTCGCCTGGCAGATCCGCCGAACCGCCGCCGAGCGCCGCGCCGCCGAGGCTCGCCGCGATTCCCTGGACGAGGACAGGATGCGGATCGAACTGCTCGACCGCCGCCGGGCCCTGTGCGTCCGGATCGACGCGCTCTGGCTGTGCTGGGCCCGCTGTGAGAGGCCGGGGCAGCATCTGATCGCCGACGCCGCGGCGGCGGCCGAGGAAGCCAGGATGCTGTTCCCGGCCGAGATCGGCCCCGACCTGGACGAGGTCGCCGCCTTGCTCGCCGCCGCCGCCCGCCATCAATCGTGGCAGCTGGCCGCGATCGACCATCGCCGCCACGAGGAGAGGATCGCGCTGATCGAGCAGGAGGAGCAATTGGTGCGCACGCTCAAGCCCAAGATCGCCGGCCTTCGCGCCCTGCTGGTGGAGGCGGGCCGGCCGAGTTGCGCCGGCTGAATTGACGCGTCTTTCCTCCTGCTGTATTAGCTGAATAATACAGCAGGAGCCGCCCTATGCTGATCGCCCTCGCACTCGCCGCCGCGCCGGCCCCGGCCGCCGTCGCCATTCCGGAAGGCGAGGCGCTGACCCGGGCGATCGCCGCGCGCGATTCCGAATTCTTCGAGCTGGCCTTCCTGGGCTGCGATCCGGCCCGGCTCGCGACGATGCTGACCCCCGATTTCGAAATGTATCACGACAAGGGCGGGGTGGTCGCTCGAAGCTCCGACAGTTTCGTCGCCGACTATGCGAAGGCTTGCGAGGCGAGGAAGAAGCCCGACGCCTGGCGCTCGCGGCGCGCGCTGGTCGAATCCAGCCTCAACGTCCATCCCGTGCCCGGCTATGGGGCGATCGAGGACGGCGAGCATCTTTTCTACGAGCGGCAGGGCGACGGGCCGGAGAAGCTGGCCGGGCGCGCCCGATTCACCCAGGTCTGGGCGCTGACCCCCGACGGCTGGCGGCTCGCGCGCGTTCTGAGCTACGCGCACGCTCCGGCGGGCTGATTACTCCTCAGTCGGCGATTCCGGCCTCCCGCATCTTATCGCGGAGGCTCTTCGGGCGCATGTCGGTCCAGACCTCCTGAATCCAGGCCATCACCTCCTGCTTGGTCCCTTCCTTGCCGGTCGCTCGCCATCCGAGCGGAAGCTCGCGATCGACGGGCCAGATTGAATATTGCTCCTCGTCGTTGACGACAGCCTGATAGATGGTCGTGTCCTCGCGCTCGTCTGTCATGTTCCCTCCACGGATCATCCTCGCCAGGAGCTAGCATGGCGAAAAGCGCGGGAACAAGGGCTGGGCCGCAGCACCCCCGGATCGCGCAAGACGACCGGGAAGATCATCGAGGAATGTGCCGACATCTGGGCCTTCATCGTCCACCATGGCGGGATGGAGGTCCGGGCGGTCCTCTGAAAAACGTTCATCCTGAAGTCAGGACCGGGTGCGTAACGATCTCGCATCGGGATCGAGGGAGCCGGGATGATGAGAGCTTCGAAGGGGATCATGTTCGCCGCCGCCGCGGCCCTGCTGACGGTCAGCTTCGCCGGCCCAGCCGACGCCCGGCGGGGATACCGCCACCATCATGACGACGGGGTCGACGTGGACGACGTGGTCGCCGGAGCGGCCCTGGTCGGCGGGATCGCCGCGATCGCCTCCGCGATCACCCGTGCCAAGAGAGAGAAGCAGGACAGGGCCGTCGGCGACTGCTCGGACGAGGCCGAATTCCGGGGCGAGGGCCGGGTCGCCGACATCCTGCGGGTCCAGAAGGCCAAGGGCTATTATACGGTGGAAGGCATCGTCGAGCGCGACGGCGGAAGCGAATCCTTCCTGTGCACCGTCCGAAACGGGCGGATCTACAGCTTCCGGAGCGGCCCGGCCGAGATCTGACCGGCACGGAAGCCCGGGCAAGCGCGGGAGGCCTGCGCCCGGGCCCTGCCAATCGCGCCGCCGCAGAGGGGTTTCGTTCATCGAAACGACCTCAAACATGAACAAAAGCCGACAAACGGGTTCAGGGGCAGGTCAGCGCCGGGCTCGTAGAACCGAGTCGTTGCCCCGATCGCTTTCGGGGGTGGTTCGACAGGAGGTTTGCCATGAAGGCTGTTTCGAAATTCATCACGGGGGCCGCCGCCGCGGCGATGCTCACCGTCACGGCCGCGGCGCCTGCCTCGGCTCAATATCGTCACCGCGACAGCGGCATCGACGCCGGCGACATCGCCACGGGAGTCGCGATCCTCGGCGGAATCGCCGCGATCACGGCCGCCATCGGCAATGACGGCAGCCGTTACGGCTACGGCTATCGCAACCGTTACCGCGACGATTACACCTATGCCGTCAACGCCTGCGGCCGTGAGGCCGAGCGTTACGGCCGCGGCCAGGTTCAGATCACCGACGTCGATCGCCGCGGCAATAACAGCTACCGCGTCCGTGGCGTGATCCAGGCGGGCTATGACCGCTACGATCGCGGCTACGACCGGCGCTACGACCGCGATTACGGCCGCAACGACTACGATCGCGGCGACCGCGACGGCTTCACCTGCACCGTGCGGGGCAATGGCCGGATCACCAACTTCAAGGTGAATGACCGCGGCAACTACGGCTACAATGACGGCTATCGCCGCTACTGACTGAACGGCCTCCCCCGGGCGCTTTGAGTATGCCCGGGGGTCTGCTGGACAGGGATGCGCGCGGACCTTAACGGTTCGCGCGCATTCTTTTTGCCTGAAAGCCCCCGCTCCCGATGGCCGTCCAACCAGCCGATTCCATCCTGATCGTCGATTTCGGGAGCCAGGTGACCCAGCTCATCGCCCGCCGGGTGCGCGAGGCCGGGGTCTATAGCGAGATCGCTCCGTTCAGCCGCGCCGCCGAGGCCTTCGAACGGATGAGGCCCAGGGGGATCATCCTCTCCGGCGGGCCCTCGTCGGTGATGTGGGAGGACAGCCCGAGGGCGCCCCAGCAGCTGTTCGAGGCGGGCGTTCCGATCCTGGCGATCTGCTACGGCCAGCAGACCATGGCGCACCAGCTCGGCGGCGAGGTGGCCCCTTCCGACAACAAGGAGTTCGGGCGAGCCTTCATCAACGTCACCGGTCAGTCGTCTTTGTTCGACGGCCTCTGGGCGCCGGGCGAGACCCACCAGGTGTGGATGAGCCATGGCGACCGGGTCGAGCGGCTTCCCGAGGGCTTCGAGGTGGTCGCCTCGTCCGAAGGCGCGCCCTATGCGGTCGCGGTTGACGAGAAGCGGCGATTCTTCAGCCTGATGTTCCACCCCGAGGTCGTCCACACGCCCGACGGCCACCGGCTGATCGCCAATTTCGTCCGCCACGTGTGCGGCCTTCCCGGCGACTGGACCATGGCCGAGTTCCGGGCCACCAAGATCGCCGAGATACGCGAGCAGGTGGGCCCCGACGGCCGGGTGATCTGCGGCCTCTCGGGCGGCGTGGACAGCGCGGTCGCCGCAGTCCTGATCCACGAGGCGATACGCGACCGGCTGACCTGCGTCTTCGTCGATCATGGGCTGATGCGATCGGGCGAGGCCGAGCAGGTCGTCAGCCTGTTCCGAAACCATTACAACATCCCGCTCGTCCATGTGGACGCGGAGGACCTGTTCCTGGGCGGCCTCGCCGGCCTCACCGACCCCGAGGACAAGCGCAAGTTCATCGGCAAGACCTTCATCGACATATTCGAGGAGGAGGCGCAGCGGATCGGCGGCGCCGATTTCCTTGCCCAGGGCACTCTCTATCCCGACGTGATCGAGAGCGTGAGCTTCACCGGCGGCCCCTCGGTCACGATCAAGAGCCACCACAATGTCGGCGGACTGCCCGAGCGGATGAACATGAAGCTGGTCGAGCCGCTTCGCGAACTGTTCAAGGACGAGGTGCGCGTGCTCGGCCGCGAGCTCGGCCTTCCCGAGGCCTTCGTCGGCCGCCACCCCTTCCCCGGCCCCGGCCTCGCGATCCGGATCCCGGGCGAGGTCTCCAGGGACAGATGCGACATATTGCGCCGCGCCGACGCCATCTATCTCGAGGAGATAAGGAACGCCGGCCTGTATGACGCGATCTGGCAGGCCTTCGCCGTCCTTCTGCCGGTGAAGACGGTCGGAGTGATGGGCGACGGGCGAACCTACGATCATGTCTGCGCGCTTCGCGCCGTGACCTCGACCGACGGAATGACCGCCGACGTCTATCCGTTCGACTCCGCCTTCCTCAGCCGAACCGCCACCCGGATCATCAACGAGGTGCGCGGGATCAACCGGGTGGTCTACGATTATACTTCGAAGCCGCCGGGGACGATCGAATGGGAGTGAGGGCGGGTCCACGTGAGTGTCCGTCCACCCTTAAAGCACTAGCAGGAAACACTTTTCCGGGCTAGACTGCCGCTCAGAGCAGGCCTGAAGCGAAATCGGCCGACATCCGGGTGGGGGAAATTGAATGCCGATCGTCTTGTCGGTCGCCGAGCGCAACGACGCGGCCACGACCGATGCCGCCGGCACAGCGCAGTCCGGCGTGCAGGGGATCGCGCGCGCGAGCAGATCTTCGACGGGCACGGGCACCTGGTTCCAGGGCACCTATGGAGCGCTGCTGCTCAATTCAGATGGCAGCTTCATCTACCGGCTCGACCATCAGGATCCCGATACGAATGCCCTTGGCGCCGGGCAAACCGCCGACGACCGGTTCACCTACACGTACCTGCAGAACGGCATAGTCCGGACTGACACGATCACCATCCGAGTGGCAGGCATCGACGAAGCGGACCAGCAGGTCACGAGCGGGGGAACGGTCGCATATACGGACGACGCGACGGTGGACGCGCACCGGCAGATACGGATTGACGACCATGCAGTGACGCTCACGGCCGGCGAGGACGATCATGTCGTCCTAACCAATCACGGGATGATCCGCGCCAACGCGATCGGCTCGGAGGCAATCGGAGTCCAGGTTACGGTCGACTTCCCGTGGACAGGCTCGGCGACCCTGGTCAACCGCGGGCTGATCGAGTCCTATGTCGGCCCGGCCTCCCATCTCGCCTACGGGGTCAACGCCTCGACCGGACCCGCCTTCGACAATGCGGTCGTGATCAATCATGGAGTCATCCGGGCGATATCCGAGGCGACCGGGACCAGCTATTCGCAGGTGTACGGCGCCGCTTCCGCAAATCTCGTCAACACCGGAACCGTCGAGGCGATCTCGACCGGTGAAGTCTGGGCCACCTATGTCGGCACATACGGCAGCCTCGACAATCAGGGCTTCATTTACGCGCAGGGCGCGACAGCCGAATATGCGCATGGGATCGCGGGGGTCCGCGTTGGCCAGGCCAGCCGGGTCACGATCAGCAACAGCGGCACCATCCACGCCGTATCGCTGACAGCGATCGAATCCATCGGGATCGTCATGTTCCGGGATTCGACCAACCATTATGCGTTCGCGCGAGTGGACAATAGCGGCACGATCGTCGCCGACATCGCGATCAAGGCTTACGCGACGTCGGTAGGCGGTATCACCGGTGTCCACGCCTACAATAGCGGCCGTGTCGAAGGCGATTTCGACATGGATCTCGGCCTGAACCTGCTGTTCAACCAGGCTGGCGGCACCTGGATCGGCGACATCCGGGGCGGCATCAACGAGGATGCGGTGCGCAACCGGGGCCTGATCGACGGCATGGTCGCCCTGGGCGACGGGCACGATCTCTTCGATGGACGTGGAGGTGTTCAGACGGGCGCCGTCAGCGGCGGAGCGGGCAACGATACCCTGCTCGGGAGCGATGGAAGCGACGATCTCTCCGGCGGCGACGGTATCGACTATATTGCAGGCGGCGGTGGGGCCGACAGCCTTGCCGGCGGCGCCGGCGGCGACGTCTTCTCCTATCATGCGGTTGGGGATTCCAGCAGCGGCGCCTTCGACACCATCGCCGACTTCGTGTCCGGAACCGATTGGATCGACCTGAGCGCGCTGAGCCCGAGCTCCGTCACGCTTGCGGCCTCGGGCGGCTTCACCATGGTGAATGCGGTCACCGCGGCCGGAACCGTCACGATCCGGGTAGGCGGCACCATCGCTGTCTCGGACGTCATCACCGCGCCCCGAGGCGCGGCGATGACGGGCACGGGCGCGGATGAGATCCTCTTCGCCACCCTCGCCGGCTCGCAGCTCAATGGCGCGGGCGGAAACGACGTGCTCGAGGGGAGCATCGGCGCCGACCTGCTCGACGGAGGCGCCGGCTCGGACCAGATGCGCGGCGGCGCCGGAAACGACGTCTATTTCGCCGACGCCTATGAGGACCGGATCGTCGAGTTCGGCGGCGAAGGGGTGGACGAGCTTCGAACCAGCGCCTCGCAGCGGCTTCAGGCCTATGTCGAGAACCTCACCATGCTGGGCGGCGCTCACATCTTCGCCAGCGGCAACGATCTCGCCAACGTCATCATCGGCAACAGCGGCTGGAACGAGATCATCGGTGAAGGCGGAGACGATGTCATTACCGGCGGCGGAGGCGCCGACACGCTTGGCGGCGGCGATGGCAGGGACGTCTTCGTCTACCTCGCGTCTTCGGACTCGGTCTCAGGCGCTTCGGACCAGCTCTCGGATTTCCGTACCGGCGACGACAGGATCGACCTGAGGGCGGTCGCCCCGACCTCGGTCAGCCTGCAGGAGACGATGCTCGGCTATTGGCAGGGCTTCGCCATCAGCAACGTAGCCACGATCCAGACCGCTTCCGGAACCATGACCATCCGGGTCACCGGGAAGCTCTTCCTGTCGGATTTCATCCTCGGCAACGAGATTGTCGGCACCCCGGTGGCCGACAGCCTTGCCGGAGACGAGGACGGAAACGTCATCCTCGGCGGAGACGGCGACGATTCGATCATCGGACTCGCCGGCATGGACACCCTCGCCGGGCAGGACGGCAACGACCGGCTGGACGGCGGGACCGGGGCAGACCAGATGACCGGCGGACGCGGCGACGACGTCTATATCGTCGACGATTCCGGGGACTACGTCTGGGAGAAGTTCGCCGAGGGCTATGACGTCCTGATCGCCTCGACGAGCTTCACTCTGGGCCAGCAGGTCTTCGTTGAGCGGCTCGAGACTGCGAATGCGGCGGGCACCGAGGCGATCAACCTCACCGGGAACACCAAGGACAATCTGATCATCGGCAATGCCGGCAACAACATCCTCGACGGGGGGCGAACGAACGATCCGCTCGGCGGAGAATTTGGCGGGAGGGACCGATTCATCGGTTACGGAGGCGACGACGTCTTCATCGTGGACGGCAGCGAGGATGTCGTGGTGGAGGCCGCTGGCGGCGGCCGCGACACGGTCATCGCCCGAAACTCCTACGTTCTCACCGCCGGCGCCGAGGTCGAAATACTCAAAGCGGCCACCGACGCCTTCAACCCGATCGACCTGACCGGCAACGAATTCGCCCAGAGCATCTGGGCCGGGGCTACCCTCAACAATCTCGACGGTCGCGGCGGAGCGGATAGTTTCGTGTTCGCCTCAGTCGCGGATTCCACCAGCGAACAGACGGACCGGATCCGCAACTTCCAGTCGGGCATCGACAGGATCGACCTGAGTGCAATAGCGCCAACGTCGGTGACCTGGGTTTCGGCAACCGACGCGAGCGACAATTCGGCTTACAATCTCGTCACCGTGCAGGCTCCGTCCGGCACGATGACGCTGCGCGTCTACGGCAGCCTGGCGCTTGCCGATTTCATCCTTCAGCCGCCGGTGATCAGCGGGACCGCGAATGACGACGTCCTCGTCGGTACGGCGGGTGACGATGAGCTTCGCGGGCTGGCCGGCAACGATTCTCTCGACGGACGCGCCGGTGCCGATCTGATGGTCGGCGGCATCGGCAACGATGTTTTCCTGGTCGACAATGCCGGCGACATGGCGAGTGAGGCGGCCGGCGAGGGCGTGGACCTGGTCGAGAGCTCGATCGGCTTCGCACTGGGCGACGAGGTCGAGAACCTGACGCTTACGGGCTCCGCAGCGATCAACGGCACCGGCAACGCGCTCGCCAACGCGATCACCGGAAACGAGGCGGCCAACGTGCTGGACGGCGGGACGGACAACGACCGGCTGATCGGCGGACTGGGCGCGGACCAGCTGATCGGCGGCCTGGGCGACGACACCTTCGTTTTCGACACGGTCGACAGCATCGTCGAGAATGCGGGCGGCGGAACCGACACGGTCGAGAGCGCCTTCACCTACACGCTGCCGGACAATATCGAGAATCTGGTCTTGACCGGCGGGTCCGCGATCGACGGCACCGGCAATTCTCTCGTCAATTCGATCACCGGCAACGGCGCGGCCAACCGCCTCGACGGCGGCCTGGGGGCCGATGTGATGAACGGCGGAGGCGGCAGCGACACGTTCATCGTGGACAATGTGGGCGACACGATCGTCGAGGCGGTGGTCGGCGGCACCGATACCGCCGAGAGCAGCGTCAGCTACACGATCGGAAGCGAGGTGGAACGGCTGACCCTGACCGGCACCGCCTCGATTAACGGTACCGGCAACGGCCTTGCCAACATCGTCACCGGCAACAGCGGCGACAACGTCCTCGACGGCGGCGTCGGCACCGACCTGATGATCGGCGGCCTGGGCAACGACACCTTTGTCGTCGACAATGGCGGTGACTCGGTCAGCGAGCAGAACGGCTCCGGCACCGACACGGTGCGCAGCGCGATCAATTACACGCTCGGCGACTGGGTCGAGAATCTCGTCCTCCTCGCCGGCGCCGCCACCGGCACCGGCAACGGCCTCGCCAACGGCCTGACCGGCAACGATGCCGCCAACACGCTCGACGGCAAGGGCGGTGCGGACGGCATGGCCGGAGGCCTCGGCGACGACCTCTACATCATCGACAATGTTGGCGATCTCGCCACCGAAGCGACGAGCGCGGGCACGGACAGCGTGCAGTCCTCGGTCAGCTTCACCCTGGGCGCCAATGTCGAGCATCTCGTCCTGCTCGCGGGCGCCCTCAATGGCACCGGCAACGGCCTCGCCAACGCGATCACCGGCAACGGCGCCAACAACATGCTCAACGGCATGGGCGGAGCTGACATCCTGTCGGGTGGCCTCGGCCA